>JBQGBY010000116.1:0-2165 GCA_052038195.1 Micromonosporaceae bacterium | reverse complement strand
TACCAGGCGGCGCTCACCGTGGAAGCCCTCCACGCCCAGGTGCGCCGGCTGGTGCGACACTGCCGGTCGAGGCCGATCCACCACGGCATCGCGTCTACGACCCGAGCTGTTCAACCGCAAGGGGGATGCACATGGCAAACGGGCTCTTCGGATTTCAGCGGGGTGTGATTGTGGCGAGTAGGTCCCAGTTGGGTCGTCCGGCGTAGAGCAGGGCGCGGATGCGGTAGTGGGCGAAGCGGCGGAACCCGAACGCGACCCGTTTGACCCTCTTGATGAGGTTGTTGATGGCCTCGGTCGGCCCGTTCGAAACCTGCGCCTGGTGCCAGGCGGCGATCTGGTGCCGCCAGCGGACGATGGTGCGGCCGAGCTGGCGGACCTCGGGTGGGCACGAGTCGTCCTGCAGATCGGCGCCGAGCCGGGTGACGAACTCGAGGGCGAGGTTGGGGTCGTGGTGGTCGTAGATCGAGCGGACGACTTCCTTGGCGTGCCACGCGGTGCGCACCTCGCCGCGGGGATCGCCGGCATCCAGCAGCCCCAGCAGCCGGCTGCGGCCACGGTCGTCGAGGCGTTCGTCGGCCTTGGTGAGCAGGCGGCGGGACCGGTAGAGCGGGTCATCCTTGCGGCCCCGGTGGCCGAGGGTCTCGTTCTGGACCCGGCGGCGGCACTCGTCGAGACGCTGGTTGGCCAGCTTCACGAGGTGGAACGGGTCGGCGACTTGGGTGGCCCAGGGCAGCACAGTGTCGAAGGTGAGCCGCCATGGGCCGGACAGGTCGAGCACTGCCCAGGCGATCTGCTCGCACCACCCCGCGGCCGAGCGTCGAACCACTGGCACGCCCCCACCGCCGACCGCCCGCTGATGACATCGAGGAGCTGCCCGGAGGCGACATCGGCGATCGAGGTCGACCAGGCCTGGGTGCGCCAGGGACCCTGCCGGGCGAACAGCACCTCATCGATCCCCACCGCGGTCACCTGGCCGATCCGGTTGGGATCGTCGACCAGCGCGGTGCCGTAGGCGATGACCGCGTCATTCACGGTGTGCCAGTCACAGCCGAGCTCACCAGCGACCTCGTTCACCGTGCGCCCGTGGCGACCAACCTGCACCGTCACCCACCGGCCGGCCCGGTCCGTCATCGCCAGCCGCGCCGCCGCGATCCGCCAGTCCTGGCCGGTCCACGACGCCACCGGGCACGTCGATGCCGGGCAGCACCAACGATGCTTGTGCCACACCAGCCGAGCTGGCCGCCCGAAGCACGGAAGGTCCACCAGCTCGACGACCGGGCGCTCCTTCACCCACGCCGCCACCCCACACTCGCCGCAGCGAGGCCGGTCGACGCGTTGTTCGACATGCACGCGGATCGGCTGGCCGGGCTGGTCGTCGACCCCGAGCACGGTCACATCGGGCAGGCCGACAAGCACCGCGCACATGCGCGTAGCGTTGATCTCCACAGGGGCTCCGGAGGCTCGAAGGTGTAGGAACCACCGATTCTCCGAGCCCCTGTGCCGCGCCCGGTGGACCCCCGCTACCCGCCTACACCCCGCCCAGATCCGAAGCGCCGGCAAACGACCAGCCGGATCCGTCCAAGCAGATAGACGAGAGGATCAGGGAGCTGGGCGACTGGCGCGGCGAAGCACTCAGCAAGGTGCGAGGAATCATCAAGGAAGCGGACCCCGATGTCGTCGAGCAGTGGAAGTGGGCAAAGGCCACGAGCCCCGGAACACCGGTGTGGTCCCACGACGGCGATATCTGTACCGGTGAGACCTACAAGAGCGTCGTCAAGCTGACCTTCTTCAAGGGCGCGGCCCTGGTCGATCCCTCCGGTCTGTTCAACTCCAGCCTTGGCGGCAACGTCCGGCGGGCGATCGACATCAAAGAGAGCGACACGATCGACGAAGATGCGCTCAAGAACCTCGTTCTAGAAGCGGTAGAGCTGAATCTGAAGGGCAAGGGGCATTCGGCTTGACGCCCTCGGCATCCCGCATTGCGCGAGCCCGGCGGCGCAGCCCGCTACCGCTCCGACGAGGTCCTTCCCATGCGTCGCAAGGCCGGTTCCGGGTCGACGTCGTCATCCCCGGCCACGAGGACGGTCAGCGACGCCGCCTCCTCCGCGCAGGCGGGGCACGCCGCCAGGTGCACGTCCATCGCGGGCGCGGTCGCCGACGGGTCG
>JBQGBY010000115.1:0-19397 GCA_052038195.1 Micromonosporaceae bacterium | reverse complement strand
CCACGGCCACACCGGGCGGATGCCCGACGCCGTCGAGGAGGCGTTCGTCCGCGCCCGCGACCGCACCTGCCGCACGCCCGGCTGCCCGGTACCGTCCCGCCGGTGCGAACTGGACCACCGCATCGCGCACGCCAACGGCGGGCCGTCCCACCGCGGCTGTGTCGACGCCCGCTGCCGGCGCCACCACCACATCCGGGACCGGAGAGGGTTCACCATCACCAAGCGAGGCACGACGACCATCTGGACCATCCCTTGTGGACGATCCTTCGAGGTCAGCACCGACGGCGACATCATCCTCACCGACGAGGACTAACGAGCCGTCCCCCTCGCGGCACGGCAGCAGGTTTGTGTCACGCCGTTGCGGAGTTCGTCTTCGTTCCCTGCTCGCTATCGGTCCGGCAACTGAGAGCTTCCGCGCAAGGGAGGCGCTCCCTCCACGAGAGTGGCGAGGTTGGCCAGCGCCATGCGCGTGCCTTCCTCGTTGGCGTCGGCTGGAATCGCGTCCGGCACTCCCTCGTGGACGATGACGACGTCGGTGCCGCCGTCGGCGTCGGCGAGGCTGGTGGTCATGGTCATCACGCCGCGCAGCGCTGGGTCGTCGGTCTCGAACTCGGTCGCCTCGACGACTTTCTCGTCCGGGACCAAGGAGAGGAAGTGACCGTGGTAGGTGTCGGTTCGTAGTCCCGACTTGCCCGTTTCGTCCGACGAGTCGTACGTCAGCGAGACGCGGAAGAAGCCGCCCTCACGGGGGTCGAACTCATGCACGTGCCCGGTCATGCCCGCCGGTACCCGCCACCGGGCGACCGCACTCGCATCGAGCAGAGCCGCGTACACCGCGTGGCGCGGCGCCCGCACGTGTCGTGCGATTCGGGTCGTGTACATGACACGACACTAGATGCTCGGAGGGCGGTCGGCGCCACATCGGCTCTCGCCCGCGGTCGCCCCCGCGGTATACCGTCTCGCACCAGGAGCATGCGGCCGGGGAGAGGCGGGGTGCTCGGGCGAGTTGCCTGCTGAGTCCGCTCCGCAGGCGTCGCCGGACTTGTGGTGCGGTGGGTGCCCGCGACACAGCGTGCGGTGTGACGCCGACCGTCGAGACAAGCGGTGGTGTAGATGAGCAGCTCCGAGTTCGATGATCTGCCCAGACGGACGCCCGGGCTGGTCCAGGGCGATCCGGGCGTGGGCCCGCGAGAGAGCAGCGCCGGGCCGCCGCTCCAGATCGTCGGGTACGACACTCCGCTGCCCGACTCCTCCTCGCAGGCGATCCAGATGTTCCCGGCGGTCGGGGCGCGGCCGGCGGATCCACCGCGCCGCGGCCGGCGGCTGCTCGGGATCCCCTGGCCCGTGTGGCTGCTGGCCGCCGTGGCGGCCATCGTCGTGGTCGTCGGCGGGCTGCTCCTGCTGCCGCGCCTGGGGCCGAACGCGCCGGTCGAGCCCCCGGGGGACCAGGCGGGGCGCTCGGTCGAACCAACCCTCGGCGCCGGCGGACCGGGCCAGGCGGATCCAGGCCAGACGGACCAAGGCCCGGCGGCTTCAGGCTCAACCGGGACGGGCGGTACCGCGGGCCCGACGGGGTCGGCATCGCCGGGTGCCGGAGGCGGAGGCCCTGCCGTCGTGGTCCGGCCACTGGCGCTCACGGGGTTCAGCGTCGAACCCCGGTCTGGACTGAACCTCCTCCCGCTGCTGGGCTGGAAGGTGACCATCACGATCGAGAACCCGGCCGACGTCGCGCAGTCGTGGACGAATGTCTCGGTCGTCGTCAGCGACGATCCCGATCTGGCGGTTACCTCGCTCGTGGAGGGCGTCCGGGTCTACGACTCGGGCCGTCTGGTGTGCGCCGAGCCAGAAACCGCAGCCGCGGCGACCATCGCGGCGCACAGCGCGAAAACGATAGAGTTCACTGTCCGATCCTTGACCGAGCCCCACTCGCCCCAGTTGAACAACGACGACTGCGATCCGTCCCTGGCGGACTAGGCCGGCTCGGCGAGGGTCCACGCCCGCTTGCTGGTGCGCCGGTCGGCGGGGGTGACGTACGCGCGGGTCCAGCCCGAGGCCGTACGGACATGTCCGTTCGGACCGTTCACATCGGAGGCTCCGGCTGCGGGGCTCGTGGCTACCTGGCCGTCGACAAGATCAGCGCATTCACGCACCTGCGGGTGCTGGCGGACCACGTCGCCCAGGAAGGCCAGGCACAGGTCGTCCGCGGCGAGCCCGCGGTCGTCGAGCACGTCGAAGCTGCCCTGGTCGAAGGCGACGGTGGCTACTGGGCGCGACCCTTCAAGCACGCCGCGTGTGGTGAGTACCCACGAGTCGGGGCCGACCGGGAAGGGGAACGTCGGGCCGAACTCGCCGACGAGCCGCCACGCGCCCCCGGGGTGCTTCGCCACCGGTAGCCAGGCAAAGGCCTGCCGGGTGTGGCTGCTGGCCGTGGCGGCCTCATCCCAGGGCCACTGACCGTTGCGGTCGGGCCACACGAGCTGGCGGAACGGCACCCCGGTGCCCCGGTAGAAGCTGAGCGCGGTACCGAACAGAGCCCGGTACCACGAGATGTGCACGTCGCGCAGCTGCGTCCCGAACCCGTCGAGCACGCCGTCGAACGGCTCCCCCGGCTGGGGCCAGCCCTTGTCCCGCCCCAACTCCACGCACGTGTTGAGCCAGCTCTGCATGTCCTCGCCCGAGAGCCCGAACATCACCAGCTCGGGCTGCCGGAAGGTGTGCCAGAGGCCGACGGTGTACGCCACGTCCAGCGAGCCGGCGACCCACAGCGCGAACCAGCCGTGGCGGCTGATCGACTCGACGGTCGTCGATCCAACGTAGGCCGGGTCAGGATCGCAGATCAGGCAGGTACACGACGCGGAGGTAACCACCCGCCCGACCATAGTGGCCTCCCGAGCCTGATCGCTACCGCCCCGGGCCCGTCACAGCGCGCTGTCACGCTTGCACCCACCGTCGCCACCGCTACGGGACGCGAAGGCGGTAGGTCCGTCCCTCCACGCCCCAGGCGCCGACCGGTGGGCGAAGGCCGGCGTCGATGGCCCGGATCGCGGGGCGGCCGATGTGGGCATAGACGACCCGGTGCACGCCGGCCGCGGCCGCGTCGGCCGCTGTCTGGAGCACGTCGGAGTGTCCGCCGACGCCACCACGGAACCGGATCGGCCGGTCCCATCCAGCGGCGTCGGCGAACATCAGGTCGGCTCCGGCCGCCCAGGCGGGGAACCGCCAGTACTCCGGCGCCCACACGACGGTTCGGGAGCCGGCCCGGATCGTGTAGCCGACGGTGGGGTGGTTGGTGTGCTCCACCGGATGCGGCTGGATCGTCAAGCCGCCGGAGTGGTGATCGCCGACGACCGGCACGAGCCCGCGGGCGGCGGCCAGTCGGCGCAGGTCAGCCCGCAGCTCGGCCCGTTCGTCGGTGACCAGCCAGGCGTCGACATCCATCGGTGGCTCCGCCCCGGGGCCACCGTCGAAGGCGACCGACGCTCCAGCGAACCGGACCAGCAGCCCGGCGGGCGCGTACCGCGGTGAGCTCATGGCCCCGACGCCGAGCAGGGTCAGGCGAAGCCACCGCGCTCGAGGGGTCACCCGCTCGGGCGGAGCCAGACCGTACCAAGTGGAGGGACGCGGAACGGGGCAGAGTTGGGGCGACCCTGCCAGGGCAGGTCCTCGGCATCGACGCCGGGGGCGTTGACGACGTCGGAGCCGCCATAGCTACCGCGGTCCGTGTTGATGACCTCCTGCCAGCGGCCGCCGCAGGGCAGGCCGACGCGGTAGCCCTCGTGCGGGAGGGCGGAGAAGTTGGCGACGCAGACGAGGACCTCGCCGTTCGAACCGTGGCGTTCGAAGGCGAAGACGTTGTGGGCCTTGTCGTCGCCGACGATCCAGGCGAACCCGTCGGGGGTGATGTCGCGTGACCACAGCGCGGGTTCGGCCCGGTAGGCGGCGTTGAGGTCGGCGACCAGGCGCGACACGCCGGCATGCTCCTCGATGCCCAGCAGCGACCAGTCCAGACCGGCCTGCTCGCTCCACTCGCGACCGTCGGCCAGCTCACACCCCATGAAGAGCAGCTGCTTGCCGGGGAAGGCCCACATGAACCCCAGCAGCGCCCGGACGGTGGCCCGCTGCCGCCACCAGTCGCCCGGCATCTTCGACACCAGCGCCCGCTTGCCGTGCACGACCTCGTCGTGGCTGATCGGCAGCACGAAGTTCTCGCTCCACGCGTAGACGGTGGCGAACGTCATCTGGTCGTGGTGGTACTGCCGGTGGATGGGGTCCTTGCTGACGTAGACCAGGGTGTCGTGCATCCAGCCCATGTTCCACTTGAACCCGAAGCCGAGCCCGTCCTCGGTGGTCGGCCGGGTGACGCCGGGCCAGGCGGTGGACTCCTCGGCGACCATGAGCACCCCGGGGTGGTGCTTGTAGACGGTCGCGGTCAGCTCCTGCAGGAAGTTCACCGCGTCGAGGTTCTCCCGTCCACCGTGGACATTCGGGGTCCACTGCCCGTCCTCGCGCGAGTAGTCCAGGTAGAGCATGGACGCCACCGCGTCCACGCGCAGCCCGTCGGCGTGGAACTCCTCGACCCAGTACAGCGCGTTGGCGACGAGGAAGTTGCGCACCTCCGGCCGGCCGAAGTCGAACACGTACGTGCCCCAGTCGGGGTGCTCGCCCCGCTGCGGGTCGGCGTGCTCGTAGAGCGGCGAGCCGTCGTAGCGGGCCAGCGCCCAGTCGTCGCGGGGGAAGTGGGCCGGCACCCAGTCGAGAATCACCCCGATGCCGGCGCGGTGCAGGCTGTCCACGAGCAGGCGGAAGCCGTCCGGGTCGCCGAGCCGCGCGGTGGGGGCGTAGTAGCCGGTCACCTGGTAGCCCCAGGACCCGCCGTACGGGTGCTCCATCACCGGCATGAGCTCGACGTGGGTGAAGCCCATCGTGACCACGTACTCGGTCAGCTCCCGGGCAAGCTCCACATAGGACAGCCCCGGGCGCCACGAGGGGAGGTGCACCTCGTAGATACTCACGGGCTCCCGCCACGGTGAGCCGGCGTCGCGGCGGGCGATCCACTCGGCGTCGCCCCACGCGTGGCCGGAGTGGTGCACGACGCTCGCGGTCCGGGGCGGGGCCTCGTTGAACCGGGCCAACGGGTCGATCTTCTCCCGCCAGACGCCGTCGCGGCCGAGGATGCGGAACTTGTACCGCTGGCCGGACTGCGCGTCGGGCACGAACAGCTCCCACACACCGCTGGCGCCCATCGAGCGCATCGGCCACCCGTCGTGCGGCCCCCACCCGCTGAAGTCGCCGACCACCCGCACGCCCCGGGCGGTCGGCGCCCAGACGGCGAACGCCCCGCCCGCGTGGTCCTCCGGCTCACCGGACCCCGCGCCCGCCGCCGCACCGGACCCCGCCGCGTTCGCGCCGAGTACCGTCCACAGTCGCTCGTGCCGGCCTTCGCTGATGAGCTGCAGGTCGAACGCGCCCAGGGTGGGCAGGTGCCGGTAGGGATCGTCGCGCACCTGGCCGTCGGTGTCGATGCGGTAGTCGAGGACCTTGCCGGGCACGGTGGTCTCGAAGATGCCCTCCTCGATCAGGCGCTGCATCGGGTACCGCTGACCGTCCACAATGGCCGCCACGTCCTTGGCCCCCCGGCGCAGGGTCCGGATCACGGTGCCGTCCTCGACCGCGTGCGCCCCGAGGATGCCGTGGGGATCGTAGGTGGGCCCGACGATGATCTCGGTCATGAGGCCGCCTCCGCGCGGGCCGCGGCGGGGCGGACCGTCATGATGTGTGCGGGCTCGCCGAGCGGATCCAGCCGGGCGGCGTTGTGCTGACCCCAGTCGTACTCGGTGCCGGTGATGAGATCCCGTACGGTCATCCGGTCCTGCCAGTCGAAGCCGAGCGCGGGCATGTCCAATGTGGTGTTCACCCAGTGCGCGTTGTGCGGATCCAGCGAGCACACCACGAGCACCGTGTTCCCGGTGTCGGGGTCGCGTTTGGACCAGCAGAGTACGTCGTCGTTGTCGACCTCGTGGAAGCGGAGGTTGCGTAGCCGGTGCAGGGCCGGGTTCTCCCGCCGGATGGCGTTGAGCCGGGCCAGGTACGGCGCGAGCGAGAGGCCCGCCCGCTCGACCTGCGCCCAGGGGCGGGGCCGCAACTGATACTTTTCGTTGTCCCGGTACTCCTCGGTGCCCGCTGCGGCGACGTGCTCGTACAGCTCGTACCCGGCATAGATGCCCCACGACGGGGACAGCAGGCTGGCCAGGACCGCTCGGATCCTGAACATGGGCGGCCCGCCGGTCTGCAGGTGCTCGGGCAGGATGTCCGGAGTGTTGGGCCAGAAGTTCGGCCGCATGTGGTCGGCGGCGGCGACCAGCTCCTCGCAGTACTCGCGCAGCTGCGCCGCCGTGGTCCGCCAGGTGAAGTAGGTGTACGACTGGGTGAAGCCGATCGTCCCCAGCGCGTGCATCACCGCGGGTCGGGTGAACGCCTCGGCGAGGAACAGCACGTCCGGCTCGACCTGCTTGACCCGGTCGATCAGCCATTCCCAGAAGTCGATGGGCTTGGTGTGCGGGTTGTCGACCCGGAAGATGCGCACGCCCTGGTCGACCCAGTGCAGCACCACCCGGAGGATCTCCGCCCGGAGGCCTTCCGGGTCGTTGTCGAAGTTGAGTGGATAGATGTCCTGGTACTTCTTCGGCGGGTTCTCGGCGTAGGCGATCGTGCCGTCGGGCAGTGTGGTGAACCATTCGGGATGCTGCTTGACCCATGGATGGTCGGGCGCGCACTGCAGGGCCAGGTCCAGGGCCACCTCCAGCCCGACGTCGTTGGCCTGCTTCACGAACGCCCGGAAGTCCGCCACCGTGCCGAGGGTGGGATGGACAGCGTCGTGCCCGCCGGCCGCGGAGCCGATCGCCCACGGAGAACCAACGTCCTCGGGCCGGGCCACCAGCGCGTTGTCCCGGCCCTTGCGGTGGACCTCGCCGATCGGGTGGATCGGCGGCAGGTACACCACGTCGAAGCCCATCGCCGCGATGCCGGGCAGCCGGCGCGCGGCGGTGGCGAACGTACCGTGGGCGACCGGGCGCCCCTGGGCATCGACCGTCGCCCCCTCCGAGCGCGGGAACATCTCGTACCAGGCCGAGTAGAGCGCCCGTTCCCGGTCCACCCAGATCCGGGACGGCGCCGACGTGGTCACCAGATCCCGCACGGGGTGGTCCCAGATCAGGTCGCCGAGCCCGAGTGCCGGGGCGACCCGATCGGAGAGCGGCCGGGTGCCGTCGCGCAGGGCGGCGGCCGCGGCCCGGATGGGTGCAGAGTCCGTGTCGGGCACAAGCCGGGCGGCGCGGTCCAGGACGCCGGCGCCGACGGCGAGGTCGTTGGCGAGCTCCCGCTCGCCCTGTCCGTCGTCCAGCTTGGCCGTCACGGCTCGGCGCCAGCTCTCGTACGGATCGGCGAACGCGATGACCCGGAAGGTCCACAGGCCGACCACGTCGGGACGGATGGTGGCCTGCCACTGGTCGGTGCCCGGCGTGGCCCGCATCCGTACGGGCGGCTTCGCCGTGCCGTCCGGAGCGTGCCAGTGCACCTGTACACCGATGAGATCGTGACCCTCGCGGAACGCCACCGCGCGAATGGGGACCGCCTCGCCGACGACCGCCTTGGCCGGATAGGCACCCTCGGCCGGCCGGGGCGCCACCTCGCCGATCCATGAACGTCCGGTCACGCCCGTCATTCTACGGAAACCGATCTTTCACTCGGCAGCCTTCGACTCCGTGTTGAGGACCTCGCGGTAGACGTCGACCGTGCGCTGGGCGACGGCCTGCCAGGAGAACTCCTCGACGGCGCGCTCCCGCCCCGCCTTGCCCATCGCCGCCGCCCGGGCGGGGTCACCGGTGAGCTCGGTGATCGCCGCGGCCAGGTCGGCGACGAAGCGGTCGGGGTGCACCGGTGTGCCATCGCGCTCCTGCTCGACCGGGACCAGAACGCCGGTACGGCCATCGGCCACGACTTCCGGGATGCCACCGATGGCGGTGGCGACCACGGCGGTCTCGCACGCCATCGCCTCCAGGTTGACGATCCCCATCGGCTCGTACACGGACGGGCAGACGAACACGGTGGCGTGGGAGAGAACCTGGATCACCTCGGCCTTGGGCAGCATCGCCTGCACCCAGACGACGCCCTCGCGCCGCGCGCGCAGGGACTCAACGAGCTTGTTCACCTCGGCCGCGATCTCCGGCGTGTCCGGTGCTCCGGCCAGGAGCACGAGCTGGACGTCGGCCGGCAGGGCGGCGGCGGCGCGCAGCAGGTAGGGCAGGCCCTTCTGCCGGGTGGTGCGCCCCACGAAGACCGCGCTCGGTGCCTGCGGGTCGATACCGAGCCGGCTCAGCACGGCCGTGTCGAGGTCCGGCTTGTACTCATCGGTGTCGATCCCATTGTGGACGATGTGGAGCTTGTCCGGGTCGATCGACGGGTATGTCTTCAGCACGTCGGCGCGCATCCCGGCGGAGACCGCGATCACCGCGTCGGCCGCCTCCAGGGCCGTCCGCTCGCACCACAGCGCCACCGCGTAGCCGCCCCCGAGCTGCTCCGCCTTCCAGGGGCGCAAGGGTTCCAGGCTGTGCGCGGTCACGACGTGGGGGACGCCGTGCAGGAGCTTGGCGATGTGACCGGCGAGGTTGGCGTACCAGGTGTGGCTGTGCACCAGGTCCGTGCCGGAGACACCGTCGGCCATGGCGAGGTCGACGCCCAGCGTCCGCAGCGCCACGTTGGTGCCGGCCAGGTCGGTCGGATCCACGTAGCTCGTGACGCCCGGCTCGTCGCGGGGAGCGCCGAAGGCGTGCACCCGGACCTCCGCCAGATCCCGCAGGCTCTGGACGAGGTACTCGACGTGCACCCCGGCGCCGCCGTAGACCTCGGGCGGATACTCCCGGGTCAGCAGATCAACCCGCACCACCGCAGCCTAACGGCCGGGCGCGCGCCCAGCCCGATGTTCTGCTCGCAAGCGGCGCCGCCGTGTCCGGGTGTTCGGCTCGTGTTCGGGCGCCGCGATGGATACGGTCGCACTATGGGCGGGCGAAGCAGGGGCGGGACCTGATCATGGGCCGGCGAAGCAGGGGCGGGATCTGACTATGGGCGCACCCCAGGTGCTCGCGGTGGTCCTCGCCGGCGGCGAGGGCAAGCGTCTGATGCCGCTGACCGCGGACCGCGCCAAACCCGCGGTGCCCTTCGGCGGGCTGTACCGCATGGTGGACTTCGCCCTGTCGAACCTGGTGAACGGTGGCTTCCTGAAGATCGTCGTGCTCACCCAGTACAAGTCGCACTCGCTCGACCGGCACGTCACCAAGACCTGGCGAATGTCGAACCTGCTCGGCAACTACATCACGCCAGTCCCGGCCCAGCAGCGGCGCGGCCCGTACTGGTTCGCCGGGTCGGCCGACGCCATCTACCAGAGCTTCAACCTCATCCACGACGAGGCCCCCGACTACGTGATCGTCTTCGGCGCCGACCATATCTACCGGATGGACCCGTCGCAGATGGTCGCCGACCACATCGCCTCGGGCGCCGGCGTCACCGTGGCCGGCATCCGCCAGCCGCTGGCGACGGCGAACCAGTTCGGTGTCATCGACGTCGCCGCGGACACCCGGCGGATCGCATCGTTCCGGGAGAAGCCGATCGACGCGGTCGGCCTCCCGGACGCCCCCAGCGAAGTCTTCGCGTCGATGGGTAACTACGTGTTCACCGCCGACCTGCTCGTCGAGGCGCTCACCAAGGACGCCGGCGACCCGGCGAGCAAGCACGACATGGGCGGCAGCATCATCCCCATGCTGGTCGAGCGCAACGAGGCGAACGTCTACGACTTCCGGGACAACCATGTGCCCGGCTCGACCGACCGCGACCGCGGGTACTGGCGCGACGTGGGGACGCTGGACTCGTACTACGAAGCCAACATGGACCTCATCGCGATTCATCCAGTTTTCAATCTGTACAACTATGAGTGGCCGATCTACACGGAGAACCGGCCCTGGCCGCCGGCGAAGTTCGTGCACGGATGGCAGGAGCGGCTCGGCCGCGCGATCGGGTCGATGGTCTCGCCCGGCGCGGTCATCTCCGGCTCGCTGGTGGAGAACTGTGTGGTCTCGCCGAACGTGCGCGTGCACTCCTGGGCGCACGTCGAGGGCTCGGTCCTCATGGAGGGCGTCGATATCGGTCGGCACGCCGTGGTCCGTAACGCCATCCTGGACAAGAACGTCCATGTACCGGAGGGTGCGGAGATCGGCGTCGATCTCGAGCGCGATCGCGCCCGTTACACCGTCTCGGCCAACGGCATCGTGGTGCTCGGTAAGGGTCAGCGGGTCGAGCCGAACGCGGCCGAGTAAACGGTCCTATCTGTCGCGATCGGCAGCGTCTGTCGCTATCTGTTAGCGACAGACCCATCTGCCGTGATCGTCATCTGTCGTCATGGCACACCGGACGTCGTGGGCGACAGGTGGCTGACGCCGTGCGGTAGGTTCCCACCGGTCGGGTCGCCAGGGTGAGGAGGTGGATGTGGACAAGGACGATCCTGACGCCGCCAACGGCATCGAGACCGACCCGTCGGCCGAGTGGCCCGACCCGACGGTGAAGCGGCTCGACCTCGCGGTGGAGTGGCCCGACCCCTCGGCGGAGCGGCCCGACCCGTCGGTGGAGAAGCCCGACCCGTCGGCGGAATGGCCCGACCCGGTGGAGCGGCCCGCGCCGGAGCCGTTGCCGGACGACACCTGGGACACGGCGCCTACCTCCGTCCGGCGCGCGGTGCGCCGGCACCGGGGGCCGCGGCGCTCCGCCACAGTCGGGCTGATCCTCGCCGCCATCGCGGTGGTCCTCGCAGTCGGCGTGCCACTGCTCCTCTCGGGCAACGGCGATGCCGATCCCCTGGCCGACCGTGCGTCGGAGACGGCCCGTGGGGCGGCACCGAGCGGCGCCACCGCCACCCCGTCGGGAGCACAGCCGAGCCCGACCGAAGCGCTCGCCACGACGACCTCATCGGCACCGGCCACCCCCGCGGGCGCGCTCGTCTACGAGGCCGAGGCCGGCGGCGGGTCCGTCCATCTGCGCCGGGCCGAGGTGGTGACGGTCGACGGCGCCTCCGGTGGCCGCGCCGTCCGGTTCACGAGCGGCTCCGGGCAGATCGAGTTCCGGTCGGTGCAGGTGCCCGACGAGGGTCAGTACCGGATCACCGTGGTCTACGTCCACGGCGGTTCCTGGAGCGGCTCGGTGCAGGCCTGGCGCTCCTGGGAACCGGTGCCGTTCGAGCCCGGCGCCGGCTGCTGTGCCTCGGTCACTGTGGACGTACGCCTGTCGCCGCGCAGTGACCAGGTCACGATCGAGTTGCTTCGCGGCGACGGCCCGTTCCCCGCCATCGACCGCATCCTCGTTGAGCGCGCCTGAGATCCTCCGCAGGGCGCCCGCCGCGATCATGCGGTAGGTTCGGCCCGACCCGAGCATCAGGGGGCCAAGGAGGGGAATATGGGGAAGGCTGATCCCAGTGGTCCCGAACGGGACAACCCGGTCCGGCACGTCGTGCGCACGCACCGGCTGCGGGTGTCGAGGCTCAGCCTCCGAAAGCTTCGGATCCCCAAGGTGCGCGTGCCACGGCGCTTCGTCCTGATCGAGCGCCCATCGTCGCCACCCTCCTCGTCCTCGCGGTCGCGTTGCCGGTGCTGCTCTCCGGCGGTGATGGCGAGCCGGCCGGCCCGTCCGACCTGGCGGCGGGGTCGGGGCAGACCGGACCGGGCACGACCGACGCCCCGGTGGCGCTCCCGGCCGGCGTCTACGAGGCCGAGGCCGACGATCGATCGGTGCGCTTGCGCCGGGCCGAGGTGGTCCAGGTCGCCGGCGTCGCCGGCGTCCAGTTCACCAGCCGGTCCGGGTCGATCCAGTTCCAGTCGATCCAGGTGCCCGGCGACGGCCAGTACCTGGTCACTCTCGTCTATGCCCCGGGCGGAGCCTGGAGCGGCAGCGTCCGCGCCGGACGCGCCTGGGAGCCGATCCAGTTCGAGTCCGGCTCGGGGTGCTGCGCGACGGTCAGCGTGGAGCTGCCGCTGTCGCCGCGCACCAACGAGATCGCCATCGAACCGTCCAGGGGGGACGGTCCGTTCCCCGTGATCGACCACATCATCGTCGAGCCCCGGAGTGCCTAGTTCGGTCCGCCGATGCGCCTCGCTCGGTCGTCGGTGTCCGGTCCGCCCCCCGCCGGCCGTGATCACCCGCCGTGATCGTGTCGCAACTCGCCTGTCCCATTGGTGGCCAATTGTGATGATCTTGCCAGCCTCGGTCGGCCGCGTTCCGCCTCCCGGGTGGACACATTGGGGGCGAATCCGCAGGATGGCTACCTATCACTAGAGGAGAGGTCGACGATGAGCGGCGGACGCCATCGCGGCCCCGGGCTCTCCGCGCGTGTGCGTGTCGCTGTCGTGACCATCGTTCTGGTGGCCGGCGTCGGCGCGCTCGCGTTGTGGAGTTCTACGGGCGGCGAATCCTGTTCCGGCACCGTGCAGCTGAGTGTGGCCGCGGCGCCGGAGATCGCCCCGGTGCTGTCGCAGTCGGCGACGCGCTGGGCCGCGGGCGCGCGCGGCGCCGGCGGCGAATGCGTGGCGGTGAAGGTCGATCCGATCTCGCCCGCGGACGTCGCGCTCGCCGTCGCGGACGGTGGCGGCGTCGCGCTCACCGGGCTGACTCCGCTTGTCCCGGCCGCTCCGGTGCCGCCGTCGCCGGGCGCGTCGGCGTCGCCCACCCCGCCGCCGGCGCCGCCCGCGACCCGGGTGCCGGTCCCCGATGTGTGGGTGCCGGACTCGTCGAGCTGGCTGGTCCGGGTGCGCTCGGCCGGGCCCGAGCTGGTCCCGCCGCAGGCCCTGTCGATCGCCACCAGCCCTGTCGTGCTCGCCGTGCCCGAACCGGTCGCTGGCACCCTGGGCTGGCCCACGCAGCTACCGACCTGGGGCGCGATCCTGCAGATGTTGGGCGGCGGCGGCCAACCCCTGCGCCTGGGCATCGTCGAGCCGAACCGCGACGCGGTGGGTCTGGCCAGCCTGGTCGCGTTCGCTGCGGCCGCGGCGGCCTCGGGGGCCGACCCGGACTCGACCACGGTGGCGGTGATGCGGGCGCTGTTCACCGGCCGCGCGCCGGGTGAGGCCGACCTGCTCGCGCGCTTCCCGGCGTCGGCCGACCCGGCCGCGCTGGGCTCCTCGCTGGGCGCCGCGCCGCTGGCCGAGCGGTCACTGCTGGCCTACAACGCCGCCTCCCCGGGGGTGCCCCTCGCCGCGCTCTATGTCCAGCCGGCGCCGCCCGCGCTGGACTACCCGTACGCCGTCATGCCCGGCATCACGGCGGACCGGGCCCGCCTCGCCGACGAACTTCGCGTGGCGCTGACCGGCGACCGGTACGTGCGTGACCTCGGCACCGTCGGGCTGCGGGGCGCGGACGGCACCGCCGCCTTCACCGCGATGCCGGGGTCGCCCGTGGCCATCACGACCGGGCAGCTCGACGGCGCGGCGGTCGCCCGCGCGCTCGCTACGTGGATCTCGGTCACCCGTCCGGCCCGGATGCTCGCCGTAATGGATGTCTCTGGATCTATGAACTCCCCGGTGCCCTCCGCGGGGGGCGCCACCCGGGCGCAGATCGCCACCGAAGCGGCCCGCCAGGGTCTGATGCTCTTCGACGACTCGTGGGCGGTCGGTCTGTGGATCTTCTCGACCGACCTCACGCCCACGACCGACTTCCAGCAGCTCATCCCGATCCGGCTGATGACCGAGAACCGGCCGGCGCTGATGGCCGCGCTGGAGACCGTCCGGCCCATCCCCAACGGGAACACCGGCCTCTACGACACCGTGCTGGCCGCCTACAAAGAGGTGCAGAGCGGCTGGGATCCGAGCTCGGTCAACTCGGTCGTCATGCTCACCGACGGGCAGAACGACGATCCCAGTGGCATCACCCTGGAGCAGCTGGTCGCATCCCTCCAGGCGATCATCGATCCGCGTTACCCGGTGCAGGTGATCGCCATCGGCATCGGTGACGAGGTGAGCCAGGCGGAGCTGGAGACGATCACCAACACGACCGGCGGCGGCACCTTCATCGCCCGCGACCCGTCCGCGATCGGCCCGATCTTCCTCAAGGCGATCTCGCTGCGCCCGCCGGCCCCGCTCCTCTGACGGGTCAGGCCACGGCGGCGGAGCGCCAGCCCCGGTCGGGAAAGCCGGCGGCGTCGGCGACCCGGGCGGAGGCGACGTTCGCCGGGTCGTGCTGGTAGGTGGGGACCGCGCCCTCGTCGAGGATGCGGCGCGCGGCCTGGGCCACCAGTGCCCGGGCGAGCCCCCGGCCTTCGGCGGCCGTCGCCGTCCCGACCGCGATCTCCCGGCCGTACGGGTCGTGGTGCTTGATGCCCACTCCGGCGAGGTATGCGCCGGTGTCTGGGTCCCAGGCGACCAGCACCTCGCGCCCCGGTGGTCCGGCCGCGCGCTCGCTGATTCCGCTCCGCAGGCGTCGCTGGACGTCTCCGCTGATTCCGCTCCGCAAGCGTCGCTGGAATTGCCCGCTGATTCCGCTCCACAAGCGTCGCTGGTCGTCTCCGCTGATTCCGCTCCGCAAGCGTCGCTGGGCGTCTCCGCTGATTCCGCTCCGCAGGCGTCGCTGGTCGTCTCCGCTGATTCCGCTCCGCAGGCGTCGCTGGAATTGCACGCTGATTCCGCTCCACAGGCGTCGCTGGGGCTGCCTTGCCTCCACCGGCTGCCCGAAGTGGCGTAGCCAGTCGGGCAGGGACGGGTCGCCGGCGTCGACCCACACGCCGAGCTCGGGCAGCGCGGCCGGGCGCTCGCACCACCGGAACACGCCCGAGTAGACCCGCTGGTCGGGCCCGACCCGCGACTCCGGTAGGCGCGCGAGCAGCCGGTCCCACGGCCCCGCCATCGAAGAATCGTTTCGGGTGGCTGGGTGGGGGTGGCGGGCATGGGAATCGTCGAGGGTCGCTGCGACGGTCTGCACCGCGGCCACGGCGTGCGGTGGCACCGATAGCACCCCGGACTCGGGGGAGCGCACGCCGATCACCGGAAAGATCCTGCCGTCCCAGCCGGGGCGTTCGCGCGCGATGGAGCCGACCACATCCACCGGAGCGCGGGCCGGCCACCGCCCGAGCCAGGCCTCGAGGTGCCGGTTCAGGCGGTCGACCGGCGCGGCCGGACCGGGTACGGGTGATCCGGCAGAGGTGGATGAGGACGACACGCCTGAGCCTAACCGGCGCCACTCTCACTTCGGATCGTGGTCGGCCCATCACATTCCGCGACAGCCGTCGGTCCCCGTGGACCGGCCGGTCGCCCGGTCGGGTGACGGATCGACGGTTTCACGGAGGTAGAGATTGGGAAGGATCACGGCGTACGGGACGGATCGGACGGATGTGACTACCAACTGTACGGGTGCCACTCCGGGTGGTTATGTTGTTATATCCCCCACATAACTCATAGGGCGCATATGCGATTTACCCCTTTACGTTGGGGCAATGCGCAAGTCCCCTCGGCATCGGATATCTGACAGAGAACCCGCTATCACGGGGCGGCACCGATCCTCCGCGGTGGTCCGGCACCGGCGCCCGCTCGACCTGGTCCGGCTGCCGACGCGGGAGCGCCTGCGCCGCGTGGCCCGGAACCGTACCGGGCTCGCCCTGGGTGTGCTGGCCAGCCTCGCGCTCGCCACGTTCGCCGGGCAGTCGGGCGGACCGGGCCCGACCACGGCCCTCGGCTCGGCGCCGACGGCGACCACGACCGACGTCGTGGGTGTGCTGCGCTCCTTCGACCGCGGACCCGCCCCCACCGGCTCGCCGGACGAGCCCAGCCTCGACGCCGCCACTCAGGTGCCGCAGTCCGAAGAGGAGCGTGCCGCCGCCGAGGCGGCCGCCGCCCAGGCCGCGTGGCTGGCAGCGAACCCCACCCCGGTGGCGGGTCTGGACCAGATCCAGATGAACAATGCATTGAAGATTGTCCAGGCTGGGCAGGCGATGGGCCTGCCGAAGCGGGCGTTCGTGATCGCCGTCGCGACCTCCCTGCAGGAGTCCGGGCTGCGCAACCTCGCCAGCACACGGATTCCGGAGTCGTACAACTACAACGCCGAGGGCGACGGCTCGGACCACGACTCGGTGGGCCTGTTCCAGCAGCGCGCGAGCACCGGCTGGGGCGCCGTCTGGCAGCTCATGGACCCGACCTACGCAGCGACCGCGTTCTACTCGGCGCTGCTGCGCGTGACCGGCTGGGAGGGGCTGCCGCTGACGGTGGCCGCGCAGCGCGTGCAGGTCTCGGCCTACCCGGACCACTACGCCCAGCACGAGGCACGCGCCCAGCAGATCGTCGACGCGCTCGCCCCCTGACGCCTGACCGCCTGACGCCTGACCGCCTGACCGGTCAGATTTCCGAGAAAACTCGGGATTCTCACCGCAGAGTTGGATCTTGGCTTGTGCGAGGATCTCCGCGTGGAGATATTCGATGATCGGGTCAGTGCGCTCGCCGAAGCGCCCTGGTACGACGAGCGGACCGGTCGCGTCGGGTGGGTCGACATCGTGGGCCGAAGGGTGCTCTGGCGCGACATCGTGACCGGCGAGACCGGGCTGACGTCGACGGCGGAGGAGGTGTCCGCGGCGGTCCCCCGCGTCGGCGGTGGCCTCGTGCTGCTGCTCGCCACCGGGCCCGTGCTCGCGGACGAGGACGGCACGTTGACGTCGCTCGAACCCTACGATGACCCGGATCGCGGGGTGGCCCTGCGGACCAACGACGCCAAGGCCGACCCGGCCGGGCGGGTCTGGTTCGGCACCATGGCGCGGGACACGAAGACGCCGCGGGCCGCTCTGTACCGCCTGGACCCCGGCGCGTCGGCGGCGGTGCGGGTGCTGTCGGGAATCACGCTCTCCAACGGGCTCGGCTGGTCCGGCGACCGGATGTACTACGTGGACACGCCGACGCACCGTATCGACATGTTCGACTACGACCGGGGGTCCGGCGGTATCGACAACCGCCGCCCCTTCGTCGACGTGCCGAAGCCGGACGGACTCTGCGTCGACGCCGAGGACCACGTATGGGTGGCGCTCTGGGGCGCCGGGACGGTGCGCCGGTACACGCCCGACGGCCGGATCGACCGGGAGTTCTCCGTGCCGACGCCGCAGACAACCTGCTGCGCCTTCGCCGGCCCCGACTACCGGATGCTCGTCATCACCACCGGGGCCGAGTTCGACGCGCACGGCCAGCCCGGTGCGGGACTGGTCTACGTCGAGCACCTCACCGACGTCGCCGGCCGCCCGGTGGACCGCTACGCCGGCTGACCGACGCCGCTCATGGCGAAGCCGTGTCGACGCCGAAGACCAGGCAGAAGGGATGACCGGACGGGTCGGCGAAGACCCGGTAGTCGTCGCCGGCACCGGGCAGCCGGGTGGCACCGAGAGCCAGCACCTGGTGCTCGGCGGCATCGACGTCGCCGACCAGGATGTCGAGGTGTCCCTGCTGGGGGTGCGCCGGATCCGGCCACTGTGGACGGACGTAGCGGGTCGCCCGCTGGAAGTAGGCACCGCCGGCGTCGCCCTTGGCGAACAGACCCTCGTCGCCCTCCCACTCCACCGACATGCCGAGCACGTCAGCGTAGAACCGGCCGAGGCGGGCCGGGTCGTCGGTGTCGAGGCAGGGCCCGATCAGACCCATGGGTGCGCTGACGCCGTCGCCGGCGGCCGTCCCACGGCACAGATCGAACGGGTGGCCGGCCGGATCGGCGAGGGTCACCCACGCGTGCTCACCGCGGTCGACCTCGGCGAGGCGGGTGGCGCCGAGGGTGACCGCCCGGACAGCTGCCGACTCGATGTCGGGAGTCAGCAGGTCAAGGTGGATCTGCTGGGGACGCTCCGGGTCAGGCCACTGCGGCGGCACATGGTCCGGGGCGGCCTGCAGGCACACGCGCCGTCCGCCGGGCACGCTCAGCACCATCCATGTCTCGTCACCCGAGCTGGGCCACCCGGTGAGCTCCTCGTAGAACGCGGCCAGGCGTGTCACGTCGGGGGCATCGAAGACCACGCTGCGCAGACGTCCGATCATGCCGAGACCCTAGCGACCGGGTCCGACACGAACACCGCGTCGGGCAGAGTGGGGCTGGTGCGGATCAGACCCGTCTCACCGGGGGCGCTCGTCGACGAGCTCGCGGCGCGGATCACGCTGGCCGCGGGCTGGGTGCGGGTGGCGGTGGACGGTGCCGACGCGGCCGGGCCGGGCGACGTGGCCGACGCGCTCGTGGCGCCGGTGCGCGCCCGGGGGCGGCAGACCGTACGGGTGCGGGCGGAGGACCACCTGCGACCGGCATCCCTGCGGTTCGAGCGCGGCCGCACCGACCCCGACAGCTTCTACGAGGACTGGCTGGACGCCGACGGCCTGGCCCGCGAGGTGCTGGCGCCGCTTGACCCCGGTGGCAACGGTCGGATCAGGCCCGTGCGGTTCGACGCCGGCCTGGACCGCGCCAGCCGTACGGGCTTCCAGGCCGTGGCGCCGGGAAGCGCCCTGATCCTGAGCGGACCGCTGCTCCTCGGCCGCGGCCTGCCCCTGGAGCTGACCGTCCACATTGACCTGTCACCGGCCGCGCTCGCGCGGCGCACGCCGCCGGACCTGGCCTGGACCCTGCCGGCCTACGAGCGCTACCGGGACGAGGTCGATCCAGCCTCATGGGCGGACGTGGTGGTGCGGGCCGACGACCCGCGGCACCCGGCCATCGTCGAACCGGGCTGACCGACGGAGGGCACCCGGCCATCGTCGAACCGGGCTGACAGACGGAGGGCACCCGTCCCGGCATTCGCGCAGCTTGCGCAGCGAATCACGCAAGCGCTGCTCGCCCGGCGCGGGTGCCCTCGGCTCGCGATGGATGCGTCAGCCGCGACCGCCGGTGGGCGCCGGCCCGCCGCCGATCGTCAGGATGACCTCAGTGGTGCCGACCACCTGGGTGCCCTCGGCCGGGTTGACCCCGATAACCGGCTTGCCGGTGTACTCCTGCTCGGTCACCTCGGTCGTCCCGATGACCACCGTGATGTTGGTGAAACCGGCCTGCTCGAGGATGGCGACGGCCTCCTCGGCGGGCTTGCCGATGAGCACGGGGATCGCGATGGTCGTGGGGCTCGGCGACACCGACGGGCTCGGCGATGGGCTCTCCGAGGGCGACGGGCTCGTCGACGGCGTGATTGAGGTGCTCACCGACGTGCTGGGCGACGCGGTCGGGTCGACATCGGTGCCATTGTCGTCGCGGACAACCAGCCACCAGTAGAGGACGCCGCCGACGCACAGGAGCAGGAGCAGCAGCACCAGCAGCGCGAGCACGATGTAGCGCCGGCGCCGCGCCACCGCGTCGGCTGAGTGGGCCCCGGCGGCCCC
>JBQGBY010000114.1:0-1900 GCA_052038195.1 Micromonosporaceae bacterium | reverse complement strand
GCGACGCGGTGGTCGAGGCCCGCGTCGACATCCCCGGCTTCGCGCACGCGTTCCGCGCCGGCTCGCGGATCCGCCTGTCGATCGCCACGCCCGGCCGCAACCACGCGACGTGGGAGTTCGAGCCGCCCGACTACCGCGGTGTGACCCCGAGCATCGACATCCACCGCAACCGCGGGGAACCGTCGGCGTTGGTGCTGTCGGTGATCGACGGCGTGCAGGTGCCCGCGGTCCAGCCGGCGCCCTGCCCGGGCCTGCGGGGCATGGCCTGCCGCCCGTTCGTCGCGACCGAGAACGATCCGGCGCCCTGACCTGGAGACCGAGCGGATAGGCCCGCATGTGGGCACCGAACAGTACGGGATTCGTGGCGAAAGCCCAGGCCACACAGCTCGGCCTCCCGGCAACACTGACCACCGTTGGCCGGGACGACGTTCGTATCCACGCATCCCTTCGACGGAGAGCCCGGGGCGCCCTCACCGGGGTCCGCGGCTTGCGGCCACGCCGTACGCTGGCGCCGTGCGCAGGCCGAAGATCTCGTGGCCGACCCTGGTCGGCCTGCTCGCGGCCGGCGCCCTCGCGTGGCTGGTGACCAGGGCGTCGGTGCTGGCGGTGGCGGTCGCGGTGCTCGTCGGCTGGCTGCTGCTCAGGATCGGCTTCAGCGTGCTGTCGGGGTTGGCGACTCCGCTGCCGCCGCCCCCGCCACCGGGCGAGCTGCGCAAGGTGCGGCTCACGTACCGGTGCTCGATCTGCGGTACCGAGGTGCGCATGACGAGCGCCAACGACGAGGTGCCCGACCCGCCGCGACACTGCCAGGAGGACATGGATCTGGTGGCGCCCATCGACGGGTGATCGGCGCGGCAAGACGATGCGCGATCCTCACAGGCTGTGGATAACCCTGGGGAGGGTCACATCGCTGTAACTTCGGCTACCTGGTGTTCAGCGCCGTGTGGCGGGCCTCGTGCCGCCGGTGGCTGCGCCCCACACCCATCGCCGGCATGTCGCCGTAACGCGCTCGCGCCGTCGGTGCTGAGGTGCTCGCTTCGCTTGGCCTTCAGCGGTACTGCGTGGCCACGATGATGCCGCCGCAGATGGCCGCCAGCCCACCGGCGAGGTACGCGTTGCTGGTCCCACCGGGTAGGACGTTGAGGTAGTTGAGGAAGATCAACAGGACCCCGAGGCCGAGCAATGAGAACATCAGGACGGGCACCCACATGGGGCTGACCTTCACCTCGCGGGGCACCGGTGGCGTGTATCGGGTCGACCGATTGGGCCGGCTCGATGCCGGCGTGGTGCCCTTGGCGGTCACACGCCCACCCGAGATCCTGCGCTTGGCTGGCTTGGCCATGGGCGGGCACCTTAGTTACGCCAGCCCAGTCGAAGGAAAGTACCCATGACGGTTCTCGCCGCTGTCGACATCGGGACGAACTCCATCCACCTGGTCGTCGCCCGCGTCGACGCCGACCGCTTCGAGGTGGTGGACCGCGAGCGCGAGATGGTGCGCCTCGGGTCCTCGGCCCGGGACATGAAGCGGCTGACCCCGGCTGCCATCAACCGCGGCATCGAGGCACTGGCGCGCTTCCGGCAGGTGGCCGCGATCCACGGGGCGCGGCTCCGGGCCGTGGCCACATCGGCGGTGCGCGAGGCCGAGAACCGGTCGACGTTCATCGACCGGGCCCGGGACGAGGCGGGGATCGAGGTCGAGGTCATCTCGGGCTTCGAGGAGGCCCGGCTGATCCACCTCGGCGTCCTCCAAGCGGTGCCTGTGTACGACCGCCAGGTGCTCGTCTGTGACATCGGCGGGGGCTCCACCGAACTGGTCGTCGGCCGGAAGGGCGACATCCTCACCGCCCGCAGCCTCAAGCTCGGAGCCATCCGCCTCACCCGGCGCTACTTCGCCAAGAAC
>JBQGBY010000113.1:0-72375 GCA_052038195.1 Micromonosporaceae bacterium | reverse complement strand
ACCGACCCATGCACCGCACGGACCGATCAGCTTCTCGTTACTTCGCGCAACAACGTCCGCGGCCATCGGTACCGGCTCGGGTTACACCTCGGGTGGCGAGCACGGTATCGAGGACTGCGACGCCTTGGCCGAGAACCGCCGCGAGGAGCGACAGGTGGCCGAGTGGCGGACCTTCACCAAGGCCACTCGACGCCATCGAAGCCTGGCCGCACTGCCGAGTAGGCTGCGCGAACCAGCAGCGCGAGCCGACATGCGCATGGGAGTCGACAACCGTTGGTGAACTGCGATTGAGTCTAGTCAACGCGATGTTCGGCGATCCCGTCGGCGCAACTCGCGATTCACGGTCGTGGACAGATGCGAATTGATTCTTCGAAGACTGCGCACTACGCGGCGACGAGGTCGATGTCCCCGAGGACGACGTCCACGCCCCTCGAGATGTAGCGACCGCGTGGCCTGACCACGTCGTCAGCTCGGTACGTTCCGAACGGGACGAACAGGAAGCCGGGCTGGTAGTAGTGCCGGTCGGTCGAGTCCACCACGGTTATCTGCCACTCGGACCGGGACAGCCGATGGCGTAGCTTGTTCGCGACCATCGTGCCTGCGGTGCCGGCACCGAGCACCAGTAGCCGTCTCATCACACCCACCTCCGGGGATTCGCTATACCCCCGAGGGTATGGGCGATGAGCGCGCCCACCCAAGGGACCTAGGTCCCGTCCGGCTGGTCCATCGGAATCGTCATCCGCATTCGATAAATGGACATCTAATAACGCTCATCCGGTCCGAGTGAGCGTGCCGCTGGCCCACTGGGCGGGGTAGGCGGCGCCGTCCGACGAACGGAGCAGGTTGGTCGCGTCCGGAACCATGAGTGCCGGCGCGAACAGATGTCCCTGGCCGAGCCGGCAGCCGAGGGATAGCAGCGCCTCCTTGTCGGCAGCGCGCTCGACTCCCTCAGCCACCACGATCAAGCCCAGCGAGTCGGCGATGGCCAGGATGCCGCGGACGATGCGCTGGTTCGTCCGATCGCTCGCCAGGTTGTCGACGAACGACCGGTCGATCTTCAGGCACTCGGCCGGGAACTGCTTGAGGTAGGCCAGGTTCGAGTACGAGGCGCCGAAGTCGTCCAGAGCGAGGTGCAGACCGGCCGAGCGGAGCGACTCGGTCACCAGGGTGACGTCCTCGCCCGCGTGGCTGCGCTCGGTCACCTCGATCCACACGTCGTTCGGGCTGACGCCGGCGGAGCGCACCATGTCCACGATCGCGCTGCTGGCGTCGACCTCGATCAGCTGAGCGGCGGACACGTTCACGCTCAGCAGCAGGTGCCGATGGCCAGGCAGCCGCTGCCAGTCGGCGAGCTGCCGGCACGCCTGCTCGAGGACCCAGGTACCGATCCGGACGATCGCGCCAGCCTCCTCCGCCAGCGGGATGAAGACATCGGGTGGGACCGGACCACGTGAGGGGTGGTTCCAGCGCAGCAGCGCCTCGAAGGCGATCAACTTACCCGACTCCAGGCGTACGACGGGCTGGTAGCCGATCTCGAGTTGCCGACGATCTACGGCATGGAGCAGCTCCGAGCGCAGGCCGAGCCGGTCCAGCGAACGGCTCGACGCTGCCTCGTCGAAGACCTCGACCACGCCCCGGCCACGCGACTTGGCGACGTACATCGCCGCGTCCGCGTCCCGCAGCATCGAGTTCGCCGTCGTCTGGCCCTGGATGCCGAGCACGCCGCCGACGCTCGCCGTGACGCTGACCCGTTCGCCTTGGATGGCGAACGGATCGTCGAAGCCGCGCAACAGTCGCCGGGCAACATCGAGCACCTGGTCAAGAGTCTCGACCTCACTGAGCACGACGACGAACTCGTCCCCCCCGAAACGCGCCAGCAGGTCCCGCGGCCGGACACCGTTGCGCAGCCGCGCAGCCACGAGCTCCAGCAGTTCGTCGCCGGCATCGTGGCCGAGCCGGTCGTTGATCGCCTTAAATCCGTCCAGGTCGCAGAAGAGCAACCCGACGTGTGCTGAAGCGCCAGTGGCAAGTGCGTCATCGAGGCGTTGCGTGGCCAGCTCGCGGTTCGCCAGGCCGGTCAACGGGTCCCTGGTTGCCCGGAGACTGAGCTCCTGGTAGAGCCGGGCGCTCTCCACAGCGGTGCCGAAGTAGTCCGCGAAGATGGTCGCGATTTCGCGAACCTCCCCGCGGTACGGGCTCGGGCGGTCGCGCATCGCGCAGAGCAGTGCGATCGGCCGGCCGCCGCGCACGACGGGCACGCACATCGTCGCGTGCGGATCGGCCCCGGTCGTCTCCGCCCTCGTCCACACCCGGCCCTGCAGCGCCGCCTCCCACGCCCGCGGGTCGACGGGGTGCGGACCGGCAGTCACCGCGACCGATGCCGGCCCTGCGTCGGCGCGGCCGGATGGAGACTCACCGAGCCGGCTCACCCAGGCGCCGTCGGAGACGGTGAGTCGCTGGAGCAGTTGTGCTGCGATGTCGTCCAGCGAAGTGGGGTCGAGATGGCCGGCGAGTTGGTGTCCGGTCTGAGCCAGCCGTTCGATCGCTTCGGCGCGTTCACGATCGGCAGCCGCGACGGAGAGGCGCTGCGCGACGGAGGTGAGTACATGGAGATCGGTGCCGCTGAAGGGCTCACCGGTGGAACGGAACAGCACCAGCAGCTGCTCAACCTCGACCGGTCCCACAGACATGGGCACGAACGCTGCCGACCGGAGGCCGAGACCATCGAGGGCGGCCGGCACATCGGGGTCCGGGCTCTCCAGTTGTCGGGTTACCGGAGCCCCGGTGCTGGTCACCTCGGCCGCAGCCGGGACGAGGGCCCACCCCTCGACGAACGCGACATCGTCTTCGGGGATCCCGCTGGCGCTGACCACCACGTAGCGGTCGCCCACGCGCTCGACGACGCAGACGACCTCGCAGGTGAAGACCTGGGACAGTACGGCCACCGCCCGCTCGAGCAACTCCGATGGTGGCGATGGACTGCTGAGCACAGTAAGCAGCCGCGTCAGGCGAGCGGTGTCCCGGTAGGCGTTCGCCGCCGCCGAGGTCGCCTCCTTCAGCTGGACGGCCATGGCCTCAACGTCTGGAGCCCTATCGTCCATCGCCTTCCCACATCGCCGTCAGAGCGCTACCGCGGCGACGGTCGAGTTGTGATAGCCGGTTGCGCTCGTCGTGCGCGCGAACTCGCCATAGGTGTAGATCCCGAAGATCGGCACGGTACCGGCCGCGGTCTGCAGGCGCCGCGCCTCCTCTTCCTCCCGTTGCTGCAGCACATCGAGCCGGGCGACGCAGCTGAAGACCAGCAGAACCGAGGTGTCGCGGCCGGCGACCGACTGCTCGGCGACCTTGTGGCTGACGTCGAGCAGGTCATCCTCCTCGCAGGCCACGACCTGGATCGCCGAGTAGACCGGCAACGGGGCGAAGGTTCGGATCTGGCCCTCCTGGTCCTTGTAGACGCCGCGGACAAGGTAGGAGCCGTCCGGCTCGATCAGCCCGAACGCGTGCGTGGAGTAGTAGCCGCCCGGCCGCACGCGTTCCAACTCCTCGATGTCACCGGTGCGGATGTGCTCCTCGAAGACCTCCCGGGCCGGACGCCCGGCGAGCTCGTGCACGACCTGACCATCCACTTTGGTCACGAGCAGTGGCAGTCCGATGGCCTGCCAGCCATGCCCCACGGTGACCGGGATTGGCCGCTCCGAACCGATCCAGACGGCCACCGCCGTATCGGTTAGGATCTGGTCGTTGTGGAACACGAACGTCTGGCTGAGCCGACGGTCGTCGGACGCACCGCCGCCCACCACGGGCACGGCGGCACCGGTGACGCTGTGGATGCCCGCGATAAGCGCCTCCTGCTGGCTCGCCAAACCGTCCGCCAGCAGCAGGAGCGTCGCGTGCGGTGGCCGGTCCGGTCCGACCGCTGCCCGTGCCGCTCGGGCCAGTTCGGCTCCGGCGGCGTTGGAGTCGACGGAGAGCGCGCCCACCGATGCGATCCCGAACCGGTACGGCCCAGCGGTGATCGCCAGCACAGCGACGCCCTGTTCCGGCTTGGTCAGGTCACCGCTACGGAAGTGGCCGCTGCTCGTCGCCCCGACCAGTGGCGCTGCGTCGCCGGTGACCTCCCGGATCGCGGCGAGCAGAGTCGGCAGGTCGTACCGCACGGACGTGTACACGATGATCATCGCCGGCGTCCGTCCGGCCAGACCGTCCAGTGCCTCCGCCGCGGCGGCCCGGCCGGCCTCAGCGGCATCGTCGACCTCGCTGGAACCGGTGGCTGCATACAGTCGCTCGCGTGTTGTTACTTCCGCCATGGCGCCGTCCCCCCGTGTGATGCGCCGGAACTACCTGATGAGGCGCTCGGCTAGCTGCCGTCGTCCGTCCACTCAGCATAGTCTGGATCTTGGATGCGGGCGGGCCTCACGCGTACCGCGGCATTGCTGACCCGCCGGCGTCATCCCACGGCGTGAGGCGCCAGTCACCTGCCGGGGCACGTACGACTGGTGGGACTCTACAGTGGACAGAGCCACCCAGTGCCGATGGCGAGCTAGGCAAGGCAGTGGTGCCGACTCAGAGCTGCTCGGGCCTGGTCGGGCGGCGGGTAACGGCGTCCCGGGCCTTGTCGACGAGTCCGATGCCCGGGGACAGGATCTGGTTCCACGGCGTGCTCGTAGGCGCTTTGGGATGCGCATGCGTTGGGGCCGTTCGTTTGGCCAGCTCGACGACGCCGGCCAGATGTTCAAGCTGGTCGCGGGCGCACCAGTGCCGGAGCGCCGGAAACAGGTCGCCCTCTGTCGTCTGGACGTGCCGGCGAAGGATGTGCACGAGATCCGTCACGAGCGGTGCGCGATCGTTGCGCTGAGAGCGCTCCAGCTGCTTCATGAGCACCTCGGCCTCCGCGTCCAACGACAAGCCGTCGGCCGACATCCGGTCACCGTTCGGCAGGATCTCACGGACCAAGGGGTAGAGGTACTCCTCCTCGACAGCGATGTGACGAGCGAGTTCGGCGATGCCGACGGCGAGTCGGCGGTCGCTCTCGTCGGCCGTCAGCTTCGCGCCGTCGACGGCATCATCGAGTAGGCGTTCTATCTCGCGGTGATCTTCAACGAGAAGCTCCACCACGTCCGGGCCGACTGGCATACCTGACCTCACGTCCCATTCCGAGCCGTTTCGCCGAGCCTATGCTCGTCGCCGGTTGACGTCAGACGCTTGACCGGCAAACCGGCGGAGTCAGCTCGTGCGCGTCAGGCGGAACCGCTCCGGTGGCCTCGTCGGGCGGCGCACAATGGCAGCATGGCTACGACGAGCAGTCCGCTTGACGTTATCCGGACGGCAGTGTCCAGTACGGCAGAGAAGGTATACACCGAGCCGATCCGTCAGGACGGTCTCACCGTGATCCCCGCGGCCACCGTAGGCGGTGGCGGTGGTGGTGGCGGCGGGTCCGCCGGACCCGACCAGCCGGGTGCTGGTACGGGCGAGGGCGGTGGCTTCGGGCTGAAGGCCAAGCCGGCGGGTGCCTTCGTCATCAAGCAGGGCAAGGTGCGGTGGCAACCGGCCGTCGATGTCAATCGGGTGATCCTCGGTGCCCAGATCGTTGCGGTCACCGCGCTCCTGGTCGCGCGGGCCATTGTCCTCGGCCGCGCACGCACGGCCCAGGAGCGGGCCAAGGCCCTCGGCGGCGCGCCGGCGCTGTTGCGACGTCCGATGGTTCGCGGCCATCATCCCCGATAGCCCTCGAACGGGCCTCCGGGCAGCAGGCCTGACACCCTGAGGTCAGGCCTTGCCGCCGGGGGCGAGACCAGCACCGGCGGCTCACGTCGCCGCCACCGGCGTACGAATTTAGCTATTCAGCTACTCTGTTCGTCGCTCTCGGCGTCGTCGAGGAGCGGCAGCCACTGTGGAGCCTCGGCGCGGAACCGCGGTGGCGGTAGCTCGCTGGCCCGATCGGGAAGGGCACCGAGCACGGGAACGCCGGTGTAGGCGGGCAGGTCGAGGCGGTTGTAGGTGTCGGCCATGTCAGGCTCGGCGGGCCAGGAGCCGATGATGAGACCGTGGACCCGGCCGCTGCAGCTGCGGATCGCGTCCACGGTCAGGCGGCTGTGGTTGAGGGTGCCCAGTCCACTGCGGGCGACGACAAGCCACGCGATCCGCAGACCCGAGGCCTGCACCTCCGTCGCGATGTCGAGCAGTGTGTACGAGGTCCCGAGGTTGACCGCCACTCCGCCGGAACCCTCGACGATGACGGTGTCGTGCGCGGCGGCGGCATCCAGGACGAGGTCGCGTTGGGTGCGCAGCGATGGCGCGGTGACCCCGGCGAGAGCCGCGGCCCGGTCGGGTGCCAGTGGTGCGGGTAGCCGCACTCCTTCGACCGTGTCGACGGCGCCGGCGAGGCGGCGCACCTCGTCCAGGTCGCCAGGCTCGTCAGCCGAGACGCCGGTCTGGGCCGGCTTGATGACCGCGACGTTCCGATGCCGCTGTACCTCGATGACGGCGACGGCGGCGGCCGCCATGGTCTTGCCGACGCCGGTGTCGGTTCCCGTGACGAACCAGATGGTCACCGAACGACCTCCCGGAGAACCCGGGTGGCGAACTCCAGGTTGTCGTCGGTGAGCTGCGCGTGGGCGGTGAGCCGGAGGCGGGAGGATCCGTCCGGAGTGGACGGTGGACGGAAGCAACCGATCCGCACTCCCTGGCTGGCCGCGGCGGCGACCGCCGCCAGCGCCTCGCGCGGCCCGGGCATCGGCACGGAGAGGACGGCGGCCGCTGGCCGCGCGACTCTACCGGCCAGCGCCAGCCCGGCCGAGACCTCCTTGGCTCGGGCGGCCCGCTCTGGTTCGGCCGCGACGACTCGCAAAGCACCGAGCGCGGCGCCGGCGGCGCCGGGCGCGAGCCCGGTGTCGTAGATGAAGGGCCGGGCCCGGTTGACCAGATGCTCCCTGACCGCTGGTGCGCACAGCACCGCGCCGCCCTGAGCGCCGAGGGCCTTCGACAGCGTCACCGTGGCGACGATGTCGGGTTGAGACCCCAGCGCATGGTGGTGGCACATCGCGCGCCCGCCGTCACCGGAGACGCCGAGCGCGTGGGCCTCGTCGACGACGAGGACGGCGTCGTGCCGTCGGCAGGTGTCGAACAGCTCGCCGATCGGGGCGGCATCGCCGAAGACCGAGTAGACGCTCTCGACCACGACCAACGCCCGGCCCGTGCTCCGCGTGGCGAGAGCCGCATCGATCGCGGCCACGTCGTTGTGCGGGACGACCTGAACCATGGCCCGGGACAGCCGACAGGCATCGACCAGGGAGGCGTGCACGTGGGCGTCGGAGACGACCAGCGTGTCGCGATCGGCGAGCGCCGAGATGACGGAGAGGTTGGCGTGGTAGCCCGTGGAGAACACCAGCGCCGACGGGAAACCGGTGAAGTCGGCGAGCGCCTCCTCTAACTCGGTGTGGATGGGCAGGGTGCCGCAGACCAGTCGCGAGGCCGTCGCACCGGCGCCGAAGGTCGTGAGCGCCGCGACCGCCGCGGCGATGACCCGCGGATCCTTGGCGAGGCCGAGGTAGTCGTTGCCGGCGAGGTCGAGCACGGGCACGGCCGGGTCCGGCCCGGCGAGCCGGCGGGTCAGTCCCAGCTCCTCACGCCGGGCGGCCTCCGCAGCTAGCCAGCGCTCAAATATGCTCATCCATGGACCTTTGCGACGGCGCTCACGATCGTGGAGCTGATGGCGGCGAGTTCTTCCTGGGTGCAGACGTAGGGCGGCATGGTGTAGACGAGGTTACGGAAGGGACGCAGCCAGACGCCGGACTCCAGTGCGGCCCTCGTCACCGCCGCAACATCGACCGGTCCATGGAGCTCGACCACGCCGACCGCACCGAGGGCGCGGACATCGCGGACGGAGCGTAGCGATCGTGCCGCGGCCAGGCCAGACGTCAGCGCCGCCTCGATGGCCGCGATCCGGCTGGCGTTGTCGTACGCGGCGAGCAGGTCGAGGCTCGCTCCGGCGATCGCGCACGCCAAGGGATTGGCCATGAACGTCGGCCCGTGCATCATCGCGCCGGCCGGGCTGGCGTCGACCCGGCTCGCCACGTCAGCGGTCGTCAGCACCGCGGCGAGTGACAGATAGCCGCCGGTAAGCGCCTTGCCGACACAGAGGATGTCGGGAGTCACGCCGCACCGGTCCATGGCCCAGGCCGTGCCGGTGCGCCAGAAGCCCGTGGCTATCTCGTCGAAGATGACCAGGGCACCGTGCTCGCGGGCGAGGCCGGCCAGGAAGCGGACCGCCTCGGGTGGGTAGATCCGCATCCCGCCGGCGCCCTGCAGCACGGGCTCCACGATGACGGCGGCAATCTGGTCCGCGTGCCGCGCGAAGAGCCGCTCGGTGGCGTGCATCCAGGCCCGCATCGACGGATCATCCGGACCGAGATCGATGCCCGGTGGCGGGGCCGGTGCGAACAGCTGCGACGGCACCAGGCCGCCGTACATGGCGTGCATTCCGTTGTCCGGGTCGCACACACTCATCGGTGCGAACGTGTCGCCGTAGTACCCGCCCCGGATAGTGAAGACCTTGGTACGGGTCAGACCCGCCGCGGCATGTGCCTGCCAGGCCATCTTCATCGCGACCTCGACGGACACCGATCCGGAGTCGGCGAAGAACACGTGCCGCAGCGCCTCGGGGGTCAGTCCGATCAGACGGCGGGCCAGGTCGAGTGCCGGTTCGTGCGTGAGGCCGCCGAACATCACGTGGCTCATCCGAGCGATCTGCTGGCGGACCGCGTCGTCGAGCGCCGGCACGCGGTAGCCGTGGATGGCGCACCACCACGAGGACATCGCATCGACGACCTCGACACTGGCGCCGTCCAGGCGCAGCCGCAGCCGGGTGCCGTCCGCGGACTCGACCAGATACGACTGCCCCGGCCTGGTCGCGGCCGAGTACGGATGCCAGACATGCGCGGAGTCGAAGCGCAGCAGATCCGCGATGCTCCGACCCGCGCCGGAGTCAGACGCTTCCACCACGTCTGCGAGCACGGCCCAGCACCGGGCGAGTTCCTCGCCCTCCGCCCCCACCCAGCCACCCGCAACGAATCCGCCGGAGCACGGCAGGAGCCTAGCCCACCCGATTCCCAGATCGTCCCGCTGGGGTTGACGAGGTGGCTGGACCGTGGATCACGTCATACGGTCCAGGGCGGAGCGGAGGCGGCCGACGTCTCGCCGGCGGCGTTCGTAGGTGATGGCGAGAAAGAGCAGGATCGCTCCACCCATGGCGAGCGGGACCCAGCCGGGCAGTCGTTGCCAGACCAGGACCAGCTCGTGCAGCGCGACCACGACGAGCACGGTGCCGCCGATGACCACGGGCGCTTGTCGCCGGTGGACCGAACCCAGCATCACGACGACGAGCGCCGCGACGAACAGCGCGAGGCGTCGCCACGGCTCGCCGACAGTGGTGATCACGGTCGCCAGCGTGGGTAGGAACCCCGCGAGCAGCGCCGGACCGTAAGCGACCCAGCTGCGCAGCTCGGGCCGGGTGCGCTGCGCGGCCCATCCAGCAGCCAGCGCGAGGGCGGCCAGCGGCAGCGTGTATGCCTCGACGAGGGTCACCTCGCGGTCCGCGACCAGCAGCCACCACGCAACGACCTCCAGGCCGCCGCCCGCCGCGGCGTAGGCGGTGCGTGTGCCGGCGGTGATCCCGGGCACCATCGCCCGGGTAGCCAGGGCGAGGCCCCAGACGGCGCACACGCCCGCACTCCAGCCGAGCGACCCGACGGTGAGGGTCACCGCGACGACCGCCGCGCCGTTGGCCGCGGCCTCGGTCGCGATCGCCTCAAGCCGCCGTGACGGCGTGCGACGGAGGAGCGCACCGGCGTGCAGGGCGACGACGCCCGCACCGAGCACGGCGAAAGCGACCGTCCGAAGGGGAAGGTCGACGGCGAGTCCGGCAGCGGCGGCCTCCGCGAGTGCAGCGGCCACCGCGACCAGGCAACCCACCACCCGCCAAGGCGGCGTACGGCCGCCGGCTCCCACGACACAGGCCGCCACGACGACGACGCCGAGCGCGGTGAGGGTCGACCACTCGGCGCCGAGTGAACCGGCGACTCCACCGCCGATCGAGATGGCGCCCTGCCCGCTGAGGACGGCGGTGCGCCACGGGTCGGTGCGGATGAGCGCCACCGGCAGCACCAGGGCGAGACCGACGAGCATGGTCGCCACGGGCAACGTCGGCCACGGCGCCTCGGTCGCGACCACCGTGGCGAGCACCGCCGTCGGGCCGCCGATGGCGAGCCCGGTCACCGCCACCCGCCAGCGCCGGGCGAATGCGTAGTGGACGACCGCGCTGGTGAGGGCGAGCAGCCCGAGCGCGACCGCGTCGACCGCCGGGACCATGCCCGCGCTGGAGGCCGCCACCCCCACGCCTGCAGGCTGGCCCGTCCAGACCGCGCTCAGCCAGGAGTAGGGGCCGAACGTCACCAGCAGAGCTGAGGGGAGGACGGCGACGAGGTACAGGATCGCGGGTGGGAGCGCTGCGGTGGCGGCCAGGGGCAGGAACCGGCTGGCGGCTTCCGGCACGGCGGCGAGCGCGCCGGCGAGGACCAGCAACGACAGTCCACTGTAGATCCCCGTGGGCTCCTCGCCGACAGCGGTGGCCGCCAGTGGCCAGGCGACGCCGCTGGTCACGGCCGCGAGGAAGGCCGCGACGACGTACCGGTCGGTCCCATAGTGGTCGTGGGTGAGCGACCGTACGGCCGCTACCGCGACCAAGAGGACGGCTGCCGCGGCGACGGTGGCCCGCACAGCCCACCACGGCTGGACATCGAAGGCACGCAGCGCGCTGCCGATCGCCGGGGGCAGCGCCAGTAGCCCGGTCACCAGTGCCGCCGCGCCAACGAACTCGGGCGACGCCTGCGGAGCAGAATCAGCAGGTACTTCCATGCCCTCGCGCGGGGTGCGTCGGGCGAGGGTCGCGACGAACAGCCCGAGCACGACGACGGCACCGAGAGTCAGCGATGTCAGCCCGGGGCGGGCGAGGCTGGTCAGCACGGCATCGCCCGCGAGCACCGCGGCGCCCAGGATCGCGCTCCCGGAGGCACCATTGGCCCGGCGTCGCCGCAGGAGCAGGAAGGTCGTGGCCAGCACCGCGAGGACTCCGCCGAAGACCGCCACTGGCACGACTGTCCACCGTGGACACGTCAGCAACGCAGCCACGGTCAGGCCCGCGAGGGCGACGGGAAGCTCCCACGTGAACGCCGGCGGGTTCGGGCCGGTGGCGGCGAGGCGGGCCGACCAGAACGGGGTTGCCGCCTCGACCGCGTTGACCGCGCCGACCAGCGCGACCATGGCGTAGACCACCAGGGCGAGGCCCGCGCCGGCGGCGGCCGCCCACCGCGGGCCCGGGCGCAGCCACTCGGGGAGGACCACTCCGACCAGGCGCACGATCACGGCCGCCGTCACCGCGGCGGAGGCAACCAGGGCATCGAAGTGTCCCGGCCACGCGAGGACGCCGACGAACAGCGCGGCCACGACCACGGCTGGGACCACGAGCCCGGCCGTGACTGTCCGCAGTGGACGCAGTCCGCTCACCCAGCCGCCGAGCAGCAGCACCAGCGACACGGTGACCATCGCCGCTCCGGCCGCGACTCTCGCGGACAGGGTCGACGTCGTGACCTCAGCCACGAGCGCGGCGATCCCGGCCGTCGCGACCCAGAGGCCGAACGCGAGCCACGCGACGGCGCTGAGCCCGGTGACGACGCCGCTGGTCCACCGCGGTGACTCGATGGTCGCCGCCCGCTTGACGCCGGCCACGACGAGCGCGTCCGCGGCCGCGACCGCCGAGACGAGGAGCGACATCCCGGCGGCGCCGGGGTTCGCCGGCGCGGCGAGGAGCACCACGACGGGCTGCGCGGTGAGCAGGGCAACGAACGCCGGGCCGGACAGCCGGGTGAGCCAGCCGTAGCCGGAAGCGATCAGTGCCGTCAGGCCGGCCACGATGCCGACGTACTGGCCACCGTCGATCGACTGCACGCCGGCCAGGTTGACGTGCCAGACGGCGTAACCGTCCAGGATCACCAGCAGCAGGCCGATGGCGCCGAACGTCTCGGACGTGGCCCGCAGACCCCGGGGGAGCGCAACTGCGGGGACGGTGAGAGCCAGGATCGTGACGACGGCCAGGATGATGGCCTGTCCGACCAGTCCGAACGTCGTCCAGGCGACGATGGTGAAGGCGATGGCGGCCGAGCCGAGCAACAGTCCACCGAGGACGAACAGAACGTTCTGAACCGTCCGCGTCGATGTCTCCGGACCCGTGGCCGGGGTCATCGCGGCCCCTGCGGTGGTCATGGGCAGCGCCTCCGGCGGCCGTTCGGTCGCGGGCGCCCACGCCGCCGCGGGAGCGGTTGTCGCGGGAGCCGTTGTCGAGGGAGCCGTAGCCGAGAGCCTCCTCGCCAGCTCGTGCCGTTCGGCCAGCGCGGTCCGCAGTGCGGCGTCGGCGTTCCACCACGACTGATGTGCGCGGGCGGCGTCTTGACGCAGGGCCGTGATCCTGGCATCCAGCCGAACCAGGTCGTCCTGACTCGGCCCACCCTCCGCGGTGCTCCCCGGCATGGTCATACCCGGCAGTCTGTCGGGTCCGAGGCCCCCGACGATCCGCTCACGTACTCAACTTCGCGTAGGCGGATACTCAGGAACCCCGGGGTCGACTGGAGTCGATCCAGTAGCGGCGCAGCCGGCCGTCGTCGGTGTCCCGGACGTCCTGCAGCACGCCGCCGTGACGCTCGATGGTGCGAGCCGATGCGATGTTGTCGTCGACGCAGGTGATCAGCACCCGGTCGAGCCCGCGGGCCCGCGCGTGGAGCAGCACCTCACCAAGCGCCCAGGTGGCCAGACCACGCTTGCGCGCCGACGGGCGCACGTGGTAACCAATGTGACCGCCGATGCGCAGGAGGTAGTCGTTGAGGCGGTGTCGCAGCGAGATGGCACCCAGGTATGTGTCCCCGTCCGCGATCCACCAGTCCGTCGCGTGCACCCGCCCCTCGGCGACCGGGACCGACTCGTCCGACTGCCGGAGCAGCCGCACCACCCAGGTCGCGAACCCGTCGACCGTAGCCACGTCGTCGTCGTCATACAGGCCGCTGCCGTGCAGAAGGGCGCCGGGTTCCCATTCCCTCCGGGCCTGCAGCCAGGAGGCGCGCAGGCGCGACGTCGGGGCGATCAGCTCGGGCATGTGCCGACGCTAGATCCACCGGCGCGGGCGGGCCACCCGTTTTGCCCTCCGCGGTCCGAATGAATCTGACCGGTCAGCCCGGCGCGCGGCGGCCGAGTTGCCGACCGCGATCGACCTACACTGCGGGTCCGGAGCCCGCGCGGGCAACCGCGGCAGAGAGCTGAGCAGAAGGGCGGTGGACGGCTGTGCGGACCACGCGACTGGAGGCGTTCAGCGATGCGGTGCTCGCCATCATCATCACCATCATGGTGCTCGAGTTGCCGATCCCCGAGAAGCACGACTTGGCCTCGCTCATCCATACGACCGGCAGTGCCCTACTGACCTACCTTCTGAGCTTCGTATACGTAGGTATCTACTGGAATAACCACCACCACATGTTCCACCTGGTCCGGAGGGTGAGCGGTGGAGTGCTCTGGGCCAATCTGGCCCTGCTGTTCTTCCTGTCGCTGTTCCCGTTCACCACGGCCTGGATGGACGAGTCCGACCTCGCCCACGAGCCGGCCGCCGTCTACGGCGCCAACCTGTTGCTCGCCGCAGTCGCCTATTTCGTGCTCCAGACGATCATCATTCGGCAGCAGGGCCCGGAGTCGCTGCTGAAGCAGGCCATCGGCAGCGACGCCAAGGGCAAGGCGTCCCCGGTGTTCTACGTCCTCGGCATGCTCAGCGCCGCCTTCATCGAGCCGCACGGCCTCGGAGTCGGGATCGCGCTGGCTGTGTACGCGTTCGTCGCCGTGCTGTGGGTCATCCCCGACCGGCGTATCGACCGCGTGGTCCGCGAGCGCGAGCTACCCGACTGAGTTTCCCACTGGTCGCCGGTTTCGGCCGTATGGGCGCCGTCGCGATCGTAGACTGCGGTCGCGGCGCCCGCACGGGCGTAACTGCCGCGTGTCCCGCCGCGTACCCGGCGAGGACAGGGCCACGGGGGAAGCGGTGCGGACCAGTCGTCTGGAGGCGTTCAGCGATGCGGTGTTCGCCATCATTATCACGGTCATGGTGCTGGGACTGAGGATCCCGACCCAGCACGACTTCGGCTCGTTCCTCGCCACCACCGGTCACGGCATGCTCACATATCTACTCAGCTTCATATACGTGGCCATCTACTGGACCAACCATCATCGCCTGTTCCACCTGGTCGCGAGGGTGGGCGCTGGTGTGCTCTGGGCGAACCTCGTCGTCTTGTTCTTCCTCTCGCTGCTGCCGTTCACCACGGCGTGGATGCGGGAGTCCCGGTTCGCGCAAACCCCGGTCCTGGTCTACGGGTTGAACCTGCTGCTCACGGGCGCCGCCTACTACGCGCTGCTCATCACCGTGAAGCGTCCGGAGGGACCGGACTCCCCGTTGCGAACGGCGTTGGGACGCGATCTCAAGGGGCTGATCTCGCCCGTCCTCTACCTCGTCGGTCTGCTCAGTGTCCTGTTCGTCGATCGCGACGGGCGGATCGGGGTGTGGATCGCGCTGGGGTGCTACGCCGCCGTGGCGGTCATGTGGGTCATCCCGAACCCGCGCGTCGACCGCGTGATCCGCGAATCCGGTCGGTCCGGATAGCACGCGGCGCTCCAGGTTCAGCCGGCCGCCGCCCGGAGGTCCTCGTCGATGGCGGCAGCGGTGGCGAGCAGTGGCGCGAGAAGGTTCTCGCGGATGGCGTCGACGGTGCCCCGGCTCGCGTGGGTAGAGAGGTTGACCGCCGCCACGACGCGGCCGTCGCCGTCGTGGATCGGCGCCGCGATGGACCGCAGGCCGTCCTCCAGCTCCTGGTCCACGACCGCGTACCCGTCGCGGCGGATGCGCCGCAGCTCGGTGCGCAGCCGCTTCGCGTCGGCGATCGTACGGTCCGTGATGCGCTTCAGCGGTGCGGTGGCGAAGTAACCGTCGAGCCAGTCGTCGGACTGGCCGGCGAGCAGGACGCGGCCCATCGACGTGGCGTAGGCGGGGAAGCGCGTGCCGACGGCGATCGCGATCCGCATGATCCGCCGCGTCGGCACGCGCGCGATGTAGACGACCTCGTCACCGTCGAGCACGGAAACCGACGACGACTCGTGGACCTTCTCGACGAGCTGCTCCAGGTGCGGCAGCGCGACCTCGGGCAGCGACAGGCTCGACAGGTAGGCGTACCCGAGCTCGAGGATCTTGGGCCGGAGCGCGAAGAGACGCCCGTCGGTGCGGACATAGCCCAGCTCGACCAAGGTGTGCAGGAACCGCCGCGCGGACGCGCGGTTGAGGCCCGTCGCCCGGGCCACGTCGCTCAAGGTCAGCTCGGGGTTGTCGGCGTTGAACGCGCGGATCACCGCCAGACCCCGGTCCAGCGACTGGACGAACTCCGTCGGCTCGGTCACCCCTGCTCCTCCTCGGACGCCTCGTCGCGCAGCGTACGCTGGGCCACCGCGAACGCGGCGTTGGCGGCCGGCACCCCCGCGTAGACGGCGACCTGGAGGAGCACCTCCTTGATCTCGTCGGGGGTCAGCCCGTTGCGCCGGGCCGCGCGCACGTGCATCGCCAACTCGTCCTCATACCGCAGGGTGGCGAGGATGGCGAGGGTGATGCAGCTGCGGGTGCGGCGGTCGAGGCCGTCCCGGCCCCAGATCTCGCCCCAGGCATAGCGGGTTATAAATCGTTGGAAGTCCTCGGTGAAGGCGTCCGTGCGGTCGATCGCCCGGTCGACGTGCGCGTCGCCCAGCACCTGCCGGCGTACGGCCATCCCCCGCTCGTCGACGCTCACGCCCGTGCTCGCCGACCTGCGGGTGCTCGCGACGGCGCGGGCTCGCGGTCGCTGGCTCATGGGACCTCCAGGTGTTCGGCCAGCAGGTCGGTGACGGCGCCGGCCCGCTCGACATTCGCCAGGTGGGCCGCGCCGGGCACGACCACGATCCTCCCCCGGGGTACGGCGGCGGCGATCTGTGCGCCGAGCTCGGACGGGGTCGCCGGGTCCGCCGCGCCCGCGATCACCAGCGTGGGAGAGCCTATCGTGCCGAGGTTCGGGCGCAGGTCCATCGTCGCGATCGCCTCACAGCAGGCCGCGTAGCCCTCGGCCGGGGTGGCGAGCAGCATCCGGCGGTACGCGCTGGTGTCGTCGGGATAGCCGGCGGTGAACCAGCGGGCGAGCACGGCCTCGGCGACGGCGTCGACGCCGCCCGACCGGACGGCGGCGGCGCGGTCGTACCAGCCCTGCGAGGGCGGTAGGTGCGCCGCGGTGCACAGCAGCGCCAGCCGGTCGACGCGCTCGCCCGCGTTCGCCGCGAGCCACATCCCGACCATGCCGCCGAGCGAGAGCCCCGCGTAGTGGGCCCGCGCCACGCCGAGGTGGTCCAGCAGCGCGATGACATCGCGGCCGAGTTCGTCCACTGTGTACGGACCGGGTGGGACGGGTGAGCCGCCGTGACCGCGTAGGTCGAAGCGGACCACCCGCAGCCGCTGGCTCAGGCGCGGCACCTGGGGCAGCCACATCTCCACACTGCTGCCGAGCGAGCCGCCGAGCAGCAGGGTCGGCCCGTCGGGCGGACCATCGATGACGTGATGGGGCAGCACCGTGCTCATGGCGACCCGGTCGCCGGCTCGGTGGTCCGGGCCAGCCGCTCCGCCATCCGGCCCGCGTCGACCCGCAGATCCGCCAGCATGGCCCGGGCGTGGTAGGCGGCCCCGCCGACGAGCCGCAGCAACTCGGTGACGGTCGGCCACTCCGCCTGCCAGCGGCCGGCGGCGCGCTGTAGCTCCTGCGGCATCGCGGCGAACAGGGTGGCGACCTGGGCCGGGACCCGGTGGGCGCCGGCGACGACCAGGACGGCTCGGGCCGGGTTGCGCTTGCCCGGCATCGCCGACGAGCGACCCGGGGTGCCCTCGGCGAGCTCGCCGATCTCCCCCTGGGACAACAGGATCACGTCACCCGCGATCTTCGCCAGCGTCCCGGCGCAGGCACCGAGAACCGAGGCCAGCTCCACTACCCGGGTGCGGTCGGTGTGCCAGGGCGGCACGTCCTGCAGGTCGAGGGAGGACGCGACGGCGGCGGCGACCCGGTCGGCATCCGCGCCCAACTCCGCCCGGGTGCCGACGGCGCCGCCGAGCTGGAGCGCGGGTCGCCACCGGCGCAGGCCGTCCGCCGCCGAGCTCAGCGCCGCCCGCCACGCGGAGACGCATGCGCCGAAGGTCATGGGTACGGCCGGTTGGAGCAGGGTCCGGCCGAGCTGTGGTGTGCCCGCGTGCGCCGCCGCGAGCTCGGCGAGCCGGCCCGCGCACGCGTCGAGGTCCCCGATGATGTGGCCGATCGCCCGACCGGCCACCAGCATCATCGCGGTGTCCACAATGTCCTGACTGGTAGCGCCGAGGTGCACGTACGGTCCGTACCCGGACGGCACCGCTGCGCGCAACGCCTCGACCAGCCCCACTACCGGGGTCGCCGAGGAGACCGCCTGCGACCAGAGCTCGGCGGGCGCGACGAGCCCGGACCGGCAGGCGGCGACGATCGCGTCCGCCGCCGCCTCCGGCACGAGCCCGACCTTCGCGCACGCGTGCGTCAACGCCGCCTCGGTCGCGAGCATCGCCTCGACCCACGCGCGCTCATCCGTGGCCTCGACCACGGCGGGAGCGCTGAACAGGCGGTCAAACATCGAAGAAAACTGTCTCGCCCGAGCCCTGCAGCCGGATGTCGAACTCGTAGCCGTCGGCCGCCCCGCGGGCCAGCAGGGTCGCCCGGCGGTCCGGGTCGACCGCGCGCCACACCGGGTCGGCCGCGTTGGCCTGCTCCTCGTCGGCGAAGTAGAGGCGGGTCACGACCCGGTTGAGCATGCCCCGGGCGAAGACGGAGACGTCCAGATGAGGCGCCTCGGTCTCACCGTCCCTTGTGGGCAGTGGCCCGGGTTTGACCGTCCGCAGCCAGTACCGCCCCTCGCCGTCGGTGGCGCAGCGTCCGAAGCCGCGGAAGCTCGGGTCGCCGCCGCCGCGCGGGTCGTCGGGGTGGTGGAAGCGGCCGGCCGGGTCGGCCTGCCACGACTCGACGAGGGCGTCGACGACGAGTTGGCCGTCGCCGTCGAAGACCCGGCCCCGGATGAGGAACGCGCCGGGCGTGCCGCTGGGCACGACATCGGGCCCGTCCGGCCACGGCAGCGCGATGTGCAGGTACGGGCCGACCGTCTGGGACGGGGTGAGCCCGAGGCGCTCAGTCGACATGCGGCTCCTCCAGCGGCGTGCTCGCGTATCCCCGCAGCACGATGTCGAACTCGAAGGCGAGCTTCACGAAGGACGTGCTGCGCTCCAGACTGAACCGTGAGATGAGCCGCTGCCGGGCCTTCTCGTCGGGAATCGAGTTGAAGATCGGGTCGTACGGGAAGAGCGGGTCACCCGGGAAGAACATCTGCGTGATGAGGCGCTGCGTGAAAGCCCTTCCGAACAACGAGAAGTGGATGTGGGCTGGTCGCCACGCGTTCTCGTGGTTGCCCCACGGGTAGGGTCCGGGCTTGATGCTGGTGAACTCGTAACGGCCCATCGAGTCGGTGACGGTGCGCCCCCAGCCGGTGAAGTGCGGGTCCAGCGGCGAGGGCGTCTGGTCGACGTTGTGGCGGTAGCGACCGCCGGCGTTGGCCTGCCAGATCTCCACGAGGGTGTTCGGCACCGGCCGGCCATCGCTGTCGAGCACCCGGCCGAAGACGAAGATGCGCTCCCCGATCGCCTCACCGCCGTTGGAACTGGTCAGATCGTTGTCGCCGGGCGCCACCCGACCCTCGCCGAGCAGCGGGCCGGTCACCTCGGTGAGGTTGTGCGGCAACAGGAGCGGCGCCTCGTGCGGGGCCCGCAGGACGGTCGACCGGTACGGCGGATAGAGCAGGGGCGGATGCAGGCCCACCGGACGTTCGTACTCCGGGAGACGTAGGTGGGTGGCCGCGGAGATGGGGGTGGCACTACTCATGCGACTCCTTCCAGGATGACGGCGAGGCCCTGGCCCACGCCGATGCAGATGGCGGCGAGGCCATACCCGCCGCCGCGTCGGTGCAGCCGCCAGGCGAGCGTGCCGAGCAGGCGCGCCCCGGAGCAACCCAGCGGATGACCGATGGCGATGGCGCCCCCGTCCGGGTTCACCAGGGCCGGATCGAGCTCACGCCATTCGGCCAGGCAGGCCAGCGACTGCGCTGCGAAGGCCTCGTTGAGCTCGACCGAGTCGAGGTCCGACCAGCCGATGCCGGCGCGCTTGAGCGCCGTGCGCGCGGCTTGGACCGGGCCGATTCCGTACAGGTGCGGGTCCACGCCGCTGACCGCGCGCGCGACGACGCGGGCCAGCGGCTTCCCACCGGTGGCCTGGACCGCCGCCTCGTCGCCGAGCAGCAGCGCCGCGGCACCGTCGTTGAGCGGCGAGGAGTTGCCCGCGGTCACCGTCCCGTTCGGACGGAACGCGGGCTTGAGCCGGGCCAGCGCCTCGGCGGAGGTCTCGGCGCGGATGGACTCATCGATGCCGAGCTCGCCCACCGGCACGATCTCGGCGGAGAAGTCGCCGCGCGCCCAGGCGGCGGCGGCGCTGCGGTGGCTGGCCAGCGCGAACGCGTCCTGGGCTTCCCGCGAGATGGCGTACCGATCGGCCAGGATCTCGGCTCCCTCGCCGAGAGCCACCGTCCACTGTGGTGGCATCGTGGGGTTGACCATCCGCCAGCCCAGCGTGGTGGTGAACAGGGTCTCGTTGCCGCGCGGGTAGCCGCGCTCGGGCTTGGGCAGTACCCACGGAGCGCGGCTCATCGACTCCACCCCGCCCGCGACGACCAGGCTGGCGTCGCCGGTCTCGATGGCCCGGCTCGCCTCGATCGCGGCCTCCATCCCCGAGCCGCACAACCGGTTCACGGTCGCCCCAGGCAGGCTCGTCGGCAGGCCTGCGAGCAGCACGGCCATCCGGGCGACGTTGCGGTTGTCCTCGCCGGCGCCGTTCGCGTCGCCGAACAGCACATCCTCGATGCGAGCCGGATCCAGCCCGGGTCGGCGGTCGACCAGGGCGCGCAGCACGGTCGCGGCGAGGTCGTCCGGACGTACGCCCGCGAGCGCCCCGCCATAGCGACCGATCGGTGTGCGGACCGCGTCGATGATGTAGCTACCGGTCATGTGCTGCTCCCTCCCGCGGCCGCACCTGGTTCTGTCCCTTCGTCGCCTCCAGCTCCCGGAGCACCGCGAGCTCCTTGGCCGTCGGTGGCGGCGTCTGGACGAGGTCGTCGGCGACCGCGAGCTCCCAGCCGGTGCCCTCGCGTACCCGGTCCAGGTCGACCCCGGGATGCAGGTGGGTCAAGGTCAGCTCGCACGTCACCGGGTCGGGCTCGAGGATGCCGAGGTCGGTGATGACCGTGCGGGGTCCCGCCCCCCGCAGCCCGAGCCGCTCCCGGAAACCCGACCCGGTGCCGAAACCGACACTGGTGACGAAGTCGACCCGGGGCACGAACGTACGGGGGCTCTGGCGGACCACGACGACCACCTCGCGACAGGAGGCGGCGATCTCCGGAGCACCGCCGGCACCCGGCAGCCGGACCTTTGGGCGACGGTAGTCGTCCCCAACCACCGTAGTATTGATGTTCGCGAAGAGATCGATCTGGGCCGCGCCGAGGAAGCCGACGTCGATCCGACCCGGCTGCAGCCAGTAGTTGAAGACCTCCGGCACGCTGATGACCGCGTCAGCGGTATCGGCCAGTATCCCGTCCCCGATCGACAGCGGCAACGTGCCCGGCTTGGCGCCGAGCGTGCCGGACTCGTAGATGAGCACCAGGCTGGGGGCGTGCGTGCGACGGGCCAGGTTCGCGGCCGTGCTCGGCAGGCCGATGCCCACGAAGCAGACCGATCCGTCGCGCAGCGCCCGGGCGGCGGCGACGCTCATCATCTCGTCTGATGTCCACTCTGGACTCATATCGACCCACCAGCCCCACTCGTCGCCGCCGCCAGCACGTTGCCCCGCATCCAGGCGGTGAAGGTCTCCCGGTCGCGGCTGATGGCGTCCCAGGCCACGTAGAAGTCGTTGTCACGCACCGAGTAGCCGTGGGCGTACGAGGGATGGGCGCCACCCGGCACCGGGGCGACGGTGGTTACGGCCCAGGTCGGGAGGACCACCGCGCCCGGTCGGGGATCGAGCCGGTCGACCACCTCCTCGACCGTGACGATGCTGCGCCGGGCCGCCAGCACCGCCTCCTTCTGCACGCCGGTGATGCCCCACATCTGCACGTTGCCTGCTCGGTCGGCCTGCTGAGCGTGGATGACCGTGACGTCGGGTCGTAGCGCCGGCACGGCCGTGAGCACCTCGCCGGTGAAGGGACACTCGATCGGCCTGATCGTCGCGGTCTGGCTGGCCAGGTCGGTGCCGACATAACCCCGCATCACCGCGAACGGCAGACCGCTCGCCCCGGCGACGTATCGGTTCGCCATGCCGGCGTGGCTGTGCTCTTCGAGCTCCAGGGGGCGCGGCCAGCCCAGCTCCACGGCCTCGCGCAGCCGGTGCAAAGAGCCGACGCCAGGGTTTCCGCCCCACGAAAAGATGAGTTTCCGGGCGCATCCCATCCCGATAAGTTGATCGAAGATGACGTCAGGGGTCATCCGGACCAGGGTGAGGTCGGTGCGCCGCTGGCGGATGATCTCGTGCGCAGCCGCGAACGGGATCAGGTGGGTGAAGCCCTCCATTGCGATGGTGTCGCCGTCGCGGACGAGGCCGGCGATGGCCTCCGCCAACGACACGATCCGCGCCATGCCTCAGTCGTTCCCATCGTTCGACAGCCGAACATCAGTGCCTTCAGCGAACGCTACGATGCCGCCACGAAAAGGTCAACATACTGTGACGATGCCGTTGACGGGTGAAACTCCACCCGACTACGTTCGCGACAAGAACCTACGTTCGTTATGCGCACCCAGTTCATTCGGAAGGGAGCCGTGCCGTGGGGCTGTTCCGCCGTGGCGGTCCGAGGCCATTGACGCACCGCACCCAGGTCGGCATCGTCGGCGCCGGCCCGGCCGGCCTGCTGCTGTCGCACCTGCTCGCCGGCAGCGGCATCGAGTCGATCGTGGTGGAGAACCGTAGCCGCGAGTACTGCGAGCAGCGGCAGCGCGCCGGTCTGCTCGAGCACGGGACAGTGTCACTGCTGCGGGACTGCGGGCTGGGCGCGCGGCTGGATGTCGAGGGTATCGAGCACGGCGGCATCTACCTGCAGTTCGGCGGCGAGCGCCACCACCTCGACTTCCGCGACCTCGCGGACTCGACCGTGACGATCTACGCGCAGACCGAGATCGTGAAGGACCTCATCGCGGCGCGGCTGGCCGCCGGCCAGCGGATCGAGTTCTCCGTTTCGGACACGGAACTGTCCGACATGGACAGTGAGCGGCCGGTGCTGAGGTACCGCGACAGTGCTGGCGCGACCCACGAGGTGAGCTGCGACGTCATTGCCGGCTGCGACGGCTTCCATGGCGTCAGCGCCGTCGCGGCGCCCGCCAAGCAGGTCTGGGAGCGGGCCTACCCCTACAGCTGGCTCGGCATTCTCGCCGACGTCGCCCCGTCCGCCGACGAGCTCATCTACGCCCATCATCCCGACGGCTTCGCCCTGCACAGCGTCCGCAGCCCGCAGGTGAGCCGCCTCTACCTCCAGGTCCCCGCCGGCGAGGACATCGCCGGCTGGTCCGACGACCGGATCTGGGCGGCGCTGCACCGGCGGTTCGCGCTCGCCGGCTGGACACTGCGCGAGGGCCCGATCCGCGAGAAGGGCATCACGCCGATGCGCAGTTACGTCCGGGCGCCCATGCGCTCCGGCCGGCTCTTCCTCGCCGGCGACGCCGCCCACATCGTGCCCCCGACCGGAGCGAAGGGGCTCAACCTGGCGGTCCGCGATGTGGCGAGGCTGGCGGCCGCGCTCACGGACTGGCTCGGTCGCGGCGACGCCCGGCTCGCCGACGGGTACGCCGACACGTCCCTGCGGCGGGTGTGGCGGGCCACGCACTTCTCCTGGTGGATGACCTCGATGCTGCACACCGAGCCGGGCGACGACTTCGGCCTGGCCCTGCAACTGTCCCAGCTGCGGTACACGACCAGTTCGCGGGCCGCCGCCACCACTCTGGCCGAGAACTACACCGGCGTCGTCTCGGCCTGAGGCTCGCCGCCCGGCCCCGGTGGCTGCGCGCCAGCGGGTGGCTCCGACGTCATCACCGGAGCCACCCGTGGGGGGCGAGCTACGAGTTCTGGTTCTTCTGGGCGGTGCAGGGGAAGTTGTGCGCGTCGTTCGGGTCGCCATGGCCCTTGTACATGGCCACCGCCGGGTAGAGGCAGGCCGGGCGGGTCATGACCGCTTCGCCCCCGCGACGAGGAGTCCTCTCTTCGGTCTCATCATGGTCCCTCCGCAACTTCTGCGTGGAGACACCGTCGCGCCGCAGGTCACACCATCGCAACAAGTCCCTTCCGGCCAGCGAAAACTGCTCCGTACGTCTAGCGCACAATCGTCCGCAAAACGTACAATGCGCCCTGGCCCGAGAATGCTTGGGCGGGGGAGAGGAGCGCACATGGACGGCAAGTCCGTCACGCTTCGCGCGCTCTCCATCCTGGCCGCGTTCGACTGGGTGCATCGACGCCTGAAGCTGACTGACATCGCTCGTCGGTCCAACCTGCCCCTGGCCACGGCTCACCGCCATGTGCAGGAACTGGTTGACTGGCAAGCGTTGGAGCGCTTGGAGGACGGCACCTACCGGATCGGCGAGCGTCTTTGGCGGCTCGGGCTGCTGTCGGCCCTGCACGTCGACCTGCGGGAGACGGCGTTGCCGTACCTGCAGGATCTGTGCGCCGCCACTGGCGACACCGTCCATCTGGCGGTCCGTGACGGCACGCTGGCCCTCTACGTGGAACGTCTCTACGGCGTCCGGTCGGTCCGGGTGGTCTCGCGGCCCGGTGGGACCCTGCCGCTGCACGCCACCGGCGTCGGCAAGGTGCTCCTCGCCTGGGCTCCGGCGGAAATCCAGCAGGCGGTTCTCAGCCGGCCCGAGCGGCTGACGCCGTATACGGTCGTAGATCCCACCCGCTTGGCCGCCCAGTTGGAGGAGATCCGCAGCACCGGGGTGGCCTGGACCCGCGAGGAAATGGCGATGGGCGCGTCGTCGGTTGCGGTCGCCGTCACGGGAGTCGATGACGCCGTGATCGCCGCGATCGGGCTGGTCATGCCCAGTCCCCGCCCGAACATCGGCGCCGGACTGCCGGCACTGAAAGCGACATCGGCCGCGGTCAGCCTGCGTCTGCGCAACCGGGACGTCATCGAGGTTGCTTGACGGGACCACTTGCCACGTATCGAGGACTTCCGGGCGGTACCTCTCGACATCCCGTTACGTCTGCCGGCGTCGGGCGCGGTCGGCCGCCGCGACACCGAGGGCGAGCGCGACGAGGCCGAGCACGGTCAGGGTCAGGAACGGCACCCGGTAGCCGCCGGTGGCGTCGGCGAGAAAGCCGAGCAGCACCGGCCCGATCGCGGCCACGGAGTACCCGAAGAGGAACGCCATACCGCTGTAGGCCGGGGCCACCGCGGTCGACGGCGCCACCTGGGTGACCGTGTTGAGCGCCAGGCCGAAGTGCCCGCCCATGCCCAGCCCCATCAGCGCGGCCCATAACCAGACCGCGGCCGGGAACGCGTACGGGACCACGGAGACGAGCAACAAACCGAGGGTGGTCGTCGACAGTGTCACGACAACCCACGGACGCAGGTCGCCCGTCCGGTGAGCGAGCACCGGCACCGCGAAGGCCGTCACGACCTGGGTCACCGTGAACAGGCCCAGCAGCAGTCCGGCGCTCTGCACGGACATCCCGTGTTCGATGGCGGACACCGGCAGCCACGCGAGCATTCCATAGAAGAGCAGCGACTGCACCGCCATGAACGCGGTCACCACCCAGGCCGAGGCGTCCCGCCATGGCGACACATCGGTCTCCGATGCCGGCCTCGCCGCTCGTACGGCCGGTCGGCGTTGCTCGGCGGTGCGGGCCACCGGTAGCCAGACGGCGAGCGCCACCACGGCCGGAAGCGCCCATACCGCCAGCGCCGCCTGCGCCGAGACCCCGAGCCAGAGCCGGGCGGGCTCGGCCAGGCTGGAGGCGATGAACGCGCCGGCGATGAGCGACGCGGTGTACATGCCTGTCACCGGCCCGATCCGGTGGGGGAGGCGGGTGCGGACGAGTCCGGGCAGGAGCGTGCCCACCACCGCAATGCCGATCCCGGCCAACGCCGTGGCCGCGTACAGCCCGGTAGCCCCGCCGAGGCTGCGCAGGCTCCCACCAACCAGGATGAGCACCAGTCCGGCACTGAGCACAGTGGACTCACGCCACCACCGGGTGGCCGTGGCCGCGACCGGCGCGAACAAGCCCATGCACAGGACCGGCACCGTCGTGAGCGCACCGGTGGCGACGCCACCGAGATGCAGATCGGCGCTGAGGTCGACCGCGAGTGGCGGGACGGAGGCGAGGACCGCGCGCAGGTTGAGGGAGACGAGGACGATTACGAGCAGCCAGCCGATGTCCCGTCGAAGCCGGTCAGGCAAGACTCTTCGCCGCAGACTGCTTCTTCGCCGCCTGAACCTGTGCGTAGACGTGGTGGCGCAGTTCCACGAATCGGGGGTCGGACCGGGTCTCGAGTTGGTCGCGCTCGGCGGGCAGGCCGACGGCGAGGTCCTCGAGGACGATGGTGGGCGAGGAGGAGAGGATGATGACGCGCTCGGCTAGATAGACAGACTCGTCGATATCGTGAGTGACGAAGAGCAGGGTCATGCCGAACCGCTGCCAGACCGACCGTACGAGGTCCTCCAGGTCCGCCCGGGTCTGAGCGTCGACTGCGGCGAAGGGCTCGTCCATGAGCAGTACGCGAGGCTGAAAGGCGATCGCGCGGGCGATAGCCACCCGCTGCTGCATACCGCCCGAGAGTTGCCACGGGTACGCCGTCGCGGCGTCAGACAGCCCCACTGCGGCCAGCGACTCCCGGACGAGCTCGGCCCGCTCCGGCTTGGCCAGGCCCTTGGCCTTGAGCGGGAGCTCGACGTTCGCGTTCACGCGCAGCCACGGAAACAGGCTGCGGCCGTACTCCTGGAAGACGATCGCGAGCCCGTCGGGCGGCCCGGAGACAGGCCGGCCCTCGACGCTGACCTCGCCCGAGGACGGAGCGATCAAGCCGCCGATGAGTCGCAGGATGGTCGTCTTCCCGCACCCCGACGGCCCCACGACGCAGACGAACTCGCCCGGCTTGACCTCGAAGGTTATGTCGCGCAGCGCCTCGACCTGACGGCCGTGACCGTCATAGATCTTCCGCAGCGACTGGACCTTCAGCACGCGATTCTCCTTATCTGCTCAGGACTCTAGCCCGCGGCCCGCTCGGCCGCACGTAGGCCGTGGTACCACGCCAGCACCCGACTCTCGACAAACCGGAAGAGCAGGGACAGCAGCACGCCGATGAGGCCGAGCAGCAGTACGCCAGCCCACATCTGCGGGTATTGGAACCCTTCCGTGAACTCCTGGATGGAGTGGCCCAGGCCCTCGGTCGAGGCCTTCAGCTCGCTGATCACCATGAGGATGATGCCGACCGAGAGTGCCTGGCGGGCGCCCGTCACGATCTGCGGGCTCGCCGAGCGGAGGACGAACGTACGCAGGCGATGTAGTCCACCGATCCGGTAGCTGCGACACGTGTCGTCGAGCGTCGGGTCGACCCCCCGTACGCCCTCGACGGTGTTGAGCAGGATCGGCCAGACGCAGCCTGAGATGATGACGAGAATCTTCGTCGTGCTGCCGATGCCGGCCAGCAGGAACAGGATCGGCACCAGCGCCGGCGGCGGGATCGCGCGGAGGAACTCCAGCACTGGCTCCACCAGCGAGCGCAGCGGGCGGCTCGAACCGATCGCCACGCCCAGGCCGATCCCGATCAGCAGCGCCAGGGTGTAGCCCTCGGCGAGCCGGATCAGGCTCGGCACGACGTCATGGACGAGCCGGGACGGAAGCGTCCCCGCGGGGGTTTCGCGCTCCAGCAACCATGTCTCGGGGAAGACATCGAGGACCTTCTGCAGCGTCGGCGCGAAGAACCGCTTCTGCGCGGGAACCACGAAGTCCCGGATCTGCTCGCTGAACAACCAGAGCACGACGAAGGCGGTCACCGGCAGCGCCAGCACGAAGAACGCGCGCTTCAGAACGTTGGTCATACAGGGATCTCCCCTCGCACCGACGGGTGCCATCGCAGGACCCGGCGCTCGGCGGCGCGGGTCACCGTGTTGGCGACGACGCCGATCAGCCCGGTCACCACGATCAGCGCGTACATGGCCGGCGCGTCGAGGGCGGTGTACGCGAGGTTGATCCGCTCACCCAGTCCCGGGCTGCCGATGATCAGCTCGCCGGTGACAGTCAGGATCAGTGCCACGGCCGCGGCGAGGCGCAGGCCGGTCAGCACGTAGGGCAGCGCTGTCGGCCAGACCACGTAGCGGACCCGGCGCAGCACGCCGAGACGGTACGAGCGGGCCGTGTCCCGGGCGACCGGGTCGACGTCGGCGACGCCGTAGAGCACCTGAATCAGCATCTGCCAGAACGATGCGTAGATGACGATCGCGAGCGTCGCCTGCTCCTTGTGCAGCAGGACGACCAGGCCCGGGATCAGCGCGACGGAGGGAATCGGCCGCAGGAACTCGATGCTCGACGCCGTCAGCTCGCGCAGGAGCCGCATGGAGCCGATGATCACGCCGACGACCACGGCGGCGGCGACCGCGATCGCCAGGCCGGTCAGCCAGGTGACCAGCGTGTCGCCGAGCGCCGTGCGGAACGCCGGCCGGCCGATCTCCTTCCCCAAAGCCGCGGCGATCCGGCTGGACGGCGGGAAGTACTCGGCCGGCAGCACGCCGACGCGCGGCAGGACCTCGAGCAGTCCGCCGAAGGCGATCAGGCCGAACACCCCGAGCAGGGCCGGCCAGCGGCCGACCCTGCCCAGGACTGCAGCGAGTTGATTCACGGGAGGACGGCGGACACGTCGGGCCGCTCGGTGGTCATGCCGTACTCGACGATCAGGTCCGCGAGGTAGTCGAGCGAATCCACATTGATCTCGGATGGCCACGACGTCAGCGTCATCCCGTCACGGACTTCCTCGGGAATCTGGGTGTAGAGACCCACGGCGTCGCGAGCCTCGTCCGGGTTCGCCTGCGCGTACTCATGTGACTTCTTGAGGGCCGCCTGGAAGCGGGCCACCAGGTTGGGGTCGCTCTCGGCGAGCTGGGTCGAGGTGATGTACACCGAAACGAGCATGTCCGGGTCAAGCTGGGCGAGGTCGCCAATCACCGTCCATCCCTTCGCGAGCGCCGCCGAGAGGAACGGCTCGACCACGAAGATGGCGTCGACCTGGCCAGTGTCCAGCGCCGCGATCATGTCAGGGAAGGGAACGGCGACGACGTTCACGGACTTGCCGTCTCCCCCGTCCTCGTCGACCAGCTTCCGGATCCCCAGCTCGACGATGCCCTTCAGAGTGTTCGCGGCGACCGTCTTGCCCGCCAGGTCCGCAGGGCTGGTGTACGCCGGGTCCTTGACCACGAACCCGTTGAAGTCCGCTCCGGGCTCGGCGACGCCGCTGCCCGGCGCGATCACCTTGATCGGCACGTCGCTCGTCTGCGCGATCAGCACCGACGGGACGTTGCTGATGCCGAACTGGAACTGGCCCGCGGCCACACCCGGGATGATATTTGCGCCACCCGCGGCGGTGTCGAGCGTGAGGTTGATCATCATCTCGTCGAAGAAGCCCTTCTCCTTGCCGAGATAGATCGGCGCCACGTCGCCGATCGGGATGACTTCGGCGATGACGTCGTCCGGTTCGGACGGAAGGGACAGGGTCGGGTCGGCCGTGCCGGAGGTACTGGGACCCGGGGTCTCTTCGCCGCCGCACGCGGCGGCCGATATCAGGAGCGTGGCGCCGACGAGGAGCGCCGAAAGCCTTCGCATGGTCATCGGGGGTACTCCATCGCTTGAGGATCAGGGACAGGGACGGTGCAGGCTGTTCGTATCCCGCACGATCGTTCTTGTGGTGAACGTATTGCTGTTTACCGTGGTCGTCAACGGGTTGACGAGCACATTTCGATTTGCAGGAACAGTGTTACGCATTCGCGACGTTCGTTCGCTGGGCGAACGGTCGGTGCCACCAAGCGACGACGCCGAGCCCTGCGCCGACCGGCCGCCCGCATCCCGTATCCAGATCCATGAGCGTCACCGGACCGCCGCGCCATCGACCAGACCGCATTCCTACAGTCGCCCTCCACGCGATCACAGAAGACCACCCGGCCCCCGGCGCCCGCCGCCGGTGGGGGCGACCGCCGTTACCAACCCAACCAAGCTGTCGACAATTTCGACGACGATCCTTGGCTCTCCGCGATCGGTTGTGCTGCTTGCCCTTGATCTCGACGGTGACGAACGGCAACCTACGCGGCCGCGGCCGCCCGGGCAAGTGTTGACAATCCTCTCCGATGATATGCTGGGCTGCCAGCCAGTCCACCGCGACCGAGGAGTGTGGCGCGTGCCCGCCGAGCACCAGGACGCTGCCGTCCGGCCGCGACGCACGGTTCCGCGGCCGACGAGGTCCACGGACGGCGCCGGTGCGGGAGCCGCCCGCGACGCGCTCCGCAAGTCGATCCTCGCCGGTGAGTTCCTGCCGGGTGAGCGTCTGGTGGAGGCCACGCTGTGCGAGCGGTTCGGCGCCAGTCGGTTCACGGTGCGGACCGCACTGCAGGACCTCGCCGCCGAGGGGTTGGTCGAGGTCCGGCGGAACAAGGGCGCCCACGTGCGCAAGGTCTCGGTCGACGAGGCCATCGAGATCTCCGAGGTCCGCATGGTGGTCGAGGGGCTCGTCGCCGCGCGCGCCGCGAAGCTCGTGACCGAAGAGCAGTGCAGCGAACTGGATGAGATCGGGCTGTTGATGGAACGAGCCGTGGCCGCCGGCGAGTTCCGTCGCTACAGCGACCTGAACCGACGCCTGCATGCCTACATCCGGCAGGTCGCGGCTCACCGCACCGCCGACACGATCATCGAGACGATGCGGGGTCAGTTGGTGCGGCACCAGTTCGCGCTCTCGCTGTTGCCCGGTCGCCCCGCCGTCTCCCTGCCGCAGCACCAGCGCATCATCGCTGCGATCCGGGCCCGGGACCCGGAGGCGGCGGAGGTGGCGATGCGCGAGCACATCGCGAGTGTCATCGAGGCGCTACGGGGGCTCGAGGGGATCGGCCTCGCGTGAGTGGGCCCAGCGGGAACGGGCCCAGCCGGAACGGGCAATGACCAGCGCACCGCTGACCGTCGCGGTGCTCGGCCTGGGTGAGGCCGGTTCGCTCCTAGCCGCCGATCTTGCGCGTGCGGGCGCGCTGGTCCGCGGCTACGATCCCCGGGTCACCGCGACCGGCGCCGTGGTCAATGCCGGGGATGCTGCGCAGGCCTGCCGGGGGGCCGCCGTGGTGCTCAGCGTCAACAGCGCCGCCGACGCCCTCGACGCCCTTGCCCAAGGGCTGCCCGGGTGCAGCGCCGGAACGATCTGGGCGGAACTGAACACGGCGGCGCCGTCGCGCAAGCAAGCCGTGGCGCAGGCCGCCGGTGAGCGCGTCCGCGTCGTCGACGTTGCGATCATGGGGCCGGTCCCGCCGCGCGGGCTGGCCACGCCGATGACTGCGAGTGGCCCGGACGCGCAGGCGTACGGGCGCTCGCTGCGGCCCTACGGGGCGAACATCGACGTCATCGAGGGACCGATCGGGGCCGCGGCGACGCACAAGCTGCTGCGCAGTGTCTTCTACAAGGGTCTGGCCGCCGCGCTGATCGAGGCCCTGGCCGCGGCCCGGGAGGTCGGCCTGGAGGAGTGGCTGCGCGGCCACATCGTCGGTGAGCTGACGCGCGCGGACGAGTCCACTGTGGATCGACTGGTCGAGGGCTCGCGCCGGCACGCCGTGCGCCGGGTGCACGAGATGGAGGCGGCGGCCCAGTTGCTCGACGACCTCGGAGTGCCGGCCCGGGTCAGCCGGGCCACTCGCGACTGGCTGGTCGACCTCTCCGGCGGGCAACCCGGGTAGGCCGCCCGGCCCGGCGTCGCCGTGAGCAGGCCGCCGGTCAGTGACTCTTGAGCACCCCGGCGATCAGTCCGTCCTTGGTCGTGGTCGCCACCTTGCTGATCGACCGCTTCGTGAGGCGCCACTTGACAACCCGGCGCCGTAGGCCCGTCGCCTCCGCGATCTCGATGTAGGTCAGGGGACCACCGCCGGCCCCGCTCAGCGCGGCCTGGACACGCATGGCGAGCGAGGTCGACGCCAGCGCCGCCGACTCGTCGCCAGCGGGCCGGCCGTCGCGGGTCGCCGCTTCGCCGAGCGCGTCGTCGACCGTCGCCTCGTCCCCGTAGTCTCCGGCCGTGTCGTCGTCCGTATCGTCGTCCGTGTCGTCGTCCTCGTCATCGACGAGGTCCGCGGCCGCCTCGGAGAGCTCGGCGACGTCCTCGTCCGGGCCGCCGCCGTCGGCCGCGGCCAGGCCAGGCGGTCCGGTACGAGGTCCGGCCGGGGTCGTGCCGGCGCTTCGCGGCGACCGCAGCGCCGCCACGATGAGTTCCGCCAGAAACTCGCCCCGCGTTCGTATGTGCGTTGTGCTGGCGAACTCGGCCGGTACCACCTGGTTGATGCGCAGCCGGCTGCTGGTGGTCAGGATCGGGTACTTCTCGGCCCATGGGCGGTTGCCCAGGAAGCTGTTCAGGTCCTCAGTCACCACCGTCAGGTTGCCGAGTGTGTGGATCACCCTCGCTCGTATCCCCCGCTCCTGGTTCGCGGGCGCGGGCGCCGCTGCGCGCGTCGGCCAGTCCTCCTCCCGCCAGTTCTGGGGCATGAGGTGCTCCACGGTCAAGTCATGCGGGCCGAACTCCATCGGCTCGGCGTGGCGGCCGGAGTACTGGCGCTCCGCCAGCAGGAGCAGTTCCTTGGCGAGCAGCTTCCGCTTGCCGTCGTAGGCGTTCCACGTGCGCATCGCGGCCTTGACTTGACCGTCGGCGGGCCAGCCGGCCACCTTCCGCGAGAAGTACTCGTACACGACGGCCCCGGGGTCGACCGCCGGGGTCAGCGCGCGCAACAGGGGCGCGACCATGCCGCTGTAGCTGCTGCTGGGTGACTTACAGATCACCCGGCGCAGCAGGTATGACTCGAGCACCTCGAGCGCGTCGCGGCGCTGGGCGGCCGGGTAGGCATCGAACAGGTGCATGACCACCGGCATGAACGCGTAGATTCCGGTGGCCCGCATGCGATCGACGAACTGCCGCTCCCGCGGCTCGAGCCCGCTACCGGTCCGGATTGTCCAGAACAGTCGGGCCGAGGTGACGATGCGCGCGAGCATCCCGCGAAGGTCGTCGTCGTTGCCCGCCACGTACTCCCGGAAGGGCGGGAACAGTTGCCGCTCGGAGACGCGTTCCCGGGTTTCGAGGATCAGATAGCTCCGTAAGAAGATGTCAATATAGGCCTCGGTGCTGCCTGGTGCCTGGACGTACCAACCACCGTCGTCCAGGTTCTCCCAGTACTCGGCGTACGCGTCCTTGATGGGGATGTCGTGCTTCTGGCAGCGGTGCAGGATGTGGTTGCGGATGAGTTCTGACGCGCGCAGCGGCTCGCCCGCGGAGTTGAGCCGCTCGTAGATGGCCTGCGGGTCGTCGGACTCGCTGAGATCAGCCACCACCACGTACAGGCGTTTGACGATGGTGTCGAGCAGCCTGGTCAGGGCGGCGGCCGGATCCGGCCGGGCGTCGAGGTAGGCGGCCAGGCTCTCCGAGAAGTGCCGGTACGCCTGCACGGGCGTCGACTCGTCCTTGGCCTTCGCCGCGGGCACCCCGCCGCCGATGGCCATCGCGAACCCGTCGAGATCGGCGAGCGAGGTCACCAGCTTCGGCTCACCCTTGGCCGAGAGGTAGGTCAGGTCGGTGGTGCGGTCGGCGAGGTCCTGCAGTCCCTTGCTCTGGGCGGCGGCCCTGATCACGGCGAGGACGATCTGGATGGTCGTCAGCCGTTGCTGGCCGTCTACGACGAAGAAGAGCTTCGGCTGGTTCGCCTCCACGGCCTCGTCCTGCAGCACGACGACGCCGAAGAAGTGGCCGCCGCGGTCCGGGCGCGCGTCGCACTCGAGGATGTCGGACCAGAGTCCGTCCCATTTGCTCCGGGTCCAGATGTAATTGCGTTGGAAGGGCGGGATGACATACTGTGCCCGGTCCGAGAAGAGCCTGTTGAGCTCACACCTGTACGCCTGTCTCACGATTCACCCGGCCTGTGCGATAGACGAATGCGGAGCGGAATCACCTGGCCACTCACCTGGCAATGCCCCGCCACTCTCCCAGACCGGTTCAACCGCACTCCGCCCGCGGGTCCGTAACGCCCGAACGCGGTGTGTCACGGGGTGACCGGATAGTTCCGCCCCGGGGCGCATTCGTGCCTGGCGGCGGACGCGGCGCGCGGGCAGGATCGAGGGCATGACCACAGCACTCATCGTCATCGACGTCCAGGAGTCCTTCCGCCGGCGTCCGCTCTGGGAGGCCGTCTCGAACCCCGACATCGTCGAGGACGTCAACCTCCTCGTCGACGGGGCCCGGCACCGGGGCGACGTCGTGGTCTGGATTCTGCACGCCGAACCCGGCACCGGTACGGTCTTCGACCCGGCGGGCGGCCATGTGCGCCCGATGGACGGGCTCGCGCCGGCCGACGGCGAGCCGGTGCTGACAAAGACGTCGCACAATGCCTTCACCACCACGAACCTGCAGGAACTTCTCGTGTCGCGGGGGGTCGGCCACGTCGTAGTGTGCGGCATCCGCACCGAGCAGTGCTGCGAGCCGACCGCCCGACTGGCCAGCGACCTCGGCTATGCCGTGACCTTCGTGACCGAGGCGACGGCGACCTTCCCGGCGCCGCATTGGGAGGCACCGGCCGACCTCACCGTGGAGGCGCTGCTCGCCGACCCGCGGACGCTGCCGGTCGCGGACATCATCACCCGCACCGAGTACGCGCTCGCCGGCCGGTTTGCCACCATCGCCAGCATCGCCGAGGTGGTCGGGCCCGCCGAGGTCCTGACCGGATCGTGACCCGGGTCGTCTTCCTGCTCGTGCCGCAGGTGCATCTGCTCGACCTCGCCGGCCCGGCGCAGGTCTTCGCCACCGCGGCCCTCCATGGATACCGGTACGAACTTCATTACGTGGCGGAGCAGGAGGAGGTGCCGACCGCCCAGGGGCTGCCGGTCCGGGCGGCGCTCGTGTGGCCGCCGCTCAACCCCACCGACCTCGAGGTCGTGCCGGGTTGGCGCTCGCCCACCCTGCGTGGCACCGGCCGGTTGACGGTGGGGAGCCTGCGCCGGCTGGCTGAGCACCACGAGATCGGCGGGACGGTGGCCAGCGTCTGCGCCGGCGCGGACGCGCTCGGCCGGGCCGGCCTGCTCGACGGCCGGCGCTGCACCACCCACCACGACCTGCAGGACGAACTGGCCCTCCGCTATCCGGCGGCCCACGTCGTCCGCGACGTTCTCTACGTGGTGGACTCATCGGTGGTCACTTCGGCGGGCATCGCCAGCGGCATCGATCTGGCGCTGCACCTGGTCGCGACCCGGCACGGTGCCGCCGCCGCCGCCAAAGTCGCCCGCGAGATGGTGGTGTACTGCCGGCGCAACGGGGACGAGCAGCAGGCCAGCGCGATGCTCCGTCATCGCGGGCACCTCTCGGAGGTGGTGCACCGGGCCCAGGACATCATCGATGCCCGGTTCACCACGCCGTTGCCGCTGCCCTCGCTTTCTGCCGAGTGCGGGGTCAGTGAGCGCACGCTGACCCGGCTCTTCGTGCGAACCACCGGCCTGACCCCGCTGCGCTACCAGCAGACGCTCCGCGCCGAACGCGCCGAGCATCTCATCGGTCAGGGCGCCACCCTCGAGTCCGCCGCGGCCGCCGTCGGGTTCGCCGACGCCCGAATGCTGCGCCGCCTCCGCTCCCGGCTCCCGGCGTCGGGGCCTGCTCGGTCGTCTCAGCGGCACAGGACGTCGCCACACCAGTCCATGTAGATCGTCGGCAGGCGGCAAAGGTAGCCGGCCGACGGGCATACAGGTAGATCCCGCTTGTTACGGGGTGGGCAACTCGCCCCGCAGGGTGCGCAGCCGTGCGTCATACTCCGCGGTATCGATCTCGCCCCGGGCAAACCGCTCGGCCAGGATCTGCTCGGCCGGCGACTGGCCGGGAACCGGCGCGCTGGGCCGACTGACCGACCGCACCACCAGCACGACGGCACCGACCACCAGGGCGATCAGAAGGAGGTTGAAGATCAGGTTGAGCACTCCCAGACCCATGCCCATATCCCAGGGCGTCATGTGGCGCCTCCCGTCAGCGTCGATCCACCCGACAGCGTAGCGGGTGCGGATCGAGTCACGTAAGCAGCGCCCGGGCGTTGGCCGCCAACTCGCGCGCCTCGTACCAGCGCCGGTCGTATCGCTCGGGGTGCCGCAACGCCAGCGCGCCGAACGCCTGGGCCGCGTCACCGGCGAACTCGGCCGCCTCGGCGTGGCTGCCCCGCGCGAGGCGTTCTTCGGCCGCCCGCAGGCACGCGCCAGCGAAGAGGTCCAGATCGTCCTCGCCGAGCGGCCGCAGGCGCCCGTAGATCGCCGCGGCCTCCGTCAGAAACGGCAACGCCTCAGCGCCACCCGACTCGGCCAACCCCCGCCGCGCCAGTTGCCGGGCCAGGTCGAGGTCGTGTTCGGGGCTCGGGTCGGACTCGGCCACGGAACGGGCCATCGGCACCCGGCCCGCCGCCTTGACGCGCCGGTCGGCGGCGAGGGCCTCGATGACGCCCAGCCGGCTCTCGGCGTCCCGGACCCGGTCGGCGAGGTGGATCGGGTCGATGCTCACCAGGGCCCGGAACAGTTCCAGGCTCGCTCGCGCCTCGCGGGCGGCCTCGGGGACCCGATTGAGGTTGAGCAGTATTTCAGCGTGGAAGTATCGCAACTCGGCCAAGTCGGTCACGTGGACGAGCTCGTCCGGCTCGCGCTCCCGCAGGGCTTCGACCGAGGAGATGGCGCGTCCACAGTGGACTTCCGCGGCTCGCCACTCCCCCCGGCGCGCGTGCCGGTCCGCCTCGGCTGCGGCGTCATGCACCGGGCTAGAATTCCCACCAACCATCTCAGGCGCCCCACACTTCGGTGACAGCCACGTAACAGTGACCGCTGACCGCGGTGTGTACCCAGAGGTGGGAGCGGGCAACCGTACGTCCGCATCCGTACGGTTGCCCGCCACGCGGCTCGTCCCCTGCCGTGCCCAGGGGGCGGGACCGCTCGCCAGTGCCGCTCCTCCGCGCGGGCAGCGTGGGCCGGCGCGACGCCCGGTTCGGAGGCGGACGGCGTGGTGCAAGCACATCCCGTGACGCCCGCCCCGGTCAGGGCCGATCTTCCCGGATCGCGCGGGCCGTTGGTCTGGGGTCCCAGGGGGTCCCGGCGCTTTCAGGGCGTCGCGGGGCCATCGGGGCTGTCGGAGCCGAGGGGAGCCCGGGGCGTCCTCAGTGCCCAAGGGTTCCGGTCCGCCGCAGCCGACATGCCGGTGAGAGGTCCCACCGGTAGGGCAACCGCGCAGCGTTGCTGGCGACGGCGGGGCTCGCTGGCGCTCGCTCCTCGCGCTCGCGGCTGAGTTCGAGTTAGCTCTTCGTCTCCGGCGCCGGCTCGATGCGGGCTTCGGACCCGGGGAAGATCAGTCCCTCGTGCCCGTCGTCCAGCCAGCGGACCACGTACGGCGGAGTACCGTCCTCGTGGCGCAAGGCCACGATGACGCCCACCCGTCGCCGGTCCCCTACGCGGACCCCTTCGAGAACGAGCCGGTCACCGACGTGTGCGTGCATGGCCTCATTCTGCGCCATCCACCGCCGTCCTGCTGATCGGTCGAAAGTCACGTCGTCTGGCGGAGTTGGGCGACGAGCGCGGCGTCCTTCGCGGCGACGGCGGCGGCCAGCCGCTCCTGGAACTCCGTCACCCGCCGGGTCAGGTCGGCGTTGCCGGAGGCGAGAATCCGTACGGCCAGCAGACCCGCATTGCGGGCGCCGCCCACCGACACCGTGGCCACCGGTATGCCCGCCGGCATCTGCACGATCGACAGGAGTGAGTCGAGTCCGTCGAGGTGTTTCAACGGCACCGGCACGCCGATCACCGGCAGCGTGGTGACGGCCGCGACCACGCCGGGCAGGTGGGCGGCGCCGCCCGCGCCGGCGATGATCACCCGCAGCCCGCGTCTCGCCGCCTGCCGGCTGTAGTCGAGCGTCGCGTCGGGCGTGCGGTGGGCGGAGAGCACCCGTGCCTCGTGCGACACCTCGAACTCGTCGAGCGCCTCCGCGGCGGCCTGCATCGTTGGCCAGTCCGAGTCGCTGCCCATGATGATGCCGACGGTTGGTTCACCCATGCGTACTCTCCTCGGTTGCGGTGTCGGGCCTCGGTTGGGGAGCCGGTCCATCGGCGAGCCAGCGCGCGGCCCAGCGGGCGCGCTCGCGCACCCGCCGCAGGTCATCGCCGAGCACCGTCACGTGGCCGATCACCCGCCCGGGCCGGAACGGCTCGCCGTAGAGGTGGACCCGGGCGCCGAGATCGTCCGCGAACAGGTGATGCAGGCGCTCGTCGACGCCCATGCCATCCGTCCGTCTACTGAGGACGGTTGCGGTAGCGACCGCTGGTGCGGTGAGCCCGGTCTGGCCGAGCGGGTAGTCGAGCACGGCGCGTAGCTGCTGCTCGAACTGAGAGGTCTGCGCGCCCTCGATCGTCCAGTGCCCCGCTGCGCAGGGCCCCAGGGCGAGCCCCTTGACGACGAGGGCGTTATCACTGTCGGCGGACAGCTCGACGGCCAGAACTCCGACGACGTCGAGCTCGATGGCGATCCGGATCGCGAGCTGCTGCGCCTGCGCCGCCTTGTCCTCGTCGAGCCCTGGAGCGGGAGCGAGCACCTCGACACCGTCGCCCTCCGGCCGTTCGGTCCGGACGACCGCGTACGCGGCCGCCTGGCCCCAGGGGGAGCGGGTCACCAGCGCCGTCAGGTCGCGCCCGGGCGTCGCCCGCTCGTCGGTGAGTACTCCCAGCGCGCTCAGCCGCTCCCGCATCGCCCGCCGATCCTGGGCGTGCCGGACGGCATCCGCTCCCGGGTACACGGTGACGCCCTGGGTGGCGAGCGCGGCGATGCGCTTGTGCGGCACGTGCTCGGGGTCGACGGTCACCACGTCGCACTCCTCGGCGAACCGTAGCAAGGCGTCGATGTCGTCGCGGTTCCCGGGCGCCGGGCTGTCCTCAGATGCCGGGCTGTTCTCGGGTGCCGGGTTGTTCTCGGGTGCGGGGTTGTTCTCGGGTGCCGGGCTGGCCTCGATGGCTGGTGGGAAAACGCGCAACGACAGACCGAGCGTGATGGCGGCCTGCGTCATCAGGCGGGTGAGCGGCCCGCCGCCGACCATGCCGACGACCGGCAGGCCGGTACGGGTGTCCATCGCTGCCCAGCCTATCGACCGAACTCCAAGATCCAACTCTGCGGTGAGAATCCCGAGTTTCCTCGGAAGTCTGACCGGTCGGCGGGGGAGAGCGTCAGCGCGGGCGGAGGCGGCGCTCGGCAAGGGCGCCGAACACGATGAGAGTGGCCCCGGCGAGCCCGACGAGGAAGGCGCCGGCGATCTGACCGTCGATGATCAGCCAGACCATCTCGACGATCGCGACCAGCACCGCGATCGCGCCCCCGGTGACCACGGGGGCCCGCCACCCGCGCCAGGAGCCCACGATGACGATGGCAACCGCGGCCAGGAAGACGCTGCCCCAACGCCACGCCGGGTCGTCGCGGGCCAGGATCAGCGCCACGCTCGGCAGGAATGCGCCGGCCAGGGCTGGCCCGTAGGCGACCCAGGACGACAGGTACGGCCGGCGGCGCTGCTCGATCACGCCAGCGATCAGGGCGGCCGCCGCGAACGGCAGGGTGTACGCCTCCGGCAGTCCGATGTGGACTCCGTACAGCAGCAGCCAGCAGGCGGCGAGCTCGGTGGCGAGCGCGAGCCGTACGAGCCAGTCCCGGTCACGTCCGGACCGGTCCGGCCGAAGTGCCGCGCCACCGATCAGCACACCCCCAACGAACAGCACCGCGGCGCAGTACGGGATCGAGCCGTACGACAGCGCGAGGGCCGCGCCGGCGCCCGGGATGGCGGCGAACTCCACGACGGTCGCGTCGGTGTACCGGTCAGACCGGCGGGCAAGCAGCCAGGCGAGCGCCACCAGTACCGCGCAGACGGCGAGCATCGCGAAGACGCCGGTGCGCAGTTCGCCGTCGCCGGCCGCAACCGCGGTGGGGGGCAACGCGAAGCCGGCCGCTGCGAAGACCACCCAGGCGACGGCGCGGACGATCGGATCCCGGCCGAACAACGCGGCGGTCAGCGCCCCGGCGCCGAGGACGGCCAGCGCAGCCAGCGTGGTACCGGGGCGGGCGAGGCTGCCGGCCAGCCCGGCCCCGCCGGTGAGGGCGCAGACCACGCCCGCCGTGGCGCGCAGCCAGGTGGCGGCCGACGGTTGGCTCGGGCGGGACAGTGCCGCGCCGAGGCCGGTGGCGAGCGCGACGCCGAGCGCCACCCACGGGACCGCGTCGCGGGACGCACCCAGCGCACCCGGCAGCACCACCGCCGCGGCGGCGAGCGGGGGAAGGACCGCGGCGAGCAGGAACCGCCGCCCGCCGAGGATTAGCGCCATGCCCCCGCTGGCCGGGGCGAGCAGCAGCAGCGTGACGAACGCCTCGAACGCTCCAGTCGGCTCAGGCAGCACCGTGCCCGGCTCCCAGACGTGCTCCAGCGTCCGATAGGGACCGACGAGGGCGCTGACCCAGGCCGGCGTGCTCATCGCGGCGGCGAACAGGCTGACCGGTATCGCGGTTGCCGCCAGCGTCACGCTGACCACGCGCGTGCGGCTGGAGTCGTCGTCATCGCGGGGCAGCGGGCGCGCGTGCCCGGCGGCGATCGTCGCCAGCAGGGCGCAGGCCGCCGCCCACACCCCGGCCCGGCTGGGATCGGGTATCGCCGATGCGATGGCGATGACGACCGCCGCCACTCCGACGCCCGCGCCCGGGTACCCGTCCCAACTGGCGGCGGCGAGGCGCAGCCCGACGACCACTAGCACCCCCGCTGCGCACACCACGACCGCCAGGCCGAGCGCCTCGGCCCGGTCGGTGCCGAACGCGATCGCGGTGCTCGCGGCGGCCCCCGGCGCGGCGGCGATCGCCGTGCCCGCGGCGAGTCCCGGCACCGAAGGCGGTACCTCGCGCCGGACCGAGGCGAGGGCGGCCACGATCACCCCGAGCCCGACGATTCCAAACAGGACGGCGCCGGTGGCGGCCGGGGTGACGCCACCAGCCGCGACGGCGTAGAGGGCGAGCACACCCGCGAGCGCGAGCCGGCGCCGGTGGGTGCCGGGCGGATCCGCCAATCGGGTCACGGGTGGCTGGGTGGGGGTGGAGTTCGTTACGGGTGGCTGGGTGGGGGTGGAGGGCACGAAGTTCGTGACGGGTGGCTGGGTGGGGGTGGAGGGCACGGAGTTCGTCACCGCGGCGGCGGCGCCGGCGAGTGCGGCGAGGCCGCCCGCGACCAGCGGCGCGCTCCACCACGGTCCGGCGATGACCGCGGGCAGGGCGAGGCCGGCGAAGCACGCGAGGACGAAGAACACGTCGACGTTGGCGGGTCGGGGCAACAGCACGACCGCGGCGACGGCGGCGAGCAGCAGGCTCACCGGGACCGCCGCGCCGTACGGAGCGAACGAGCCGACGCGCTGCGACCATCCCTCGAGGTCGGCCTGCCAGTAGGGCGTGCTCGCGGCCAAGGTGCGGGCCGCCTCGACTACGGCGATTCCGGCGGCTAGGGCCACTGCCCCCGCGCCGACCGCGACGCTGCCCAGTCGGGGTCCGGCCCGCCAGGCGCGGGGCAGGACCGCGACCCCGATCGCCACCACGAGCACCATCGCCGTGGTCATGACCAGCCCGATGCCCGGCAGGACCACCGCCCCGACCCGCGCGAGCGCGAGCACCAGGGCGGCCGTGGCGAGCCCGGCCGCGATCGTCCGGCTGTGCACCGGCCACCGCGCAGTCGATCTAGGGCTTGGCATCGTGGATTGATCTTCAACCACCATGCGAATCCCTAGATCGCCCCGATCTCGGCCGGCACTGACGGCGACCACCGCCCCGACGCCGAGCAGCACCGCCACCCCGACATCGGCGGGGGTCGCTCCGTCCACGAACGCGGCGACCAGCACGGCTCCGGCCGAGGCGCCCAGCGCCCCGACGGCGCTGCCGACCCGGGCCAGCGACGTCGAGACCTGGGCCAGCATCGCCGCCTCGACCCCGAGAGCCGTAGCGAGCAGCGTGACCGGGACGAGGACCGTACCCTGGGCGCCGGCGAGGTGGGCCGCGGTGCCAACAGCGACCGGCAGCGTGCAGGCGCCGGCGCCGACGGCGGCGTCGGCGACCCGGTCGGCGTAGGGCCCGATCCGGCCGCGCGCCAAAGCCACCGACAGTCCCGTAGCGGCCGCAACGAGCGCGACCAGGGCGCAGACCACGGCGGTGAGCCCAGGCCGGGCGAGGCTCGACGCGACGGCGACGGCGCCGACCACCCCGGCGGACGCCGCCCGGATCACCGCCGACGTCCCCTTTCGTGCCGGCACCGCCAGGGCAAGGGCCACAGTGGACACACCCCAGCCGAGCACTGGCACGGCCCACCAGGCGACGGCTCCGGTGCCTGGGAGCGCGAGCGTCACCACCGCCAGTCCGGCGACGAGCGCGTCCACCCGCCAGCCGCGCGGTACCGCCGCCACGGCCAGCACGGCCAGCAGCGCGGCGGCGGCCGGAGCCTGGCCGGCGAGGTCGCCGGTGACCCGCACCCGCTCCGCGAACGCGGCCACGTCGGCGTCCCAGACCCGGGGGGTGACGCTCGCCCCGACCGTCTCCACGGTGATGGCGGCCACAGTGGAAACGACGAGCACGCCGGTGAGGCCGGCGCCGAGCAGGCTGCCCCAGCGTGGACCCGCGCGGGCGCGCCGGGGCAGGAGGTTGCAGCCCAGGGCGATCGCCGCGGCGACGCCGGCCGTGAGCACCAGCGCGTACTTCGGCAGCGCCAGTGCGTTCACGCGGTTGACCGCCAGGATCGTCGCGAACGCCGCCGCCCCGCCGGCGATCTGCCCGAGCGGAGGCCGGCGTGCCAGCAGGCCACCCGCGACGCCGACGGCCGCGGCCAGCAGCAGCACGAGGGCCGACCGCGACGCTTCGGCATCGGTGCGGGCCCGGACCAGGCCGACCACGGCGAGCACGGTGGAGGTGGTGAGCGTGGCACCGAAGAACACCCACGCGGTCTCGCGCAGCCGGGGCGGCCACGCTGCTCCACCGGGACCCGGGGCCAGACCCGGCAACCGGGCCCAGCGCAGAGCCGCCGACAGCGCGCGTGCCGGGTCGCGACCGAGTATCTCGACCGAGCTCAGGTTGAGCGCGGCGACGACCGCGAAGACCACCGCGAATCCGTCCCGGCCGTACGACAGGTGCGCGGCGAGCAACGGGAACACGGGCTGGACCGCGATCAGCGTGGCGTACTGCGGGGCCCGCAGGTGACTCGCCAGGCGGTACGCGGCCGCGATGGCCGCGACGAGTCCACACAGGACGGATGAATAGAGAGTGAGAGAAGTCGATCCTAGGCCGAGAATGTCGACGCTGTAGGCGGCGTAGCCATCGAGCAGTACGGCGAGCAGGCCGAAGCCGGCGAGGGTCTCGGCGGTCGCGGTGAGTGTGCGCCGGGAGAGCAGCAGCGGCACAGTGAGCGCGATCAGCGTCGCCACCGCGAGGATCGCCGCCCGCCCGGCGGTCGCGGCGGCGGTGAAGAGGAGCCCGGTCACGACGACGGCGGCGATGCCGAGCAGTACCCCGCCGAGCGTGAGCAGAGTGTTGCGGGCCGACCGCGGTGAGGTCTCGGCGATCGGCTCCGGGGCTTCCCGCTGCCGCGGCACGCCGGCGGGGCCCGGTGGCGTGGGCCTCACCGGCGTCGGGTCCGGCTCGGGCGGGTGGGGCACGGTCCGTACGGGCTCGGCTTGTCGCGTCCGTACGGTCTGGTCGGCCGGCGATGCCGCCTCGGCCGGCGGTGCGACTTCGGCCGGTGCCGGTGCGGGTGGTGCCGGTCGGGCCGGGAGGGTGTCCTGGGCGGACACCCGGCCCGCCGGACCGGCCCCCGCCTCGATCGTGAGCTGGCGGCGCAGGGACGCCCGCAACGTCTCCGCCTCGGCCTGGAGCTGGGCTCGCTCGTCCCGCAGGTCGGACTGGTCCGCGGCCAACTGGCGGTTGCGCTCGTCCAGCCCGGCCAGGCGCCGGTTCAGCTCCGCGAGCGCGGCCGCCTCCGGGTCGTGGGCGCGGCCGCACCGCCGACAGCCCGTCGGCGCCTCGGCAACGCCCCCGCACGCGGGACAGGGGTAGGCGTCCACGCCAACACTGTGCCACCGCGTGCGGTTCCCGGCTCGGTAGCGCGCCGGGCACTGTCAGGAAGGTGCCCCTGGTGTACCCCAGGTGTCAGGAAGGTGCCCTTCCTTACACCGGCAGGTCGGGTCGGCCCATGCCGCGGTAGTCCCAGCCGGCGGCGGTCCACAGTGGCTGGTCGAGGCAGTTCAGCCCGTCGATCACCCGCTGACCCCGGACCAAAGCGGCGAGGTGATGCGGGTCCGCGTAACGGAACTCCTCCCACGCGGTCAGCACGCAGACCAGGTCGGCGTCGGTGATCGCGCCGATCATGCTGTCGGCGTACTCCAGGTCGGGCTGCTCGAGCCGCGCGTTCTCCATCCCCTTCGGGTCGTAGAGCGCGACGTGGGCACCGTGCCGGTGGAGCTTGCGGGTGATCGCGAGGGCAGGCGAGTCGCGCACGTCGTCGGTGCCCGGCTTGAACGTCGCGCCCAGCACGGCGATGCGCAGACCGGTGAGATCCGGGCCGGCGGGACCGTAAGGGCGGTCCAGGAGCTCGCCCGCGAGCTGGACGACCCGCGTGCGGCGCCGCTGGTTGATCAGGTCGACCTCGTGCAGGAAGCGCAGCGCCTCGCCCGCACCGATCTCCTGGGCCCGGGCCTGGAAGGCGCGAATGTCCTTGGGCAGGCAGGCACCCCCGAAGCCCACACCCGCGCGGAGGAACTTCTTGCCGATGCGGTCGTCGTAGCCGATCGCGCGGGCCAGCTGGCTGACGTCGGCACCGGAGGCCTCGCAGATCTCAGCCATCGCGTTGATGAACGAGATCTTTGTGGCGAGGAAGGCGTTCGCGGCGTGCTTGACCAGCTCGGCGGTGGCGAAGTCGCTCATTACGACCGGCACCTCGCGGTCCTCGGTCGCGGCGAGGTCGAAGACACCCTTGTGCGAGGCGAGCAGCATCTCCTGAGCCCACGGGCTGCGCACACCGAACACCAGGCGGTTGGGGCGCAGTACGTCCTCGACCGCGTGTCCCTCCTGCAGGAACTCGGGGCTCCAGGCGACCTCGACCTCGACCCCGGCGGGCGCGTGCTTGCCGACGAGCTGCTCGACCCACGCCGCGGTGCCGACCGGGACGGTCGACTTGCCCACGATCAGGGTCTTGCGGGTCAGGTGCGGCACCAGCGACGTGACCGAGGCCTCCACGTAGGCCAGGTCGGCGCCCAGACCGTCGGCGCGCTGCGGGGTGCCCACGCAGATGAAGTGCACGTCACCGAAGCTGGCCGCCTCGGTGTAGTCAGTGGTGAAGCGCAGCCGGCCGGCCGCGACGTTGCGGTGCAGGATCTCGTCCAGTCCGGGTTCGTGGATCGGGACCTCGCCGTTCGAGAGGCTGGCGATCTTCTTGGCGTCCACGTCGACGCCGAGCACTTCGTAGCCGAGCTCGGCAAAGCAGATGGCGTACGTGGAGCCGAGGTAGCCGGTGCCGATGAAGCTCAGACGAGGGCGCACCAGGTGCTGCGGCGTGACGTTGGGCTGAGGAAGGTTCACACTGTCTCCGCTCATTGTCTTTGTACTCGCGGCGCGAGGCTGAGAATAGTCCCTGTCCCGGGCCGGACCTCGTGGACCTTCGACGAAGTCAGAACTGCGACTCGTGGGGCGGGACGGTACCGGGCCAAGGTGATCGGCCCACCTTCTCGAAACCCCGACATCCGGTGACCTTTCGTGAACGACCGACCCGAGGATGCTACCCGCTGGTAATACCGAACGTTCGCTTGGGAGAATCCCCGCATGGCGGATGACCACATCGGCGGGCTCGCGAGCCGAACATTTGAGCACTTCCAGTTGCCGGCCGAACACCGCGCGCTCCGCGAAGCGGTGCGCGAGCTGTGCGCGAGCAAGATCGCCCCGAACGCGGCCGCGGTCGACGAGTCCGCGGAGTTTCCGCAGGCGTCCTACGACGCGCTGCGCGCCTCCGACTTTCACGCCCCGCACATCCCTGAGGCGTACGGCGGGCCGGGGGCGGACGCGCTCGCCACGGCGATCGTGATCGAGGAGGTCGCCCGCGCCTGCGCCTCGACGTCGCTCATTCCCGCGGTCAACAAGCTCGGCACGCTGCCCCTGCTGCTGGCCGGCTCGTCGTCGCTCAACGAGCGTTACCTGCCGCCGGTGGCCCGCGGCGATGCGATGTTCTCGTACTGCCTCTCCGAACCCGAGGCGGGCAGCGATGCGGCCGCCCTGCGCACGCGGGCCGAACCCGACGGCGACGGTTGGGTGCTCAACGGGGTCAAGCGGTGGATCACCAACGCCGGTGTCTCCGACTACTACACGGTCTTCGCCCTGACCGCCCCGGGCGAGCGGGCCCGTGGCATCTCCGCCTTCGTCATCGAGCGCTCCGACCCCGGGGTGAGCTTCGGCGCCCCCGAGCGCAAGCTCGGTATCAAGGGCTCCCCGACCCGCGAGGTCTATCTGGACAACGTGCGCGTGGGCGCCGACCGGATGATCGGTGAGCCGAACACCGGCTTCGCCACCGCGATGCGGACCCTCGACCACACCCGGGTGACGATCGCCGCACAGGCGGTCGGCATTGCCCAGGGTGCCCTGGACGCCGCGCTGCAGTACGCGAAGGAGCGGTCCCAGTTCGGCAAGGCGATCGCGGAGTTCCAGGGCATCCAGTTCATGCTCGCCGACATGGGCATGAAGCTCGAGGCCGCCCGCCAACTCACCTACGTCGCCGCGGCTCGCTCGGAGCGGGGTGATGCAGATCTCACCTACTTCGGTGCCGCCGCGAAGTGCTACGCCTCCGACGTCGCCATGGAGATCACCACGGACGCCGTGCAGATCCTCGGCGGATACGGCTACACGAAGGACTTCCCCGCTGAGCGCCTGATGCGCGACGCCAAGATCACCCAGATCTACGAGGGCACCAACCAGGTCCAGCGCATCGTCATGGCCAAGCAACTACTGGCGGGTGTACTCGCGTAGGTCCGCCCGCTCGAGACGCCCTGGTGCCGAACACGGTGTGACAGAGTCGTGGCGTGGAGATCGCGACGCCGGCGGTGGCCCAGCTGACCGAGGCGGAGAAGGTCGCGCTCACGGCCGGTGAGGACTACTCGCTCACCCGTGGCGTGCCGAGGCTCGGTATCCCCGCGATCCGGCTGTGTGACGGGCCGCACGGCCTCCGCAAGCAGCCCGACACCAGGCAGTTCTCCGCCCAGGCGGTGCCGGCGACGTGCTTCCCCACCGCTTCGGCCCTGGCCGCCACCTGGGACACGCGCCTGGTCGAGGAGGTAGGTCTCGCCCTCGGCCACGAGGCCCGGGCCGAGGGCGTCAGCGTGCTGCTCGGCCCGGGCGCGAATATCAAGCGGACCCCGTTATGCGGCCGCAACTTCGAGTACTTCTCCGAGGACCCGTTCCTCTCCGCCCGGCTCGCCGCCGCGTGGATCCGTGGCGTGCAGAGCACCGGGGTCGGCGCATCGCTCAAACACTTCGCCGCCAACAACATCGAGGCGCGACGGTACAGTGTGGACAGTCTCGTCGACGAGCGGGCGCTGCGGGAGATCTACCTCGCCAGCTTCGAGCACGCCGTACGGTCGGAGCAGCCGGCCACGGTCATGGCCGCCTACAACCGGATCAACGGACGCTTCTGCGCCGACCATCCGTGGCTGCTCACGACCGTCCTCCGGGAGGAGTGGGGGTTCACCGGCGCGGTGGTCTCCGACTGGGGCGCCACCAACGGCCGGGCCGCCAGCATCGCCAGCGGGCTCGACCTGACCATGCCCGGGGTCCGCGGCGCCGACGATCCGGAGGTCAGCCGGGCGCGGGGCCACGGCTCGCTGCCGGCCGCCGCCCTGGACCGGGCCGCCGGCGCCCTGCTCGGCCTCGTAGCGCGGACGGCTCAGGCCCGTACGGGCGGCACGTACGACATCGAGGAACACCACGCGCTCGCCCGTCGCGTCGCGGCGGCCGGCACCGTCCTGCTGCGCAACGACGGTGGGGTCCTGCCGTTCGCGGGGCCGGTGACCGTCGCGGTGCTCGGCGCCTTCGCGACCGTGCCCCGGTACCAGGGCGCCGGCAGTTCGGGCCTGACTCCGCACCGCATCGACAACGCGCGCGACTCACTCGTGGCCCGGCTCGGAGCGGACCGGGTTCGGTACTCGGACGGCTACCACCGCCACGCGGACGAGTCCGATGTGGACGAGGATCTGATCACCCGGGCATGCGAGACGGCCGGACAAGCCGACGTGGCGCTGATCTTCGTCGGGCTCCCGGAGCGCTCCGAGGTCGAGGGCCTGGACCGGACCAGCCTGCGCCTGCCCGCCGCCCACGACGCCCTGATCGAGGCGGTGGCGCGGCGGCACCCCCGAGTCGTCGTCGTGGTCGCGGCCGGAGCGCCGGTCGCCATGCCGTGGCGGGACATGGTGAGCGCCATTGTCCACGGCTACCTCGGCGGGCAGGCGGGTGGCAGCGCGATCGCGGATGTCCTGTGTGGACGCTCCGAACCCGGCGGCCGCTTGGCGGAGACGCTCCCGCTCCGGCTGGCTGACCACCCGGCCCACGGGATGCCGTTCGGGCCGCGGCAGGCCGAGTATCGGGAGAGCGTCTACGTCGGGTACCGGTACTACGACAGTGCCGGGGTCGACGTGGCCTACCCGTTCGGGCACGGCCTGAGCTACACCAGCTTCGCCTGGTCCGACGCCACCGCCGATGTCGTCTCGGGTGGCTGGGTGGGGGAGGAGGGCATGGAATTCGTTGGCGAGGGAACGGTCGAGGTGGGGGTGACGGTCACGAATACCGGCGACCGCGCGGGCAGCGAGGTGGTGCAGGTCTACGTCCACGACGTCGCCTCGACCGTGTTCCGGCCGGCCCAGGAACTCAAGGGCTTCGCGAAGGTCCACCTGGAACCTGGCGGATCCGAACGGATCACCCTCACGCTCGACCGGCGGGCGTTCGCCTTCTGGGACGTGGCGCACCACGACTGGACGGTGGAGAAGGGCGACTTCGAGATCCGGCTCGGGGCATCCTCGCGCGACATCCGAGCCGTGGTGACGGTCGCGGTCGAGGCACCGCCGGTCACGGACCTCGAGCCGGGACCGGCGGCTTACCACGCCATCACCGCGGAGACCGCCTTCGGCCGGGAGGACTTCGCCGCGCTCTACGGGAGTCCCCTGCCGGAGAACGTCCGCGACACCCGCGGTACCTACACGGTCAACACACCGATCGCCGACATGCACCACCCGCTCGCCCGGGCCCTGCTGCGCGTGCTGCGCTGGGGTGCCCACCGGACCATGCGCGGGGCTGGGCCCTCTCCGGCCCGGCTGCTGGTGGACCGGACCATCGACGAGGCGACCCCGCGCATGCTGGTGATGTTCCTCGGCGGCGTGGGTAATCGCGTCGCCCGGGTGCTGGTTCGTCTGGCCAACGGCCGGTAGTGTGCCCGCGACATCGGGAGGAAGCACCGTGACCACGTTCGGCGTCGTCGGCAGCGGCTGGCGGACCATGTCGTTCTTCATCAGGCTCGCCCGGGTGCTGCCCGACCAGTTGCGGGCGGTCGGCGTCGTGACCCGCACGGCCGAGCGGGCCGAGCAGATCAGGGCAGAGACGGCCGTACCGGCATTCCTGAATATCGACGACCTTCTTGCGCACGAGCGACCGGACTTCGTCATCGTCTCCACCACCTGGCCGGCCACGCCCGTGGTCACCCGCGACCTGGTAGCCCGCGGCGTGAGGGTGCTGGCCGAGACGCCGCCCGCGCCCGACCTGGACGGACTACGCGCACTATGGTCCGACGTGGGCAGCAGCGGCCTCGTGCAGGTCGCCGAGCAGTACCTGCTGATGCCGGCGCACGCGGCCCGGCAGGCGGTGCTGCGCGCCGGCACGATCGGTGAGGTGACCTCCGTGCAGGTCTCATCGACGCATCTCTACCATGCGGTGTCGTTGTGCCGGGGGCTGCTCGGCGTCGGGTTCGAGCCGGCCGAGGTGAGCGCGCGCGAGTTCGTGGCGCCGCTGGCCGATCCGCTGCGTGGTGGGGACTGGACCGGCGACGACAGCCCGCGCGCGACGCGGACCACGCTCGCCACCATCGACTTCGGCGGTGGCCGCTGCGCGCTGTACGACTTCACCGACAACCAGTGGTGGAACCCGTTGCGGGCGCGGCGGATCGTCATCCGGGGCAGTCGGGGCGAGATCGTCGACGACGACGTGGTCCGGCTGGTCGATCCGGCGACGCCGGTACGTTCCAGCTTGGACAGACGGGAGACCGGACGCGACCTGAACCTCGGGGGCCGCGATCTGCACCACATCAGCTTCGACGGCGAGGTGCTCTACCGGAACCCGTACGTCGGGTCGGGGCTGTCGGAGGACGACATCGCCGTGGCCGCCATCGCCGAGGCGACCGGCGCCTGGGCGCGTGACGAGGGACCCGCGCCGTACCCGCTGGCGCACGCGTGCCAGGACCACCGGATCGGTCTGGCCATCGAGGAGTCGGCGCGACGGGAGGCCCGCGTTCGTACGGACACGGAGCCCTGGGCCAGCTGACCCGTCGGTGACACCGGCGACGTCTATCTCCTGGCGGCGCGGTCGGCGGCCAGCTCCACGAAGGCGGTCAGCGACTCGGGGTTGGCCAGCGCTCCCTTCGCGGCGGCCCGGGCGACCGGCGTGCCGGTGAGGATCCGTTTCACCGGCACCTCCAGCTTCTTGGCCGACAGCGTCCGGGGCACCGCCCGTACCGGATAGATCTCGTCGGGCACGTGCCTGGGCGAGAGCGAGGTGCGCAGGGCGGCGGCGATCCGGGCGCGCAGGGCGTCGTCGAGCACCACGCCGTCGGCGAGCACCACGAACAGCAGCAGCTCGCCCGCCCCGCCGCTGGTGTCCTCGAGGTGCACCACGAGCGAGTCCACAACCTCGTCCAGACCCTCGACCACCGCGTAGAACTCGCTGGTGCCCAGGCGAACACCGCCGCGGTTGAGCGTGGCGTCCGAGCGGCCGGTGATCATGCACGAGCCGTACTCGGTTAATGTTATCCAGTCACCGTGCCGCCATACACCGGGGTACACGTCGAAATATGCTTCACGGTAGCGGACCCCGTCGGGGTCGTTCCAGAAGCCGACCGGCATCGATGGCATGGGCGCGGTGACGACCAGCTCCCCGAGCTGCCCGACGACCGGCTTGCCGGTCGCGTCGAAGGAGTCCACGGCCGCACCGAGGTAGCGACACGAGATCTCACCGGCCCGCACCGGTACGAGCGGCGCCGCCCCCACGAACGCGGTACAGACGTCGGTGCCGCCGGAGATCGAGTGCAGTTGCACCGTCGGGCTCACCGACTCGTAGACGTAGCGGAACCCCTCGGCCGGCAGCGGCGCACCGGTCGAGCCGACCCCGCGCAGCCGGGACAGGTCGGCGACCTTCCCCGGCTCGAGCCCAGCCTTGCGGCAGGCGAGCAGGAACGGCGCCGACGTGCCGAAGTACGTCATCCCGGCCTCCTCGGCCAGGCGCCACAGGGCCCCCAGGTCGGGATAGGCCGGGTTGCCGTCGAACAGCACGACCGCCGCGCCGGCGGCCGGCCCGGAGACGAGCAGGTTCCACATCATCCAGCCGGTCGTGCTGAACCAGAAGAACCGGTCACCGGGGCCGAGATCGTTCTGCAGCGCCAGCGTCTTGAGGTGCTCGATCAGGATGCCGCCGTGCCCGTGCACGATCGGTTTCGGCAGCCCGGTCGTGCCCGACGAGTAGAGCACGTACAGCGGATGGTCGAACGGCACCCGCTCGAACTCCATCGGCTCGTCGGTGGGGGCGGCGAGCTCGCCCCACGTCAACGCAAACGGTGGCGGGGGAGCGGATGCGTCCAGATAGGAGAGTGAGACCACGTGGGTGAGCGACGGCAGTGCCGACCGGATCTCCTCGACCTCGGTGGCGCGCGGGACGTCCTTGTCCCCGTAGCGATATCCATCCACGGCGAACAGGACGGTCGGCTCGATCTGCTGCCACCGGTCCACCACCGAGCGGGTGCCGAACTCCGGGGCGCAGGAGGAGAACACCGCGCCGAGGCTCGCCGCCGCGAGCATGATGACGTAGGTCTCGGGAATGTTCGGGGCGTACGCGGCGACCCGGTGTCCGGCACCCACGCCGAGCCGACGCAACCCCGCCCGGACGAGCCGGACATCCTCGCGCAGCTCGGCGGCGGTCAACGTGATCGGCGGCCGGGTCTGGGAGTAGGCGAGCACGGCGGGCTCGCCGTCAGGCACAGCCTCGTCGAAACCAGGCGGGCGCAGCACATGCTCGGCGTAGTTGATCCGGGTGCCGAGGAACCACCGCGCCCCCGGCAGGGCCGCCTCCGTGACGACCGAGGTCGGCGGGGTGTCCGACGCGATGTCGAAGTAATCCCAGACCGCCTGCCAGAACCCCGGCAGGTCAGTGACCGACCACCGCCACAGGGCCTCGTAGTCGGCGAATGACATTCCTTGAGTGCGCTCGACATATCGCATGAAGTCGCCGAGCCGGGTGCGCTCGCGAACGTCGGCCGGCGGGGTCCAGAGCACCTCGCCGGCCGGACCGGCCTCGCTGCCCGCAGTCACGCTCCCATCCTGCCCCCTCCGACCGCGCCGACCCATGGTGGTCGGCCACATATCCGGCACCGCGGTGCGGGACACCGCCCCGGTGGCCGTCGCCGGTCACGGCGGCGCGGCGGATCCCCCGTTTGCCTGACGTGCCGGCGGGTGGGGCCCGCTACGGTGCCTACGACAGCGGACCGAAAGAGGGTGCCCGATGCGTCACCTGTGGAGCCTGTTGCTGGCTCTGGTGCTGACACCACTGATCTACGCGGGCGCGGGGGTCTGCGCCGTGCGGTTGGCGGATGCGCGTGGCTTCGGCACCGCCGCCGGCGTGGGCCTGGGGGCCGGGCTCCTCGCCGGCGGGCTCTTCGCGGCGCTGGTGATGGTGCGCCTGTCACCCGTCGGGCCGCTGATCGCGGGTCTGGTCTATCTCGGGGTCACTGTCTATGCGCTGCTCGACCGGGACGGGTTCGAGTCGCTGATCCCGCCCGACCTGTTCGGTGAGGACGGTGCCCTTCACCGACCGGTCGGCATGGGTACTGCCCTGCTCGCCGTCCCATTGATCCTGACCGTGGTCAGCGCGCGGCGCTGGCGCGGCTCGGACCAGGCCGCCGGTCTCTACGATCCCGCGACGTACGCCCCCTCGGCCGCGCTTACGTACGGCGACGCCGACACCGCCGCCTCGCCGCCACCGAGCTACGCCTCCAGCACCCTCGGGTCGGCCACGCCGACCTACGAACCACCCGTCTACACGCCACCCTCGTCGGCCTACACGTACGGCCCCGGCGACACCACGCAGCGCTGACGAGCGACCCGACGCCCTGACGACCGACGGTCAGGTGGTGCGCGCGCTAAGGCCCGGAGCCGTTCGGCTCCGGGCCTTGGTCGCCTCCCCCGTCACCCGTGGTCGGGTGCCGCGCCCGTCGGTTTCAGTCGGTGGACCACTGGTAGAGGTCGCAGCGCTCGCCCCGGGCCCGTTGGCACATCTCCCACAGCGCAAGCGTGCGGGCGGTCTGCTCCTCGTCGAGGGCCGCGCGGTCCGCGTAGCGCGCGATCTCCTCGCGGCTCAACACCGCGAGGGCGTCCACCACGTCGTCGGGCACCCGGACCAGCCATGGACCGTCCCAGTCGCCCGCTGCCCGAGCCGGGAACACGAGCTCATGGTCGCTGAAGTCGGACATGTCGGAATCGGTAATCTCCGCGGCGAGCCGGTCCAGGCCGGTTGCCCAGTCGGTGCTGTCCAACGAGGGCCAGCCCGCCGCGGCGGGGCCCGCAACGGGGTCGAAACCGGTCAGATCGTCCTTGCTGGCCACAAAAACATCGACGCGCGCCGTTGCCACATCACTGCTCATGTGCTCCGATCGTAGGCTCGGTCCCGAGGGTAGGTGGCACTCATCAGCGACCACCGATGATCGTCCGGGCGTCCTTTCTCGCTGATGGCGCACCGTCCGCGGGTGGGTCGGAGAGCGCTCGAACCGGTGAGACCGTTGCGTACCGGCGTCATACAGCTGACCCGATGGTCCCTCGACCGCGCCGACCGCCTCGCGATGATCCGGTCGATCTAGGGCTTTGCATGGCTAGTTGATCTCCAACCACGATGCGAAGCCCTAGATCAACGCGATCATGGGTACGGGGCGGCGCGTTCGGTGGCGAGGCGGTGGGCGAGGCGGGTGGGGTCGAGGTGGCGACAGAGCACCAGTGACGCGCCCGCGACCAGCGGTGCGACGAGCCAGGATCGCGGGTCCGGGTGTTCGTCGCCGTCGATGAGTACCCGCCGGCCATCGACCCGGGTCGTCAGGAGGTCGGCGTGGGTCGTGCCGTCGGTGAACGCCGGCTGATCGGCGCGGGTGGCCAGGGGCGGCAGGCGGTCGCCGTATGGGCGCATCTCGATGACGAAGTCCTGGGTGCCCGGTGGTGGGCCGGAGCGGAACGGCTGGCCGAACGGGGCGAGGGCGAGCGCGTACACCTCGTCGGCCGATGGTAGCGGCTCGACGGGGTCGGCCACGAACGCGACCGCGGCCCCACTCGTGCCCATCAGGTCGACCGTCAGCCCCGCGACCCAGCAGCCGAGCAGGACGCCGGCCGTCTGCCAGTGCGGCGGCAGGCGCACCGCGCAAACGTCACCGGGTGCCAGGCTCAGGCCATCCACCAGTAGATTCGCCGTCTTCGCCACCCAGTTCGCGAGCGTGGCACCGGAAAGCTCGGTACGCTCGCCGGTCGCGTCGTCATAGAAGGTGATCAACGGCTGGTCGGGCCGCGCGGCGATGGCTGCCGTGACCGTGTGCACCAGCGTGGGCGGATTTGCAGAGGTCATCTCCAGTCACGATAGCGACCGAGGCTGGTGCGTCGGGGGCCCTCCGGGGGTGCGGCGCGGGCGTAGGCTCCGGACATGAGGGTCTGCGCGGCGTCTTGGGAGCATCGCAGCGAGCGCAAACGACCGTGGAGCGGACCGGGCCGCGCGATTGTGGTGGGCCGGTGAACCCCGGTGCGCCGCGTGTCCTCGTCGATGCGACCGGTGTTCCGGCCGACCGCGGCGGCGTAGGGCGTTACGTCGATGGCCTGCTGGGCGCGCTGGGGCTGCGGGAGGGCAACCTCGCCGTAGTATGTCAACGCACCGATGTCGAACGGTACGAGCGGCTGCTGCCGCACGGCGAGGTCGTTCCCGCGCCCGCGGCGGTCACGCACCGGCCGGCCCGCCTGGCCTGGGAGCAGACCGGGCTGCCGATGATCGCCCAGCAGGTCCACGCCGACGTGCTGCACTCGCCGTACTACACGTGCCCGCTGCGGGCCAGCTGCCCGGTCACGGTGACGGTGCACGATGCAACCTTCTTCACCGAGCCGGAGCACTACGACAAGTCGCGGCGTACGTTCTTCCGTTCGGCGATCAAGACGTCCCTACGCCGGGCGGAGCGGGTGATCGTGCCGAGCAAGGCGACCCGCGACGAGCTGATCCGGCTGCTCGATGCCGACCCCGCCCGGGTGGACGTGGCGTACCACGGCGTGGACCCGCTCGCCTTCCACGCGCCCACCGACGAGGAGAAGGCCCGGGTACGCGCGCGCCTCGGTCTGGGCGACCGCGCGTACGTCGCGTTCCTTGGCGCGAAGGAGCCGCGCAAGAACGTGCCGAACCTCATCCGTGGCTGGGTGCTGGCGTGCCGCGAGCGGGCGGAGCCGCCGGCGCTGGTGCTGGCCGGCGGGCAGGGCCACGACGACGAGATCGATCGGGCCGCCGTGTTGGTGCCGCCGGAGTTGCGCCTGCTTCGTCCCGGGTACCTGCGCTTCGGCGACCTCCCCGGGTTCCTCGGCGGCGCGCTGGTGGCCGCCTACCCCTCGTACGGCGAGGGGTTCGGCCTGCCCGTGCTCGAGGCGATGGCCTGCGGAGCACCGGTCCTCACCACGCCCCGGCTCTCGCTGCCTGAGGTCGGGGGCGAAGCGGTCGCCTACACGGGTCCGGAGCCCGACGAGATCGCCCGGGACCTGGCCCGGCTGCTCGACGACGCCCCGCGCCGTCACGCCCTGTCCGCGGCTGGCGTCGCGCGGGCCAAGGAGTTCACCTGGGACACCAGCGCCGATGTCCATCTCGCGGCCTGGTCCCGAGCGGCCGGGGCGCGAGCCGTTGCGAGCTGACCAGGTCGTACGGGTGGTTTGGCGCTGTTTGTCGAGGTGGCCCCGGGTGATCTTCCCGACAAGCTCCTGTGTTCGGTTCGCTGGCTCGGGTGGATGTTTCCGTGGCGGCTCGTCGGGCATGATGGCGAGATGACGTCGGGCTCGCTGTACTCGGTCATTCCCGCCGGTGGGAGTGGGACCCGGCTGTGGCCACTGTCCCGGGCCGGCCATCCGAAGTTCCTGCACGCGCTCACCGGCCCCGCCCAGTCGATGCTCCAGGCCACCGTGGCCCGCATTGCGCCGCTGTCGCCGGCGCACCGCACGTTCGTGGTGACCGGTGCCGCCCACGCTGCGGCGGTGGCGCGGCAACTGCCCGGCCTGCCCGACGAGAACCTGCTCGTCGAGCCCTCGCCGCGCGACTCGTGCGCGGCAATCGGGCTGGCCGCCGCCGTGATCGCGCAGCGCGACCCAGACGCGATCATGGGCTCCTTCGCGGCCGACCACCTGGTGCGCCGCCCGGAGGTGTTCCAGCAGGCGATCGGGACCGCGATCACCGGGGCCCGCCATGGCCTGCTCATGACCGTCGGCATCACGCCGACCCATCCGGAGACCGGTTACGGCTACCTGCGCTGTGGCGGGGAGACCGGCTCCGGTTGGGCCGACGGCATCGTCCGCGTCGCCGAGTTCCGGGAGAAGCCGACCGCCGACGTGGCGGCCGAGTACCTCCGGTCGGGGCAGTACCTGTGGAACGCCAGCATGTTCGTGTGGCGGGTCGAGACCTTCCTGGCGGAGCTCGCCCGCCAGCAGCCGGAGCTGTACGAGGGCCTGACCGCGATCGCCGCCGCATGGGGCACCGCCGAGCATGATCGGGTGATCGGCGACATCTGGCCCGGCCTGCCCCGGATCTCGGTCGACCATGCGGTGATGGAGGGCGCGGCCGACATCGGCAAGGTGGGAACCGTTCCGGGCGACTTCGGCTGGACCGACATCGGCGACTTCCACACCCTCGGCGAGGTGCTGGGCGAGGAGGAGTTCGGCGGTACGGACGACTCCGGGAACGTCGTCGTGGCCGACCCGGAGTCGGTGGTGCTGCGCGACACCACGGGGTCCGTCGTGGTGACGCAGTCGGGCCGGACCGTCGCGGTGCTCGGGCTGCGGGACGCCATCGTGGTCGACACCCCCGACGCGGTACTTGTCTGCAGCCGTAAGCACGCCCAGGACATCAAGGCGCTCGTGGACGAGATCAAGCGGCGGGGCGGCTCCCACTCACACCTGCTCTGACCGCCTCACCGGCTCACCGCCGGCTCACCGGCGGCTCACCGGCTCACCGGTCAGATTTCCGAGAAAACTCGGAAATCTCACCGCAGAGTTGGATCTTGCGCGGCTGGACGCGCCACGGCGATGGCGACCGACTCCGTGTCGGCGTCGTCCTCGTCGTCGAACTCCACCGACACGATCGAGGTCAGCAGACCCGCCGCGGCCAGCGCGGTGCGCAGCCGGTGCACGTCCATGCCCAGCGCCACGAGCGGTGCCGGCTCGCGGGACGCGCTGCACCGCAGGGTCACCGTCGACTGTCCTCGAGTGACCACGAGACGCACCACAGTGGACGGCGCCAGGGGGAGCCCGGACAAGGCGCCGGCGAGCATCTCGGGATCCGGCGGCTCGTCGGCGAGCTGGACCTCACCACGGGCCGGGTCGGGTGCGAACGGCGCGTAGTTCGGCAGGCGGGCGGCGTCGGCCATCCCGGCCGCGCGGGCCTCGGCCGTGCCCAGCGAGAACAGGTCGGTCGCCGAGTCGCGGACCATGCTCGCCGCGCCCGGCCCGTCGTCGCCCGGCGTCGGGGCGAGGTAGCCGCGCACCACGGCGACCGGCACCTCGTCGAGCTTGCCCTTCACGAGGTCGGCGGCTGCGGCCAGCTCGTCCGCGACGGCCATCTGGGTGAGCTGAAGCTCGTTCCCGTACGGGTCGGTCTGCCCGCGATGGTCCCGGATCGGGGCGATGCCGGCGGCACCGAGCGCTACGTCGGTCAGACCGGTGCGCCACGGCCGGCCCAACGTGTCGGAGATGACCACGGCCACGTGGCGGTCGTACCGCTCGGCCAGGGCGGCACGCAGCCACCGCGCCGACGCATCGGGATCCTTGGGTAACAGGACGAGATGCGATCGGTCCACATTGGAGGCATCGATCCCTGCCGAGGCCAGGACGAAGCCGTGGTGCGTGGCGACGATACGGGTCTCTCCGCGCTGCGCCACGACGCGGGCGGTCTCCGCCCGCAGCGCCGCCTCCCGGGCCGCCTCCCGGTCCGGGCCGTCCTCGGCGGGCACCTCGACCAGCCGGCCCTCCGCCTTGGACACGATCTTGCTGGTCACGACCAGCACGTCCCCGTCGCGCAGCCATGGTGCGGCGGCCGCGATGATACCGGCGAGGTCGTCACCGGGCTCGATGCGCCCGATCCCCGTCACCGGCAGGATCTGCAACTCGCGGAGCTCGCGGGGCGAATCGTGGGTCTCAGAAGTCAAGCGCCACCTCCAGCGCCACCGTGACGATCGCTTCGGTGGCCTCCTCGTCGGTCATCCACAACGGAGTGGCCCGTACCGAGACACCGTCCACTGTGGTCGCACCGTCGACCGGGTCGACCAACCATGCGTCGAGCACACCCCCGCGACCGCGTGCCCCGTAGAGCCCGCCCACGCCGGCGGCGCTGCACTCGACCCCCAGCGCGGACAGGCACTTGTCCGCCATCCCCCGCACCGGAGAACCGCCGATGATGGGGGAGACACCGACGACCGGCGCCCGGCCGGAGACCAGGGCATCGCGCAGCGGGGGCAGGGCGAGGATCGGCGCGATGCTCACGACCGGGTTGCTCGGCGCGAGCAGCACCACGTCCGCCGCCGCCAGGGCGTCCAGCACGCCGGGGGCAGGCACGGCGGTCTCCGCGCCCACGAAGACGAACCGCTGGGCCGGCAGCTCGCCTCGGTGCCGCACCCACCACTCCTGGAAGTGCAGCACCTGCCGTTCCTGGTCGGCCGCCCGCCCGGGCCCCGCTCCGCCATCACCGACCACGACGTGTGTCTCCACCCGGTCGTCGGTGGCGGGCAGCAGCCGTACGCCCGGCTGCCAGCGCGCGCACAGCGCCTCGGTCACGGCCGACAGCGGGTAGCCGGCGCCGAGCATCCGCGTCCTCACCAGGTGGGTCGCCACGTCCCGGTCACCGAGCCCGAACCAGGTCGGGTCCGCCCCGTACGCGGCGAGCTCCTCTTTGACCGTCCACGTCTCCTTGGCCCGCCCCCACCCACGCTCGGGGTCGGATCCACCGCCCAGCGTGTACATCACGCTGTCCAGGTCGGGGCAGATCCGCAGTCCGTGCAGGGTCACGTCGTCGCCCACGTTCACGACGGCGGTCACCTCATGCGGCTCGTCCCGACCGCCGGTGCGCCGCGCCCAGGCACGCACGCCGAGGAGGAACCGTGCCCCGCCGATCCCGCCGGCCAACACGACGATCCTTCGGACGCCGTCAGTCCGCTCATCGCGCATGCGCCCATCCTGCCCGCTCGGCCCCGCAGGCGAATGCCGGGGCGTTGCCTGACGAATGCCCGGCGGCAGCTGGGGCGCCACGTGAGGAGCGTCGGGGCGAACGCCGGGGAGTCGCCTGGCGAATGTCGGGGCGCACCGACCGGCCGTGCCGTCCGCCGCCCGGACCGCTACGCTGCTGGCCGTGACGTCGCCCCCAGACCCCTATTCACGCAGCTACTCGAGCGAACCAGGCATCGTTTCGGATGCGTCGAGCACGCCGGGGTCACCCAGCCACACCGCCCCCGGCCGTCGAGTGACCGAGGGCATGCGACAGCTCGCGGCCACTGCGCTGCTGGCGGGCAACGGAGTCCTGCTGTTTCTCGGCGTGAGCGACCTGATCTTCGTCGTGAGTGGCTGGGTCAGCCAGTTCGGCGCTCGCAGTGAGGCCGTCTTCGGCACCGTCGCCGGGCCCGTGGCGATCGCGCTGCCGCTGGTCGCCGTCCTGATCGCCACGCACGTCTCGCCGGCGCTGCCCCATTCCCGCCCGATCCTCATCACGGCCCTGGTCCAGTACGCGGTCAGCGCCTTGTTCGGTGTGATCACCTACCTGGGAGGCTTCGCCTACGGGGTCTTCTCGGTGCGGTCCACGTTCAACTGGCTGCTCGGCCGGGCGGTATGGCTCGCCTTCCTGACGATCGCGATCACCGTCGTCTACCGCGTGTTCCGGGAGATGTACCCACCGGCCCCGGCGTACCGCTACGGACCCACGGTGTACGGCCGGCCCTACCCTGGCCAGCCCAGCTACCCGCGGCCCACGTACGGACCCGCGCCGAGCGACCTGCGGTACGACGCGCCGCCGGAGGTTCCGACCTCCGAGACATCAGCCGTGCCACCGCGCGCCGCCGCGCCGCCCGCCGGATCGCCGCCGCCCGACGCGACCGTACGGGTGCCGCCTCCGCCCGCGGGATCGCCGCCGCCCGACGCGACCGTTCGGGTGCCGCCCGCGGCCGCGGAGGCGACCCGGCAGATGCCACCGGTCGCGGGCAGCGGCGCACCGGAGGCATAGGCCGCCGGATCCGTCGCCGCGGCCGCAGACCGGCGCGGCGTACGCTTCGCAGGTGTCAGATGGTGCGGTTGAGACCGCCGCCGCGGTACGGCGGGCCCTGCGGCGGGCGACCGAGGGGCGCACGCTCGATGTCACCGAGTCAGCGGTCCTGCTGGGTGCGCGAGGCGAGGCCCTGACCGAGCTCCTCACCGCCGCCGCCTCGGTACGTGACGCGGGGCTCGTCTCCGCCGGCCGGCCAGGTGTGGTCACCTACTCGCGCAAGGTGTTCATCCCGCTGACTCGGCTGTGCCGGGACCGGTGCCACTACTGCACGTTCGCCACCGTGCCGGGCAAGCTCTCCGCGCCATACCTGGACCGCGACGAGGTGCTCGCGATCGCCCGCGCCGGGGCTGCTCAGGGCTGCAAAGAGGCGCTGTTCACGCTGGGCGACCGCCCCGAGGACCGGTGGCCGCAGGCCCGGGACTGGCTGGACGAACGGGGCTACGCGTCCACACTGGACTACCTGCGGGCCTGCGCCGTGGCGGTGCTGGAGGAGACCGGCCTGCTGCCCCACCTCAATCCGGGCGTGCTCTCCTGGGCGGACCTGCACCGGCTGCGGCCGGTGGCGCCGAGCATGGGGATGATGCTGGAGACCACGTCGGAACGGCTGTGGTCCACGCCGGGGCAGCCGCACTACAGGTCGCCGGACAAGGAACCCAAGGTACGGCTGCGGGTGCTCGAGGACGCGGGGCGCGTCGGCGTTCCCTTCACCACGGGGATATTGATCGGGATCGGTGAGACACGCACCGAGCGGGCCGAGTCCCTGCACGCTTTGCGGCGCATCGGCCGGGAGTACGGCCACCTGCAGGAGATCATCGTGCAGAACTTCCGCGCGAAGCCCGACACCGTGATGCGCGCGGCACCGGACGCCGCCGTCGAGGAGCTTGCCGCGACCGTCGCGGTGGCCCGGCTGGTGCTGGGGCCGAAGGCCCGCATCCAGGCCCCGCCGAACCTGCTCGTGGCCGAGGGCACCGTCGGCGACACGCCGTTCGGACCCTCCTCCGCCACCCAGGCACCCGATGCAACGCCATACCGGCCCTCCTGCCCCACCCAGGCACCCGATGTCGGTGCGGCCGAGGTAGGGCTGCTGCTGCGGGCCGGTATCGACGACTGGGGCGGCGTGTCGCCGGTCACGCCCGACCACGTCAACCCGGAGCGCCCCTGGCCGCAGATCGACGCACTTGCGCGGTTGTGTGCACAGGCCGGCTTCACCCTGCGCGAGCGGCTGACCATCTACCCCGAGTACGTTCGCGCGTGGCGCGACGGGGCCGCATGGGTGGACCCCCGAATCGCTCCCCACCTGCTGGCACTGGTCGACCCCACCACGGGCCTCGCCCGCGAAGACGTTGTGCCGCAAGGGTTACCCTGGCAGGAGCCCGACGCCACCGTCGAGAGTGGACGCATAGATCTGCACGCGACGATCGATACCACCGGCCGGAGCACCGACCGGCGGTCGGACTTCGACACGGTGTACGGGGACTGGGTCCGCGTGGCCGAGCATGCCCGCACGACCTCGTCAGCCCCAGCCGTACGGTCGCCTGCGTCCCCTGTGGATAGTGAAGTGGCGGCGGCACTGCGCCTGGCTGAGTCGCGGCCCTCGGCCCTGTTGCGGCCCGAGCACGAGTCGGCGGCGATGGCCCTGTTCGATGCGGACGGTCCGGCGCTCGACGCGCTCGTCCGTCTGGCGGACGACCTGCGCCGGGACACCGTGGGCGAAGACATCACCTATGTGGTGAACCGGAACATCAACTTCACCAATGTCTGCTACGTCGGCTGCCGCTTCTGCGCCTTCGCCCAGCGCGAGCGGGACGCCGACGCGTACCGCCTCTCGGTCGAGCAGGTGGCTGACCGGGCCGAGGAGGCGTTCCGGGATGGGGCGACCGAGGTGTGCATGCAGGGCGGCATCGACCCGGGCATGCCGGTGACCGCGTACGCCGACCTGGTGCGGGCGGTGAAGCGGCGCGTGCCGACGATGCATGTGCATGCCTTCTCACCGATGGAGATCGTCACCGGGTCGGCCCGGGCCGGGGTGTCGATCGCGGACTTCCTGACCGAGCTCCACGAGGCCGGACTGGACACCATCCCCGGGACGGCCGCGGAGATCCTTGACGACGACGTGCGGTGGGTCCTCACCAAGGGCAAGCTGCCGGCCTCGGCCTGGGTCGAGGTGGTCGGCACCGCGCACCGGCTCGGCATCCGCTCCAGCGCGACGATGATGTTCGGCCATGTCGACCACCCCCGCCACTGGTTGCAGCACCTGCGGGTGCTGGCCGGTATCCAGGAGCAGACGGGCGGGTTCACCGAGTTCGTGGCGCTGCCGTTCGTGCACCACAACGCACCGATCTACCTCGCCGGGGTGGCCCGGCCGGGGCCCACCTGGCGGGAGAACCGGGTCGTGCACGCGATGGCGCGGCTGATGCTCCATCAGAGCATTGACAACATTCAGTGCTCGTGGGTGAAGCTGGGGGACCGGGGCACGCTCGAGATGCTCGCAGGTGGCTGCAACGACCTCGGCGGCACGCTCATGGAAGAGACGATCTCGCGGATGGCGGGCTCGGAGCACGGCTCCGCCCGTACGGTCGCGCAGCTGCGCGCCATCGCGGCCGCGGCCGGCCGACCCGCCCGCGAGCGGACGACCACCTACGGCGTGCCGCTGGCGCGGCGTCCGCACGGAGTCGGCGTGGGCTGAAGCCGACGGGCTGTGGATGATGCTGTGGATGGCGCCGTGAAGGTTGTGGATGCCTTGTGGACGCGAACTCAACCCATCGGCCGAAGTCGTTGGCCGGTCGGCCACGTGTGCTCACCCTTTGCGGCGTAACACGAGATACCGCACTTTTGCCCGTTACCGCTGACGTAGGTGGGTCGGTAGAGTCAGCGCGGCCGTTCTGAGGGCGCCGTGGACGAGGCCGGGGGGCCGTCCAAACGGGCCGAGCTTCGTCCTTCCCGTAGCCCACTGGGCGGTTGTGCACCATTCGGTCCGAATGATCCAGATCTGTACCTGATTCACCCGCGCGTCCCGGCACGCCACGCCGTTCGGGTGAGTGATTTCTCAGGTGCGGCTTGACGGGCCGCGTACTACATGCGTGTAATTCCATCGGGGAAGTTCTCGTCGGGGTTCCGAGCTCCGGCGAACAGGCACCACAGGAGTTCGCCTTTCGCTTGGGGGGTTGCACCGGTGCTTGCCGGCGCACGGCAAGGAGGCAGGGTATGGAGAGCGGCAATCTGATCGTGTTGGACCTTCTCGGCACCGCGCCGGAGTGGCAGGAGCGGGCACTGTGCTCGCAGACCGACCCGGAGGCGTTCTTCCCGGAGAAGGGCGGGTCGACCCGCGAGGCGAAGCGGATCTGCTCGCGGTGTGAGGTCAAGAGCGAGTGCTTGGAGTACGCGCTCGGGCACGACGAACGGTTTGGCATCTGGGGCGGCCTCTCCGAGCGCGAGCGGCGCCGGCTCAAGCGGCGCGCCGCATAGACCACCGATGGGAGGGGGAGGAGCCTGTCAAGCTCCTGCCATCGGGTTGCGAGCCCCTGCCATCGGGTTGCGGTTCCGGTTGCGTCGGGCTAGTCGGTGATGTCGTCGGGATCCACGCCCAGCAGGTTGGCCACCTGCTCGATGATCACGTCATGCACGAGGTCGGCCAGGTCATCGCGGTGGGAGGCCCGCAGCTCCAGAGGGCGCCGGTAGAGCACGATCCGCGCCGGCGTGTCGGTCTCGCCGGGCCGGGCGGGCTGCAGGCGCGCGAGCGGCACCTCGCCGTCCTCCAGCACATCGCTGTCGTAGACGTTGAGCTCGGGCGGCACATCCTCGACCGCGAACTCCACATCGGCGAGTTCCCGCCCGTAGCGTCGCTCCAACGACTCCACCGAGTCGAGGACGAGATCGTCGAAGATCTCCGCCCGGGTGCGCGCCAGGGGCACGGATGCCGGGACGAGGCGGCCGCGTAACCCCCGACCGTGGCGGTCGCGTCGCTGCGGCCGCGCCGGCCCACGGACGCTGCGGATCCGGGGTCGACGAGGTGGCTCGGAAGCTCGGCTCGCAAGATCGCCGGGGCGGGAGTCCTGCGTCATGCCAGCCAGCGTATCTCCGGTCGGCGACAGACAACTTGATCGGCGGGGCGCCGGCTGATCTTCTGCCTCGGCGTGTCGCGGGGGCCCGCCGTTCCCCGCTGGCCACGGGGGCGTTACGTTCGGGGCTTGTGAGCGAGTGGCACCCCTCCATCGCGAACGGAAGGCAGGCCCAGGTGAGGTCTCCCCGACGCTGCTCTCGTAACGGATGCTCCAAGCCGGCCGTGGCCACGCTGACCTACGTGTACGCCGACTCGACCGCTGTGGTCGGCCCCCTCGCCGCCTACCCGGAGCCGCACACGTACGACCTGTGTGAGGGCCATGCCCGGTCGACCACCGCACCGCGGGGGTGGGACCTGGTCCGGCCCGAGGGCGAGTTCGTGCCGCCGCCGCCGGTCCCGGACGATCTCGTCGCCCTGGCCGAGGCGGTCGGCGAGGCCCGGCCCGCCCCCGGTGTGGAGGCGCCGCCCGGGCCTGCCGTGCGGGCGACGGGCCCGGGCACCCGCCGTGGCCATCTCCGCGTGGTGCGCTAGCCCCTCCGCGAGGCACCAGCCCTTCCGCGATCTTGGTCGTGGCAACGTGATCGAAGATCGACTCGCGTTGCCACGACCACGATCGCGGAGGATGTGGACGGGGCACGATCGCGGAGGATGTGGACGGCGGCGGAGCGCGGTAGAGGGTGGTGGGGACCTTCACGGCCGACGGGACGAGCGGCTCGAACTCCGCCTTGATCCCGAGCAGGCCGGTGAGCGACAACGCACCCATCGAGGCACCGTGATAGGCGATGTTCCGGGAGATCACCTTGTGCTTGGTCGGCTTCGGTGCGCTTGAAGTAGGACCGGGCCAGCTTGAACGCCGACTCCACCGCCTCGGACCCGCTGCTGGTGAAGAACACCCGGTCGAGGTCACCCGGGGCGAGGCCGGCCAGCGTTCGGATAGCTCGATCGCCTTGGGGCGGGCGTAGGACCACAGCGGAAAGAATGCGAGCGCCTCGGCCAGTTCGCGACGGCCGTGCCCGGCCTGCACCACGAGGACGACGCGTTCCGCATTCGCTGCTAACAGGCCGCTCAGGCCGTCCAGGTACCGCTTCCGTGCACGTCGTAGATGTACAGACCCTCGCCCCGCACGATGACCGGCACCGGTGACGTCGCGTAGGACGACAGGCGGGTGAAGTGCATCCACAGGTGGTCCTTGGCTGCGGCCTCCAGCGACGGTCCGGCCGCGGTGGGCGGCGCGTCCCTGGTCGCGGTCTTCTTCGCGGGTTTTCTTGGCGGTCTTGCTTACGGTTGTTCTCCTCGTTATCTGGTGCCCCAGGCGTAGGTCCGCTTGGCCAGCTTGAGATAGAGAAATGTTTCGGTGCCGATGACTGCGGGGATCGATCGGATCTGCTCATTGAGGAGAGTCAACAGATGGTCATCGTCGGTGCACACCAGCTCGGCGAGGATGTCGTACCGGCCGGCGCACAACACCACGTAGTCGACGGCCGGGATCTCGGAGAGGGCCTTCGCGACCGGGCGCGTGTCGCCCTCGACGGTGACCCCGACCATCACCTGGCGCGCGTAGCCCAGCGTGAGCGGGTCGGTGACCGCGACGATCTGCATCACACCGAGGTCGAGCAGTCGCTGGACCCGCTGCCGCACCGCGGCCTCGGAGAGTCCGACAATCTTGGCCATGCTGGCGTACGGCAGCCGACCATCACGTTGAAGCAACTCGATGATCTGTTTGTTCACGGCGTCCAGAAGCGGTTCGCTCATGGTTGGGAATCCTCACGCATGGCGCCGGGGCGCGGCAACTGAAGCCGTGGTGCGATCTGGTCGAACCTTCGGATTCCGTATGCCGCGCCCCGGTTGTGCGAGCGGTGCCATGGCGTGCGATCCTCCTGACGGCGGGAGGGGTCGGGTGGCACTGCGTTTGTCGCAGATCCTGAGGCCGTTGACAAGGGTTTCCGTCGCGGAACATCGCTCTTGCGAGGGTTTCAGTAGGAGACCGTGGCGTGCGGAAGCGTCGCGTCGCTGGCGGAGGTAGGCCGTACGGTCAGGCGAAGGCGGCGGCGAGGATGTCCAGGCCTCGGTGGAGGGTGTCGTCGTCGATGACCAGCGGCGGCAGGAAGCGGAGCACGTTGCCGTGGGTGCCGCAGGTCAGCACCAGCAGGCCGGCGGCGTGGCAGGCGGCCGCGACCGCTTGGGTGCGGGCCGGGTCGGGCGCCGGGCCGGTCGGACCCGCGGGCTGTCGGGGGTCGACAAGCTCGACCGCGAGCATCGCCCCGCGACCGCGGACCTCACCGATCTCCGGGTGCTCGGCGGCCAGCGAACGCAGTCGGGGCAGCATCACCGACGCGATGTGCCGGGCGGCCGCGCTCAGATCACGCTCGCGCATGGTCTCGATCGAGGCGAGGGCAGCGGCGCACGCCACCGGGTTGCCGCCGTACGTTCCGCCCAGACCGCCGACGTGGACCGCGTCCACCACCTCGGCGCGACCGGTGACACCGGCCAAGGGCAGCCCGCCGGCCAGCGCCTTCGCGGTCGTGACGAGGTCCGGCACGACCTCCTCGTCCTCGCACGCGAACCACGAGCCCGTGCGACAGAAGCCGGTCTGGATCTCGTCGGCCATGAGCAGGGCGCCGTGGTCGGTGCACCACCGGGACAGCGCGGGGAGGAACCCGGTGGCCGGCACACGAAGCCGCCCTCGCCCTAGATGGGCTCGATGAGGACGGCGGCGACGTTGTCCGGGCCGACCTGCTTCTCCACTTGCTCCAGCGCCCGGGCGGCCGCCGCCGCACCGGTCAGGCCGCCGTCCCGTAGCGGGTACGACGTGGGCACCCGGTAGACCTCGCTCGCGAACGGGCCGAACCGGTGCTTGTACGGCATGCTCTTCGCGGTCAGCGCCATGGTCAGGTTCGTCCGGCCGTGGTAGGCGTGGTCGAACACGACCACCGCGGGCCGCCCGGTCGCGTACCGGGCGACCTTCACCGCGTTCTCCACCGCCTCGGCTCCGGAGTTGAACAGGGCCGAGCGCTTCTCGTGGCGGCCCGGCGTGAGCTCGTTGAGCTGCTCGCAGACGGCCACATAGGACTCGTACGGCGCGACCATGAAACAGGTGTGGGTGAACCGGGCGACCTGCTCGCGCACGGCCTCGACCACCCGGGGCGCCGCGTGGCCGACGCTCGTCACCGCTATGCCGGACCCGAAGTCGATCCACTCGCGACCGTCCACATCGGTCAATGTCGCTCCGGCGCCGAAGTCCACATAGGACGAGATGGTGCTGCCCACGCCGCGGGCCACGGCGGCGGTCCGGCGCTTGTGCAGGTCCGCTGACCTCATGATGCCGTCCCCAGGAAGTGCATGACGTGCTTGACCCGGGTGTAGTCCTCGAAGCCGTACATGGACAGGTCCCTGCCATACCCGGACTGTTTGAAGCCACCATGGGGTATCTCGGCCACGAGCGGGATGTGCGTGTTGACCCAGACGCAACCGAAGTCCAGGGCTCGCGACACCCGCATGGCCCGCCCGTGGTCACCGGTCCACACGGACGAGGCGAGTCCATACTGGACACCGTTGGCCCAACGCACCGCCTCCGCCTCGTCGGTGAAGCGCTGCACCGTGATCACCGGTCCGAACACCTCGTCCTGGACGATCTCGTCGTCCTGCCGCAGGCCGTCGACCACTGTCGGGGCGTAGAAGAACCCCTTTGCACCCACCCGCGACCCACCGGTCTGCGCCGAGGCGTGGTCGGGGAGCCGGTCGACGAAGCCACTCACCCGGTCCAGCTGGTTGGCGTTGTTCAGGGGCCCGTAGAGGACGTCCTCGTCGTCGGGTGCGCCGGTCTTCGTGCCCCGGGCCTGCTCGGTCAGCGCCGCCACGAAGTCCTCGTAGACGCCCGGTCCGGCCAGCACGCGGGTCGCCGTGGTGCAGTCCTGACCGGCGTTGAAGTAGCCGGCGACCGCGATCCCCTCGGCTGCCGCCGCCACGTCCGCGTCGTCGAAGACGATGACCGGCGCCTTGCCGCCGAGTTCCAGGTGGGTCCGCTTGAGGTTGGGGGCCGCGGCCGCGGCGACCTCGCGGCCGGCCCGGGTCGACCCGGTGATGGAGCCGAGCTGGGGCGTCGGGTGGTTGACCAGGGCGCGGCCGGTATCCCGGTCGCCGCAGACCACGTTGAGCACCCCCGCGGGCAGGAACTCGGCGGCGATCTCGGCGAGCAGCAAGGTGGACAGCGGCGTGGTGTCGGACGGCTTGAGCACCACGGCGTTGCCGGCGGCCAGGGCCGGGGCGAGCTTCCAGACCGCCATCATCATCGGGTAGTTCCAGGGCGTGAGCTGGGCGCAGACGCCGATCGGCTCGCGCCGCACGTACGACGTGTGGTTCGCCATGTACTCGCCCGCGGACCGCCCTTCGAGCACCCGCGCCGCCCCGGCGAAGAACCGGATCTGGTCCACCATGGGCGGCAGTTCCTCGCTCGCGGTCAGGCCGCGCGGCTTGCCCGTGTTGCGGCACTCGGCGTCGAGGAGATCGTCGGCCCGCGCCTCGATGGCGTCCGCGATCTTGAGGAGGGCGCGCTGCCGCTCGGCTGGGGTGGTGTCGCGCCACCCGTCGAACCCCTCGGCCGCGGCCGCGAAGGCACGGTCCACGTCCCGGGCGCCGGAGACGGGAGCGGAGGCGAAGACCTCTCCGGTGACCCGGTCGACGAGGTCGGCGTAGCCGCCGTCAACGGTGTCCACGTACGCGCCTCCGACGACGTTGCGAAGCACCTGCTTGTCGTCCTTAGCCTGCTTGGTGCCCTTGCCGGCCAGGAGGCCCTCCCGGGTTGACGTACGAACCAGCGTTCAAGAGGCATCTTGGCCACTGTTTCCGTCGCGGAGAAGTCAAATGGCAACTGTTTCCGTTTCGGTGCTCCCGTTACGGCGAGCCGGTGGCGTCCGCAGCCCGGCGCGTCGACGGATCGGTACGCTGAGCCCCATCGGGGTTTGTCGGTGTACGAGGAGTCCGGAATGTCGGATCTGCACGCGATCGTGAAGGCATACGACGTGCGGGGCACCGTCCCCGACCAGGTCAACGAGGAGGTCTCTCGCGCCCTGGGGGCGGCGTTCGTGCAGACGCTGCGCGCGAACGGTGATCGGGTCGAGACGATCGTGACCGCCCATGACATGCGCGATTCCTCGCCCGGGTTGGCGGCGGCTTTCGGGGCCGGCGCCAGAGCGGAGGGAGCCGACGTGATCGAGGCCGGGCTCGGCTCGACCGACCTGCTGTACTTCGCGTCGGGCCATCTCGACCGGCCGGGGGCCATGTTCACCGCGAGCCACAACCCCGCCGAGTACAACGGTGTGAAGTTCTGCCGCGCCGGGGCCAAGCCCATCGGGCAGGACACCGGCCTCGCCGAGATCCGGGACCGGGCACAGGCCATTGTGGATGGCAGCCAGCCGCTTGGCGAGCCAACCGGCTCGGCGGTGCCGCGGGACCTGCTGGCCGAGTACGCGGCGCATCTGCGCAGTCTCGTGGACCTCTCGGGGATCAGGCCCCTGACGGTCGTCGTTGACGCCGGCAACGGCATGGGCGGCTACACGGTGCCCGCGGTGCTGGGCGACGCAGTGCTGCCCGCGCTGCCGCTGACGATCGTGCCCCTCTACTTCGAGCTGGACGGGTCGTTCCCCAACCACGAGGCGAACCCGCTCGAGCCCAAGAACATCGTCGACCTGCAGCAGGCCGTGGTCGCGCACCGGGCCGACCTCGGCATCGCCTTCGACGGCGACGCGGACCGCTGCTTCGTGGTCGACGCCAACGGCGAGCCGGTCTCGCCGAGCGCGATCACCGCGCTCGTGGCAACGCGAGAGCTGGACCGCCACCCGGGCGGCACGGTGATCCACAACCTGATCACCTCGCGGGCGGTGCCGGAGATCGTGGCTGAGCACGGCGGCACCCCGGTGCGGTCCCGGGTCGGCCACTCGTTCATCAAGGCGGAGATGGCCAGCACGGGCGCGGTCTTCGGAGGCGAGCACTCCGCCCACTACTACTTCCGCGACTTCTGGGGCGCCGACACCGGGATGCTCGCCGCCATGCACGTGCTCGCCGCGCTCGGCGGCCAGGACCGGCCGCTGTCGGAGCTGGTCCACACGTATGAGCGTTACCACGCGTCGGGTGAGATCAACACGCGGGTGAAGGACCAGCAGGCGAAGCTCGACGAGGTCCGCACCGCCTTCCCGGACGCACACGTCGACTCGCTCGACGGCCTGACCCTGGACTTCGAGGACGGCTCGTGGGCGAACCTGCGCCCGTCGAACACCGAGCCGCTGCTACGCCTCAACGTCGAAGGCCGCACCGCCGAGCGCATGGCCGAGCTGCGCGACGCGGTCCTCGCGATCGTCCGCAGTTAGGCTGCCCCGATACGGCTGGAGAAGCCGGGCTACGGTTAACGGCGCGACCCGCGGGGACGAGTGGAGGACGACGGTGGATGAGCACCTGCTGCAGATCCTGGCGTGCCCGGACACGCACCACGCACCATTGACGTACGACGCCGGCGCGCAGACGCTGACCTGCACTGAGTGCGGCCGTGCCTTCCCGATCCGGGACGGCATTCCGGTACTGCTGCTCGACGAGGCCTTGACCGCGCCCACGCACGGCTCTGCCCAACCGGGGCCGCCGCAGGTGGTGGAATAACAGTGATGCCCGTCAACGGGAAGGGCTGGCTGCGCGGAAATAGGAAACTCGACGAGGCCCTGCTCAATGACGCCGACCGCCTGATCGGCGCCGACAAGTCGGGCATGCTCCGCTCGATCGCCTCCGCCGGCGCGCAGGTGCGGGAGTCGGCGGCGCTGGCGGCTGAGGCCAATCTCAGCGCGGTCGCGGATGAGGGTCGACCCCGTGCGGTGGTGGTCGCCGGCGTGGGGACGGCCGCCCGCACGTGCGACGTGCTGGAGACGGTGGCGGGGCCGCGCTGCCCGGTGCCCGTCCTGGCCCACCGCAGTGCTGGCATCCCGGGCTGGGTGGGTGCCGCCGACGCGGTGATCGCTGTCTCCGCCTCCGGCCGCAGCCCCGAGGCACTCGCCGCGGCCGACGCCGCCGGCCGTCGCGGGGCCCGACTGGTCGCGATCGGGCCGCCCGACTCGGAACTGCAGGCGTTGGCCGAGCGGGCCCGGGCGCCGTTCGTCCCGGTGCCCCGACGCACCTCGGCCCGGGCGAGCTTGTGGGCGCTGACCGTGCCCGTGCTGCTGGCCGCCCGTGCCCTGGGCCTCGTCCGCATCGCCGAGGCCGACTTCGCCGAGACGGCGGCCCACCTCGACGCCGACGCCGAGCGCTGCCGGCCCAGTGCTGACTCGTTCGTCAACCCGGCCAAGGCGCTGGCCCTGGATCTGGCCAACTCGGTCCCGATCGTGTGGGGCTCGTCTCCGCTGGCCACGGTGGCCGCGCGGCGGGTCGGTGACATGCTCTCCGCGAACGCGCGCTACCCGGTGGTCGCGGGCTCTCTGGGCGAGGCCGGGCGAGGTCGCGTCGGCTTGCTCGACGGGGTCTACGGCGGCCTCGTGGAGTCGGAGCGGGACATCTTCGCCGACCCCGGTGACGAGCCCGAACCCACCCGTCTGCGCGTCCTCCTGCTGCGCGACGGCGGCCTGCACGACGAGAACGCCGACGCCGGCGAACCGTCCGTTGTGGAGGAACGGCGGGCCGACGCGGTCGTGGAGCTCGCGGCGCGCCGGGGTGTCCGATGTGGAGTGATCCAGGCGGAGGGTGGGTCCCCCCTGGAGCGGCTGGCCTCCCTGGTCGCGGTGCCCGATTTCGCGTCCGTATACCTTGCGCTCGCACACGGACTGGACCCGACCGCGGTGCCCGCAGTCGACGAGATGAAGGAGTTCACCCGGCGATGAGCGCAGTTCGAGCACGGGCATGAGTGAGCGTCAGCGAGCGAGTCATTGTGACAGCGCGCTTGGAGTCTCATGCCCGCGCGCAGCGAAGCGAGCACGGGCATGAGT
>JBQGBY010000112.1:0-1845 GCA_052038195.1 Micromonosporaceae bacterium | reverse complement strand
TCGCGGTGCCTGCGATTCCGGTGCAGCGTTTCCGGGGGCCTGGTCAGTCCGTAGACGTCTGCCCACCACTCGCCAGGTCGGGGATCGAGGATCAGATCCAGGTGAGCGGGGAACTGCCGGTCCGCCCCATCGCGAGTGTCGCCCCAGATCTGCATCGGCCGGACGACGTGGCCGTCCTGGTCGGTCACGACGAGGACCAGCTTCCCGACAGCCAACAGCCGTAGCAGGACTCGAAGGCTGGGTGTGAGGCTGCCGGACTCGATCCGACCGACGGTCGACGAGGACAGCTTGGCCGCCGCAGCGAGCTCTCGCTGGCTCAGGTCGGCCCGCCGCCGCATACTCCGGATCAACCCGGGAATCGTGTCGGCCGCCCCACCGGCTGTGCCACTGGCGGGGCATGCCGAGCGGGCCATGTGTGGCCGGCGCGGACGGGCCTTGTAGCGGGCGTTCGGTGTTTGGCAGTGTCGGTGGAACCGGTCGTCAGCAGGGGGGCGGAGGAGGACTGAGTCGATGAAACGATTCCTCGCCACCCTGGTCATTCTGGTCGCCGCAGCAGGAGGACTTGCTCAGCCGGCGAGCGCGGGCCCTGATTCCACATTGAGATCGACCGCCACCGTTGCCCTCACCGCGGGCGGTGGTCCGTGCGGGTCGTCGTACACCCACATCGGCCATTACCCGATCAGGAGCACGGTCACCGTCGGTTACCTGGACGTCTACTGGTCATGGACGACCAAGCGGAACTGCCTGGTGACCAACCACGCCGGACCCACGTACGGGGTGCGCACCTACACGGAGGCGCGGATCCGCCCGAGCGGGTTCAGCTGGCCGAGCTGCCCGTCGAGCACCGGCTGCGATGGCGGCCTGTACCGCTACTACGCAGGACCGGTGTACACGCCGACGGGTGTCGACATGACGAACCGGTGCATAGACATCAGCGGATGGGTGGACTGGGTCTCGCGTTCCCTCAGCCGGATCCACTGCGGCTGACCCGCTCGGCTCGGTCAGATACCGACCGGGTGCCAGACGGTCTTGGTCTCCAGGTAGGCGGTGAGCCGGTCGAGCCCGGGCTCCGCGGACCAGTCGGGTTCGGTGGCAGGTGCCCTGACGACGCGCTTGAGATTCTCGGCGGCGTCGTTCTCCAGCGCGCGGGCCAGGTCGTCGTCGCCTGCGACACCGGTGAGATCGATGGCGTTGACGTCCATGTGGGACGCGAGCCACGGCGCGATCTCGGCGGTCCGGCCCGTGAGCACGTTGACGACGCCGCCCGGGACGTCGGAGGTCGCCAGCGCCTCGCCCAGCGTGATCGCCGGCAGCGGCCGTGCCTCGGAGGCGACGACGACGGCCGCGTTGCCGCTGACGACGACCGGTGCCAGCACCGAGATCAGCCCGAACAGCGACGACGACTGCGGTGCGAGCACCGCCACCACGCCGGTCGGCTCGGGCACGGAGAAGTCGAAGTACGGGCCCGCGACCGGGTTGCTCGAGCCGGTGACCTGGGCGATCTTGTCCGCCCAGCCGGCGTACCAGACCCACCGGTCGATGGCCGCGTCCACCGCCTTCTCGGCGCGAGGCCGGGTCAGGCCCTCGCCGGCAGCCACCTCGTCGACGAACTGCGCGTGCCGGCCCTCCATCACCTCGGCGACGCGATAGAGCACCTGGCCACGGTTGTACGCGGTCGCCGCCGACCAGGCCGCATACGCCTTCCGGGCGGCGACGACGGCATCGCGCGCATCCTTGCGCGAGGCCATCGCGGCATTGGCGAGGAACCGGCCGCGGGCGTCGCTGACCTCGTACGACCGGCCGCTCTCCGAGCGCGGGAACGCGCCCCCGATGTAGAGCTTGTAG
>JBQGBY010000111.1:0-15199 GCA_052038195.1 Micromonosporaceae bacterium | reverse complement strand
TGTCGCCACGGCGGCAGGCGTCAGCATCTCGACCGTTTCGCTGGCGCTGAACTCGCCCGGGCGGGTCACCCCGCAGACGCGGCAGAAGGTGCTCGCGGCCGCTGACGACCTGGGCTTCGTGCCCAAGGCCGACGCCGTCACCCGGGCGCGTCGTGGCGTAGGGCGGGTTGGCGTGATCGCTCCGTTCAGCTCGTACGCGTCGTTCGCGAGGCGGCTCAACGGCGTCCTCGGCGGCCTGCACGGCACCTCGCTCGAGGTGGTGGTCTTCGACGCGGAGTCGGCCGCCACGACGGCGTCGCCGCTGCTGGCCAGCCTGCCGATCTCCCAGCGCCTCGACGGGCTGATCATCATGGCGCTGCCGCTGGAGCAGTCGGTCGCGGAACGGCTGCACCGCCTGCGGCTGCCGACCGTACTGGTCGACTCCGTCCGCGACGACTTCGCGTGTGTGTCCACAGACGACAGAGGCGGTGGTGAGCTCGTGGCCCATCATCTCGTCGAGCGGGGTCACCAGCGGCTGGGCTTCGTCGGAGAGGTACAGCGATCCCACGCGTACGTCTCATCGTCCGAGCGGCGGCTCGAAGGGTTCCGTGGCGTCGCGGCCGCCCGCGGAATCACCGTCGCGTCCACTGCGGTGCGCCTGGTCGGGCATGACGTGGACGACGCCCGGCGAGCGGCGAACGAGCTGCTGGCGCTGCCGGATCCACCCACGGCGATCTTTGCGCACGACGATCTGCTCGCCGCCGGTGTGCTGCAGGCCGCGCGTGAGCGGGGCCTGGACGTGCCCGGTCAGCTCGCCGTCGTCGGCTTCGACGACTCCGACATCGCCGTGGCCCTGGGACTGACCACGGTTGCGCAGCCCTTCGAGGAGTCCGGCCGCGCGGGCGTCCAGGCACTGCTGGACCAGATGGCGAACCCCGCCACCCCCAGCCGACATGTGCTGCTGCGGCTGAACCTGGTGCACCGCACCACCACGTGACGGCCGCGATGGCGATCACTCGCGCCCCAGACCTTCCTGCCAGTGTCGTTCGCAAATGATGAATCCGTCGATCGACACCCGGGCCCGGGCGTCCACCGTGTCCTGGGTGCAGCGGACCGAGACCGCGACGGTGATGTGCTCTCCGGAGCCCAGGTGGACCTCGGCCCGGTGGGTGCCGGTGCACCAGGCCGCCGCGGGCTCGTCCCGGCGAACTGCGGTGGCCAGCCGTCCCCGGACGCGGTAGCGGTGCCCATCCCGACTCGAGACCGGGCCGGTATCGGAGCCGATCGTCACCTCGGCCTGGCCGCGCGCCGGGTCCCGGGCGATCGTCCACTCGACCGGTTCCGGCCGGGGCGACGGTGGGTGCGGTGGCGGGGGCAGCGATGCGGGGCGCCCACGATCGGCGGGAACGACCGGCAACATCAACGCCAGATCGAGCGCCGTGAACGGGCGGGCCGTCGCGAGCGGGGTGAGGCGGGGGAAGTCGGCGTCGCCCACGGTGACCCGCAGCCGTACGCCCGCGGGCAGGCGCACGTGCACGGGCGGCAGCACCACCCGGTGCTCCAGCGAGTCCGATCTCGGGCGCAGGACACCCGAACTGACCAGGGCGGAGCGACCCGTCGGGTCGACCGCACACAGGCGCACGACGAGCCGGGTTATCGGAGTGTCCAGGCGTACGGTGACCTCCGGCCGGCCGCCGACGATGAGGTCGGACCGCAACGGCGCGCCCGTCACATTGATACAGCGAAGGTCGTCGTCGTGCTGGTCCTGCGGCGGGCAGGACTCTCCGAGGCCCAGCCCCGGCAGTCCGCGCAGGGTTCCGACAGTGGCGTCCGGGGCGTACCGGCCGACCGGCTTCCCTGGTCCGACCGCTTGCCGCGCCACGAGGCTGGCGCGGGCCAGGAGCACGTCCCCGGTGGCGACGAACAGCTCACGGTCAGCCGCCGGCGGCCACGTCTCGTACGCCCGCCATTCGCGCTCGCCAAGGCTGAGCAGGACGGGCGCCTCGGGCGGCGCCGGCTGGCCCCGCAGCCACTGGTTCCACCAGCGCAGGGCCAGGCCGAGGAAGTCGACCGGTCCGTGGGCGGACTCGTGCGGCAGCAGGTGCCCCCACGGTCCAAGCACCAGGCGCTTGGGACCGCCGAGTCGACGGTAGGCCTCGGTCAGCCCGTCGGCGAAGGAGTCGCGCCAGCCACCGATGAGCAGCGCGGGGACCGTGATGTCACCGCCGGCGATGATCGCGTCGGTCCACAGCGGAGCGTCCGGGCCGTGCCGGGCGTAGTCGAGCAGGGCGGGCTCGGCGTCGTGCATCCGCTGGCGCCAGCGCCGCTGCGCCGCGGGTGACGAGTAGTCCACGAGCGGCGGCAGGAGCTGCTGCAGGAGCATCGACGTTCCTCGGTTGACCAGCGCGTGCAGGTCGCCGCGCGCCCCGTCGGGGTGCACACTGTGCCGGCCTGCGTCGAGCGTATGCCCGACGGCGATGATCGCGCGAAGGGCGGCGGGTCGGCGGCTGGCCGCGCGCAGCGTGGTGTTGGCCGCGTACGACATCCCCCAGGCGCCGATCGATCCGTCGCACCACGGCTGGGCCGCGGCCCAGCCGATGGCGGTCACGGCGTCGTCGCCATCGCCGGGGTCGAACTCTGGCCGCCGGATGCCGTCCGAGGCGCCGGTGCCGCGCAGGTCGACGATCACGCTCGCGTAGCCGTACGCCGCGAACCACCGGGCCGGCGCGTCGTAGGTGGCGCCCGCGACGAAGTCCTTGCGGTACGGCAACACGGTTATCAGCGCGGGCACCGGCAGGCTGGTGGCCGGCCGGTAGATGTCCGCCGAGAGCGTCACCTCCGGCTGGGCGGTGGATATCCGGACGTCGCGTTCGATGACGAGGTCGTGGGCGGCGGCCGGCTCGGTACGGGTGACGTCGGGGGTCATAGTGCCCACCAGACTGCCATGAGAAGTGCTTTGCGTGAAGGGCTTGACAAACCAAGTGCGCCGGGTGTTACCTACGGCTTGCACGCTCGTAACGGTGACGACACGCACAGCGCTCTACGTCTAGTTTCGATTTCTTCGATGGCATGGGAGGGACCATGCACACACGTAGCTGGCGGGCGGCCCTGGCTGTGGTACTGGCCGCCGCGTTGGTGCTCGCGGGGTGCACACGTCCGGGCACCACCGACGGCGAGACCGGCGGCACGCTGACCGTTGTCGCGGTCATCGCCCCGCAGACACTCGACCCGGCGAAGACCGCCCAGAACAATGCATGGTTGGAGCAGCTCGCCTACGAGCCGCTCATCGTCCGCCGCTCCGATGGCACGCTCGCGCCCGGGCTCGCGGAGTCGTGGCACTACGAGGGCGACGACAACACCACGTTCGTGCTCACGCTCCGCTCCGGGGTGAAGTTCTCCGACGGCAGCGAGCTCACGGCGCAGACCGTGGTCGACCATCTCACCTACATCGTCGAGGCGGGCGGCCAGATGGCGCCGTTCCTGGCCGGGAACACGTTCACGGCCACCGATCCGCTCACCGTGACGATCGAGGCGTCCGCTCCGAACCCGGACTTCCCGGTGATCCTCACCCAGGACTACATCATCGGCGGTGTCATCGGCGCGGCCGGTCTCGCCGATCCGTCCACATTGGGCACCACCACCCTCGGCGCCGGACCGTACATGCTCGATACGGCGCAGACGGTGGCCGGCGACCACTACACGTACGTGCCGAACCCTCACTACTACAACCAGGAATCCGTGCACTGGGAGAAGGTGGTGATCCGGATCATCACCGATGCGCAGTCCGTCCTCAACGCGCTGCGGACCGGCCAGGCCGACGTGGCCGTGGGTGACCCGTCCACCGTCGGTGCGGCGGAACAGGCCGGGCTCACGGTCGCCTCCGCCCTGTTCCTGTGGAGCGGGGTCGTGCTCGCCGACCGGGGCGGCACGATGGCGCCGGCGCTGGCCGACGTCCGGGTCCGGCAGGCGCTCAACCACGCCACGGACCGGCAGGCGATCGCCGACGCGCTCTTCGCCGACATCGGGTCGCCGACCCACCAGGTGACTGTCCCCGACGGGTACGGCTACAACGAGTCCCTGGCCGCCGCCTATCCGTACGATGTGGACAAAGCCAGCACGCTGCTGGCCGAGGCCGGCTACCCGGACGGGTTCGCACTGGCCCTCGTCACGCCGGAGTACCAGCAGCTCAACCTGATCGCTCAGGCGCTGGCCCAGCAGTGGGCGCAGGTCGGGGTCGACCTGCAGGTGACCTCATACGCCAACGCCAACCAGTACGCGGCCGACGCGTTCGGTGGCAAGTTCCCCGCCTTCACCACCGCGTTCGGGCACATCCCGGTCTGGATGCAGGGGCCGTCCCTGTTCCTGCCGACCGCGGCCTTCAATCCATTCAAGAACGCTGACTCGACGCTGCAGCAGCTCTACGACGACGCGGCCCGGGCCGGCGACACGGACCGGCCGGCCAAGGACCGGCTGGTGATCGAGTACCTCACCACCGAGGCCTGGTTCGTGCCGGTGGTCATGACCGGTCTTCCGTACTACGGGCGCGATACCGTGAGCGGAGTCGCGACCTCGGCGCAGGAGCCGCTGCTCTCGCTCTACGAAGTCGCTCCGGCGAGCTGAACGGAGTGCCCATGGTTCGTGCGACGCTGCGCTGGTTGGCCTCCTCGGTGGCCCTGCTGTTCGTGGTGACCGCGCTCACCTTCGTCCTCTCCTCAATCGCCCCGGGCGATGCGGCGACGGCCATCCTCAGCAGCCAGAGCGGCTCGTACACCCCCGAGCAGGTGGAGCACATGCGCCACCTGCTCGGGGTCGACCAGCCCCTGTGGGTCCGGTACGGCCAGTGGTTGGCCGACCTCTCGCACGGCAGCCTCGGTACCGACCTGTTCAGCGGCGAGCCGGTCGTGGACATCATCGCGGCTCGGCTGGCCCCGAGCCTGTCGCTCGTGCTCGGCACCGTGGTGCTGGCGGGAGTCGTCGGCACGTGGCTCGGTGTGGCCAGCGCGCGCCGGGGTGGGGTCACCGGTCGGCTGGTCGACCTCGTCTCGCTGCTCGGCTTCGCGGTGCCGAGCTTCTGGCTCGCTCTCGTGCTGGTCGAGCTGTTCGCGGTGCGGTCAGGTCTCTTCCCGCCGGGTGGCTACGTCGATCCGCGCGACGACCTCCTCGGGTGGCTCACCTCGATGGCGTTACCGGTGGCGACGCTCGCGGCGGGCGCCGTCGCCTTCGTGGCGAAGCAGACCCGGGACTCGATGTCCGACGTCCTGGGCCAGGAGTACATCACCATGCTGCGGGCCCGGGGCCTGTCCGAACGCTCCATTGTGTACAAGCACGCCCTGCGCAACGCCGCGATCCCGGTCGTGACGATGCTGGGCCTGACCCTGGTGAACCTGCTCAGCGGAGCCGTGGTGATCGAGGGCATCTTCTTCATCCCCGGCTTAGGCGAACGAGCCGTCGTGGCCACCAGTGACCACAACCTACCGGTCATCACCGGCATCGCCTTCTGCTTCACCCTCATCGTGGTCACGACCAACCTGCTCGTCGACCTCGCTTACCGGGCGCTGAACCCCCGGGTGCGCCACTCATGAGACGGCTCGCGCTCTCCCGCTTCCGGCGCCTGGGCCGCCGGGGCCCCGAAGCCGTATCCTTCGCGTTGGCTGGCGGCTTCCTCGTGGTCGTGGTACTCGGCTCGGTGGCGGCGCCGCTGCTGGCCCCCCACGACCCCGGGCAGCAGGATCTGGCCGCCGCCCTCGCCGGGCCCAGCGCGGAGCACTGGCTCGGCACCGACCGGCTCGGCCGCGATGTGCTCAGCCGGTTGATGTACGGCGGTCAGATCACCCTCGTCGGCGTGCTCGAGGCAGTGATCGTCTTCGTTGTGCTCGGGGCTGGTCTGGGGATCCTGGCCGGCTACCTCGGCGGGTGGGTCGACCGACTTGTCAGCGGACTGTCCGATCTGCTCCTGGCGCTGCCCGGCATCATCCTGCTGCTGATGGTCCTCGCCGTCTTCCCGGCCAACGGCGCCGCGACGATGGTGGCCCTCGGAGCCATGACGGCGCCGATCCTGTTGCGCGTGACCCGGGGCGTCACCCTCGGCGTCCGCGAGGAGCTGTACGTACGGGCGGCGCGGCTGTCGGGCCTGACCGCACCGCGCATCATGGGGCGGCACATCCTGCCCCGGCTCACCGGTCCGATCACGGTGCAGGTGTTCCTCTTCGCGGCCACCGCCGTGCTCGTCCAGGGCGCCCTGTCGTTCCTCGGACTCTCCACACCGGAGACGGAAGGGCCGAGTTGGGGCAACATGGTCGCGCACGCGGCCGAGGTGACGAACCGCGATCTGTGGCTCGCGGTGCCGACGGGCGGCATCCTCGTGCTGACGGTTCTGGCCCTGGGCCTGCTCGGCGACGCCGTCCGCGACCGCACGGCCCGGCGCGACGGCGGCGCTCCCGCCGGTGAGAGACCGCGTCGGTCCACAGTGGAGGCACAGCGGCGCGCGGGCGCCACCGTGCTCGACGAGCGCGCCGTGAACGGTTCGGCGCCTCTGCTGGCAGTGCGCGGGCTGACGATCACGCTCCCCGGACCGGGCGGGCCGGTCACGGTGGTGCGCGACGTCGGCTTCGAGGTCGCTCCCGGCGAGTGCGTCGGCCTGATCGGCGAGTCGGGGTCCGGGAAGACGATGATCGCTCGCAGCCTGCTCGGGCTGCTTCCCGGCGGTGGCGTGGTGACCGCCGGCAGCGCCGTGTTCCGCGACCGTACGGGATCGTCCCCTGTGGACCTGGCCCGCCTTCCCGAGCGGGAGTTCGCCGGCATCCGGGGCCGGCGGATAGGCCTGGTCTCGCAGGAGCCGGCCGGCGGCCTCGACCCGTCGTTCCGGGTCGGCAGCCAGCTCGCCGAGGTGATCCGTCGGCACGAGCCGATGTCACGACGGCAGGCGTGGGCCCGCGCCCTGGAGCTGCTGGCGACCGTACGGCTGGGTGAGCCGGAGCGGGTGGCCCGGCAGTACCCGCACGAGCTCTCGGGCGGCATGGCCCAGCGGGTGAGCATCGCGTTGGCGCTCGCGGGCAACCCGTCCCTGCTCGTCGCCGACGAGCCCACGACTGCCCTCGATGTCACCGTGCAGGCGGAGATCCTGGCCCTCCTGCGGGATCTGCAGGTCCGGCTCGGGATGGCGGTGATCCTCGTGACGCACGACTGGGGTGTGCTCGCCGACCTGTGCGACCGGGCCGTTGTCGTCTACGCGGGACAGGTGGTCGAGCAGGCCGGCGTGGACGAGCTCTACCGCGACCCGCGCCATCCGTATACGCGCCGGCTGCTCGCCGCCAATCCCCACGTGGCACCGGTCGGGACCGGGCTGGCCACGATCGGCGGCGTCGTGCCGTCACCGTCGGCGTGGTGGACCGGGTGCCGGTTCGAGCCCCGCTGCCCGCACGCGGTCGCGCGCTGCTCGGCGGCGTCGGTGCCGCTGCAGCCGGTGGTCAGCGAGCCGGCAAGCTCGGGCCGGCTCGTGCGGTGCGTGCGGGCGGAGGAATTGGTGGGCGCATGAGTGCACTCCTTTCGCTGCGCGGACTGACCGTCAACTACGGCCGGGGACGGCGCCGAGTCCCCGACGCGGTCCGGGACGTGTCACTGGAGCTGGGAGCTGGGGAGACGCTGGCGCTGGTCGGCGAGAGCGGCTCCGGAAAGTCCACTGTGGGCAATGCCGTGTTGGGGCTGGTGCCGGTCACCGCCGGCGCCATCGCCTTCGCCGGCGAGGACATCACGTACGCCTCCAGCCAGCGGCGACGCGAGCTGACCCGGGACATCCAGCCGATCTTCCAGGACCCGTACGGCTCGCTCAACCCGGTCCGGACCGTCCGGCAGACGCTGGTCGAACCGCTGCTCGCCCACGAACGCCTCGCGGCACCGCAGTTGCGTGCGCGGGTCGCGGCGGCCCTGGCGCGGGTCGGGCTCGAGGCGGACGCCGCGGACCGGTACCCGGCGCAGTTCTCGGGCGGGCAGCGCCAGCGGATCGCCATCGCCCGGGCCCTGATGGTGTCCCCCCGGCTGATCGTCTGTGACGAGCCGACCAGCGCGCTGGACCTGTCGGTGCAGGCCCAGGTACTGAACCTACTCACCCAGCTGCGGCGCGAGCTCGGCGTCTGCTACCTGTTCATCACCCATGACCTCGCGATCGTCCGGCACGTCGCCGACCGGGTGGCGGTGCTCTACCGTGGACAGATTGTGGAGACCGGCTCGACCGCGCAGGTCTGCGACGATCCCCGTGATCCGTACAGCCGGGCGCTCATCGCCGCCGCGCCGGTGCCCGACCCGGCGGAGCAGCGACGGCGTAGGCTGCTTCGTGGGTCCGCCTCGCTCGGGCTGCCCGGTCCGGCGGCGCCGACCTCGCCCGAGTCGGTGACTGGTCGTTGAGAGGGAGAGCGTCCGTGCCGAGCCAGGTCACTATCTATGACGTGGCCGCGCAGGCCGGGGTCAGCATCTCCACGGTGTCGCAGACCATCAACCGTCCCAACCGCGTGAATGCCAAGACCCGCGAGCGGGTGCTGAAGGCGATCGAAGAACTGCAGTACATGCCGAAGGCGCAGGCGGTCTCCCATGCCCGCCGGGGGGTCGGCCGCATCGGAGTCCTGGCCCCGTTCACGTCGTACGACTCGTACCGCCGCCGGCTCATGGGCGTGCTCGCCGAGTCCGACGGCGCCAACCGTGACGTCGTCGTCTACGACCATGAATCAGCCGCGGTGAGCGTCGCGCCGCTGCTACGGACGCTGCCGGTCACCGGTCGCCTCGACGGCCTGCTCGTCATGGGCCTACCGCTGGACGACGAGCTCGCCGACCAGCTCATCCATCGGCGGCTGCCGACGGTGCTCATCGACAGTTCCCGAGCCGAGTTCAGCACGGTGACCGTCGACGATGACGAGGGTGGCGCGATGCTCGCCCGGCATCTGCTCGACCGGGGCCACACGTCGTTCGCCTTCGTCCAGGAGCCGCAGTCCTCCGACGCCTTCCTCTCCCAGGGCCAGCGACGCAACCGGGGCTTCGTGCGTGTCCTGACCGCGGCGGGCATCGAGCCCGACGCGGTCCACACCGTCCTGACCGGCAACGACCTGGAGACGAGCCGGGGTGCCCTGCACGACGTGCTCGCGCTGCGGCCCGCGCCGACCGCGGTGTTCGCCCACCACGACGTGCTCGCCGCCGGGCTGCTGGTCGAGTGCCGGCGGCTCGGCGTCCGGGTGCCCGACGACCTCGCGGTGGTCGGGTTCGACGACGGGCCCGTGGCCGAAGCGGCGGCATTGACCACGGTCCGCCAGCCGTTCGAGGAGTCAGGCCGCGTCGGCGCCCGCCTGCTCGGCGATCTCATCAATGGCGCCACCACCGCGGTGCAGCGCATCGCCCTCGGCCTCGATCTGGTGGTACGGGACTCCACATAGGATGGTCATGTCGATGCCCCGGGAGGTCCGGATCCCGGCCGGTGGTGGGTCGACGCTGGCCGCGGACCTGTTCCAGCCGGCCGGCCCCGGACCGTGGCCAGTGCTGGTGACGGTGCTGCCCTACCGCCGCGACGCGGTTGCCGGGGCGGCCCTGTGGCCGCTGCTGCGATCGTTCGCCGCGCGCGGCTACGCCAGCCTGCTGGTCGATCCGCGGGGGATGGGCTCCTCGGACGGGCCGGCCCGGCCGCCGTTCGACCCGGCGGAGGCCGACGATGGCGTGGCCGCGGTGGCCTGGGCGGCCAGCCAGCCGTGGTGCACGGGCGCGGTCGGAGTCTGGGGCTTCTCCTACGGCGCCCTGATCGCACTGCGCGCGGCGGCCCGTCCGATCTCGAACGTGCGGGCGGTGGTGGCCCTGATGCCGCTGCTCGACCCGGAGCGCGACTTCGTCCACCCCGGCGGTGCGGCCGGGTGCCTCAACGCCCACGGGACGTGGGCGCTCGGAACGCTGACCAACGCGTTGCTCCCGCCGCTGCACGCCCACCACGACCCGGCCGAGCAGCAGCGCTGGCGGCAGCGCCTGGCGAACCTCGAGCCGTACCTCCTCGACCTGCATCGCCACCCGCCGGGCCATCCCGTGTGGCGAGCACGAGCCGTCGATGGGGAGTCGATCGATGTGCCGGTGCTCTGTGTGGGCGGCACGCGCGACATGTTCGCGGACGCCACGCTGCGCCTGTACGAGAGTCTGCGCGGACCCCGCAAGCTGCTCCTCGGTCCGTGGTCGCACTCCCTGCCCAGCGACGCACCGGTACACCCGGTGGACCTCGCCGCCATAGCGACCCGGTGGTGGGACCGCTGGCTGCGCGACGAGCCGAACGGCGTCGAGACCGAACCGCCCGTGACCGTGTACGTCCACAACGGAGGGTGGGTCGACCTGGAGGGGTTCGTCCCACCCACCGACTCGGCGCAGCGTGACCCGGATGTCTCGTCGCGGGCCGATGACCCGACCGTGGGACCGCGTGGTGGCTTGTGGGGGATCCCGCATGGTTCGGGCGATCCGGTCGACCAGCACACCGATGATCTACGGTCGGTGACGTTCACCGGCTCACCGCTCGCCGAGCCTGTGTTGCTGCTGGGTCGACCCGAGGTCATCGTGGCCGGCGCCGGGGACCAGCTCGTGGTGAAGCTCGCCGATGTCGATCCGCACGGGCGGTCCCACCTGATCAGTGGCGGCCTCACCGGCGGCCGGCTCGGCCCGGTGCGGCTGGATCCCGCGGCGTACCGGGTGCCGGCTGGCCACCGCCTGCGGATAGTGGTCAGTGGCGGTAGCTTCCCGCGCGTGTGGCCGGCCGCCGCCGGGGTGCAGGCCCGTGCGGTGACCCTCGGACTGCCCCGGGTTGCGTATCCGCAGGGCACCCCTGCCCCCGTGCCCGACGCCCCACCCCGCGACCCGACCGGTCTGTGGCGGTGGCATGAGCCCTTGTGGGAGGTGCGGGAGCGCCCAGGGCACAGCGTGACCCTTCGCCTCGGCGAGGCCTTCGCGGCGGGCCTGCCCCGCGGTGGAGTCGCTCTCGAGTCCCGGGTGATGACGACCAGCACCGTCCACGGGGGAGGTTCAGCCGACGTGCAGGGGGAGGCGCTCACGTGCGCCACGCTCGGTACCGGTGAGCGCGTGGTCGTGGAGGTCGGTCTGCGCCTCACGCCGGACACCATGTGGCTGCGGGGCCGGGTGAGCATCGACGACGTTCCTATCGCCGATCGCCACTGGTCCGCGTGAGCCGCTCGACCGGCGCGGTCTGCCAATGGGTCTGCCGGCGGGCGGCCGGATCGCCGACCTCGTCACCGCACACTTGGGAGGGAAGTGTCGGCCGGTGGTGTTTGCGATGATCAAGCGCCGGGTATCGAAGGGCCATGACGCGCTCCGCTGAAACCCAGCACGTGGTTGACGACGGCGCGACCGACGTCCTCACGGAGGACGAGGTCGTCCACGTGCCCATGGCCGTTGTCGAACTCGCCGAAGCCATCCTGCACCAGGGCGAGACCTTCGTGGCTGACGTACCGGATTGGGACAAGCCTGACTACGAGCCCTGATCGGCCTCGGTGTCTGGTGATCCCGAGGCGGAAGGCCCCGCACTGACCGAAGCACGGTGGCCCTGCCCCGGCGGGCGCCGCCGTTAGGCGCGAGGTGATTCATGAGGTCGCCGCGCGATGTGTCGCCTGCTCAGTTCTGGGTAGAGGTAGCGCGATGAAGGGAGCGAACGCCATGGACTGGACCGACATCATCATTACGGTACTCGTCGGCGCTCTCGTGGGCGTGCTTGGCCGGCTGGCGTTGCCAGGCCGGCAACGCATCGGGGTATTCGTGACAGTGCTCATCGGCATTCTCGCGGCCTTCGCCGGCACCTACCTGGCGGGGCGTCTCAACATCGACGGCAGGGCGCCACAGGAGCTGGGGAGTCTGCACTGGGACTGGATCGTGCTCGGCGTCCAGGTCGGCCTGGCCGCCGTCGGGACCGGGATCGCGGCGCTCATCTCCCATACGCGGGTGTCCGCCGACGAGCCCACGGCGACCGAGCGCAGGACACGCCTCTAGCGTGCTCCTGGTGGACGTTGCCCTGGTGGATATTGCTCCCTTGTGGACGTTGCTCCTATGCGGGCGGAGTCCGGTGAGCCGTACGCGGCCGCCAGGACCGCCGCAGGAAGATGACTGACCGGCTCAGCCTCGCCGCGGATGAAATGTACTGCCGCGCCGCCGCGACGGTATGGCGGCGAGCGAGCCGGTCAGTCATCGACCTGACTGCGCGCTCAGAACGTCGCCCGTGACCGCCGCCCGTCCGTTGCCGGGTTGGCGCGGGATGCGTGAGGGCGCGGCGGCCGTTTAGTCTGGCCGGGTGCGTGCGTGTGCTCGGGCGGCCGGTTGACGACCGCGACGGCCGTCCTCGTCGCCGCATCGTTCATCGGTGCCGGTGCGGTCGCCGTGCGATCGGCCCCGCGCAACCGGGTGGGCTACCTCCTCGGCGCCGTGGGTCTCCTCTGGGCGCTGGCGAAGTTCCTCCCGCCGGGGTCGCCCCGGGCGCTGCTGGCCGGCGCCTGGCTCGCCGTGCTGGCCCATCTTGTGCTGGCCCACCCGAGCGGACGGCTGGCAGGTCCCCCCGCGGTGGCCGGTGCCGCACGACATCTGGCCGGCGCGGCCCGTGTCGTGATGGGGCTCGGCTATCTCCACGCCGCTGCCTTCGGAGTCCTCGGCGCGGTGGCCGTGTCCGGCGCGGGAGTGCGCGCCGCGACCATGGTCGGTGTGATGGCGGTGGGGGCGGCCGTGGTCGCCGTACAGGTGGTCCGGTGGCGGGCGGCCTCGGCGGCTCGGCGACGCACGATGAACCCGTTCTTCGCTGCCGGTGTCCTCAGTACCGCGGCGGTCCTGGTGCTCAAGCCGGCGATTGTCGCGGGTGTTGTCCTACCGCGGGCCACACCCCTCCTCCAGGTCGTACTCGCGCTCGTTCCCTTGGCGTACCTGGCCAGCCTGGTGCGCAGCCGCCTCGACCGCGGCGGCGTCGCGGCGCTCGTCCGGCGACTGTCGCGTCTGGACCCGCGGGAGGTGGACGGCGCCCTGGCCAAGGTGCTGCACGATCCCACGGTCCGCGTCGGATACTGGGCACCCCATGAACGTACCTACCTCGATATAGACGGCTCTCCAGTCATCGTCGAGGGGGACCGGGTTGCCGCCCGCGTCGACCGCGATGGTGCGCCGCTCGCCCTGCTCGTCCACGACCGGGCCGCGGGCGAGGACCAGGAGCTGTTGGGCGCCACCTGCGCGGCGCTGGCCCTCGCGCTGCGCAACGACCGCCGGCGACTGGAGCGCGACCTGCACGACGGCCTGCAGCAACGACTTCTGTCGGTGCCGGTGACCCTCGGCCTCGCGGAGTCGGCGCTGCGAGGGCGGCCGGAGCACGCGGTGGCGCTTATCGGCGAGGCGAAGACCACCGCGCTCGACGCGCTCACCGAGCTGCGCGGGCTGGTGCAGGGCATCCACCCACCGGTGCTGACCGAGCGCGCGGACTCGCGGGCGCGGTCCACGAGTTGGCCCTGCTCGCGCCGGTACCGGTACACGTGTCGGTGGGCGTGACCGGACCGCTTCCGGTCGGGCCGGAGACCACGGCCTACTACGTGGTCGCCGAGGCGCTGGCGAACGTCGCCAAGCACGCGGACGCCCGACGAGCCCACGTGCGGCTCGGGCGACGGGCCGGCTGGCTGACCGTGATGGTGGAGGACGACGGCCGCGGCGGTGCGGACCCGCACGGGGGCACCGGGTTGCGCGGCCTGGCCGACCGGGTGGCGGCCGACGGCGGGGTGTTGCATGTGGACAGTCCCGCTGGCCACGGCACGCGGGTATCGGCGGAGCTGCCGTGCGGGTAGTGGTGGCAGAGGACAGCACCCTGCTCCGGGAGGGTCTGGTCCGTCTGCTGACGGAGACCGGTTTCGACGTGTCTGCCGCCGTGGCCGACGCCGACTCGCTGCTGGCCGAAGTCGCGACCCACCGGCCGGATGTGGCGACCGTCGACATAAGACTGCCGCCGACCCGGACCGACGAGGGGTTGCGGGCGGCGAAACAGATCCGCCGTCGGCACCCCGGCACTGGGGTCGTCGTGCTGTCGCAGTACGCCCGCGTCAGCTACACCATGGAGCTGCTCGACGGCGGTGCCAGCGGCGTGGGTTACCTGCTCAAGGACCGGATCACCAATGTCGCCGACTTCGCCGGGGCCTTGCGTCAGGTCGGTGCCGGCGGCTCGGTCTTCGATCCGGCGGTCGTCGACCAGCTCCTTGGCCGCCGCCGGGCCGACGGCGACGTGCTGGCGAAGTTGACCGATCGGGAACGCGAGGTGCTCGCCATGATGGCCGAGGGGCGCACCAACCTGGCCATCGGTGCCCGGCTCGGTATCACGGAGCGAACGGTGGAGAAGCACTGCATGAACATCTTCACCAAACTTGATCTCTCGCCGCGTCCGGACGACCATCGGCGGGTCCTGGCGGTACTGCGCTATCTCAACCAGTGAGTACGGCCCGACCACCGAGGTACGGGTAGCCACACCGGTATGCCGTGCTGGCCCCGTGTCGCGGAGCGCCCGGCCGGCGTTGACTTCGAGACCAGGTACCCAGCGCAGAGGAGTTACGGCCTTGTCCCAGATCAGCCGGCGAGTCGACTCGCTCGTCATCGCCCGAGGCGTCGCACTCGCCATCACCGGAGTGATGGTCTACTATTTCCCCACCTCCGACGCCATCCGATCCGACAACCCGTTCCTGGTCCCCGACCTACTGCTCACGCTCCTCCTGGTGATGGCCGCGCTCGCTCCTCGGCGCGTCGCCATCCCGGGTCTGCTCTTCGCCTTCGCCTTCGCCACCGCCGTCTACACGGTGTCGATGAGCACTTACACGGTGCGCGGCGAGTTCACCGACGGCGCCGACCATGTCGCGCTGATCACCCCGATGCTCGTCATGTCCGTGCTGCTGGCCCGCGAGCTGGGACGCGCCCCCATCGGTGCACCTCGACCCGGCCCGACGGGGCCCGACCGTACGTGACAGCGTCCGGCCGCTCGGGAGCGTCAACACGCGCACGTTGCGCCCAGGATGCAGCATGGCCACCCAATGTTTGCCTTCTTGGCCGCCCGCCGTTCTCCGAACCGGGTACAGGGTCGAAGTCCTACTGGTACCTCGATCCCCTAACGGGAGGAGTGTCACATGCCGAAGTGGACGCGCGGAGCAAAGCCGGGCCTGGTCGCCGGCTGCGTCGTCGTGGCCGTATCGGTCATCGG
>JBQGBY010000110.1:0-27283 GCA_052038195.1 Micromonosporaceae bacterium | reverse complement strand
CGGCCATCGTCGCGGCGTTCACCAGGAAGAGCAGTTGCGGGTCGACGCCGGCGACGAACCCCGCGACGGTGGCCGCGAAGGCGAAGGCGACATTGATGACCCAGTAGTGCAGGGAGAACGCGCGCGCCCGGTCCCGGTCCGGCACGATGTCGACCACCAGCGCCGACATCGCGGGGCGAGCGCCTTCGGCCGTCGCTCCGAGGAGGAAGGCGCAGATGGCGATCGCGGCCGGCGCCTGCATCAGACCCAGGAGGACCATCATGACGGCGCCGCTCCACAGCGCGGTGAGGAACGTGGGCTTGCGGCCCCAGCGGTCGGCGAGCACCCCACCGGCCATGGTCCCGACCGCGCCACCAGCGCCCCAGAGCCCCACCACGAGCCCCGCGAACGACTCGGACAGGCCACGCTCGCCGGTGAGATAGATCGCCAGCACGATCAGGACGAACGAACCCATCCGGTTGATCAGCGTCGCGATCCAGACGTACCAGAACTGCCTCGGCAACCCACCCGTGGTCTCGTGGACCCATCGCCTGACCGTGTTCACGTCCGGCAACCTACGGGTCGGGTATGACATGTGGACAGTGAGTTTCCCGCCACAGGCACCGGTGACAGGTCCGTTGGGCCCGTGGCTCGGGCCAGAGGGCCGGGCACGGCAACCGCCAGTGGTACGGAAGGATGAGCGCATGAGTCTCGGCACCCTCGTGCTGCTCCGCCACGGCGAGAGCGAGTGGAACGCGAAGAACCTGTTCACCGGCTGGGTCGACGTGGACCTCAACGACAGGGGCGAGGCAGAGGCCCGCCGCGGCGGTCATCTGCTCCGCGAAACCGGCCTGCTGCCTGATCTGGTGCACACCTCGGTGCTGCGCCGAAGCATCCGCAGCGCGGAGCTGGCGCTGGACGCGGCCGACCGGCACTGGATCCCGGTGCGCCGGTCGTGGCGGCTCAACGAGCGGCACTACGGCGCGCTGCAGGGCAAGAACAAGAAGCAGACGCTCGAGGCGTACGGCGAGGAGCAGTTCATGCTCTGGCGCCGTTCGTACGATGTCCCCCCGCCGCCGATCGCCGACGACGACGAGTTCGCGCAGACGGGTGATCCCCGTTACGCCGGCCTGGCGCCGGAGCTGTTCCCGCGCAACGAATGCCTCAAGGACGTGCTGGAACGGGTGCTGCCGTACTGGTACGACGCGATCCTGCCCGACCTGCGGACCGGGGCCACGGTGCTCATCGCCGCGCACGGCAACTCCCTGCGCGCGCTGGTGAAGCATCTCGACCAGATCTCCGACGCCGACATCGCGGCGCTGAACATCCCCACCGGCATGCCGCTGCGCTACGAGCTCGACCCGGCGACGCTGCGACCCGTCATCCCGGGTGGCACCTACCTCGACCCCGAAGCCGCCGCCGAGGCGGCCGCTGCCGTGGCGAAGCAGGGCCGCTGACCGTCAAGATCCAACTTAGCGGTGAGATCTCCGAGTTTTTGCGGAGATCTGACCGGTCAGCGGGGAGGCGGCCGTGAGCACCGCGAAGATCGCGATAGCGACGAGCACGATGGTCGCCCCGGGCGCGGTGTCGTAGACGCCGGCGACCCCGATACCCAGCGCCGCGGCGAGCACCCCGATCCCCATGGCCAGATGCATGGTGGTCCGGAACCCGCTCGTCACGAGCTGGGCCGCCGCGACGGGAACGACCATCATCGCGCTGACGAGCAGCAGCCCGACCGCCCGCATCGCGACGGTGACTGTGACCGCGGTGGTGACAGCGAGCAGCAGGTTCAGTGCCCGCACCGGCAGGCCGGCGACGCGGGCGTATTCCTCGTCGTGGCAGATCGCGAACAGCCACGGACGCAGCAGCAGCGTCACTGCCAGCACGAGGCTGCCCAGGACGGCCATGACCGCGAGGTCCCCGGCCGAGGTGGTCAGCGGCGAGCCGAACAGGTACTCCGTGAGGTTGGCGCTCGTCCGGCCGGGGGAGAGGGCGACGAGGAAGACGCCGCCGGAGATGCCGCCGTAGAAGAGCAGGGCCAGCGCGATGTCGCCGGATGTGCGTCTGCGCGCCCGCACCAACTCCACGGCCACGGCACCCGCAGCGGCCACGACGACCGCGGTCAGCACCGGCGCCCCACCGGTGAGCAGACCGAGCCCGACGCCGGTGAGCGCGATGTGCCCGATGCCGTCGCCGATCAGCGCCATCCGCCGCTGGACCAGGTAGATGCCCAGCGCCGGGGCGGACAGGCCGGTGATGAGTACCCCGAGCAGCGCTCGCTGCATGAACGGTTCGCCAAATATGCTCATGTCTAGACGCCGCCCCAGATGTCGGTCGCATCGGCGGGGGCGTGCGGGTGGACGTGGTCGTGGCCGGGCAGTGCGTGGTGTCCGGTCGGCTCGGGGATGGTGCCGTCGTGGCGGATGTGTCCATTGTGGACGACGACGGCCCGGGTCACCAGCGGGCGCAGCGGCCCGAGCTCATGCGCCACGAGCAGTACGGTGCCGCCTCCGTCGACGAAGCCGCGCAGGGCTTCGGCAAACGCCTCCTGGCTCGCCGAGTCGACCCCCGCGGTCGGCTCGTCGAGAACGAGCAGCTCCGGTTCGGCGGCCAGGGCGCGGGCGATCAGCGTGCGCTGCTGCTGGCCGCCGGACAGCGCGCCCACCGGGTGGTGCAGGCGGTCGGCCAGCCCGACGGCCGCCACCGCGGCGGTGACGGCAGAGCGGTCGGCGGCGCTCTCCGGTCGCAGCCCGCGCCGGGCGAGCCGTCCGGCGGAGACGACCTCGGCCACCGTGGCCGGCACGCCGGAGCCCGCGCCGAGGCGCTGCGGCACGTACCCGATGCGGTGCCGGTGCGATCGTGCGGGCCGGCCGGTCGCCCCGAACAGGGAGACCGACCCGGCGGCCAGCGGCACCAGGCCGAGGATCGCCCGCACGAGCGTCGACTTGCCGGACCCGTTGGCGCCCAGGATGGCAATGACCTCGCCCTGGTGGACCGTCAGCTCCGCCTCCGTCAGCACCGGCCGGCCGTCGTAGGCGACCGCCACTGCGCGCGCCTGCACGACGGGTGTGCTCATGAACAGTCCAGCGCGGAACGCAGCGTAGAGAGGTTGGCGCGCATGACAGCAAGGTAGTCCTGGCTCGAGCCGGGCTGGAGACCCTCGATCGGATCCAGCACGGCGGTCTGCGCGCCGACGGCGTCGGCCACCGTCTGCGCGATATCAGGGCTCACCAGCGTCTCGAAGAAGATCGTCGTCGCTCCGACCCGGCGGGCCTCGTCGGCCGCGGCGGCCAGGGCCTGCGGGGTCGGCTCGGAATCCGGTGCCAACCCGGTGATCGGGATCTGCCGCAGGTCGTACCGGTCGGCCAGGTAGCCGAAGGCGGCGTGGCTCACCACGATCTCCCGCCGCACGCACGACCCCAACCCCAAGGTGTACTCGCCGTCGAGGGCGGCGAGGTCGGCCAACAGCGCGTCGGCCCGTTGGTCGTAACCGCTCGCATGGGCCGGGTCGAGCTCGGCCAGCCGGTCAGCGACCGCGGATGCGATGGTCGCCAGCCGGGTGGGGTCCAGCCAGACGTGCGGGTCGGGACCGCCATGGTCTTCGTCAGCGGCGTCCTGCGCCTCGTGGTCGAGCAGCGGCACGAGCCCCGCCACGTCCAGCGCCGTCACACCGGACTGGTCGACCGCCTCGTCCACGGCCGGCTGGAAGCCGCGCAGGTAGACGACCAGCCGCGCGTTGGAGATCTCGGCCACCTGCCGAGGGGACAGCTCCAGGTCGTGCGGCTCCGCACCGGGCTGCACCGGGTTCGTCACCCGCACGTCGGAGCCGCCCACCCGCTCGGTCACGAACTGGAGGGGGTAGAAGGCCGCCACGACAGACCCGCCCTGGCCGTCGGGCGAACCGCACCCCGCCACCACGCCGGCCAATACGGTGGCCAGCGCGCCGGCGACGAGAACCCGCACCCGTCTCTGAGCTCCCACGAGCCGCACACTACCCGAGAATGAAAATCATTGTCAACAAGGACCCCAGCTGCCGAGATGCCACAATCGCGCGGGTCTTCGCATGGTGAGTTGATCTCCGAACACCATGCGAAGGCCTAGATCAGCGTGATCTTCCGGCTAAGGTGGGCGCATGGTCGCCCCGATGCCCGCACCGGCGCCGCCCGGACCGGTTCCGATGGTGCCGGTCCAGGACCGGCCGCGGTCGGGTCGGCGCGCAGTCTGGCTCGGTCTGCTGATCGCGGTCTGCGCGGCGGCCACGATCGGGATGGTGGCGTTCCTGGGCTGGCGCATCGGCCCGGTGCCCCTCGCCGTCGGTCTCGCCGGGGCGATCCTCCCGGTGCCGGTCCTGATCGCCTGTTTTCTCTGGCTCGACCGCTACGAGCCGTCCCCCACGTGGATCCTGGCGGTCAGCTTCCTGTGGGGGGCCGGCGTCGCCACCAGTGGCGCGATCCTGGTGAACTCGGTGGCGGCCGACGCGTTCGAACGGGTTGGCAAACCCGAGGCACTCACCGCGGTGCTCGTCGCCCCCGTCATCGAGGAGGCGCTCAAGGCCGCCTTCCCGCTGCTGCTGTTCGCGTTCTACCGCAAGGCATTCACCGGTATCATCGACGGTGTCGTCTACTGTGGACTGTCGGCCGCCGGCTTCGCCATGGTGGAGAACATCCTCTATGTCGGCGGCCACGGCTTCGCACAGGGCGCCGAGCAGGGCTCGAGCACGGGCGCGTTCAACGCGCTGCTGATCCTCATGGTGCGCGTGCCGTTGAGCGGATTCGTGCACCCGTTGTTCACCGCGATGGTGGGCCTCGGCCTGGGCTTCGCCGCGCGATCCCCGCGCCGCGCTGTGCGGATCCTCGCACCCCTCACCGGCCTCGCCGCGGCCATGACCCTGCACGGGTCCTGGAACCTCATGGCCTCTCTCGCGGTCCACGAGCCGTACTTCATCCTCTACGGCTACTTCGCCGTATTCGTGCCGATCTTCTTCGGCATGGTCGGCATCGTGCTGGGGGTGCGGTCGTGGGAGGGGCGCCTCGCCGAACGGGTCCTGCCGGTCTACACGGCCGCGGGCTGGTTCTCGCCGCCTGAGGTGGTGGCGCTCGGGACGCTCGGTCGGCGGCTGTCGGCCCGGACCTGGGCGCGCCGGGTCGCGGGCGACGCCGGCCACACCGCGATGAAGAGCTACCAGTACGCCGCCACCCGGCTGGCCCTGCTCCGCGACGGTCTGAACCGCGGGCTCTACTGGCAGGCATCCGACCTCGCGTCCGCGGTCGCCGAGGAGCGTCGGTTACTCGACGAGATCGACCGGTACCGTAAAGTGTTCACCGGCCGGGATCCGTTGACCCCGCGAGCGTGGTGGAGCGCGGGCATCTACCACATCCACTTCCCCGACGGGGTGACCCGGCCGGTGGGCGAGCCGCCCGTGCCGGTGGTCCCGGTGCCGATCCCGCTGGCCGGCGGCGGGCCCTCGGCGGCCTGACCGCGGGGCGCCCACCGGGGTGCTGATGGGGTCAGAGTTGCGTCCCGGCTACGGTAGACGGTCGGGGATAGTGCGCGGACCGACGACTCGTGCGTCAACGAGCGAGGAGTTGGCCGACCGCGCGAGAGGAACAAACTTGGGGCAGTTCGAAGCCGTACGGGCGAACCTACGCCGCGCCTACGCGTCCAGCCGTGAGTCGGTGCGTCGCGCGCGGGCGCAGGCCCGCGCCGCCGCGGTGGACACCGTCAACGGCGAGCCGGGCCCGGAGGCGCCTGACGGGGAGGTGCCGGTCGAGGGCACCGAGGTTGCCGCCGAGGGGGCCCAGGCCGGGGCCGCGGCTGAGCCGGAACCATCGGCGCAACCCGCGGCTGGCGGTGACGGCGGCCAGACCAGGCCGATCGTCGTCGCATCGACGTCGGTGACGCATCGGGACGACCTCGACGTGCCCCGGGGACTCCGCGTGGCCGCGGCCTGGGCGTGGCGGCTGCTGCTGCTCGTCGTGGCCGCATGGGCCGCCCTGTGGGTCGTCGGTCGGCTCTCGGTGGTGGTGATCCCGCTGATCATCGCGCTGCTGTTGTCGGCGCTGCTGTCCCCGGCGGTCGGTGCGCTCGTACGGTTGCGGCTGCCGCGCTCGCTGGCCACGGCCGTTGTTCTCGTGGGTGGGTTGGCGGCGGTCGCCGGCACATTGACGCTCGTCGTCAACCAGTTCGTCGACGGGGCACCCCAGCTCGCGGAGCAGTTCACCGCGGCTCTCGACCGGATCCAGGCCTATCTCCAGCAGGGGCCGCTGAAGCTGGACGACCAGCAGCTGCAGGAGATCAACCGGACCATCACCGGGTGGTTCACCGACGGCCAGTCCACGATCGCGAGCGGGGTGCTGTCGACCGCAAGCACCGTCGGGCACTTCATCACCGGTCTGTTCCTCGTCCTGTTCACCACGTTCTTCTTCCTCCGCGACGGCCGCAGGATCTCGCGGTTCCTGTTCGGCCTGCTGCCCGGGTCCGTACGCTCGTCCCTGCTCGCCGCGGCGGACGCCTCGTGGTCGACGCTGGTCTCCTACGTGCGGGCGACGGTGCTGGTGGCGTTCATCGATGCGGCCGGCATCGGTCTCGCGCTGGTGATCCTCGACGTCCCGTTCCCCTTCGCGCTCGCGGCGCTGGTCTTCCTCGGCTCCTTCGTCCCGATCGTCGGCGCCACGGTCTCCGGCGCCGTCGCGGTGCTCGTCGCGTTCGTCGACCGGGGGGCCGTGATCGCGCTCATCCTGCTCGCGGCGGTCATCGGAGTGCAGCAACTCGAGGGGCACGTGCTGCAGCCGCTGATCATGGGCCGGGCCGTGGCGATCCACCCGCTGGCGGTCATCGTGGCGATCGCCGCCGGAATTGTGCTCGCCGGCATCGTCGGTGCCCTGGTGGCGGTACCGACCGTGGCCGTGCTCAACACCGGTATCCGCCACCTCATCGAGCAGCGCCGGGCTCGTGAGGAGGGCCGTGAACCCGGCCCGGTGCTGCCCACCGGCCCGCCCAGGCCGGGGGCCTAGGACGCCCCCGGTCGGCCAGGGCCGAATACCGGGCGCGGGGCCTGTCCCCGATCGTGCGTCTGCCCGACTCATCGGCACCCCCGGGTGGCAGGGTGGGCCCATGACCGCCCGCGGTCTGCTACGCCGTCTTGCGGTCGTCGTCGCGCTCGCGGTGATCGGCGGCCCCGTCGCCGCGTGCACCGGCCAGAACGCGGAGGCCGAGCAGGCGGCCGTCGCCGAGCTGAACCGGGTCGCGGTTCCGCCGGGCTGGACCACGATGTCGCAGTCCTTCGCCTACGGCTCCGAGTCGATCTGGAACCTGCGGCGCGACTACGTCTCGGCCAAGACCAATGCGAACTTCGTGGCCGACCTCAGGCGAGCGGTGGTCTCGGCCGGCTGGACCGGCGAGTGGTGCGCCCCGGATGGCGGATCGTGTCACTACGAGCGCGACGGCCGGGTCCTCTGGATCGTCCGTCAGGCACCGCCGGTCCTCAACTGCCCGGCCGCGCAGCCGCGTTGCTCGCTCGGCACGCTGAAGCTGGAGTTCTGACCCGCTCAGCGGCTGACGCGGTCACCGGCGACGGGTCGGCTGGGCCCGGCCGGCGGGTCACCGGCGAGGCGGCGCAGGGCCGCCTCGACCACGTCGGGCTTGGTCGTGTACCAGAACGGCGGCAGTGACTTGCGCAGATACGAGCCATAGTTACGGGCGGTCTCCAGGCGGGAGTCCAGCACCGCGACGACGCCGCGGTCCGCGTCCGTACGGATGAGCCGTCCCACCCCTTGCGCCAGCCGGACGGCGGCGATCGGCACACTCACGCTGGCGAACCCGGACCCACCGGCGGCATCGACGGCGGCCGACCGGGCCGCGGCCAGCGGCTCGTCGGGGCGGGGGAACGGGAGGCGGTCGATGACGACGAGCTGGCACGCGTCGCCGGGCACGTCCACGCCCTGCCACAGCGACATGACCCCGAGCAGGCAGCTCGACGGCTCGGTGCGGAACCGCCGCACAAGCAGCGGCAGCGCCTCCTCGCCCTGAACCAGGATCTCCAGGTCGGTCTGCGCCCGCAGCACCTCGGCCGCCCGCTGCGCGGCCCGGCGCGAGGAGAACAGGCCCAGGGTACGGCCGCCGAGGGCTTGGACCAGGCGGACCAGTTCGCGACCCGCCAGCTCGGGCAGCCCCGACTCGGCCGGCCGGGGCAGGTGGGCGGCGACGTAGAGGATGCCCTGCTTGCGGTAGTCGAACGGGGAGCCCACGTCGAGGCTGCGCCACGGCGGCGGCTCCACCCCGTCCTCGTCGTCGGCGGTAAGGACGTCCACTGTGGACGTCGAGCCGGGAAGGGAGAGACCCAGCGAGCGCGCGACCGTGCCGAAGTTGCCACCGAGGGAGAGCGTGGCGGAGGTGGCCACCACGGTGCGGTCCTCGTAGAGGAACTGGCGCAGGGTCCCGGCGACCGACAGCGGGGCGACGACCAGCGCCCGCCGCCGCTCGTCCCGCGCTGAGCCAGCGCCTCCTGAGCCGGCGGGCACTGAGCCAGCGCCTCCTGAGCCGGCTTGCTCGACCCAGATCACGTCGTGGTCCGACCCGGCCAGCATCCGCTGGGCGGTGGTGTCCACATCGGACAGCAGGGCCCGGGCGGCCTGCTTGGCCACCGGGTCGGAGTCCTCCGGCTTGACGTCACCGATGCGGTCGGAGGCGCGGCGGACGGCGGAGTCGAGAAGGGTCAGGGCCTCCGTCAGCGGCGCGGGAAGCCCGGTGGTCAGTCGCCCGGCGGTGACCGGCGCCAGCGCGGCGGCGAGCGCGTCGCTCGCTTCAGTGATCCGCTCGTACAGCTCGTTGTCCACAAAGGAGCGTGCCCGTCGGGCCGTACGGTCGACGAGCTCCGGCGTGAGCTCGGCCTGCGTCGCGGAGCTCACCCGGTCCGCGAGCTCGTGGGCCTCGTCGATGACGAGCAGGTTGTGTGGCGGGATGATGTGCCGACCCGCCAGCATGTCGAACGCGAGCAGGCTGTGGTTGGTCACCACGACGTCCGCCTCCCGGGCGCGGACGCGGGACTCCTCGGCGAAGCACTCCATGCCGAACGGGCACTTCGCCGCCCCCACGCACTCCCGGGCCGGAGTCGAGACCAGGCGCCACGCACTGTCGTCCACCCCGGGATCGAGCTCGTCCCGGTCACCGGTCGACGTCTGCTCGGCCCAGTCGCGGATGCGCTGGACCTGCCGGCCGAGCCGTCCGGCCTCGCCGAGCCAGCGCACCGTGCCATCACCCGAGCCGCCGCCGGTTTCGAACAGGGCGTCCTGCTCCTGCTCCGGGGCCCGGCCACCCTCCAGTTTGGCCAGACACAGGTAATGGTGCCGTCCCTTGAGGACGGCGAACGTCGGCACGTGGCCCAACCGCTCCGTCACCGCCGCGGCCAACCGGGGGAGGTCGTGGTCGACGAGCTGGCTCTGCAGGGCCAGGGTCGCGGTCGAGACCACCACCGGCCCGTCGACCAGCAGCGCGGGGACCAGGTAGGCCAGCGACTTGCCGGTCCCGGTACCTGCCTGGACGAGCAGGTGCTCCTCATCCCGTACGGCGTCGGCGATCGCGGTGGCCATCTGGCGCTGACCCGGCCGGTCCACACCGCCGGGCACGCCACCGACCGCGATGGCGAGCAGCTCCTCGACATCCGGCATGGACGCCCGCGGAGCGGAATGAGCTGGCACGTCCGGCGACGCCCGCGGCGCGGAGAGAAGCGGTAGGTCCGGCGACGCCAGCGGAGCCGGATCAGCTGGCACTTCCAGCTGCGGACCAGCGAGCCCCGCGGTCGCGAGCGAAGACTCATCAGCAGCAGCCACGGACAGGCACGTTACCCGGCACGGCCGTCATCGGGGCGGGACGCCGCGCTGGCTGGCCCGGGCCTTGGGACACGAGGCCGACACGGTGCCACACAGGTAGCGGCATATGAACGGACGAGGGAGAATGCCGTGATGGCGACGGCGATGTTGGCTGAGGTCCGGCCCATGTGCTTGCGGACTCCGCTCCCCCAGCCCCGCCGGAACTGCCGCGCCGGGGCTCCGGCATGAGCGAACAGAGCGAACCAGCCGTCAAGCAGGGTGCGCCGCCGGTCGTCCACGTGGTCTTTCTCAAGTTCGACGGGCAGCCGCACCGCAGCTACCCCGCCCGCTATCTCGGCGATGACGACAGCGGTACCTGGCTCGGGGTCGCGGCGGGCACGCCGGCCCGGGTCGACGGCACCCGCGAGACGCTGCGGGAGGAGCCGTACGTCCTGCTCGTCCCGCACCGCGCCTGGTGGACGGCCATGTTCAACGCGCCGCCGCGCCGCACCGAGGTCTACTGCGATATCACCACCCCGGCGACCTGGTCAGGCGATGGGGAGGTCACGGGCGGGCAGAGCGCGGGCGGAAGATCCGTCACGGTGGTCGACCTCGACCTGGACGTGCGCCGCCGCCGGTGGGGCGACATCGAACGCCTCGACGAGGACGAGTTCAACCACCACCGGACGCGGTACGGCTACCCGGAGGACGTGGTGGCCGCGGCGACCGCGGCGAGCTTCTGGCTCGCGACGGCACTGGGCGACGGCACCGAGCCGTTCGCCAGCCAGTTCCGGCCGTGGCTCGCGCAGGTCACCGATCCGGCGGCGGCCTGACGGTACGGCCCGAGGCGGCTGCGGCACGCTCCGTACGATCGCGGTGTGGGCGATCAACTGGACGGCGAGCGTGAGCTGCTCGCCCGGGCACAGCAGGTCCGCACACTGCTGCGCGGCCGCTCCGAGCACCTGCGACGGGATCCGCGCGCCACCCCCGGCCTGCCCCACCAGCGCGACAGCGACGGCACCAAGGATTGGTCGCGGTCGGAGGTGGCGCGGTTGGGCGTGCTGCTCGCTGCGCGGCAGGAGCGCCTGTTCGCCCGGGCGAAGGCGGGGGAGGGCCGCCACCGGGTGCTGCTGGTGCTCCAGGCGTTGGACTGCGGGGGCAAGGACGGCACGATCCGTAGCGTCGTCGGGGCGCTGGACCCTTTGGGCGTGCAGCAGTGGGCATTCGGTGCGCCGACCGAGGAGGAGTTGAGCCACCACTTCCTATGGCGGATCTCACGAGCGTTGCCCGCCGCCGGCTACATCGGGGTGTTCAACCGCTCCCACTACGAGGACGTTCTGGTCGTGCGGGTGCGAGGGCTGCTCCCGGAGGCGGTCTGGCGACGCCGGTTCGACGAGATCAACGCCTTCGAGGAGGCACTCGTGGCCGATGGGATGACGCTGGTCAAGGTGATGCTGCAGATCTCCTACGCCGAGCAGGGTGTTCGGCTGCGCTCCCGCCTCGACGATCCGACCAAGCGCTGGAAGTTCAACCCGGGCGACCTCGAGGACCGGGCCCACTGGGACGACTACCAGCAGGCGTACGGCGACGTCCTCGACCGGTGCTCGGTCGCCGCGCCGTGGTACGTCGTGCCCGCCGACCGGAAGTGGTACCGCAACTGGGCAGTGGCGAACGTCCTGCTCGCCCACCTCGAGGAGCTGCGCCTGAGCTACCCGAGGGTCGAGCTGCCGGTCGACGAGCTGCTGGCCCGGATGGCTCGGGACGACGCGGCGCGCGGCGTGGGAAAACAGCAGGTGAACAACCGGTGAACGACGCGCCGGAGGGTCGCCCCGCGCGTCGGGTCGCGTTCACCGGGCCCTAGCATTCGACCGGCGAGATGCCCAGGCGAGCCAATAGGAGCCGTGATGCGATTCAAGATCCGCCCGGGCGAGGACTCCTTCTACGGGTACTTCAACGACGCGGCCGCGAACCTGGTCCGCGGAGCCGAGTTGCTGGTCGAGCTGGCCACGCCGGACGCCGACGTCGCCAGCATCGCCGAGCGCCTCGGCGACATCGAGCACGACAGCGACCGGATCACCCACGACGTGTACAGCAAGATCAACTCCACCTTCGTCACGCCGTTCGACCGCGAGGACATCTACAAGCTCGCGTCCACTCTGGACGATGTGATGGACCACATCGAAGCGGCCGGCAGCCTCGTCTACCTCTACGGCCTGACCAAGCTCCCCGCCCTGCCGCGCGAGATGCACGAGCTGGTGGACGTCATCGATCGGCAGGCCCGGCTCACCGCCGAGGCCATGCCGCGGCTGAAGGCGATGAAGGACCTCAAGGAGTACTGGGTCGAGTGCAACCGGCTCGAGAACGAGGGCGACCAGGCCTACCGGATGCTGCTGGTACGGCTCTTCTCGGGCGAGTACGCACCCCTGGAGGTGCTGAAGATGAAAGAGGTCGCCGACGAGCTCGAGGCGGCCTGCGACGCGCTTGAGCACGTCTCGAATACGGTCGAGCAGATCTCCGTGAAGGAGTCCTGACCCTTGTCGGCGGAGCTCGCGGCGGTTGTCGCGGTGATTCTCGTAGCGATGGCTTTCGATTTCACGAACGGCTTCCACGACGCGGCCAACGCGATCGCCACGTCGGTGTCGACCCGGGCGTTGACCCCCGGCGTCGCGCTGCTCGTCGCCGCGGCCGGCAACTTCATCGGCACCCACTTCGGGGCGAACGTCGCCAAGACCGTCGGTGACGGTCTGGTCCTGCTGCCGCCGGGCCTGAGCAGCCTCGGTGTGGTCTTCGCGGGCGTGGTCGGGGCCATCGGCTGGAACCTGCTCACCTGGTACTTCGGGCTGCCCTCGTCCTCGTCACACGCTCTGTTCGGCGGGCTCGTGGGCGCGACCCTGTTCACGAGTGGGGGCCAGGTCCAGTGGGGCAACATCCTCGGCAAGGTGATCGTGCCGATGGTGGCCTCGCCCCTGGTCGGCTTCGCCTTGGGCGCCCTGGTGATGTTCCTCGTGCTGTGGGGCATCAAGGGCCTCACGACGTACGCACTCGCACGGCCCGAGTCGCCCTCGGCGTTGCGCCGCCGGGTCCACGCGTTCGTCCAGCCGAAGTCGCTCAACCGGGTCTTCCGGCATCTGCAGACGGTCTCGGCCGCCGCGATGGCGGTGGGCCACGGCATGCAGGACGCCGCGAAGACGATGGGCATCGTCGTGCTCGCGCTCTATATCGGCGGGGTCCAGGAAAACCCGCAGCACATCCCGTGGTGGGTGTACTACACGTCGGCGACCGTGCTGGCGCTGGGCACCTATGCCGGTGGCTGGCGCATCATCCGTACGCTCGGCCGGCGCATCATCCACCTCGGCCCGCCGGAGGGCTTCGCGGCCGAGTCGGTGGCGAGTTCGGTGCTCTACGTCACGGCCGCCTACGGCGCGCCGATCTCGACCACCCAGACCATTACCTCGGCGATCATGGGTGTGGGCGCGACCAAGAAGCTCTCCGCCGTGCGGTGGGGCGTCGCGGGAAACATCCTCATGGCCTGGGTGCTCACCTTCCCCGGCGCGGGCCTGCTCGCCTGCGTCGTGTCTCTGATCGTCAACCTGTTCGTGTGACTCAGTCGTAGGTCACGCCGATCTGGGCCCGGATCTCGTCGAGCGTCGCCATGACCGTCTCCGCGTGCGGGATGAGCGGACTCTCCAGCAGCCCGGCCCGCAGGCAGCGCATAACCTCGGCCGCCTCGTACCGCCCCGTCCTGCGACCGGGACCCGACCGCGACCACCGCGTCGGGTAACTCGGCCAGGTCCTCGGTGAACAGCGCCTTCTCTCATCGCGGTGATCGAGGGGTAAAGCGTGTGATTGGAGATCAACTCACACGCTTTACCCCTCGATCACTGGTGCTGCCGACTTTAGTGTTGCGGGATGACCGAGCGCGTCCAGGCGCCGCGATGGCTGGCCGAGCACGCCGAGGCGTTCCAGGCGTCGGGCGCGCAGCCGGCGGCCCCCCGCCTCGCCGCGACGATCGTCCTGCTGCGACCGGCGGAAGCACCGGCTGATTCCGCTCCGCAGGCGTCGCCGGAATTGAGGGGATTCGAGGTATATGTTCAGCGGCGGGCAGCCACCATGGCCTTCGCCCCGGGCATGTATGCCTTTCCGGGCGGCAGCGTCGACCGTACGGACTATGACCAGGCCTGGTCGGGCGATGCGGTGGCGGCCCGGCTGGGGCTGGCCGAGGAGGACGCGCGGGCCGTGCTGCACGCCGCCGTACGGGAGCTGGACGAGGAGGCGGGGGTAGCGCTGGGGGTTGACGCGCTCGCGCCCTGGGCCCGCTGGCTCACCCCGGAGTTCGAGCCCCGGCGGTACGACACGTTCTTCTTCGTCGCCCGCCTGCCGCAGCACCAGCACCCGCGTCAAGACGGCGGAGAGTCAGATCACGTGGCCTGGCTGCCACCGGCCGACGCGCTTGCGCTGCCGATGCTGCCGCCCACGCACCGCACCATCGTTGAACTGGCAGAATTCTCTGATATCGATGGCGTATTGGCCGCTTCAGCGGGGCGGGATGTTTCGAGACCCCTCTGTCCGGTTATCGAAGTTGATGAGGGAGGTGCTTGGTTGCGGCTCAAGTGAAGTCAATTTGCTTTGTGGCCGTACCGTTATCGTCCAGCGTTAAGAGCAGTACGGAACAGAAGGTGGGTCCGCCCATGTCGACGCAGTCCAGTGGCACCGGGGTCACCTCAGCGCCCGGTGAGTCCAACGTCGTAGTAATCAAAGAGAAGCGTGGCTGGGGCGGCCGACTGCTGGTCTTCATCGGCGTCCTCGGCCTGCTGTTCGCCAGCTTTGTCGGCCTGTCCGCGGTAAACCTGTTGCCCGACATCAAGAACCCGTTCACGACCCGGGTCGACGACCGTACTGGGCCGGCTCTGCTCGAGTCCATGCAGGACCTGAGCCTGTTCGTCGCGGCCCGCGGCAACTTCCAGGTGGTCGTGGACTACAAGGAGGACCGGGCGTACGTCCCGGACTTCGTGTCCAGCTACCACGTGCTCTTCGTCGGCTACGGATCGGTGGACGCCTACGTCGACTTCGCAACGCTGGACCAGGACGCCATCGAGGTCTCCGCCGACGGGACCGAGGTCACCGTGACCCTGCCCGAGCCGGTGCTCTCGGACGTGCGACTGGACGTGCACCAGAGCCGGATCTACTCGCTCGACGAGGGGCTCCTGGAGACCGTCCGTGGGCTCGTCACCGAGGACTACAACCGTCAGGGCCAGCTGTACCAGCTCGCCAGTGACAAGATCCACGAGGCCGCGGTGCAGAGCGAGCTGCTCGAGCGGGCGCGGGAGAACACGCGGATCAAGCTGGAGGGGATGCTCCGGGCACTCGGGTTCGAGCGAGTAACCATCAATTTCGTGACAAACCCGGCCTAATCGGCAAGCGTGCGTCGCCCGACCACCTACCAAGGTCCTCTTCGTTATCGGTCGTTTACCCGATAGTCTCCTACCGTCGCCGCAGCCACAGTGTGTCCCGACGCTGTGGTGGCGGCCACGGCCGATCATGCCTGGTTTCGCGCCCAGGCGTGGAGTGGGTCTTGTTGCTGGTAGGAGGCACCGCGTGTCCACGGTGGTACTGGCGAACCTTACGAAGGTGTTCGAAGACGGCACGACCGCCGTCGACAACGTGAGCCTTCAGATCAACAAAGGCGAGTTCCTCGTGCTTCTGGGACCCTCCGGGTGTGGGAAGTCCACCCTGTTGAGGATGGTCGCGGGCCTGGAGACGCCGACCGCGGGCACGATCCTGCTCGATGGGGAGGTGGCCGACGACCTGACACCCCGCGAGCGTGGCGTCGCCATGATCTTCCAGGACTACGGCCTGTATCCCCACATGAACGTCCGGGAGAACATCGGTTTCCCGCTGCGCATCGCCGGGGTTGAGCAGGCCGCGCGAGGCGAGCGGGTCACTGACGTCGCGGGCGCGCTCGGCATCGACGACGTGCTCGGCCGGCGCCCGGGCCAGCTCTCCGGTGGCCAGCGGCAGCGGGTCGCCATGGGACGCGCGATCATCCGCCGGCCCTCGCTCTTCCTCATGGACGAGCCCCTGTCCAACCTGGACAGTGGTCTGCGGGCGCAGCTGCGGGCGGAGATCTCCTCGCTGGTGCGCGAACTCGGCGTCACCACGATCTATGTCACCCACGACCAGGCCGAGGCGCTGACCATGGCCGACCGGGTGGCGATCCTGCGCAAGGGCGTGCTGCAGGACGTCGGTACCCCGACCGAGGTGTACCGCCGGCCGGGCACCCTCTTCGTCGCCACCTTCCTGGGCAGCCCCAAGATGAACCTCGTCGAGGCGCAGGTCTACGTGCACCTGGATCGGTACATCGCGCTGCATCTCGGTGAGCAGGCGCTCTACCTGCCGTGGAACGACATGCGCGCCCGGCAGATCGCCCACTACCACGGAGAGCGGATCGTCATCGGGTTCCGGGCGGAGGCGGTGACGCCGGTCGCGGCCGACGCGTCCGGCGACATCCTGCACGGCCGCGTCCACTACATCGAGCACCACGGCCACGAGTCGCTCGCCTTCGTCGATGTCGGCGCGCTCGCGATCAGCCTCGACGAGTACGGCCCACCCGCGGAGACCAACGGCCACCACACCCGTCCCCGGATGGCCGGCCTGTTCCGGCGGACCCGGCCGGAGGCGCCCGCCGAGCCAGTTGGCCGGGGCGAAACCAACGGCTACTCCAACCGGGGCGGCGCCAACGGGGCCGAAGGGTCGGGTCGGCACGCGCGGCAGCCGGCCGAGCTGGCCGTACGCCTGCAGCCCTACCCCGCGCTGCGGATAGGCGAGCCCATGTCGATCGGCGTCCGCCTCGAGGCGCTGCACTTCTTCGACCCGCGTGGCAATCGGATCGACGTCGGCTGGCGCTGACCCGTTCCCGATCACGCGGTCCCGCCGGGGCCTTTCCCAGCAGGCCGCCCGCTGCACCCAGAGCTGTAGGCTGCGCGGATGGTGGCGCGCATCTCCCACTGGATCAACGGAACCGTCCGTCCCGGCACGTCCGGACGGGTCGGGCCGGTCTTCAACCCGGCGACCGGAGAGCAGACGGGTGAGGTCGACCTGGCGGATGTGAGCGAGGTCGAGACGACCGTGGCGAGCGCCACGGAGGCGGCTCGGGGGTGGCGCGAGTCGTCGCTGTCGCGGCGGGCGGCCGTCCTGTTCGCGTTCCGCGAGCTGCTGCACGAGCGGGCCGACGAACTGGCCGCCATCATCACCAGCGAGCACGGGAAGGTCATCTCCGACGCGCGGGGCGAGGTCGCCCGCGGGCTTGAGAACGCCGAGTTCGCCACCGGCATCCCGCAGCTGCTCAAGGGGTCCTACTCCGAGCAGGCTTCGACCGGCATCGACGTGTACTCGATCCGTCAACCGGTCGGGGTGGTGGCCGGCATCACGCCGTTCAACTTCCCGGCCATGGTGCCCCTGTGGATGGGCCCGACCGCGATCGCGTGCGGCAACGCCTTCATCCTCAAGCCGAGCGAGAAGGACCCGTCGGCCTCGCTGTTCCTGGCGCGGATCTGGCAGGACGCGGGCCTGCCCGGCGGTGTGTTCTCGGTGCTCCACGGTGACCGGGAGGCTGTCGACGCCCTGCTGGTCCACCCCGGCGTCGGCGCGGTGAGCTTCGTCGGCTCCACCCCGGTGGCGCGCTACGTGTACGAGACGGCCACCCGGCACGGCAAGCGGGTGCAGGCCCTGGGCGGTGCGAAGAACCACCTCGTCGTGTTGCCGGACGCCGACGTGGATCTGGCCGCCGACGCCGCCGTCTCCGCCGCGTACGGCTCGGCCGGCGAACGGTGCATGGCGGTCTCCGTGGTCGTCGCGGTGGGCGTGGTGGCCGACCCGCTGGTCGAGGCGATCGCGGCCCGGCTGCCGAAGGTGAAGGTCGGTCCGGGCACCGATCCCGACTCCGAGATCGGACCGTTGATCAGCCGCGAGCACCGGGACCGGGTGGCGTCCTATGTGGAGGCCGGCGATGCCCAGGGCGCGACGGTGGTCGCCGATGGCCGGGAACTGGACGTGCCGGGCAATGGCTTCTTCCTCGGGGTGAGCCTGCTCGACAATGTGCAACCCTCGATGAGTGTCTACACCGACGAGATCTTCGGACCGGTGCTCTGCGTGGTGCGGGCGCAGACGTATGCCGAGGCCGTCGACCTGGTCAACGCCAACCCGTACGGGAACGGCGTCGCCATCTTCACGCGAGACGGCGGCGCGGCCCGGCAGTTCCAGTTCGACGTCGAGGCCGGCATGGTCGGGGTGAACGTCGGGATCCCGGTGCCGGTGGCGTACTACTCGTTCGGCGGCTGGAAGGCGTCGCTGTTCGGGGACACCCACATGTACGGTCTCGACGGCGTGCACTTCTATACCCGTACCAAGGTGGTCACCTCCCGGTGGCCGGACCCGTCGACCTCCACAGTGGATCTAGGCTTCCCCCGTACCCGATAGCTGTGCCGAGCAAAGGATCGATAACCGTGACCGATGAGGCCACTGTCCGGGCGGACGACCGGGCGCACGTCTTCCACTCCTGGTCGGCCCAGGGCGCCATCGACCCGATGCCGATTGCGGGCGCGCAGGGCAGCTACTTCTGGGACTACTCCGGTCGGCGGTACCTGGACTTCTCCTCTCAGCTGGTGAACGTCAACATCGGGCACCAGCACCCCCGCCTGGTGGCGGCGATCCAGGAGCAGGCCGCCACGCTGTGCACCGTCGCGCCGACCTTCGCCAACGACACGCGCGGCGAGGCGGCCCGGCTCATCGCCGAGCTGGCGCCGGGCGACCTCAACCGGGTGTTCTTCACCAACGGCGGAGCGGAGGCCACCGAGAACGCCATCCGGCTGGCCCGGCTGCACACCGGACGGCACAAGGTGCTCTCGACGTACCGCAGCTACCACGGATCGACGGCCACCGCGATCACGGTGACGGGTGACCCGCGCCGTTGGGCCAACGAGCCGGTCGCCGTCGGTGTCGTGCACTTCTTCGGCCCGTACCTGTACCGGTCCGTGTTCCACGCGACCACCGAGGAGGAGGAGTCGCAGCGGGCGCTTGAGCATCTCCAGGCGACCATCGAACTCGAAGGGCCGTCGACCATCGCGGCCGTCCTGCTGGAGACCGTCGTCGGTACCAACGGCATCCTGGTGCCGCCGCCGGGCTACCTGGCCGGCGTGCGGTCGCTGTGCGACCAGTACGGGATCGTCTTCATCGCCGACGAGGTGATGGCCGGCTTCGGACGGTGCGGCGAGTGGTTCGCGGTCGACCGCTGGAACGTGGCCCCCGACCTGATCACGTTCGCCAAGGGCGTTAACTCCGGCTACCTGCCCCTCGGCGGTGTCGTCATCTCGGACCGGATCGCGGAGACGTTCCGGGAGCGGGTCTTCCCCGGCGGGCTCACCTACTCCGGCCACCCGCTGGCCTGTGCCTCAGCCGTGGCCTCCATCCAGATATTCAAGGAGGAAGGCATCGTCGAGCACGCCCGGCAGCTCGGTGACGAGGTCATCGCCCCAGCGCTGCGGGAGCTCGCGGAGCGCCACCCGAGCGTCGGCGAGGTCCGTGGCCTCGGCGTGTTCTGGGCGCTCGAGCTGGTGCGTGACCGGGCGACCCGCGAGCCGCTCGTGCCGTACAACGCCGGTGGCCCAGCGGCCGCGCCGATGAACGCGGTGGCGGCCGCGTGCAAGGAGCGCGGACTGTGGCCGTTCACTCACTTCAACCGGATGCACGTCGTCCCGCCGTGCACGATCACCGAAGCCGAGGTGCGCGACGGTATCGCGATCCTGGACGAGGCACTCACCGTCGCCGACGGCTACCACACCGGCTGACCTCGCCGATCAGGTGTCGTGTGCTCAGGCGTCCACATAGGATGATGCCTGGAGGGTGAACAGCTCGGCGTAGAGCCCGTCGACCGCCATGAGTTCGGCGTGCGAGCCGGACTCGACGACGCGGCCCTCGTCGAGGACGTAGATGCGGTCGGCCGAGCGGACGCTCGAGAACCGGTGCGAGATGAACAGCACCGTACGGCCGGCGAGCAGGGTGCGGATGGTCTCGAAGAGTTCCTGCTCGGCCCGGGGGTCGAGCGCGGCGGTCGGCTCGTCGAGGATGACGAACGGGGCGCCGCGGTAGAAGGCGCGGGCGATCGCGACCCGCTGCCACTGGCCGACCGAGAGATCGGCGCCCCGGACCGCGACCGGGTCGTCCGGGCTGTCGGGAGTCGCGAACTCCGGGCCGAGCATGGTCTCGTAGCCGTCGGCGAGCTTCTCGAGGAAGGTCGACGCGCCGGCGTGGCCGGCGGCGTCCCGGATCGCGGGCAGGTCGGTCACCGCCTCGACCCGGCCGAGGCCGATGTTCTCCCGGGCGGTGAGCTGGAACCGCTCGAAGTCCTGGAAGATGACCGCCACCTGCCGGCGCAGCGCGTCGGGATCCACAGTGGACACATCGACCCCGTCCCAGGCGATGGTCCCGGCGTCCGGGTGGTAGAGGCCGGCGAGCAGCTTGGCCAGCGTCGTCTTGCCGGAGCCGTTCTCACCGACGAGCGCGATGATCTCGCCTCTATCGATGTCGAGCGACACCCCGCGCAGCGCCGGCTCGACGCCGGTCGGGTAGCTGAACTCGACGTCGCGCACGCTGATGCGCCGGAAGCCGGTGGGCGCGGGCGCGGTCGGGCCGTCGAGCTCGGGGCGCAACCCGGTGAAGGCGAGGTAGTCCTCCAGGTACCGGGCCGACTCCGTGAGCGCGCCGGCCGAGAAGGCGGCACTGGCGAGCTGGCCCGCGACGATCGAGATGCCCGCGATCGCCACACCGGCCGAGGCGAGGTCGACCCGGCCGGACAGGGTGAGCCACGCCATGAGCACCAGGGTCGCGCCGAGCACGGTGCCGATCAGCAGATTCGCCAACAGCGACACCCGCACCTGACGCTGCGAGACCCGGCGCAGCTCGCTGATGCGGCCGTCGTACAGGCCGTCGTACCGGCAGCGCAGGAAGCCACCGAGGCCGAACGCGCGGACCTCCTTGGCCGGGTTGCGCCCGCGCAGCACACCCGCGAGGTAGTGCCGCTGGCGGTCGTGCGGTGTCTGCTTCCAGAAGAAGTCCCAGAAGGCCTCGCCCCGGCGGGAGGCGGCGAACCACGCCGGCACCAGGACCAGGACGAGCAACGGCAGCAGGATCGGCGCCACCGCCACGATGCCGGCGAGCGCGCCGACGACGCCGAAGACCGCACCCGCCAGGCCGGACAGCCCGTAGATCAGGTGCAGCGCCTGGCCGTTGCCGACACCGACCCGCTCCACCCGGTTGTGGAACTCGGGGTCGTCGAAGGTCGCCAGATCGACCCGGGCCGTGACGTCGAGCACCGTACCCTGCACATGCCGGGTCACCAGCTCGCCGAGCACGTGCCGGCGCTCGCGTTGCACCGTGTCGGCGAACGACCGGGCGCCCGCGATCAGTGCCATCGCGGCGATCCACGGCAGCACGTCGGCCAGTTTGGTGGCCTCGAAGAGCGCGCTCAGCGCGCCCCGGGCGAGCAGCAGCATGACGACGAGGGTCGCGCCGCTGGCGAACTGCAGCCCGGTGGCGAGCAGCAGGTCCCGGCGGCCGGCTTGCCAGGCGATGGACAGCGCCGCCCGGACCAGTGCCGGGAGCGCCCGTACGTTGACCTTGGTGCGGGTGCGGGCCATCCGCCCAGTCTTGCCAAGATGTCGAGCATCGACCAGCTTCGCGAGCTGACCGCGGCCGCATCCACTGTGGATATTGCTCAGTACGGGTGGTAGTGCGACCGGCAGGTCAGGTCGGGCTGCTCCAACTCCTCGAAGGTCAGGACGTAGGAGTCGTCGTGGCCGTTGATGTGGCTGTGGGACTCGACGTGGAGCTCGCGGGCATCGCTCGAGAGGCGGCAGGTGTAGTCGACGGCCCCTTCTGGGCTGTGCAGCGAGAAGGTGAGGTGGTCATCGGTCCGGTGGCAGACACCCTGGGACAGGTCCGACCGGTGCCGGTTGAGCCACCGCGCCACCTGTGGGGCGGTCCCGGTCGAGCTGGCACCGCACGTGTGCCCGTCGGGATAGAAGCGGATGTACTGCCGGTAGGGGAGAGCCCCGTCACGGGCGACGCGGTAGAGCCCGTCCACCCGGGGACCGCGCTCCACCTCCCCGGTCGCCTGCCCAGCCGGCTCGGCATCGTGCCCGCCCATGGCCCGATCGTACGGGCGCTCTCATCGTGGGGTGGTCAAGCCGTACGCCGATACCTGCGGGCGGTACCTCAGGGCGGGACCTCACCGGGCGGGACCTCACCGGGCGGGGCCTCACCGGGCGGGACCTCACCGGGCGGGGCCTCAGCGGGCGGCACTTCAGCGGGCGGCACTTCAGCGGGCTGGGACGAGGCAGAAGACGTGGCCGACTGGGTCGGCCATCACCCGCGCGGTACCGGGCGACGGCTGCTCGGGGAAGCGGGTCGCGCCGAGCGCCACGACCGCCGCCGCCGCCTCGTCCAGGTCGGGCACCCGTACGTGCAGGTGGTACTGCATCGACGAGTGGGGGTCGGGCCAGGCCGGCGGCCGGTAGTCCGCCGACCGCTGGAACGACAGGTGCAGGTCAGCCCGAAGCTCGAGCGAGCACCAGTCCGGCGACTCGTAGACCAGCCGGGCGCCGGTGACCTCGGCGTAGAACGCGGCCAGGGCCGCCGGATCGGGGCACTCCAGGGCGAACCCGCTCAGCTGACCTATCATGTGGTGGCCTCCTGCTCGCGCGGAACGCGGTCGCCCCCCGGTCGGGGATGTCCGTAGACTCATGGTCGCTGGCCTCGTAGCTCAGGGGATAGAGCACCGCTCTCCTAAAGCGGGTGTCGCGCGTTCGAATCGCGCCGGGGCCACCACCACCACCAAACCCCCTCTGACCTGCTGAAACAGGCCCCGGGACCGCCGGTCAGGGTGGTCGGAGGGCTGACCGCCGTGACCGGCAAGTATCGGTCAACCCGGCGTCTGAAGGGCTAAGCGGCCGGATCCGCGGATTTCCAGTGGCCTGGAAGTGCGTCGCGGACCGCTGCGAGCGCCTCGGGCGAGTTGGCGGCCACCCATAGCCAGGTGTCGCCTTGGGCGCAGAGGACGGCACCCATGCCGAAATACCAGCGCGTGGGCATGCCTTGGAGGTCGGTCCACATGGGATAGTCGGGCAAGGGCAGGCGGGTGAAGTTTGCTTCGAGCGCCTGGACCGCCTGGTCGTCAAGCTGCCGGCTCGCGGCGAGTTCCGGTTTGAGGCTGCCGCCGGCGACTATCCATTCGGAGAGCAGCATCTCAATCATGGCCAGCGAAAGGCGATCAAGGTAGGGCTGCCATTCCCGCGGTTCGGAGCGGTATGAGCACACGACCGGTGGGTCGGCGTCGTCGATTGCTGTCAACGGGATGCCCCAGAAGGCGACGGCCTGGCACTCGACCCGGAATTCCAGGGCTTGACCAGATGTGTCTATGTAGAGAGCGTCGGGTGCAAGCAAATCGTCCTGTGCCCGGACCAGGTCCGAACGTCGGCCGATCAATGCATAGAGATCGCGCAGCGGTGCCGGTAGCCGGATGCCGAGTCGTCGCTCCGCCTCGGCCAACTCCTCTTCGGAGTAGCCATCGAAGGGTTGCTGGGTTGGTCCGGATGCCTCGGCGAATCGGGCGACGAACCGCATGGCGCTCTCCGGGTCGATGACCGCGGCCGCTATTTCCGTAGCCAGGTCGAAGTCGGGGCTCATGAGGCTCCTTCGATGTCGGCGAACGGGTTGCCGGGCCGATAACGCCGGCCCGGTCGCGTGATTGCTGAGGGTAGACCTGATCGGCGGATCGCGGGTCGTGGCTGCCAAGGACGGATGCCAGATCTGACGTAGGCTGACGGGCCCCGGGGACCGCCCGGGGAGGGTGGTTCCGGGCCCTGTTGAGCGGCTCCTGGCCCTCGTCGCCGGAGGCGTCCCGCCGGTCAGTGCCATCCCCATGATCAGTGTGTCTAGCTGCCCATGACACGTGCCCACTGTTCGGTCATTCGGGACGGGTCGTCGTCTGCCGAGACAACGAACACAGTGTCGTAGTCGTCATACACCACTAACGGCCCGGCCTGCGGCGCCAGGGCCGAGGCGGCGGCGAACATTCCCTCGCGGGTTGGGTTGCGGAACTGCATCTGCATCACTGGGCTATCCGGCTCGAATTCGTCCAGAGTGGACTGAGTCCACCTCGACGTGCCCCCGTCATCGATCTGCAGGCCGACCTCACCGAGGTGGAGGCCACCTGACTCATGGCAGAGTGCGGCGTCGGTGCACGGAGGTGGATCAACTAAGCCCTCTAGTCCACGAAGCCGGAACCATGGCCAGCCGTGGCAGTTGGCCCGGTGGAAGGCTGACAGAACCTGCTCGATGGTGGGAAGGTCACGCTCCGGCGGTGTTTGAAGAGGTATCCCGTACCTTGATGTGGCCAGGGCGATCCACTCGCCGGCGGCTTGTGTGTGCAGCGGTGCCATCATCATATAGACGCCCATCTGCAGCATCTTGCCACACTCGTGGGCTTGGTTCAGGCTCTCCGATTCCTCCGACGTGGTTGTCGCGCGGAGCCTGTACGGCGCCCTGCCGCGCTAGTACATGTCCGGATGCCGAGCCTCAGCTGTGCCGCTCGGGGCTGCGGCGTCTTCTGGCTGGATGGTCAGCAGATCGTCAGCAGACTCCCTGCCGATCGGTGCCACACAGGACAGCCCAACACCTCCCGCCGCCTGGTCGCCAATGGTTGCCCGTGCGTGGTTCCGGGCCGTACTGCGCTCTCAAGGCGGCAGCGGCACCCGCGCACGACGCCATCGATGAGCCGCGCCGGCACGTCGTACCGTTTCGTTCCTGCTACCGGACCCCACCGGCGACGCCGTCCGCATATCGATCGCAGCGGCGGTGCTCGGCACGCTCGTCGGAGCGATCCTCGTGCGCCGGCCAACACGGCTGGTGGGTTGGTGGCTGATCGCCTTAGGTGGCTTGCTGACAGCCGGTCAGGCGATCGCCATCGTGGCGATCCATCGACCCGGCGACGGAGGGAGCGCGGCCGGGGTGCCTCAGCTCGTGTTGGCGACCGCGGCGCTGCTGAGCCTGGGCGCTGGCCTGGCCCTGGTCGGCCGGCGAAGTTCGCGACGGCCATCACGACACGTTTGCTGATCATCGATGGCTTGACGCCCTCCGACGAGGACAGTGGGATTAGCGGAAGGCGTCCTGGCGGGGACAGAGGCTGTCTCGCGATGCCGTTGGCGTTATCTCGATTGACATCAAATTCAGGAGATGGATGCGGTCCGACGGATGTCCTTGCTGCAAGCCGGCTTGGCCCACCGCGCTTGTTCGGAAAGCGTCGGTGCCCGGCCGGTAAAGGGACGCATACAGGAAGGATCACGAGACAACACGTGACTCGCCGCAGTTGGGTTCGGACGCAATGCGACGCTTAGTTGAACCTCCATAGGGCGATGAAGCCGTAGATCGCCAGGCCCAGCAGGGCGACTACTCCGACAATCAGCAGTAGGCCACAGCCGATGCCTGGCAACCAGCTTCGCCACCCCTGAGCCGTTGGTGCTTCCGGCGCGACGAACGGCGTGTCATCACCGGTATCGGCCCGGGCTCGCTCGATCAGGTCCTGCAGTCGAGCCCGGGCGACTGGCCCAAGACCTTTCACCGGGTCGGCACGCAGCTTCAGCGCACTCAGCTGCCAATCGATCGAAGAATTCCTCTATGGGATCAGCAATCTGTCGCGTCATCGCGTTGACGGATCTTGGTATGAGTCACCGAGCCGACGGCACGCGACCCGCGACGCACCTACCCTGCGGCCGAGGCAGGTGATCGGTGATGGTGCCAGACAGCAGCGCGGTCGTGATCGGCGGTGGCATGGCCGGACTCCTGTCCGCCCAGGCGCTGAGCACGACATTCAATGACGTGACGATCGTCGAGAGAGACCACATGGGACAGTCGTCCGGCCACCGCGGCGGCGTCCCCCAGGACCGGCACGTCCACACGCTGTGGGCCGCCGGCATGGCGGCCATCGAGGGGCTCGTGCCGGGGGTGGAGGAGGACCTGCGGGCCGCTGGCGGCGTCAAGGTCGGCTTCTGGGGCGGGTTCCAGTGGTACCTGCCGGTCGGCGTGTGGTCCACCCGGTGGCCGTCGGTCCAGGAGATCGTTTCCTGTAGCCGTCCGCTGCTCGAGCACGTGGTGCGCAGTCGCGTGCTGGCCGCCGGCCGGGTGCGCATCGCCGACGGACAAGAGGTGACCGGGCTCCGCCTCACCGCTGGGGCCGTATCGGGCGTGTCGGTTCGGGCCCGCGGGACCGATGGCGACGAGACCGACCTGGCGGCCGACCTCGTGGTCGACGCCTCCGGCCGGCGCTCGGGGCTGCCCGGTTGGCTGCCGGGCCGACCGGCACAGACCGTCGTCGATCCCGAGATCGGCTACTCGACCCGGTTCGTGACCCTGGCTCCGCATCGCCTCGTGGACTTCCAGGGCCTCTACATCCAGCTGGCGCCGCCCCACCACACCCGGGGTGCCATCATGTTCCCGGTCGAGAATGGACAGTGGGTGGTCACCCTGCTCGGGGCCTGCCGGGACTACCCGCCGACCGACGAGGACGGGTTCCTGGACTTCGCCCGGAGCCTGCGCAGCCCGATGCTGTACGAGACGATCAGGGACGCGCGTCCGGCGACGCCGATCTGGGGGCATCGCCACACCGCGAACCAGCGCCGCCACTACGAACGGCTGACCACGATGCCCGCCGGACTCGTCGCTCTCGGCGACAGCCTGTGCGCGTTCAACCCGATCTACGGCCAAGGCATGACGGTCGCCGCGTTGCAGGCGGCCGCGCTGGGCGACATGTGTCGCCGACGCGTACGGGTGCCGTCCGACGCCGCCCGGCTGTCGCGACCGGCCCAACGGACCATGGCGAGGATCGCCGGCCGCGGGTGGCTGGTGTCGGCCAGCGAGGACCGCCGCTACCCCGTCACCGGCGGCGCCGGAGCGGCGACCCGGGTGCTGCACCGGTACATGGACCGAGTGATGCTCGCGACGACGGTCGACCCGACGGTCGCCCATACGTTCCTGCGGGTGCTCAACATGCTCGACAAGCCGTTCACGCTGCAGCGGCCGGACGTGATGGTCCGGGTCGTCCGTGGTGCCCGACGCGCACGGCGCGGGGCGGCGACGTCGGTTCCGACCGTTGTCTGATCACGGCGGTGGCTAGGTCCGCAGGGTCTGGCTGGGTGGTTGACCGTACGTACGGCGGTAGAGGGCGGTGAAGCGGCTGGCATCGACGAACCCCCAGCGGGCGGCGACGTGGCTGACGGTGATGCCGTCATGAGGGTCGGCCGCGCGTAGCTGTTCGTGGGCGCGGGCCAGCCGGACACGTCGTAGGTAAGCCATGGGGGTGGTGTCGAGGTACCGGCGGAACGCGAGTTGAACGGCGCGGACGGTGACGTAGGCGGCACGAGCGATGTCGGTAACCGTGATATCGAGATCGA
>JBQGBY010000109.1:0-62931 GCA_052038195.1 Micromonosporaceae bacterium | reverse complement strand
TGGCGGCGCGTGCGGGCGCGGCCGGGTGATATTTCCGTGTTTCCTCGAAATTCCCACCGCTGAGTTGGATCTTGTTCGGGAGATGTCATGTACTTCACTGATCGGGGGTTGGAGGAGCTGGTCGAGCGGCGCGGGGACGAGACCGTGTCGCTCGAGTGGCTCGCCGAACGCCTGCGCGACTTCGTCGACGCCCATCCGGAGTTCGAGACGCCGGTCGAGCGCTTCGCCACCTGGCTGGCGCGCCTCGACGACGACGAGGACCCCTAACCGACCCTCCCCCGTCGTCGCCGACCTACGCATCCGAGCGTTGTCGTGTGGTGGCCCCTGGGTGGGCCGCCGAACGACAACGCTCGGCGCCTCAACATGCCCGCCCCGGCCCGCGGATACCCTCCACCCATGACGACGAGCCGGGCACGGTCGTGGTGGGGCTGGGGCTGGGAGGACGCGGCGGTCGCGGGCGAGGAGCTGGACGCACTGGCCGTACGGGTGCGGGCGCTGCTGCCCCTCGACGGTGAGCTGACACCCGTACCGCCGTTGGAGTCGCTGGCTCTTTCCAGGCCCCGGGTACGCCCGTCCGGTGCCGTGGCGGATTTGTGCACAGTGGACAGTGCCGATCGGGTCCGGCACACGTACGGCAAGGCGTACCGCGACGTCGTCCGGGCTCTGCGGGGCGACTTCGCCCACGCACCGGATCTCGTCGCCCGCCCGGCATCCGAGGAGGACGTGCTCGCCCTCGTCGACTGGACCTCGTCGACGGGTGTGGCCGTGGTCCCGTTCGGCGGCGGCACGTCGGTGGTCGGCGGGGTCGAGTGCCGGGACCGGTCGCGCCCGGTGGTCAGCCTGGACCTGCGCGGCCTGACCGGTGTCGTGGAGGTCGATCCCACCAACCTGCTCGCCCGCATCCGGGGCGGCACCGAGGGACCGTCCATTGCGGACGGCCTGCGACCGTACGGGCTCTCCTTGCGGCACTATCCACAGAGCTACGAGTTCTCCACAATGGGCGGTTGGGTCGCGACCCGGGCCGCTGGCCACTACGCGACCGGGCCCACGCATATCGACGACATGGTGCACGCGCTGCGCGTCGTGACCCCGGCCGGGGTGGCGGCTTCGGCGCGGGTGCCGGCATCGGGCGCCGGTCCGTCGCCGGACCGGCTGTGGCTGGGCTCCGAAGGGACGCTCGGCGTGATCACCGAGGCGTGGGTACGGGTGCAGCGGGTGCCGGCCCGCACGGCCCGCGCCTCGGTGCGGTTCGGGAGGTACGCGGACGCGGTGACGGCCGCCCGCGAGATCGTCCAATCTGGACTGCGGCCGGCGAACTGCCGTTTCCTCGACCCGTTGGAGGCACTCCTCGGGGCGAACGTGGCCGACGGGACGTGCCGCCTGCTGCTGTCGTTCGAGAGCGCGTCACTGGACCCGACTCCTGACTTCGACGCCGCGCAGGCGATCTGTGCCCAGCACGGCGGCAGCCCCGACGCCTCCCCCGGCGGGGCGGCCGCCGAGTGGTCGGACACCTTCATCCGGGCGCCGTACCTGCGCGACGCCCTCGTCCGGCTGGGTGTCGTCGTGGAGACATTCGAGACGGCCTGCCCGTGGTCGGCCTACGACCGGCTGTACGCGGCCGTGACCGATGCCGTGGGTGGGGCCGGCGGTGTGGTGTCGAGCCGGTTCACCCACGTCTATCCCGACGGTCCAGCGCCGTACTTCACCGTCTACGCCCCGGCGAAGCGCGGCGGCGAGGTCGAGCAGTGGGACGAGATCAAGGCCAGCGTCAGCGACGTGATCACCGGACACGGTGGCACGATCACCCACCACCACGCGGTCGGGCGCGACCACCGGCCGTGGTACGACCGGGAGCGACCCGAGCCGTTCGCCATCGCGTTGCGCGCCGCCAAGGCCGCCCTCGACCCCGCCGGCATCCTCAACCCCGGCGTGCTGGTGTAAGTGACGCCAGAGGCACGATCAACCAACCGCCGAGTGTTGGGGTGCGGCCGGCAACGCCGTACACCGTTCGATCTGAGGCGAGCCAACATCCCCAGATCGGTTCACGTCGGCGTGAAACACAGCTATACACCGTCTCGAGTTCGTCTGCATGATTCGCGATACGCCGTACGAAGTCGTGACAAGGTGTGCTGCAGCAGCCACGGCAGCACCGTACACGCCCACGAGCAGGACGGCGATCGACTCGTGGTCGAACGGGCTTGCCACCTGTGCGACAAAGCCAAAGTCCCGGACCAGGCGACTCGGTTGCTCTCGTGCAAACATTGGCTGATAGGACGCTGATTCCCCATCGGGATACTCAACTCGCATCTGCGTGCGGTTGGCACCCATGTCCTCGAAGACGATCGGAAGCTGGTTCGACCTCATCGCGAGGTCTGTCGCGTCATTCGGATCCGGCCCACCGATCAGCACGAGGTTGCGGGTCTTCGCTACCTGCAGGTCCTTCGAGTGAGTGACGAGAACGTCGTCGAATTCCAGTATTTGAAGATGCCTCTGGATGGCGAGAAGCGCCATCACATCTCCGAATCCCACAAGGCCGTACGGCTCGAAGTCATCCAGGGCACTCCCGTCTATCGCCCGATGTTGCTCCGACGCGGGTGACGGTATGGCCGGCGTGAACGAGCCCAGCACGATGGCAACGCCGCGCGAGCGCAACGGACCCCAATACCGCCTGGTCTTCCTGGTGCGAACGCGGGCCATGATCGCGTGCCGGAAGTTACCGAGCACAAACGCAACGGCAGCCACGATGGTCGAAGAGACGATCTCGACTGCGTATGACGAGAGCCAGGACAGCACCGCAGCACCTTCACGCGTGGTAACCCGACAATGACTGACCGAGATGGTACAGCGAACGGTCCGCTCCCGCTACGCTCGTTCCTTCTGCACGATGTGCCAAGTGTGTTGCAGGTGGACACCGCACGCTGCCCCGAACGCTGGTGGTCGCCGTCTTCGATTTGAACGTCCTTCTCCGCGTCGTCCAAGGCTCATCGGAGGGCTGCTCCGGCTCCAGCAGGCATTCTGCGCCTGCTGGCCGTCGTCTGCGGCGCGACCGTCCTGGCGGTCCCCAGCAACGCGGCCATCGGCCTCGCGGTCGCCTCCACGGGCACGTTGCCCTGCGAGAACAGCAAGATCGCCGCGGCGTTGACGTTCGGGCCGTAGGCCACCGACCGCGCCGTCGCGTACGGCACCGTCGCGGTGGACAGCTTCCCGCAACACCCGCAGCGCCGCTTCGGAAGTACATAGTGCACCTTCTCCAGCTCGACCGGCTTAAGGTCCCACACCTGCGCCCACGTCGCACCCCCGTCAACGCCGTGCTCGACCAGATCCGCGCCACAGCCCGAGCACTCCGCGGCCGCCTCGACCTGCCGGGTCTCGTCTGGGTCCTGGGTCGGGGCCAGGCCGGAACCCGGCCGGCCGGGCTGCCCACCACGACGGCGGTCTTGGACCTCTGCCGCTGGGACGTCACCGCCTTACGCTTCGCCTTCGACCCGGGCGGGTCCACCGACGGCGGCTGGGACGAGTTCGTAGAGTCCTTACCCACCCGGGCCCGCAGCGCCGCGACCTCGGCCTCCAACGCCGCTATCCGCGCGTTCGCCTCATCCAGACGTGTCGTCGCCTCGTTCAACCGGCCCGTGAGTTCGACCACAAACAGCGCCAACTGCTCGTACGTCGGTGGCTCCACGGTGGACATACGATAATGATCTCAATACACAGCCAGGCGTCAACCCGACGCCCACCGCACCGATCTTGATCTTCAACGGACCGCGGGTCAGCCCCTACCCCTGAATGGACACCAGCCGGGCCGGCGGTCAACCCGGCACGCCGGTGACGGGACGGTCGCCGGTAGACCGTTCACGTCACCGCCACGCAGATCCCACAGAAGGACAGAAAAGACATGTAGAAGGCGACTCAGGTGCCGGTGGTAGGGAAGGACTGGCGGAAGGCCGTGGCGCCCGGTGGGATCCACTGTGGTGTGTCGAGACCACGGGCGTACCGCTCATGAAGTCGCGTCCGGCCACTCGAAGAGCCGGTTGCGAGGATCCGTCCAGTCAGGCGTCACCGTCTCGCCCCTCACGATCTTCACCCGCGACAGGATGCCATACGGCGGCCCCTGTGCAAATCGCCGAGAGAGATAATCTTCGTTGCGGCCGCGGAAGCGCTGGTCGGTGAGGGTCCGGACGGCGCCGAGTGTCCCACGAGAGAACATCCCCGTGCAGATCGTGACAGTCCTTTCCCGATTATTGGGATTGTCTCCGCGGTAGAAGCAGGCGACGTCCTCCCGGAGAGTGGAGCCACCACCAGCTTGTTGCTGAATGACCGGTCGGACCAATCGCGTCTGGCTTCCCTCAACAACCTCGAAGGCGGCCGTGTAGTCGTCGTGCGACTCGTCGCCGTGTGGCTGCTGCCGGATCGGGAGGTGAAGCTCGTTGATGAGTTCCTTGGTGACCTTGTTGAAGTCGAGCCCGCCGATCAGCACGACGTGGGTCGTGAAGTCGTCGGCAACAACCTCGTCATGGGCCCGGATGGCCACATAGCTGGCGGGGTTCACCGCACGGATGTGGCCGTGCACTTCAACGAGAGCATCGATATCACCGATTGTGTAGTACCGGACGTAGTCCGGGTCGTCGAAGTCGGTGTAGGGCATGCGCTCCCGGAGGCGCCGGGGGAGCCGCGGGCAGATGATCGTGATGGGCGCTCCGTCCGGGAACCACCACGCGCCGCCACCGATGGTGTCTCGCGGATACGCCAGCGGCACCTTGACGACGCCCTCGGTGCGAGTCGGGCGGGCGCCGAGCGTGCCGAACTCCTCGAGCAGCCGCTGCCGCTCCTCGATTTCGTCGGACGTCAGATCATCGGTAGCGAGGACCCAGGGCCTGTTGTCCACAACGGAGCGTCGGGTCGCGTAGAAGGTGGCCAGGGCCTCCAGGCGGTGGACCGGTGGCCGGGCCGGGCGCTTCGCGGACTCCCAGGAGGAGACCGACGGCACACTGACACCGATTGCGTCGGCCAGTTCCAGTTGGGTAATGGGTCGGCCCGGCCACCGCGTGAGCCGTAGCTCCTTTAGCCGCTCGGCCAGCCTCGCCTCGGATGCTGTCTCTGGCGATGCCACCGCGCCCTCACCACCCTCGCCCTTCAGATCTCAGTGAATCCAGCTGAGGTACATAGCCGGTCAGTGTACACGTGTCGAGGCAACCGATCGAGCGACACCGAGCGACGATTGTGCAACGGAATTTGACGGTTCCGTGACGGTGGCGCCGCGGCTCTTCCTCCGGAACGCAGCGGCGTTCTACGATGCGATCAGGGTCACTCTAGTGAATTCGGCTGAGGCCATAGAGAGGAACAGAGGAGTGACTAAACTCCGGGAAGGTCCGTCGGCTCCAACCTGACGGCGTGGGTGCCCGACGAGCGGCACGGCGAAGCGACGCCCCTCGGGTCACCCACGCCTACGAATCCCGCGTCAGCAAGCGAGGAGATCCGCAATGCGAACGCTAACCGTCTCCGAGCACCAAGTAAAGTACACCCGTACTAGGGTGTGTCGCCGCGTCCTGGTCGCGTTGGTGGTGCTGCTCATCAGCCTGGCCGCCATCTCGTGCACCGCGCGCTCCGGACGGGCACCCGCACGAGCGCCGCAGGCCGTCGACGCACCCGGCCTCGACGCACCCGACCAGGACCCCAGCCCCGAAGCCGTGGCAACGTTGGGCCGCCGTTGGCCGTCGCCCACCACACCGAGCGGGATCGCGTCCTTGCCGGAGTCCTCGTCGGGGCTGAACCCGCCGCCCTTGGCGGTCGTCATCGGCCTACTGGTGGTCGCCTTCTTCGTACTGAACCTCCTCTTCCGCGTGGTCCAGGCACTCATCGAAGGGCTGCTCCGGTTGCAGCGGACGCTCCTACGACTGCTCTCGGTCGTCTTCGTCGCGACCGTGCTGGCAGGGATCGGGTTGGCCGCGACATCGTGACGTGCCTGGCGGTCAGACGCGGCGACGCGGGTCAGACGCCGGGTAGCCGGTGAGCAGGTCGCCGGTAGACCGCCCACGTCACCGCGATACACACCGCATAGAAGGCGATGAACGCAACGTAGGCGGCGTTGCCGGTGCCGGTGGTCAGGAACGACTGGCGGAAGGCGATGTTCACCAGCACCCCGCCGAGCGCGCCGATCGCGCCCGCGAACCCGATCAGTGCCCCGGACAGGCGGCGGGCCTCGTCGGCGGCCCGGTCCCCGAGCGGGGCGCTCTTCGCCGTGAAGATCGCGGGGATCATCTTGTAGGTCGAGCCGTTGCCGACGCCGCTGAACGCGAACAGGGTGATGAAGCCGGCCACGAACAACGGCAGTGAGTGCACGGCCGAGGCGAAGAGCACCACCGACGCCGATCCGGCCATCGCGATGAACGTCCACAGCGTCACCCGGGCGCCGCCGAACCGGTCGGCGAGCGACCCACCCACCGGCCGCGACAGCGAGCCGACCAGCGGACCGAGGAAGGTCAGGTAGGCCGCCTTTACCGGGGTGAGGGCGAACTGGATCTGCAGTACCTGGCCGAAGGCGAAGCCGAAGCCGATGAACGATCCGAAGGTTCCGATGTAGAGCAGCGACATCACCCACGTGTGCGGTTCGCGAACGACGTCGCGCAACGCTCGCTGGTCGTTGCGGGCCGTGGCAAGATTGTCCATTGTGGCCCAAGCCAGCAGCGCGCAGACCACGATGAGCGGGATGTAGACGCCGGCTACCAGCCGCGGGTGCCCGACGCCGGCCAGGGCCAGTACCGCGAGCCCGACGAGCTGCACCGCCGCCACCCCGATGTTCCCGCCACCGGCGTTGATTCCCAGCGCCCAGCCCTTGCGATGGTCGGGGTAGAAGGCGTTGATGTTCGCCATCGACGAGGCGAAGTTCCCACCACCGACGCCGGCAATCGCCGCGAGCACGATCAGGGTGGTGTACGAGACTCCGGGCTCGAGCAGGACCGCGATGCCGATGCTCGGTGCGAGAAGGAGGAGGGCACTGACCACCGTCCAGTTGCGCCCGCCGAACTTCGCGACGGCGTACGTGTACGGCAGGCGGATCACCGATCCGACGAACGCCGGGACGGCCGTCAGCAGGAACCGGCCGGCCGGGTCGATCTGGTAGACCGGGCCGAGGAAGAGCACCAGCACCGACCACATGGTCCAGACCGAGAAGCCGACGTGCTCGCACAGAATCGAGACGATGAGGTTGCGCCGCGCGACGCGTTCGCCGGTGCGCGCCCAGAAGGCGGGGTCTTCGGGACGCCAGTCATGGATCCAGCGTCCGGTTCGCGGCGGGGCAAGCACGCGTGGTGCGGTGGTGTCAACCATGGGAGTCCTCCTGACGGTCGCGTTGGCGGGACGCTACGGTTCTCGCGTTTCCCCGCCGTACGCGCGCGGATTCCGGCCAGAAACGGTCCTCGCACGCGGCTGACCGCGCCCTTGTGAACCTCACAACCGATGGCGGTCGGCTGTGCGACGGTCGATCCGATCGGGAAACCCGGGGGACGCCACGGTGAAACCGGCGCCACCGACTCTTCTGCCATGGACCCGGACAGCACGGCGCAGCGCGTGGTCGACACCCACTGCCCGTACTGTGCGCTGCAATGCGGGATGTCGCTGCGCCAGCGGGATAGCCGCGTCGAGGTTCTGCCACGCGACTTCCCGACCAACCGCGGCGGCTTGTGCCAGAAGGGCTGGACGGCGGCCGAGCTGCTCGACCACCCCGAACGTCTGACGGCGCCGCTGGTGCGAGACCACCCAGATGGTCCACTGAGGACGGCCGACTGGGACGAGGCGCTGGACCGGATCGCCCGTACGGTCGTGGCGCTGCAGGCGGCGCACGGACCCGACGCGGTAGCGATCTTCGGTGGTGGCGGGATAACCAACGAGAAGGCGTACGCGCTCGGCCGGTTCGCCCGGGCTACGCTGGGCACGCGGTTCATTGACTACAATGGACGTTTCTGCATGTCGTCGGCCGCGGCCGCCAGCATCCGGTCCTTCGGGGTCGACCGGGGCCTGCCGGTCCCGGTCGCCGACCTCGGTCAGGCCGACACGCTCATGCTGGTGGGCGCGAACCCGGCCGAGACGATGCCACCGCTCGGTCGGTACCTGTCCGAACAGACCGGCCGCGGAGGCACGCTCATCGTGGTCGATCCACGCCGCACCGCCACCGCGAAGCGGGCGACGCTGCATCTGCAGCCGGCGCCCGGCACCGATCTGGCCCTGGCCAACGCGCTGTTGCACATCGTCGTGGCCGAAGGGTTGGCCGACAAGGACTACATCGCCGCCCGCACGACCGGTTTCGACGAGGTGGCGCGGACCGTCGCCGGGTACTGGCCGCACCGGGTGGAGCGGATGACCGGAGTGCCGGCGGTCGATCTCGAGGAGACGGCGCACCGGTTGGCGCAACCCGGTCGCAGCATCATCCTCACCGCGCGCGGCGCCGAGCAGCACAGCAAGGGCACCGACACGGTATCGGCATGGATCAACCTCGCTCTGGCCCTGGGGCTGCCGGGACGGGAGGGGTCGGGGTACGGCTGCCTCACCGGGCAGGGCAACGGTCAGGGCGGGCGCGAGCACGGGCAGAAGGCCGATCAACTGCCCGGCTACCGGCGCATCGACGACCCCGCCGCGCGGTCGCACATGGCCCGGATCTGGGGCGTGCCGGTCGACCGCATCCCGGGACCGGGTGTCTCCGCCACTGAGCTGCTGGCACGGCTCGGCGGTGAGGACGGGCCGCGGGCGCTACTCGTCTTCGGGTCCAACCCGGTCGTCTCGGCACCGAGGGCGGCGCAGGTCGAGCAGCGGCTGCGCGCGCTGGATCTGTTGGTGGTGGCCGACTTCGTGCTCTCCGAGACGGCGGCGCTGGCCGACGTGGTGCTGCCGGTGACCCAGTGGGCCGAGGAGGACGGCACCATGACCAACCTGGAGGGCCGGGTGCTGCACCGTCGGGCGCTGCGCCCGCCGCCCGCGGGCGTACGGTCCGATGTGGAGGTTCTCGCCGAGCTGTCGAAGCGCCTGGGCGGACCGGCCTTCCCGACGACGCCGTCCGAGGCCTTCGCCGAGCTGCGTCGGGCCAGCGCCGGCGGACCGGCCGACTACGCGGGCATCACCTGGCAACGCATCGACGAAGCTGACGGCGTCTTCTGGCCCTGCCCGGACGTCGACGGGCCGGACACGCCGCGCCTGTTCCGGACCTCGTTCGCGACCGTGGACGGGCGGGCCCGGTTCGTCGCCGTGGAGCACAGGGACGCCGCCGAGCTCCCGGACGAGCAGTACCCGTACCTGCTCACCACCGGGCGGGTGCTCGCGCAGTACCAGTCGGGCGCGCAGACCCGGCGCATCCCAGCACTCACCGAGGCGGCACCGACAGCCTTCGTCGAGCTGCATCCGGAGACCGCCGCCTTTCTGTCCATTGCGGACGGCTCGCTCGTACGGGTGACCACGCGCCGGGGGTCGGTGACCGTGCCGGCCCGGGTGGTGGACACCATCCGCCGGGACACGGTGTTCGTCCCGTTCCACTGGGCCGGCTCCGCCCGGGCCAACTCCCTCACCATCGACGCGCTCGACCCCGTCTCGAGGATGCCGGAGTTCAAGGTCTGCGCGGCCCGCATCGACCCGGTGACAGCGGTATGAGGCTCGTGGTCGTGGGCTACGGGATGGCGGGCGCCCGGCTCGTGTCCGAAGTGCACGGACGCCGGCGCGACGTCGAGGTCACGGCACTCGGCGCCGAGCCGTACCAGGCGTACAACCGGATCCTGCTGTCGAACCTGGTGGCGGGCAAGGCGTCGGAGAGCGACGTGTACCTCACCGAGCCGGCTGGCCGGGCCGTGGCCGCGCGGCTGGGGGTGGCCGCGAAGGCGATCGACCGGGCCAACCAGGAGGTCGTGACCGCCGACGGCGACCGGGTGCCGTACGACCGCCTGGTGCTGGCCACCGGGGGCCAGGCGGCGCTGCCACCCATCGCGGGCCTCGCGTGCGACGACGGGACGCTCCCCGACCGGGTCGCCGCGTTCCGCACCCTCGACGACTGCCGGCGCATCCTCGCCCTGGCCGCCTCGTCGCGATCAGCGCTCGTGCTCGGCGGCGGCCTGCTGGGGCTCGAGGCGGCGCGGGGCCTGGCCGCGCGTGGACTCCACGTCACGGTGCTGCACGCGGTCGGGCACCTCATGGAGCGCCAGCTCGACCCGGCCGCCGGCGCGGTGCTCGCCGCGACGCTGGCCCGCCTCGGCATCGCCGTCGAGGTCGACGCGGTGACGGTCGGTGTTGGGGTCCATGCAAGTGCCGGTGCCGGTGCTGGCGTGAGGAAAGGCACCTTGCTGACATCTGGTGTGCCGGAAGGTGCCCCTCCTGACCCGGGACGCACGGTGGAGGTGGTGCTCGACGACGGGCGGCGCCTGACGGCGGACCTGCTGGTCGTGGCGTGCGGGGTGCGGCCTGACACCGGGCTCGCCGAGGAGGCCGGGCTCGTCGTCGAACGCGGGATCGTGGTCGACGACCAGATGCGAACCAGCGACCCACGCATCTTCGCCATCGGCGACTGCGCCCAGCACCAGGGCGCGGTCTCCGGCCTCGTGGCGCCGGCGTGGGACCAGGCTCGTGTGGTGGCCGACCTGCTCACCGGCGTCCGGGCCCGGTACACCCCCCGCCCGGTGGTGACCCGGCTCAAGGCGAGCGGCGTCGACCTCGCGGCGATGGGCGACAGCACCGGCTCGGGCGGCGGTGACGTGGTGACGTTCGCCGATCCGACCCGGGGCACCTACGCGACGCTGGTGCTGCGCGAGGACCGCCTCGCCGGGGCGATCCTGTTGGGGGACAACCCATCCGTGGGCACCGTGATCCAGCTCTTCGACCGGGGCGCGACCGTGTCCGACCCCCGGGCCCTGCTCCTTGGTCGGCCCGGCCGTACCACCGACGCCATCGCCGAGACGTCGCCGGCGCTGATCCCGGACACGGCGGTGATCTGCCAGTGCAACACGGTGACGAAGGGCGCGCTCGTCCGGTGCTGGCGGGCCGGCGCCCGCTCGGCCGCCGACCTCATGACTGGTACCCGGGCCGGCAGCGGCTGCGGGACGTGTCGGGACGCGGTCGACGGGATCGCGAGCTGGCTGGACTCAAGTTGATCTCAGGCGTACCGGAGTGATCCCTAAATCAACAGATAGGAGGCGGCGTGAGCCATCTGGTGGTGGTGGGCAACGGGATGGTCGGGCACCGGCTCGTGGAGACGCTACGGGCGCGGGACACCGCGGGCCGCTGGCGGGTGACGGTGCTCGGCGCCGAGACGCGTCCCGCCTACGACCGGGTCCGGCTCTCCGCGTGGTTCGACGGCGAGGACATTGGGCTGTCCCCTGTGGACGGTGTCGACCTTCGGCTCGGCGAGCCAGTGCTGAGCCTGGACCCGGGCGGGCACAAGGTGACCACGGCCCGGGGGACGCTGGGGTATGACGCCCTGGTGCTCGCCACCGGGTCCTACCCGTTCGTACCCCCGGTCCCCGGTAAGGATCTCGCGGGGTGCTTCGTCTACCGTACGGTCGACGATCTCGAGGCGTTGACCGCCTTCGCCGTTGGCAGGCGCCGTGGTGTCGTCGTCGGCGGTGGCCTGCTCGGCCTGGAGGCGGCGAACGCGGTACGCAGACTCGGCCTGGACACGCACGTCGTGGAGTTGGCCCCGCGGCTGATGCCACTGCAGGTGGACGAGGCCGGCGGTGCGATGCTCCGAAGGCACATCGAGGAGCTCGGGCTTACTGTCCATACAGGACGGATGCTCGGCCGCGTCGACGGGCGGGACGGGAACGTAGGCCGGGTCGTGTTCGAGGACAGTGGCGTCCTCGACACCGACCTGGTGGTCTTCGCCGCCGGCGTACGGCCGCGCGACGAGCTCGCCCGGGACGCCGGCCTCGCGATCGGTCAGCGGGGCGGCGTCGTCGTGGACACGACCGGCCGGACGAGCGCCGAGGACGTCTATGCGATCGGCGAGTGCGCTGAGATCGGCGGTCGCGTCTACGGTCTGGTCGCGCCCGGCTACGCGATGGCCGAGGTGGTCGCCGACCGGCTCCTCGGCGGTTCCGGCGAGTTCCCCGGGGCCGACACGTCGACGAAGCTGAAACTCCTGGGCGTCGATGTCGCCTCGTTCGGCGTCACCGACGGACCGCTCGACGTCACCGTCACCGACCCGGCGACCCGCGTCTACGCCAAGCTCGTGCTCTCCGACGATGCCAGGACGCTGCTCGGCGGGATCCTCGTCGGCGATGCCAGCGCATACGCAACGCTGCGCGCGCACCTCGGCGGACCGCTGCCGGCGCCGCCGCTGGCCCTGCTCGCTCCCGCCGGCGAGGGCGGGGCGGGTCACGAGCTGCCCGACACCGCGCAGGTCTGCTCCTGCAACGCGGTCACCAAGGCCACCATCGTGAAGGCGATCAGCGAGCAGGGGTGCGCCGACGTGCCGGCGGTCAAGGCCTGCACCCGCGCGGGCACCACGTGCGGCTCCTGCGTGCCGTGGCTGAAGCGGCTGCTCACCGAGTCCGGCGTGACCATGTCCAAGGCGCTGTGCGAGCACTTCGACCACAGTAGACAGGAGCTGTTCGACCTGGTGCGGGTGCGCGGCATCCGGACCTTCTCCCAACTCGTCCAGGCGCATGGACGGGGCCGGGGCTGCGACATCTGCAAGCCGGCCGTGGCCTCCATCCTGGCCAGCACGACGGGTGATCATATCCTCGACGGCGAGCAGGCGTCCCTGCAGGACACCAACGACCACTTCCTGGCGAACCTGCAGCGCAACGGCACCTACTCGGTGGTGCCCCGGATCCCCGGCGGGGAGATCACGCCGGAGAAGCTCATCGTCATCGGTCAGGTCGCCCGCGACTTCCACCTCTACACGAAGATAACCGGTGGTCAACGCATCGACATGTTCGGGGCCCGCGTCGAGCAGCTGCCGGCGATCTGGCGGCGGCTGGTCGACGCCGGCTTCGAGTCGGGACACGCGTACGGCAAGGCCTTGCGCACCGTGAAGTCGTGCGTGGGCACGACCTGGTGCCGGTACGGCGTGCAGGACTCGGTCGGCCTCGCCGTAGCGCTCGAGCTCAGATACCGCGGCCTGCGCGCTCCGCACAAGATCAAGGCGGCGGTCTCCGGCTGCGCCCGGGAGTGCGCCGAGGCTCGGAGCAAGGACTTCGGCGTGATCGCCACCGAGGGCGGCTGGAATCTCTACGTCGGCGGCAACGGCGGCTTCCGGCCCCGGCACGCCGAGCTGCTGATGACGGATCTGTCCACAGAGGACCTGATCGCGTTGGTCGACCGGTTCCTCATGTTCTACATCCGCACCGCGGACCGGCTGGAACGCACCGCCACCTGGATCGAGCGGATGGATGGCGGCCTGGACCACCTCCGGGCGGTCGTCGTCGACGACGCGCTCGGCCTGGCGGCTGAGCTGGAGGCGGCTATGGCCCGCCACATCGACTCCTATGCGGACGAATGGCGGGCGACTCTGGACGACCCGGACCGCTTGCGGCGGTTCGTGTCGTTCGTCAACGCCCCGGGCACCCCCGATCCGTCGATCCAGTTCACCGTGGAGCGAGACCAGCCCGTGCCCGTGCCCCTCGGGATGCCATCGTGACCGCCGTGTCAGCAAGGGGTCCTTCCTATATGCCAGACGTCAGGAGGGTGCCCTTGCTTACACAGGGTGGCGGGTGGCAGCCGGTGTGCCCGTATGGCCGGTTGGAGCCGGAGCGGGGAGTGGCCGCCCTGGTCGGTGGCGTTCAGGTGGCAATCTTCCTGACGCACAACGGAAATCTGTATGCCATCGACAACTACGACCCTTACGCGAAGGCGTACGTGCTGTCCCGCGGCATCGTCGGCACCCGCGGGGAGGTACCGACGGTCGCCTCGCCGATGCACAAGCAGGCGTACGACCTGCGCACCGGCGAGTGCCTGGACCTGCCCGGCGTGGCGGTGCGGACGTTCGAGGTGCGATGTTGCGACGGCGTGGTGGAGGTGCGATGTCCGAGCTGATGGTCACCGCGCCGAGCCCTGAGGCCAACGACCGTACGGCCGGCTTGCCCGGCGAGTTGGAGGACCGCCCGCTGCTCGGCTTCACGGTGGCCATCACCGCGGACCGGCGGCGCGACGAGCTCGCTGCCCTGCTGGAACGCCGGGGCGCGCGGGTGGTGTTCGCGCCGGCCCTGCGCATCGTGCCGATCTCCGATGATGTCGAGCTGCGTGCCCAGACCGAGTCGCTCGTCCGGACACCGCCGACGATCGCGGTCGTCTCCACCGGCATCGGCCTGCGGGGCTGGATGGAGGCGGCCGAGGGCTGGGGCCTCGCGGACGGCCTGGTGGCCGCGCTCGGTCACGGTTACCTGATCGCGCGCGGAGCGAAGGCCCGCGGCGCGCTGCGAGCCGTCGGCCTGTCCGACCACTGGTCGCCGGAGTCGGAGTGCCTGGAGGACGTGCTCGAGCACCTACAACGGCGCGGCGTCGTGGGCGAGCGGATCGCTGTGCAGTTGCACGGCGAGGAGCTGCCGACCTCGGCGACGCTTGCGAGCCGAGCATCGTCACAGTTCACGGGGCGTCTGCGCGACGCCGGGGCGGAGGTGGTGGAGGCCTCCGTGTACCGGTGGGAGCCGCCGATCGACCCCAACCCCGTACGCCGGCTCGTCGACGCGATCGTGGCTCGACAGGTCGACGCGGTCACCTTCACCTCGGCGCCCGCGACATCGACGATCCTCGCCGCCGCCGGCCGGGACCGGCCGGCCGTCCTGTCGGCCTTCCGCACCGACGTCCTCGCCGCCTGCGTCGGCCCGGTCACCGCCGCCCCGCTCCGCGCCGCGGGCGTGCCGTGCCTGGAGCCGGAGCGCGCCCGGCTCGGTGCGCTGGCCCGAGCCATCGTCGATGAGCTGCCCCGCCGGTCCCCGGCCCTGCGGGTGGCCGGCGCGACGGTGAGCTTGCGCGGGCACGCGGCAGTGGTGGACGGGGTCGTACGGCCGCTGGCGCAGGCCCCGATGGCGGTGCTGCGGGCGCTGGCCGAGGCGGGCGGCCGGGTTCTCTCCCGCGAGGAACTGCTCGGCGCTCTGCCCCGCGGCAGCGACGGGCACGCCGTCGAGATGGCGGTGACCCGGCTCCGGGTCGCGCTGGGTGGTCCCGCGTTCGTGCAGACCGTCGTCAAGCGCGGCTACCGCCTCCGGCTCGACTGACTCGAATGTGACGCACACTCAGATGAGTCGGTGCTCACCGGCCCACCGGGTGAGCTCACGCCGGTTCGACAGCTGCAGCTTGCGCAGCACCGCGGCGGCATGGGTCTCGACGGTGCGCGGCGACAGCGACAGCCGCGCGCCCACCTCCTTGTAGGTGTAGCCCGCCGCGACCAGGCGCATCACCTCGCGCTCGCGCCGCGTCAGCACGTCCAGCTCCGGGTTCAGCCCGGCCAGCTCACCGCGGAACGCGTCGAGCACGAACCCGGCCAGGCGGGGCGAGAAGTACGCCTCGCCAGCGTGGACGTGTCGGATCGCCTCGACGAGTTCCGGTCCCGTGGCGGCCTTGGTGATGTAGCCTCGCGCGCCGCCACGGACGACCGCGATGACGTCCTCGGCGGCGTCGGAGACGGAAAAGCCGAGGAAGCGGACTTCCGGATGATCCGGCGCGACGGCGTCGAGCACGGCCCGACCGCCGCCGTCGGGCAGGTGCACGTCGAGGAGGACGACGTCGGGGAGCAGGCGGGTGATCTGCTCGACGGCAGTGGCGACGTCCCCCGCTTCACCCACGACGTCCACCTGGTCGCCCACCTCGGCCCGCACGCCCGAACGCACCACGGCATGGTCGTCGACCACGACGACGCGGACCCGGTTCATCGTCGACCAGTCGCCGGCGGGGCGGCATCATCCATAGTGGACTGACCGCCCGGGCCCGGCAGGTGGAGCTCGACCTCCGTGCCCGCTGCGACAGCTGTGTGGATCCGAGCGGTGCCACCGGCGCGACGCATGCGCCCGGAGATCGAGTCAGCGATGCCACGACGGTCGCCGGGGACGGCGCCCAGGTCGAAGCCGCGGCCCCGGTCACGGACGATGGCGATCAGCTCGCCGTCGGTGGCCTCGGTGAAGACCGAGACGCGGCGCGCGCCGGAGTGCACGGCGGCGTTGGTGACCGCCTCCCGCAGCGCGCCCACGAAGGCCCGGGCGCGGTCGTCCAGGGGCCCCGTCCCCACGCAGATCAGCTCTACCACGATCGCGTGACGCTCTTCGATATCCGCGACCACCGACCGTACGGTCGCGGCATAGTCGTCCCCTTCCGGGCGTTCGCCGTCGAGCCAGGACCGCAGGTCGCGTTCGGCCGTCCGCGCCAGCCGGACCACCTGCGGGTCAGCGGCCCGCTTCTGGATGAGCGTCAGCGACTGCAACACCGTGTCGTGCAGATGGGCCGCGACGCTCGCGCGCTCCTCGGCCAGGGCCCGCGCCGCCCGCTCCCGGTTGACCGTACGGATGAGCAGGACGATCCACGGCACCAACACACCCGCGACCATGCCGACGAGCGCGGCCACGACGACCGAACCGAGCACCAGGCCGGCGATCAGCGAGTCCTCGGCGCCGAGGAACGCGGCGACTCCGATCCCGCCAGCGAGCAGGCAGGCGACGAGCAGCACCACCCGCCGGAACAGGCGGTCGGGGACGGGTTCACGCCGCATACGGCGGCTCGCCAGCACCAGCCAGGGCCCGACGAGCAGCGCGCCGACGCCGACCATGGCGGCCGCCGCGACGCCGACGCTTGGCGACGGTGTGTTCGACATCGCCCACAGCAGACCGACCGCCGCCGCGATGCCGAGGCAGCCGAGGCCGGCCAGAGCGCGAGAACTCACCGACACCTCCCGATCGTACGGTCGCGCTACTCCGTGCCGATCGCGGTGACGACGTCGAGCCGGCTCACCCACCAGGCCGGGAGTGTGGCGGCCACGATGGCCGCCGCGATCACCGATCCGTCGATGATCGCCAATGTCAGCCAGGGCACCGTGAACAGAGTGGGTGCCGACGAACGCTCCAACACCACGCCGGCCGCCCAGGCGACGACCAGCCCGATACCGGTGCCCAGGACGACACCGACCACCGCGAGTACGGCCGCCTCCGCCCGGACCATGGTCCTGACCTGGTGGGGCAACATGCCGGCGGCGCGCAGGAGTCCGATCTCGCGCCGGCGCTGCACCCCCGACAGTGCGAGCACGATGGTGACCCCTACCAGGGCGACGATCGTGGCCAGCGCGGACAGCGTCTGGTAGAGCCGGGTCGAGCGGTCGATCATGGCCACAACCCGCACCGTCTCCGCCGGGTCGTAGGTCCCCGACGCGAGGATGTACGCCTTGGTCGAGGCGGACAGGACGCTGATGGCCGTGAGCAGGGTAACGCCGACCACGACCGCCGTGACGGTCCCCGCGGTCCGGTCCGGGCTCCGGCGAGCGTTCGCGAGCCCGAGCTCGCCGGGGAAGCCGGCGACGCCGGCGAGCAGCCGTCGCAGCCCGGGCGTAGCGGTCAGCAGCCGCGGCCCAAGGGTGCGCAACCCGATGATCGTGACCACGGCGCCCGCGAGCAGCGCCGGCCCTTGATGGGTCGCGGCGCCGCCGACAACTCCGCCGACTCCGGCCGTGCCGACGATGATCGCGGTTGCCGTGCGGCCCCGGCGTACGTCGTCGGATGCCGTGGTCACACGCAATGCCGCCACCGGCCGGCCCTTGGCGGCGCGGCGCGCCGGTCCCCGACTGGCGATCACCATCGCGCCCAGCCCGAGCCCGCACCCGACGAGCGCGGCGACGGGTGTCAGCGCCGTCGGCACCTCGGCGAGATCCGCACGGCCCGCACCGCCGTCGGACGCACCCACGCGGAGCACCGCGGTGACGACGAAGCCGAGGGCGAGTCCGAGGACCGACCCGGCCAGTCCCACGAGCGCCGCCTCCACCCGCAGCGTGCGCCGCACCTGTGTCCGGGTCGCACCGGCACACCGCAGCAGGGCCAGCTCACGGACGCGTTGGGTGAGCGTGACCGAGAGCGTGCTGCTGATGACGAACGAACCGACGACCAGCGCGACAACCCCGGCGAGGGTCACGATCCGGCTGATCTGTTCGAGGTCCTCGTCGGCCCGCGCCCGTGCCACGACGTCGCCGTACATCAGCGCCCCCGACACGAGCCCGACGCCCACGATCACCGCCAGACCGGTCAGTAGCGCGCGAACCGGGCGGGTGCGCAGCTCCCGAAAGGCCAGCATCGTCGCGGCGCCACCCCTAGACACGTCGATCACCGGCCACCCGGCCGTCGGCCAGCGTCACGACGCGGTCGGCGTAGCCGACGGCCGTCTGGTCGTGCGTCACCATCACGACCGTCTGGCTGAACTCGTCGACGGACCGCCGCAGCAGTCCCAACAGGTCGCGGCCCGAGCGCGAGTCCAGGTTCCCGGTGGGCTCGTCGGCCAGCACCACGGCGGGGCGGGTCACCAACGCCCGCGCCACCGCGACCCGCTGCTGCTGGCCTCCGGACAGCTCCGCCGGACGGTGGCGCAGCCGGTCGCCGAGCCCGAACACGTCCACCAGATGGTCGACCCACGCGACCTCCGGTGCCCGGGCGGCCAGCCGCAGCGGCAGCAGGATGTTGTCGCGCGCAGTCAACGTGGGCAGCAGGTTGTACGACTGGAAGACCATGCCGATGCGGTCGCGCCGTACCCGGGTCAGCGCCGGATCCCGCAGCGCGGTCAGCTCGACGCCAGCCACGTGGACCGAGCCCGAGTCCACTGTGTCCAGTCCGGCCAGGCAGTGCAGCAGCGTTGACTTGCCCGAGCCGGAGGCCCCCGTCACGGCCGTGAAGCTGCCGGCCGCCACCTCGAGACTCACGTCGGTCAGCGCCTGTACGCCACCGGCACCGCGGCCGTACGTCCGGCTTATCTGGGTCGCCCGCACCGCGGGGCTTGTCACCGTCATACCGGAAGGATCGACCGTGCCATGGACCGGGCGCCTCCGTAGCGGACCCGCGCCGATCCCGGAGTACGCCCCCTAGCGGGAGTGATCGAGGACGATCTTGCCGAAGACGGTACCGCTGGCCAGCTTCTCGAAGGCCAGCCGCACGTCGGAGAAGGCGAACACCTCGTCGACCACCGGCGTCAGACCCCGGTCGAGCAGGTCGAGCAGCGCCGCCAACTCCGCCGCCGTACCCATCGACGAGCCCAGGATCTCCAGTTGCAGCGCAAACACGCGGCGCAGGTCCACTGTGGCCAGATGACCGGCCGTCGATCCGGACACAACGATCCGGCCGAACGGTGCGGCGCACTTGAGCGAGTGGTCGAAGGTGGCCACACCGACGGTCTCGATGACCAGCCCGACCCGCTCCGGTAGGCGGGCGCCGGGCTCGAGCGCGGTCGCACCGAGGGCCCCGATGCGCTCGCGCTTGCCGGGGTCCCGGCTCGTCGCGTAGACCCGCTTGCCGAGCGACGTGGCGAGCACGACCGCCGCGGTAGCGACGCCGCCGCCGCCGCCCTGGACCAGGACCGCGTCGACCTCGGCCACTCGACCACGGGCCACGAGCATGTGATAGGCGGTGAGCCAGGCCGTCGGCAGGCAGGCCGAGTCCACAAAGGACACGTTGGCCGGCTTGGGAATCAGGTTGACCCGGGGCACGGTGACCTTGTCTGCCAGGGTGCCCGCATAGCGCTCCGACAGGAGCGACTGTCCACGCGGATCAGCCGGGTCCGGTACCACCGCGTGGATCACCACGTCGTTGCCGGCGTCGTCCACCCCCGCGGCGTCGCAGCCGAGGATCATCGGCAGGCGGTCGGCGGGCAGGCCGACCCCGCGCAGCGACCACAGGTCGTGATGGTTGAGCGCACTCGCCCGCACATCGACCGTGATCCAGTCGTCGGCCGGCGGCACCGGGTCGGGCAGGTCACCGACGGTGAGCCCGGCGAGTGGGTCATTCGGGTTGGCGGCGGAGGCGTACGCGGCTCGCATGACCACCGACGCTACCGGCGCCGCGACGCGTGCCTGTCAGGAAGGGCACCTTGCTGTACTCCAGCTGTCAGCACGGTGCCCCTCCTTACACCCACAACAGCAACCACGCACACCCGCACAACATCACACGGCGTCGGCCACAGCGGCGGTGACCGCCGGCGCGACCCGCGGGTCCAACGGGGACGGCACGATCGCGTCCGGGGTCAGCGAGTCCGCGACGACCGCCGCGATCGCGTCCGCCGCCGCGACCTTCATGGCGTCGGTGATGGTGCGGGCGCGGGCGTCGAGCGCACCCCGGAACACGCCGGGGAAGGCGAGCACGTTGTTGATCTGGTTCGGGTAGTCGCTGCGGCCGGTTGCCACCACCGACGCGTAGCGGGTGGCCACCGACGGGTGCACCTCGGGCGTCGGGTTGGCCAGGGCGAAGATGGCCCCGCCCGGGGCCATGCCGGACAGGGCCGCCTCGTCGATCGTGCCGCCCGAGACGCCGACGAGCACGTCCGCCCCGCGCAGGGCGTCGGTGATGCTGCCGGACACGCGACGGGGGTTGGTCACCAGGGCGAGCGCGCGCTTCTCCGCGTTCAGGTCGTCGCGGCCGAGGTGCACGACCCCGCGCGAGTCCACCGAGACGACGTCGATCGCGCCGCCAGCGAGCAGCATGCGCGCCACGGCCACGCCGGCCGCGCCGGCGCCGCAGATGACGATGCGCAGGTCGTCGATCTTGCGGTCCAGCAGCGTCGCCGCGTTTCTGAGCGCCGCGAGCACGACGATGGCGGTGCCGTGCTGGTCGTCGTGGAAGACCGGGATCGGCAGCGCCTCGTCGAGCCGCCGCTCGATCTCGAAGCATCGAGGAGCGGAGATGTCCTCCAGGTTGATGCCGCCGAAGGTGGGCGCCAGCGCGGTCACGATCCGGATGATCTCCTCGGCGTCCTGGGTGTCCAGGCAGATCGGCACCGCGTCGACCCCACCGAACTGCTTGAACAGCACCGCTTTGCCCTCCATCACCGGCAGCGCGGCGCGGGGTCCGATGTTGCCGAGACCCAGTACCGCCGACCCGTCGGTGACGACCGCCACGGCGTGACCGGCCCACGTGTAGTCGCGGGCCAGCTCGGGCCGCTGCGCGATCGCCTCGCACACCCGGGCCACGCCCGGCGTATAGGCCATCGCGAGATCCTCACGGCTGGACAGGGCGACCGTCGACTGCACCGCCATCTTGCCGCCACGGTGCAGTTCGAAGATCGGGTCCGACTCTGTGGGCACGCTAAATAGATCTTGGGGCGTCAGCGGCATTGGCCGAGAATACGCCGGCCCTAAAGGCGCCGAGGCCGAGGCCAGTAACGGGCGACGACCCGCCCCTCGACCTGCGCCGACCCGTACGCCCGCGAGTCGTCGGCCAGCACGGGGTTGTCCCCCTCCACCCACCAGCCGTCGCCTTCGGGCCGCACGGCGCGCTTGATGACCAGCAGGTCCGGCCGGGCGAGGAACCTCGCCACGACGATGTCTCCCGCCCGTACGGGCCGGCCGCCGCGGCGCACCAGGACCGCGTCGCCGTGGTGCAGCGTCGGCGCCATCGACGGTCCTTGGACCAGGACGGCATGCAGACCGCTCATTTGCCGTGCCGGCCCTCCTCCCCACCCAGCCACCCGAATCACCCGCAGTTTCGGTCGCCGGTCATCGGGACTCCAGGGCCGAAAGGGCACAGGACGGAGTAGTTTGGTCGCGAGGATCATCGCACTCCTGTCAGCCGAGTCGAGAGAGGATCGGACGATGCGACTGCCCCGTCTGCTGATGCCGCGCACCGTGGCGAGCGCCCACTGCGATCTGCCGTGCGGGGTCTACGACCCGGCCCAGGCCCGGATCGAGGCCGAATCAGTCAAGGCGATCGCCGAGAAGTATCAGGCCAACGCCGACCCCGAGTACCGCACCCGCGCGCTGATCATCAAGGAGGCCCGCGCCGAGCTCGTCAAGCACCACCTCTGGGTGCTGTGGACCGACTACTTCAAGCCCGCGCACTTCGAGAAGTACCCGAACCTGCACCAGCTCTTCAACGAGGCGACCAAGCTCGCCGGCGCGTCCGGCTCGAAGGGCTCGGCCGACCCGGCGAAGGCCGAGGAATTGCTCGCGAAGATCGACGAGATCGCGAAGATCTTCTGGGAGACCAAGCAGGCGTGACCCCGGCCTTCCCGAACGCCGTACGGCCGGTACGTCCCGAGGACGTGCCGGCCGTCGTCGCGATGGTGCACGAGCTGGCCGAGTACGAGCGGGCGCCCGAGTACTGCCACCTCACCGAACGCCAGCTCCACACCGCCCTCTTCGGACCGAAGGCTGCGTTGTTCGGCCATGTCGCCGTGGGCCCCGACAACGCACCGGTGGGCTTTGCCCTGTGGTTTCTGAACTTCTCCACCTGGGAGGGCGTGCACGGGATCTACCTGGAAGACCTGTTCGTACGGCCGGTGGCGCGGGGCTCGGGCGCCGGCCGGGCCCTCCTGTCGACCCTGGCCGCGATCTGCGTCGAGCGCGGCTACCGCCGCCTGGAGTGGTGGGTGCTGCACTGGAACCCGGCCCGCGACTTCTACGCGAGCATCGGTGCGGCCGCCATGGACGAGTGGATCCCGTACCGCATCGACGGAGCGGCCCTGCAACGCCTGGCCGACGGCGTGCAGGACCGGAGACCCGACGTCGCCACGACCTGACGACGACCGTCGGACAAGCGTCGCTACGTTAATGTGTGCCGATGGAAGCGCGCGACGACGGCATGTGGGACCCCGCGAACGCCGGCGACGGTTCCCCGCCGCCGGCGGCCTACACGATCCCCGACGCGACCATCGCCGGCGATCCGACGTTCCTCGGCGTCATCCTGGCCGCGATCGTCGCTGTGCTGTTCTTCTGGCGCCGGAAGAAGGATGACGCCTGACGTGACCGGTCTCCCGCACTCACTGCCGCGGCCGGCCGCGGTCTCGACCGACCTCGGCGCGATGTACGTCGCTGACTGTCTCGATGTGTTCCGCGAACTGCCGGACGAGTGCGTGGACCTTGTCATCACCTCACCGCCGTACGACCGGCAGCCCAAGTACGACAACGGCGAGAGCTACCTACGGGACTGGTACTCGGGCTTCTTCCTCAAGGCGACGGCGGAGATCCTCCGTGTGCTCAAGCCGCACGGCAGCTTCGTGCTCAACTACCGGTCGCGCCGCCATCGGGGCGAGCGCGGTGTGCTCCAGTACGAGATCGTCTTCTGGCTCCGGGAGCAGGGGTTCGTCTTCGCCGAGGACTTCGTCTGGGGTAAGCCCTCGCCGCCGCCCGGACGGTTCAACCGGTACCTCAAGGACGCCGTCGAGTACTGCTACCAGTTGGGCAAGACCCAGGACTGGCAGTTCTTCCCCGAGCAGTGCCTGTCCCCGGCCCGGTGGGACCGCCGCGACGTCGAGCGGCGCAAGAAGCTGCCGCACAACTACGACCGCGTGAACGAGCCATCGGGGCAGGGTCGCCGTCGGGTCCAGGCCGGCCCCGACCTGGTACGGCCGTCCAACCTGCTGCTGATGGAGCCCGAGTTCCAGGCGAACCCGACACGGCATCCGGCGCGCTTCCCGGTCGGCCTGCCCGCGTTCTTCATCCGCCTGATGACGCGGCCGGGCCAGGTAGTGATGGACCCGTTCGCGGGCACCGGTACGACGGGCGTCGCGGCCGAGCGGCTCGGTCGGCAGTGGCTGCTGTCCGAACTCGACCCGGCCTACGCCGCGGCTCTTCCCGACCGTCTGGCGGGGCAGCGCCGGAAAACGTCCGAATCCTCAGATGGCGGGCGAACCGGGCGCACGAAGTCTGCCTCGCAGACCGGGACACTCTAGAGTCAACCCATCATGGCGGGCAGCGTGCAGGTGCCGGGCGATCACGGGGCGATGATCACCGACGAATGGGAGCCCCCGGCGGTCGGTGGCGTGATCGAGCTGACCGTGCCCGCCCTGGCCTCATTCCTCGCCGTCGTCCGCACCGCCACCGCCGGCCTCGCCGCGCGGCTGAGCCTCTCCTTCGACGACATCGAAGACCTTCGTATCGCCGTGGACGAGGCGTGCACCATGGTGCTCTCCCTGCCGGGGGCGCAGGCGGCCGCGCTCACCTGCCGCTACGAGGTCCTGCCCGACGCGCTCGCCGTCCGGGTCAGCGCACAGGTGCATGGCAGCCCGGTACTTCCCCCAGAGCGCTCCTTCGCCTGGCAGGTGCTGACAACCCACGCCACCGGGGTGCGCGGAGCCGTCGACGCCGGCCACGCATGGATCGAACTCCGTAAACGCCGCCCCTAGCCGGCGATCACCGCTGCCTGCCTCGCTACTCGCGGCCGACGGCGACGCGCGTGCCGGGGGCGAGCAGCGCGACACAGCCGCCGAGGCTGGCCAGGATGGCGATGGCGCCGATCAATGGCTGCCCGCTCGTCGCGAACGCGACGCCGAAGGGGAGAAGGAGCATGTGCAGCACGATGGCCGGCCCGCGCGCCCACCCCCGCCGTCCGCCCAGCGCCCACGCCAGGAGGGCGAGGACCGCCGCCAGCACCAGGACGTACCCGATGACGCCGATCGCGCCCTGCTGCCGCTGCGCACCGCCCCGGAGGTCGCCGTAGAGCAGGAGCCCGGCGAGGCTGCCCAGGGCCACCGACTCGGCAGCCAGCAGCCACACGGCGATACGGAGCGTGACGGGATTGGGCGTGGCGGTCTCGCCGGCGGGCGTGTCGTTCCTGCGGGGGGAAGGCTTCTTGCGAGCGGCCTTGGACACGACAGCAACCCTAATGCGCCCACCCACGAGATGGCCCGCCCGTATACCCGCGAGCGTTGGGGATGGGGTCTTCGGTGATACCGCGCCAGGAGTGGGTATAAAGTCCGCGCATGCGCGCGCTCCTGGTGGTCAACCCCAAGGCCACCACCACGAGCGAACGGTCACGCAACGTGCTCGTCCGGGCGCTCCGGACCGAGATGGACATCCGGGTTGGCGAGACGCGGCGGCGGGGGCACGCCGCGGAGCTGGCCCGGCAGGCCGCGCGGGACGGTCTGGACGTGGTGGTGGCGCTCGGCGGTGACGGCACGGTGAACGAAGTGGTGAACGGCCTGCTGACGGCCACACCACGGACAACCCTGGCCAGAAGTGCGGTGGCGACCGGCCGGGGAGCGTCCATGGCCGTCCTGGCCGACGACGAGCCGCAGCCGAACGGCCGCGCCGCCGACCTGCCGGCGATCGCGGTGGTCCCCGGTGGATCCACGAACGTCTTTGCCCGGGCCCTGGGTCTGCCCAGCGACTCGATCGAGGCGACCGGTGCCCTGCTGGAGGCGATCCACGCGGAGCGCACGCGTGCGCTCGGGTTGGGCCGGGCTGACGGACGCTACTTCACCTTCTGCGCCGGATACGGGCTCGACGCCGAGGTGGTGCGCAAGGTCGAGCGGGCCCGGCTGCGCGGCAAGGTCTCCACCCCCGGGCTCTACATCCGGTCGACGCTCGCCCAGTTCCTCCTCGAGACCGAGCGGCGCGGCCAGCCCATCACGCTCGACATCCCCGGCGAGGAGTCGGAGTCCAACCTCGCCACGGTGATCGTCCAGAACACCGCACCGTGGACCTATCTCGGCGGCAGGGCCATCAACCCGTGCCCCGACGCGAGCTTCGACACAGGCCTGGACCTGATGGCCATCCGCGCACTCCGTGTGCCCGCGACAACACTCGTTGCAGCGAACCTGCTCACCGGACGCCTGTCCGGCCTGCAGGCCCGGCAGGCGTTGACGCTTCACGATCTGTCGGGTTTCACACTCTTGTCGAGTCGGCCACTCGCCTTCCAGCTCGACGGTGAGTATCTGGGCGAACGGACCAAGGTGACCTTCTCCGCGGTACCGGACGCAGTGCGCGTATTCTGCTGAGCCGTTATCCGTGCGTGAAGGCGGCATCACACAGTGACGGGAGACACTTTCCTAGCGCGCCCGGCCCGTCACGCTGAGTATCGGGCGGGCGCGCGGTAACCCGGACGGGTCATCCGTGTCGTGACGACACGCGGACAAAACAGCGACGCGAAGCGACACAGAGTACTACATTGGCTACAACTGGTGAGATCCAGGGCACGGAGCGTTCGGAACAAAGCGGACAAACGATGCGTGACGTCCGTCACGCGGCGTTGCCTTCATCCAAACTCCCCCTTGACATCGCCGCAGTTCGTGAAAGCATTCACAAGCGAACCGAGTTCGAGGCCCCTCGCCCGCTCACGCGCTGTTAACGCCGCGCAAGGTTGCGCCGACACCCACGAAGACCGTGGAGACGTGCGCGCCACGGGACCGGCCACGCAAGGACAACCATCAACCGAACACGGCTCTGCGTGCTTGATCCGGACGCCGAGCCCGAGGAACCGAGGAGAGTTGCCGCCATGGACTGGCGTCACCGTGCCGCCTGCCGGGACGAGGATCCTGAGCTGTTCTTCCCGATCGGGACGTCGGGACCCGCCCTGCTGCAGGTCGAGCAGGCCAAGGCGGTCTGTCGGCGCTGCACGGTCGCGGAAGAGTGCCTGCAGTGGGCCCTCGAGACCGGCCAGGACGCCGGCGTATGGGGCGGAATGAGCGAGGAAGAGCGCCGCGCGCTCAAGCGCCGCAGCATCGTCCGCGTCCGCGCCCACTCGCTGTAGATCCGACCGCACCGCCGGCAGAACGACCCTGATCGAAGCCGAACCGCCTGCTGCACAACGGTTCCCGCGCAAATGGGAATCCGTACGAAAATCGCCCTGGTGACCCACCGGGGCCTTTTTCGTACCCACCGAAACCCTCTAGCGGGCTCCCACCGACGCTTCCGCCCGCCCGGCCCGCACGGCCGCCACTGCCCGCGCCACCACCAGGCGCACGATCTCGTCAGTCGCGCCCAGCGGCGCCGCCACAGCTACCGCCCCACCCGCCCGGGCCGACTCGGCCGCCGCGTGGTAGAGCCGGCCGGAGGCCAGAAAGTACGACGCCGCAACGATTCTGCGGGCGCCCAGGGCACGCACGGCTACGGCCGCCTCACCGGGCGTGGGCGCCGACGCCGAGGCGTACCCAACCGTGCACGGCATTTCCAGCTGCCGGCCGAGTTCCCTGGCCATGTCGTCCACAGTGGACCGGGCCACGGCGTCGGACGTCCCCGCGGCGATCAGGACCAGACCGTCCGGACGATCCTCCAGTTCGGACAGGCGCCGCCGCAATGCCGCTACCAGCAACGCATCCGGCCCCAAGACGTCGGCCAGCAGCGTCGGGTGGGGGATCGCCGACAGGACGGCGGGCAGGTCCACCAGTCGGTGGTACGCATTCGTCAGCAGGGCCGGCACCACCACCGGCACCGACCCGGGCGGCGGCGCGGAGAGAGCGTCCGGATTCGCCTGCGTGACTCGCTCGCACGCCTCACCGATCGACGGTCGGTCGAAGTCGAGGAACGCGGCCACCACCGGTGCCGGCCACAGCCGGGCTACCCGCCTCGCCACGGCCCGCATCGTGGCCGAGGAGGCCGGGTCCCGGCTGCCGTGCGCCGCCAGCACCAGTGGCGGCTGGGCGGTTGGTCGGCGAATCCGCGGCCGGGGCAGCCGCGAACGGCGGTGGGCGAGGCTAGTCGACGGGACCGTCACCGGCGCCCCCCTCACCGACGCGCGCGTCCGACCCGGCGAGCAGGCCCCGGAACGAGAGCGCGAAGACCCGCCGGCACGCGCGGCACTCCCACTCGCCGTGGGTCGTCCCGTGCGGCCGCAACTCCTCGTCGCCGCAGTACGGGCAGTGGAACGGCACCGACCGTTCGCTCCGCTCGCTCATGTCAGCAGTCTTTCGTCGGCCCGTGTCAGCCAGGTGGCAAAAGACTCACCATCGACACGGTCCGCTAGATAGCCGCGCGTCACCCGTTCGACGTACGCCGGCAGCTCCTCGGCGGTCGTCTTCAGCCCGCGTATCTTGCGCCCGAAGCCCGCCTCCTGGCCGGACCGCATGGTGAGCCCGCCGCCAAGGTGGATCTGGAAGCCCTCGACGAGCTCCCCGTCCGGGCCCGGCACAAGCTGCCCCTTCAACCCGATGTCAGCGACCTGGGTCCGGGCGCAGGCGTTCGGGCAGCCGTTGACGTTGATCGTGATCTCCTGGTCGAGGTCACCGAGGCGCTCCTCCATCAGGGCGACCACCTCGGCGGCCCGGGCCTTGGTCTCCACGATGGCGAGCTTGCAGAACTCGATGCCCGTGCAGGCCATGGTCCCCCGGCGCCACACCGACGGCGTGGCGGGCAGTCCGATCTCCCGCAGCTCGGCGACGGCGCTGTCCACTGAGGACTGTCCAATGTCGAGGACGAGGAGCTTCTGGTAGGGAGTCACGCGGACCCGGCCGCTGCCGTGACGCTCGGCGATGTCGGCGACCTGGCTGAGCATCGCCCCGGTTACCCGCCCGGCCAGCGGGGCGACGCCGACGTACCAGCGCCCGTCGGCTTGTGGGTGCACGCCGATGTGGTCCACCGGTTGATCCGGCAGCACGAGTGGAGGCCCGTCGACCAGCCGGCGGCGCAGGTACTCGGTCTCCAGCACCTCGCGGAACCGAGCCACGCCCCAGTCCGCGACCAGGAACTTGAGCCGGGCCCGGCTGCGCAGGCGCCGGTATCCGTAGTCGCGGAACACCGAGACGACCCCGGCCCACACCTCGGGCACCTCAGGCAGCGGCACCCAGGCGCCGAGCCGTTGCGCGAGCATCGGGTTGGTCGACAGGCCGCCACCCACCCAGACGTCGAAACCCGGGCCGAACTCGGGGTGGACCGCGCCGACGAAGGCGACGTCATTGCACTGGTACGGAACGTCGGGCAGCCACGAGACCGACGACTTGAACTTGCGTGGCAGGTTCGCGTACGCCTTGTCCCCCACGTAGCGGGCGACGATCTCGTGGATGGCCGGCGTCGCGTCGACCAGCTCGTCGGCGCTGATCCCGGCCACCGGGCTGCCCAGCACCACCCGGGGCGTGTCTCCGCATGCCTCGGTGGTGGAGAGCCCAACCGACTCCAGGATCTGCCAGATCGCCGGAACGTCCTCGATCCGGACCCAGTGCAGTTGCACGTTCTGCCGGTCGGTGAGATCGGCCGTGTCGCGCGCGTACTTTGTCGAGATCCCGGCCACCGCTCGGAGCTGCGTCAGGTCGAGCTGACCGCCGTCGATGCGGATGCGGAGCATGAAGTACTCGTCGTCAAGCTCGTGCGGCTCGAGGACGGCGGTGCGACCACCGTCGATGCCTGGCCTGCGCTGGGTGTACAGGCCCCACCACCGGAAGCGGACCCGCAGGTCGGCGGGGTCGATGCTAGCGAACCCGCGGTGCGCGTAGATGGACTCGATCCGAGCGCGCACGTTAAGTGGGTGGTCATCCTTCTTGGTGCGCTCGTTGGGGTTGAGCGGCTCGCGGTGCCCGACCGCCCACTGCCCCTCACCGCGGGCGCGCCGCGGCGTCGCCGGGCGGCCCGAGCTCGTACGGCCTGCGACTTCCGGCGAGGCCGGTGGAGCGGGATCGACCGGGTGCTGGCCCGTACCGGCATCAACGCTAGTCATGAGAGTCTCCGGAAGCAGGGGTCGGAACGCGGTCCCGCTTAACCGGCGAATCTGATCGGGATTCTGGAGAACTCCGGCGCGGCGCGCCCCTGGCGGACAGCGGGCAGGGGGTTACGCGACCGGACACATGGTGCTGTGCAGACGCCCGTAGTCGACGTGGCGGCGAACAGTGAGCAGAGTCCCGCCCACGCCTTGCCCGCCCGTCAAACGAAGCAGCACGGCGGTCAGCACGCCCTGATGCTACCTGCGGCCGAGCGGAACCACGAGCACGGCCTCGGTGCCGCCGCCGGCGCGGGGACGCATCTCGATAGATCCGCGCAGGTCCTCCTGCGCCAGCGTCCGGACGATCTGCAGTCCCAGCCGGTCGGCCGAGTCGAGCGTGAAGCCGTCCGGCAGCCCCCGGCCGTTGTCGGCCACGGTCACGTGCAGTTGGCGGCGGAAGCGGTGCGCGGAGATCACCACCTCGCCGAGGTCGTCGCCGGCGTCACCGCCCGGGAACCCGTGCTCGACGGCGTTGAGCAGCAGTTCGTTGAGCACCATCGCGAGCGGGGTCGCCACGTCGGCCGGCAGCACGCCGAACGAGCTGGCCCGCCGCAGATGCACCTTCGACTCGGGCGAGGCGACATCCACCGCCGCGGCCGCGATCCGGTCCACCACGCCGTCGAAGAAGACCTCCTCGTCGACCGAGGTCGCGAGCGTCTCGTGCACGATCGCGATCGAGGCGACCCGCCGCACCGACTCCTCCAGCGCCGTACGGGCGTCGGGACTGCTCACCCGTCTCGCCTGCAGGCGCAGCAGCGCCGCCACCGTCTGCAGGTTGTTCTTCACCCGGTGGTGGATCTCGCGGATCGTCGCGTCCTTGGTGAGCAGTGCCCGCTCCCGGCGACGGATCTCGGTGACGTCGCGGACCAGGACCAGCGCCCCGATGGGCACCCCGGCCGGCAGCAACGGCAGCGCCCGTTGGAGCACCGTCGCGTTACGGCCATCGATCTCCATCCGGGCCGGGGCATCACCGCGCAGCGAGGACCGGATCCGCTCCGACGCCTGGGATCCGGAGACCGGGTCCTCGACCACCCGGCCGGTCACGGTGGCCAGGTCCTCGCCCACGAGGTGCGTGGTGAGGCCGAGCCGGCGGTAGGCCGACTGGGCATTGGGGCTGGCGTACGAGACCCGCCCGCTGGCGTCGAGCCGGATCAGGCCGTCGCCGACCCGGGGGGCACTCGTGGTCTCGCCCGGATGGCGTGGCCCGGGGAACGTACCGTCGGCGACCATCTGGGCCAGGTCGTCGGCGGTGTTGAGGTAGTTCATCTCCAACTGGCTCGGCGTGCGGGCCGTGGAGAGGTTCGTGTCCCGCCCGATGACGGCGATGACGTCCACCCCGTCGCGGCGGCGGACCGGGATCGCCTCGTGGCGGGCGGGTGTGTCGCCGTACCAGACGGGGTCGCCCTCGCGCCAGATCCGCCCCTGCGTGTAGGCGATGGCGAGGTGGGCCGCCTCCTGGTCGGCGATGATCCGTCCGACGTGGTCGTCGTGGTAGGCCGTCGGGCCGGTGGTGGGCCGGACCTGCGCCACGCAGATGAAGGAGGCGTGCTCGTCGCGGCTACCCGGGTGGGCGGTGTCGGGCGCCGGTGCGTCGCCTTGCCGGGCCGGATCGATCGCAACCCACAGCAGCAGATCGGCGAAGGAGAGGTCGGCGATCAGCTGCCAGTCCCCGGCGAGACGGTGAAGATGCTCGATCTCGATCGTGCCGAGGGAGGTGTGCTCCTCGACCAGCTCGCTGAGGGTGGACACGCGTCCAGCGTAGTGACGTGCGATGACCTCACGTCGGCGGCCGAGGCGGGTCAGGTTGCCCTAATCGACGACGGCGATGAGGTCACCCTCCTGGACGACGTCGCCCTCGTTGACAGCGATCTGGGAGATGACACCGTCGGACTCGGCGAGGACGGGGATCTCCATCTTCATCGACTCGAGGATGACGAGCGTGTCCCCCTCGGCGACCTCTTCCCCGGCCGACTTGACGACCTTCCACACGTTCGCCACCATCTCGGCCCGGATCTCGTCTCCCATCGGGACCCCTTCCCCACCGTCGCGGGCAGACACATGCCCGGGTGACGGTATCCAATCACAGACGGGGTCCTCGCCGTCTTCGCTTCACGCCTGCGCCTGCCCTGCTCGCGACCGCGGGGCTCGCTGGCGCTCACTCCTCGTGCTCGCCGTGATGTCTTCGCTTCGCGACTGCGGGGCTCGCTAGCGCTCACTCCTCGCGCTCGCCGTGACGTCTTCGCTTCGCGACTGCGGGGCTCGCTAGCGCTCACTCCTCGCGCTCGCACTAGGCTTGGCGACCATGGCGAAGAAGTCACGGAAGAAGAAGGCGCGCAAGAAGAGCTCCGCCAACCACGGCAAGCGCCCCAACTCCTGAGGTCGAAAACGATCGAGGGCTCAGAACCGGGGGAAGATCCCACCTCGGTCCCGAGCCCTGAGTTGCCAGCTGATTCCGCTCCGCAGGCGTCGCCGGAATTGCCAGCTGATTCCGCTCCGCAGGCGTCGCCGGAATTGGCGTCTCCGGACGGCTCAGCCGGCTTCGCGGGCCCCCACGCCGAGGGCGGCGATCTTGGCGCGGAGGCGCTCACGGACATGCTCGGGCGCCCGGTCACCGCCGCAGCACCGCTGCACGATCGCGCGTACGTCCTGCTCGATGCCGTACTCACGCAGACAGGACGAGCACTCCTCCAGATGATGTTGGATCGCGGCCCGACGCTCATCCGAGCACTCCAGGTCGAGGAAGAGGTAGACCTCGTTAAGGATCTGGCCACAGTCGATCTCGTGGGGCTTGCCGCAGCTCACCGTCTCACACCTCCTGGCCAGCTGGGGCGGCCATGTCGTCATCCTGGTCGCGGGTATCGTCATCGAGGTTGGCGGCTCCGGCACCATCCTGCCCTGGCGAGGTCGGTCCGGCCAGACCCCGCCCAGCGGCGTAGTTCTCCAAGAGCTTGCGCAGGGTCCGCCGGCCCCGGTGCAAGCGCGACATCACGGTGCCGATGGGCGTGTTCATGATGTCGGCGATCTCCTTGTACGAGAAGCCCTCGACGTCGGCGAGGTAGACCGCCAACCGGAACTCCTCGGGCAGCCGCTGCAGTGCCTGCTTCACGTCACTGTCCGGCAGCCGGTCCAGCGCCTCAGTCTCGGCCGAGCGTAGGCCGCTGGATGTGTGCGACTCCGCCTCGGCGAGCTGCCAGTCCGTGATCTCGTCCGTGGGTGCCTGGATGGGCTGGCGCTGGCGCCGCCGGTACGAGTTGATGTATGTATTCGTGAGAATCCGATACAGCCACGCCTTGAGGTTGGTGCCCTCTTCGAACTGGTGGAAGGCCGCGTACGCCTTGAGGTAGGTCTCCTGCAGCAGGTCCTCGGCGTCGGAGGGGTGACGCGTCATCCGCATAGCAGCCGCGTAGAGCTGGTCGAGGAACGGCAGCGCATCGCGTTCGAACCGAGCCTGGCGCTGCGATTCCGTCTCGCCCGCGCGGGGCGTGCTGGCGATGCTGGTTGCCGTGTCCTCGACGCTGCTCGTCCGCGTCTGCGTCGCATCGTCACCGGGGTCGTTGTCCACCTGGATGACCCTCCTCCGTCTGGCAGAGGATACGCCGCCCGCGATCACCGACGCTCTGGAACGGGAACGGTGTGCCGGTCTGTCCGACCGCGAGGTCCGCCCGTCCCGGGACGGGCCCCGTTCGTAGCACCGAACCGGCATCGTCCCGCCTCCCCGCACCCGCATGCTGACCTCGCCCACGGTCGGGACAACAAGGCCCGGTCGGGCGGGATTCCGGTTCGGCGCAGATCACACCGCCGCCTCGCATGGTCCGACCCCCTGACCTGGTTCCGGTCGTCGCCGCGCTGGCCGCGCCGAGCCGCCGGAACCAGGAAGGGCCTGGGGGCTTTGTGCCGTGGTGCCGGGGGGAAGTCGCCTGCCGGGCGCACGGCGTCCGCGGAGCACGCCCGCTCCACTCAATATGCATGCCGGTTCCTCCGGTTAACGGTGCCCGAGCCCGCGTGGTGACCGGACTGTCGGGTTTCGGCGCGGAACGCGTGCTCGGCTCGGAAATGCAGCGGGCGGGCTCAGGAGGCGACCAGGGCGGTCAGCCAGTCGACGGCGATACCGGAGACAGCGGACGGGTCCCGACGAAGGTCGTGCCGTTCGCCCGGCCGCACGACGACCTCCACCGCCCCGACCGGCGAGGGCACGCCGAACGGGTCGCTGTCGCCGTTGACGACGAGCGTCGGGATGGCCGGGTCCAGCTCCTCGGCGCGGGACGACTCCGGCTTTCCCGGCGGGTGGAGGGGAAACGCGAGCGCCAGCACCCCGGCCGCCCCGACCTGGGTCGCCGTCCGGGCAGCGACCCGGGCGCCGGCCGAACGCCCGCCCACCACCAAGGGGAGACGGGTGCGGGCTCGACGTCGGATGCCGGCGACGGCCGCGACGAAGGCAGCATCGAGCTGTCCGGCGGGTGCGGGCGCGCGGCGCCCCGCCAGCCGGTACGGCTGCGTCACCCGGGCAACGACGAAGCCCGCAGTCACCGCGGCGTCGCGCACCGCCAGGAGATCGGGTGCGTCCACCCCACCGGAGGCGCCGTGTCCGAGCACGAGCAGACCGGCCGTGCCGCGGGCGCGAGGGGTGTCGAGGACTACGTCGGCCTCGCCGTGCGGGGTGTCGACACGGAACGTCACCGAGCGGTACGCGCGGGTTACGCCGTCGGGGCGAGCTCTCGAATCCGCATCCGCGGAGTCGGCAGCATCACCGGCCGGGTGGCCCGGCTTGGTGGCTCCACCGCGTGGACGTCGCTGGGGCTCTCGGCGAGCTGCTTCTGAACCTCGTCGCTGTGCCATGCCACCAGCATGGCCCGTCGTTCCCTGGGCGTGGTGCCACCCCAGACACCGTGACAGTCACCGACCTCGAGCGCCCACGCGAGGCAGGCGCCCTGTACGTCGCAGGTGCGACACAGCGCCACGGCGGCGTCGGCCGGCTCGCTGGGGGCCGGAAAGAAAACCTCGGGATCAACGGACTGACACACGCCGCGGACCCGCCAGGTCAGGTCCACGTCCCGTTCCCGCATCGCCCGCAACAATCGCGGGTCCCGACGTGCGGCTGCTACCTCATGTGGGCGCGGCATCCGAGCCCTGGTCAAGCACCCCACCTCCCCCGTGGGTTGCTCCCTGGAATCAGCCCAGGGAAGTAAACGGCAAGCGCCGGCAACGACGGTACTACCCGTCACCATGCCGGCGTTGTGTTCTACCGCATTCGGACGCCGTGAGACAAGGGTTTCGTTGCCAACAAGCCAAAACGCGCGAGAGGAAACGGACAGATCAGCCCCAAAGACCATGCGGTGCTGCGTGAAACGGGCGCGTCAGAACAGGGTTGGTGAGCAGTCCACAGTGGATGAATCGGATGACGGTGAGGTTACACGACGTACCAATTCTGGTCCATCTTTGCGTACGTCACCCACGGCGGCGGAAACCGGACGTATCTCAAACCCAGCACAGTAATCAGATGTCGGGGGTGTTAACAGCGTGGTCAAATCGGAACCGGAGAGCCAATCCCGCCATCGTGTGGCGTCGAGCACAAGCGGCATCCGGTCATGGACAGACGCCAACTCACCGATCGCCGGCATGGTGACTATGCTGAATGTGATTCGCGATTCAGCGGTGGGTGAAGAGTGGGCGTCGTCGAGATGGGCGTCCGATCGCCACGTCGACCACAGACCGCCGAACACCACCCGTTCGGGTCGCGTCATGAAGTACGGGCGCTTGGTCGTGCCTCTGGTCCCACCAACGCTTGGCCCGCCCGTGCCGTCGACCCGCCACTCGTACCAGCCGTCCGCCGGCACGAGGCACCGCCGCTGCTCGAACGCGCGACCGTACGCCCGCGACCCGGCGACGGTCTCGGCCCTTGCATTGATCATGCGGGCGGCGCCGGAGGCGTCGCGCGCCCAGTGCGGCAGGAACCCCCACCGCGCCACGCACAGCACCGGACTCGGCCCGGCCATCCGCACTACGGGCGCCGGATCGGTGGGTGCCACGTTGTAGTCGGGTACCAGGTCACCGTCGGTGAGATCCTCGACCTCGAACAACGCGGCCAGGTCGGCGGCGCTGCGGGTGGAGGCGTACCGGCCGCACATGGGCCGACCGTACCGTGGTCGGAGATCAACTCACAGTCACGGCCGTTGGCCGGGACCGTCACGCCAGATGGCCGGGACCGGCACGCCAGATGGCGGGGACCGGACGGCGGCCGCGGCCGTACGGGCAGAATGGTCAGGTGGCCCAGACAGTCCAGCCCACGCCATGGCTCGCGCCGACCGCGACCGGTCCGGTGCGGGCGGCCGTGACGCTGCCCGGATCCAAGTCGATGACGGCCCGGGCGCTGGTGCTCTCGGCGTTGGCGGACGCGCCCGGCGTCCTGCACCGACCGCTGCGGGCCCGGGACACGACCCTGATGGCCGCCGGACTGCGAGCCCTCGGAGCCGGCGTAGCCGACGCCGCCGACGACCGGTGGGGGGTGGAGCCGGCATCGTTGCATGGTCCTGCATTCGTCGATGTCGGCCTCGCCGGCACGGTGATGCGCTTCCTGCCGCCGGTCGCCGCGCTCGCGGAGGGAACGGTCGCCTTCGATGGGGATCCGCACGCCCGGCAGCGGCCCCTCGCGCCGCTGGTCCACGCCCTGACCGACCTGGGCGTACGGCTGGAGGCGAGCCCTTCCGGCGGGCTACCGCTGACCGTCTACGGCACCGGGGAGGTCCACGGCGGTTCGGTTACCATCGACGCATCTGCATCGAGCCAATTCGTCTCGGCGCTGCTGCTCGCCGCACCCGCGTACCGGCGCGGGCTCGTCGTGCGCCACGCGGGGCCGCCCGTGCCCAGCGCCCCGCACCTGCGCATGACGGTCGCGATGCTGCGCCAGGCCGGCGCCGAGGTGGACGACTCCGTGGCGGACGTGTGGTCGGTGGCCCCGGGCAAGCTCACAGGTCGGGCCTGGACCATCGAACCCGACCTGTCCGGCGCCGCGCCCTTCCTCGCCGCCGCCATGGTGACCGGCGGTGAGGTGACGGTGCCGGGCTGGCCGCGGGAGACGACGCAACCGGGCCGTGCATTGCCGGAACTGCTCACCGCGATGGGGGCCACGGTGACCGTCACCGACGACGGTCTCACCATCCGTGGCACCGCAACGATCCGTGGCATCGAAGCAGATCTCTCCGACGTCAGCGAGCTCACGCCGGTGCTCGCGGCGCTGGCGTCGCTGGGCGACCGCCCGTCACGGCTGCGCGGCGTCGCCCACATCCGCGGCCACGAGACGGACCGCCTCTCCGCCCTCGCCACCGACCTGACCCGGCTCGGCGCCGAGGTCGTGGAGTGGGAGGACGGGCTGGAGATCCGGCCGCGGCCGCTGCGCGGCGCTCAGTTCGCGACCTACGCCGACCACCGCCTGGCCCACGCGGCCGCGGTGATCGGCCTCGCCGTGCCCGGTGTCGTGCTCGACGATGTGGCGTGCACCGCCAAGACGATGCCGGAGTTCCCGCAGCTGTGGCGCGAACTCGCCGACGGGCCTCGCGGGCCGGCCGGGGAGGCGGCCGTCTGAAGCGCCAGCGCGACTACGACGAGGACGACGTCAGGGTCCGGCCCGGCCGCACGTCGCGCCCGCGCACCCGCATTCGCCCGCGCCACGAGGAGGCCGCCGGCGGCGTGGTCGTCGCCGTCGACCGGGGCCGGTACACCTGCTCGGTACACGGCCGGCTGGTGACGGCCATGCGGGCGCGGGAGCTGGGCCGGCGCGGGGTCGTGGTGGGCGACCGGGTCGGCGTGGTGGGCGACACGTCCGGTGGCGAGGGTGCCCTGGCCCGCATCGTGCGCATCGACGACCGCACGTCGGTGCTGCGACGCACAGCCGATGACGACGACACCACTGTGGAGGGTCGCCAGGAACGGGTGGTCGTGGCCAACGCAGACCAACTGGTCATCGTGAGCTCGCTGGCCGACCCGCCGCCACGGACCGGATTCATCGACCGGTGTCTGGTGGCGGCTTACGACGCCGACATCGAGCCACTTCTGTGCCTCACCAAGGCGGACCTGGCCACGCCGGACGAGTTGCTCGACTACTACGCGGAGCTGGCCCTGCCCCACGTGCTGTGCTGGCCCGACCGTCCCCTGTCAGCCCTTCGCACGGCGCTGCACGACCACTGGTCCGTCCTCATCGGACACTCGGGCGTGGGAAAGTCCACATTGGTCAACCGGCTCGTTCCCGACGCCGCCCGGGCCGTGGGCGCGGTGAGCGCGATCGGCAAGGGCCGGCACACCTCGACCAGCGCGGTGGCGCTGGCCCTGCCCCCGGACGATGGTGCCGCCGCCGCGCCGCCGACCGGCTGGATCGTCGACACGCCCGGCATCCGCAGCTTCGGGATCGCCCACGTCGATCCGGACAACGTCCTGCACGGATTCCCCGAGCTGGTTGACGCCACCGCCAACTGCCCGCCCAACTGCGACCACCTCGGTACCGCGGTCCGGCCCGAGGACCGGCGGGCCGGCCCCGTCTCGGGTGAGTGCGGCCTCGACGCGCTGGTGGCGGCGGGCGGGGCGGACCCCCGGCGGGTGGCCTCGTTCCGTCGCCTGCTGCTCTCGCGCTCCGGCGCCCCGACCGGCGAGTGACCCCTCCCTCTCGCGAACTTGGGCTTGGCAACGTGGACGGTGATCCACTCACGTTGCCGAGCCCAAGATCGCGGGCAAGACGGGGGGTGGTGGGAGTCAGACCGGGCCGCCGATGCGCCAGTACACGCCGGCGTCGCGGTCGAGGAGCTCCTCGTCGACCAGATACCGACGCAGTGACGCGTGGTCAGAGTTCCGGGAGGAACAGGCATCAGAGTTCCAGGCGCGCAGGATGGCGTCGACCTCCCGCTCGGGATAGCGCACACCGGGCTCGAACGCCGCGACGATGTGCTCCAGGACGACCCGCCGCTTGCCCCGTGCCGCCGGGATCGCGACCAGCCGGCCGTCCACGATGAACCGGGCCAGCACCGCCGCCCGGGCCCTGTCGGGGTCGAGCGCGTCGGGGGCGGGGCGGGTGCCCGCGGTCGTCCGGGCCGACTCCTTCAGGGCGTCGACGTTCGCCGTCAGCGGCGGCCAGGGCGAGACGAGCCCACCGTCGGCCAGCCGACGCAGTGCCGCCACGACCTCACGGAGAGTAAGGCCCGTACGGTCGACAACGGTCGCCGGACTGTCCGCCCCGAGCACAACCGCCGCGAATACCCGCAAACGGCGCGGCTCGGCGAGAAGACCAATGAGAATCTCCGGCGGCATAGAGGCGAACGTAGCTCGTAACTTTGCGTGCAGTCCTATAGGTTTCCGCACGTGACCCGCTACGCCGACGACCTGGCCCTGGCCCATGTGCTCGCGGACACAGCGGACGCCATCGCAATGGCCCGGTTCAAAGCGCAGGACCTCAAGGTCACCGACAAGCCGGACTCGACCCCGGTCACCGACGCCGATACGGCCGTGGAGAAGGCGCTGCGGGCCACGCTCTCGCGCACGAGGCCACGCGACGCGGTGCTGGGCGAGGAGTTCGGGTCGACCCTGGCGGCGGCGGGCCCGAGCCAGCGGCAGTGGGTGATCGACCCGATCGACGGCACCAAGAACTTCCTGCGCGGGGTGCCGATCTGGGGCACGCTCATCGCGCTGATGGACGGCAATGAGCCGGTCGTCGGGCTGGCCAGCGCGCCCGCGCTCAACCGGCGGTGGTGGGCGGCGAAGAACCTCGGCGCGTACGCCGGCCGCCATCAGGCCGCCGCGACACCGATCCGCGTCTCGGGGGTCAACCGGCTCAGTGACGCCTCGTTCTGCTACTCGGCGCTGGATGGGTGGGAGCAGGCGGGGCGCCTTGACGCCATGCTCGACATCACCCGCAAGGTCTGGCGGAGCCGGGCGTACGGCGACTTCTACGGCTACATGCTGGTGGCCGAGGGGGCGGTCGACATCATGGTCGAGCCGGAGCTGTCCCTGTGGGACCTGGCCGCGTTGATCCCCATCGTGACCGAGGCCGGCGGCACGTTCACGGACCTGACCGGCCGGCCCGGCCCGAGCGGCGGCAGTGCCGTGGCGACGAATGGCAAGCTGCACGGCGAGATCATCGACCGGCTGGGTGCCTGAATGATCTGGTCATCGGGTACCGGCGCCGAGCGTTCGCTCGCACCGCAGGCTCCGCTTCGATGCTCCTGGCACCGGCCGCTCCCGGCCCAGTCCAGCGCGCGGGTCGCGCTCTGTCCGTCTACGATCGCCTGATGTCCGCCGGGTGGTTCTTCCTGGGCGCCATGATCGGCGCCTACGGACTGGCGAACATGCTGCAGTCGAAGGCCGCCGCCCGGACGGCCGCCCACGAGACCCTCGATCCCAAGCTGCTCGTACGGCTGGCCCGGCAGGGCGTGTACCTGCTCGGGATCCTGTTCCAGACCATCGGCTTCGTGCTCGCGGTCGTCTCCCGCCGCGACCTGCCCCTGTTCCTGGTCCAGGGCGCGGTCGCCGCCGGGCTCGGCGTCACGGCGATCCTCGGCGTGCTGTTCCTGAAGTGGAGACTGCCCCGGTCGGAGATCGCGCTGCTGGCGCTGCTCGTCCTCGGCCTGGCCGGCCTCGTCGTGGCCGCGCAACCGCACCCGTCGCAACCGATCGGACTCGTCGGCATCCTCGGGCTCGGGGCGGTGCTCGTCGCCCTCGCGGTGACCGGGTTCTTCGCCGCCCGACTCCAGGGGGCCAAGGGCTCGGTGGCCCTCGGCGCGCTGGCCGGCATCGCTTTCGGCGCGGCCGCGGTCGCGTCCCGGCCGCTGGCGAACATGGTCGACGGCCGCGGGTTCCTCACCGATCCCCTGCTCTACCTCCTGATCGCCCACGGACTCGTGGGGCAGCTCCTGCTCGGCCTGGCCATGCAGCGGGGCTCGACGACCGCGGCGGTGGCGGCGATGGATGCGGCCGCGGCCGTGCCCGCCGCGATCATCGGCCTGCTCTTCCTCGGCGACAAGATCGCGCCCGGGCGCGAGTGGATCGCCACTGTCGGCTTCGTGGTCACCCTGTGCGCCGTGATCGGTCTGACTTTCTACGCGGAGCCACAGCACCACCACCAGCGGATCGAGGGCGCGGTGCGCACCGCCAAGGCCGCGGCCACAGCCGCCCGGGCCGCAGTGGCCACCGCCACCGCCGCCGTGGGTGCCGCGACCGTCACCGGGGCGCGGGCCAAGCCGAACCGCACCGTCCGAGCGAGCCAGGCCAGGGCCAGAGCGCGGGCCCGGACGCGCCACGCCCGCGCCAGCGCCGTACGGCAACGCTGACCTCGCTGGATCCCGGGCTGAGCTCAGACAAACCAGAAGAGCAGCACGCCGGTGCTGGCCACCGCGACCACGAGCAGGACGGCGAGCCCGATGATGACCACGATCTCGGTGCCGTTCTCGTCCTCGGTGTACGGGGACGCAGCGCGATAGGTGACGGTGGGCCACCCACCGTCCTCCGCCGATGAGACAGGCGCGTACTCCGGCCACTCCAGGGTGCCGGTACGCCAGGTGACGGTCGGTTCCCGCTGCGCCAGCCGTACGGTCGGTGGCTCCGGGAGCAGGGTGAGGTGGCGCGTCTGCGTCGGCGACCGGTAGTCGGTCGAGAACAGCTCGTCATCGATGCGGTCGAGGTCTGGCGCGCCCAGGCGCCGCTTCACCAGAAGCTCCCCCGGCACTGACATGTGCAGATGGTACGACCGGGCGCGGCGCATCGCAGCCCCAGCGAACGGCGGTGGTGCGGTGCCCCGCGGGTAGTGCGGTGCCCCGCCCGTGATGCGGTGCCCCGCGGGTGATGCGCCGTGGAGCGTAAGCAAGGGCACCTTGCGACGCCTGATGTACAGCAAGGTGCCCTTCCTGACACCGGGCCGAGCTGCCTCGAGAGCCATTCTCGCTGTGCATTAACCTTGCCGGCGCGCAGCCGAAAGGGACCCCGATGATCAACAAAATCGCCTTCGCCGTCTATCTGGTTGCTTTCTTGTTCCTCGCCTGCCTGTTACTCGCGTTCCTCTACGGTGTTGCGAACCCCCTGCCGCACTGAGACGCCCGCAGCGTGCGAGTTGCCCACCACGCCCGGAACCCCCCAGCCCGCTGAGCGGACCCGCCTCGACCGTGGCCCACGCCGCCCGTTAAGGCCGGCCACGGCGCGGTGGCCTGGCTCTCGGGCGTGGGCCCGGAGCCCGTTCGGGACCCGAACCGGAACCCGGCCCCGACGAGCCGGAGTGAACTCGTACCCTCGCATCGTCTACTGAGGGCTGATCAGCAGGTGTCCTTCGTGAACCCGGGGCCGGGGCCGGCGGGTGTCACGAGAGTTCGGCGCCAACCAGTTCGGCGAGCTGGACGGCGTTGAGCGCGGCGCCCTTGCGCAGGTTGTCGCTCGAACAGAAGAAGGCCAGACCGTGCTCGACTGTCTCGTCGCGCCGGATCCGGCCCACGTAAGTCGGGTCGCGGCCCGCGGCGAGCAGCGGCGTCGGCACGTCCTCGAGCACCACACCGGGCGCGTCGGCGAGCAGCTCCCTGGCCCGCTTCGGCGTCAGCTCCCGGGCGAAGCGGGCGTGGATCTGCAGCGAGTGCCCCGTGAAGACCGGCACGCGCACGCAGGTCCCCGACACCGGCAGATCCGGGATCTCAAGGATCTTACGGCTTTCGTTGCGGAGCTTCTGCTCCTCGTCGGTCTCCTCCGAGCCGTCGTCCACAAGGGAGCCCGCCAGGGGGAGAACGTTGAAGGCGATCGTACGGGCGAAGACGGCCGGGTCGGGAAGCCGTACGGAGTCGGCGCCGTAGGTCAGGTCACGCACCTGGCCCCGGGCGCCTGTGAGCTGACCGTCCAGTTCGGACACACCGGCCAGTCCGGCTCCGGAGACGGCCTGGTAGGTGGCGGCGACCATGCTCACCAGCCGCGCCTCGCGGTGCAGCGGGGCGAGCACGGGCATGGCGGCCATCGTCGTACAGTTCGGGTTGGCCACGATGCCCTTGGGGCGGTGGCGCAGGGCGTGCGGGTTCACCTCGGCGACCACGAGGGGCACCTCCGGGTCCATCCGCCAGGCCGAGGAGTTGTCGATCACCACGGCGCCCGCACCGGCGACGACCGGCCCGTACAGCTTGGAGGCCGTCTTGCCCGCGGAGAAGAGCACGATGTCGAGCCCGCGGTAGTCGGCGGTCTCCGCGTCCTCGACCTCGACTTCACCGTCGCCCCATGGCAGCGAGCGACCGGCCGAGCGGGCCGAGGCAAACAGCCGTAGCCGCGACAGCGGGAACTTGCGCTCGGCGAGCACGCTGCGCATGACGCCACCGACCTGTCCAGTGGCCCCGACAATGCCGATCTTCATGACGGAAGCCTACTGGCCGCGCCCGCCCGGGCGAACCGGTATTACGTCCCGTCACGAGCCCTCAGATCCCGCGCAGCCGCCGGCCGCGAACTCCGGGTTCGCCTCGCGCAGGTTGGCGTCAGTTCCGGACGGCGGTTGTCTGTCCACATTGGAGGCAGATGACCCGGGCAAGGCCGCCGTGCGGCTCACGTCACGGGCACCAGCAGGCCGTCGACGTGCGGGTGAGGATCCGGCGAGCAGCCCGTGGCCCTGAGGGTCCGCGACCGCCCGATGGTCGCCGTCGGCTCGCGGCCACCATCAGGCGAACGCTCGGTGCACGATCGTGTGACGAACGCCATCCACTGGGGCTGGCGGGAATGCCGACACGCCACGGCGGTTGGGGACAGGTGTGACCCAAATGACAGCAGCCCCGCCGGCGGGCCGATCGATGGTGAAGATGATCGTCCTGCTGGGCTCGATCATCGCGATGGGACCGCTCACCATCGACATGTATCTGCCGGCGCTGCAGTCGATCGGCGAGGACTTGCGGGCGGACCCGACCGCGATCCAGCTCACCCTCACGGGCACGCTGCTGGGTCTGGCTGTCGGCCAGCTCTTCCTCGGGCCGCTCTCCGACGCGATCGGGCGGCGCCGGCCGCTCCTGTACGGAATGGGCCTGCACGTCACCGCCTCGCTGCTGTGCATTGTCGCGCCCAACGTGGCGGTGCTCGGCGGGTTGCGCGTGCTGCAGGGGGTCGGCACGGCGGCCTCCGCCGTGGTCGCGATGGCGGTGGTGCGGGACATGGTCTCCGGTGTCGCCGCCGCGAAGGTGGTGTCCCGCCTCATCCTCGTGCTCGGCGCCGCGCCGATTCTCGCGCCGTCGCTGGGCAGCCAGGTGCTGCGGTTCACCGACTGGCCCGGGATCTTCGTCGCACTTGCCGTGTTCGGCGTGACGATCGGGGTGGCGGCGGCCGTGGCGTTGCCGGAGACGCTCCCGCCCGAACGCCGGCGGCGCGCCGACGTCCGGACGACGCTGCGCTCTTACCGTTCGATCCTGCGCGACCGCACCTTCATCGGTCTGGTCATGGTGCAGTGCCTCGGCATGGCCGCGCTCTTCTCGTACGTGTCCGGCTCCTCGTACGTGTTCCAGGATCAGTACGGCCTGTCGCCGCAGGCGTTCGGGCTCGTGTTCGGCGCTGGCGCCATGGGCCTCATCGCGTCGTCGCAGGTCAACGTCTCACTGCTGGAGCGGTTCAGCCCGCGCCAGATCATGCTGGGCGCGCTCATGGCGGCCTGCACCGGCGTCGTGCTGCTGGTCCTCACCACCGCCACCGGCTTTGGCGGGCTCGTGGGGCTGCTCGTCCCGCTGTGGGTTGCCATGACCGCGGCCGGCCTCATCATGCCGAACGCGGGGGCCATGGCTCTCTCGCGCCACGGCGAGGCCGCCGGTACGGCCGCGGCCATCGCCGGATTCCTGCAGTTCGGCGGAGGCGGGCTGACGGCACCGCTGGTCGGGGCGCTCGGAGCTACCGGCCTCGCCATGGCCACGGTGATGACGGCCTGCCTGTTCGGCGCGCTGGCCTCGTTGCTGTTCGTCGTCCGGCGGGCCGAGCTCGACGAGATCGCCGCGGTTCCCCAGCCCGCCGCCGCTCCCGCCTGACACGCGCGTCCCCCCGCAACCTCCTCGAAGCGTGGTGCTGTGGGGTGGATCTAGGGCTTCGCATCGTGAGTCGATCTCCAACCACCATGCGAATCCCTAGATCAACTCGGGGTGACGTCCACGCGGACGCCGCCGGAGAGGGCGGAGTCGTGTAGCTCCACGATGGCGATCGTCGCGTCGGCGGGAATGTCGAAGACGACCTTCGCCGCCACTGCGTTCCCGGGGTTGATGACGTTCCAGATCGCGGCACCGTTGCCGTTGGCGACCACACCCGCGTTGGTGTCGGTGGCGTACTGGTCGCCGCTCGGGCTGAAGGCCTTCTGCAGGCCGTCGGCGAAGTGCCGCGGCTCCTCGCCAACGTTCGTCACGGTCAGCTCAACGACGCAGAACTGACCCTGGGCCTGAGCGCGCAGGAACCCGTTGGCCAGCTCGCCGTGCCCACAGTCCATGGCGCCGACGACGAACTCGAACTCGCCGTCCCGCACCGCCTCGCCGACCGTGGGGTCCGGCTGCGTGGTGCTGGCCGCGTCGGCGTCGTTGAGGGCCTGCCCAACCAGCGACGCCGTGTAGCCCGCGATGCAACACCCGAGTACCACCAACCCGGTGACGAACAGGATCATCCATCCCCGCCGGCGCGGCGGCGGCGGCATGACCAGAGTCGTGGGGTACGCCGGATCCGGCCGCGTCGGGTCGTACACGCGCCCACCGTAGTGGACACTGCCCGCCCCGGCGCCGCCGGCAAGGCGACGCTCATCAAACTCTCATCCGCCGGAACCTCACGGCGGCTGACCGTCGACCAGCTCGTCGAGATCGCGACGGACCTGCGCCTGGTCGTCCTCGACGAGCCGTAGCGCGCCCTAGACGATCGTGTGCCAGTCCTCGATCTGGCCCTCGTGGGTGCCCACGCCGTCCACCACCACGATGCGGCCATTGGGGTAGATAGAGAACTCGAACCGTTCACCGAGCGTCACCGGGAAGCCGTCGAGCTTGGCCCCGTTGATGGTCGCCCGTACGCGAGTGTCCGAATAGGACTTCACCCGCAGCGTGCCGGAGCCCTGGCGCGGCAGCGACAGGTCGGACCCAGTGCGCACGTAGCGCAGGTCGGCGCTGCCCCGGACGATCTGGATGGCCTCCACCAGCGGCGTGAAGGACTCGTACACGGTCCGGAAGCCGCGACCGGAGTCCCACTCCAACGCGACGTCGAAGGCGGGCCGGTACATGTTCAGCCGGCCGTACTCCTCGGCTCGGGCCAGCCCGAGTGCCACGGCATGCGGTGGGCGCTCCGACGCCGGCTCGATGCGGGTCGTGGACGGGAACATCTCGCTCAAACGCCCGCTGACGTACGGGATCTGGCTCATACCACCAGAGAGCAGCACGAGGTCGACATCGGCGACGAGACTGCCGATCGGCAGCCGGGCGATGTCGCGCGCCGAGCGGCCAACGAGCTCGGTGAGCCGAGCGACCCGCAGCGCCGCGGCCACGTACTGCTCCGCCCGCTCCATCTGCCGGGAGAACACGGCGTTGAGCTGGTCACGGTCGTACCAGATCTCGGTGCGACCAAAGGTCTCCCGCGCCAGGACGACGGGCGACTCCTCCTCGGTGCTCAGCCGCACCTTCGCCCGGCGCGCCGAATCGACCAGCAGCTCCCGCGCCCGGTCTGGGCGCGGCAGCGCGTCGGTGTCGACGCCGCGGCGGGCCAGGGCGACGTCCAGGTCGTCGGCGATCGACTCGTCCAGTGCGTCACCGGCCTCGGGGGCACCAAGCGCCGCGAGCACCGAAATCTCGTGCAGGTGCGGCCCTCGGACATTGAGGACCGCGACGTCGAGGGTGCCGCCGCCCATGTCGAAAACGACCACTCGCAGCGGGCCATCGCCGTCGATCGGATGCGTGGCGAGCCACGCGATGCCGGCGGCGACGGGCTCGTCAACGAGGCTCTCCAGGGTCACCGCCAGCCCGGCCCGCCCGGCGGCCTCGACGAGCCGACGGCGCTGGCGGCCGTCCCACATCGCGGGGCACCCCAGACGCACCGCACCGGGGGCGTATACCTCCAGACCGCGGGCGGCGCCGCGCCGTACGGCCTCGTGCAGCAGGTGACCGACCAGGTCGTCGACCCGTACGTCGCGTACGCCCGCCGGCAGGTCGACCGGCACGAAGTCGCGCCGCTCGGTGATCGACCGCTTGACCGATCGGACCACCTGGGTCGGCGGCAGATGCGCCGCGTCCTCACCGACCACGAGCTCGCCGTCGTCGCCGTAGCCGAGGAGGGAGGGTAGGGCCGGATCGATGCCGTCGCCGATGTCCACGACGCCTCCGGGGCCCGCGAGCAGCGTTGTGGAGGTGCCGAAGTCCAGCGCTGTGATCACGTGTCGTGACTCCTGTCCTGAACGACCGCCCGGGCGATGAGGATCTGCTTGTATGTTCGGCTCGCAAGCTCGCCGGATTCCGGCGACGCCTGCGGAGCGGAATCAGGTGGCAACTCCCCATCGGGCCGGTTCCATACATATCCGGGGCGCAGGACGATCACCGGGGCGCCGTCGGCGATCCGACCGCCGACGCTGGTGTGGCGGGTCCGGTCGAAGCGGGTGGTCGTGCCGGACCGCTCGATCGGCTGCAGCTCAGCAAGCTTGGTCAAGGCCCGGACGGTGTGCACGACGGCCCGGCTCGATGCCTCGTTGGTCGCGAGTTCCTCGACCTCGATCGCCATCTCGGCCAGCACGCGCACGACGTCCTTCTCCCGCTGCTCCAACCGCGCGAGTCGGGCCGGGTCAGCCGTGCCGCCGCCGCGGCGCTCGAGGGCGGCGCGGACCACCTCGACCAGCGCGGCCCGCCGGGGAGCCGGCAGCCGGTGGTCGGCCAGCAGGGCCAGCGCCTGCGCGGGCGAGGGCTGGGGCGCCTCGGGGAGATGACGGTACGTGCGGCGGTACCGGTCGCCGCCGACGTCCACCCGCTCATGCGTGATGAGCACGGGTTGCACCCGGCGCCAGACGTCCAGGCGGTCGGAGGGGACGCCCCGCTCCAACAGGGCCCGCTTGATCTGCTCCGCCCGCAGCTGCGCGTCAGGGCCTGCCTCCCGCAGGACGGTGAGCACCGCCGCCAGCGGGTCGTCGGCGAACAGCCTCGCCAGCGACCGGCCCGCAGGCGCGCGCTTCGGAGGTCGAGCCACGTAGCGAACTGTATCCGGCCAGCGAAGACGCGGGCCCGGTGCATGGAGCGGCACCGTGCTGACACCTGCGTACAGGAAGGTGGCCTTGCTGACACCTCCCTGTATACGAGGTGCCCTTGCTGACATCGGGCAAGGCAGCGGCCCCGGGGGATTGCATTGTCACAATGTAGGGGCGATACTGATGCCCGTGCTTCGTCTGGTTGGGTCGAACCTCCGTCGGCGGGCGATACGCAGCGTGGCGCTGATCGCCGGGCTGGCGCTGGCCACGACATCGTTCATCGTGCTACTCGGCAGCTCGACGACCTCGCGGACGACCGCGACGGCCACGGTCGACGAGACCGCCCGGGCGCCGTACCACATCGTCGTCCGGCCGCCGAAGACCCGGGTGCCGCTGGAGGAGCGGGACGGCCTCGTCCGGCCCAACTACCTCTCCGGGCTCTTCGGCGGGATCACCCTCGACCAGTGGCGTACCATCCAGGGTCTGTCCGATGTGGAGGTCGCCGCGCCGATCGCGAACCTCGGTGCGGCGGGCGGCTTTGGGCTGGCTCAGATCGACGTCACCGACGCGGTCGATCCCGACCGGACCACACAGCTAATCCGGCTCCGTCCACAATGGCGTACCGACCGCGGACTGTCGACATCGGAAGACGTCCCCGGTTTCCTGTACGTGACGCGAAACCCGGTCGTCTGGCCGAAGACAGATACCTGGGTGAACCCGACCGCCACCTACAGCGACGGTGTCGAACGCACCTCGAGCTGCGGCATCGACACGTGGACGATGGCGTACGAGGTAAGGCCTGAGGGTGAGGTCGCCATCTGCTCGTTCGGGGCTTTCCCCACCTCCGATCGGGTGAGGCCGTTCACCGACATGGTGGCGCGCCTGCTGCCGGATGGCCAGTTCGAGTCACAACCGATGGCTCACCTGTTCGCCGACCGCAGGGTGCACACGACGGATCGCCTGGTCGCACCGATGAGGTTCCCCTTCACGATCCAGGTGGCGGCGGTCGATCCGGAGCAGGAGGCGCGCCTCATCGGCCTCGACCGTGCGGTCACCTCGGGGAGGTACCTGCCCGCGTTCTGGCCGGGAAGCGCCCTGCCCACGCTCGTCGCGGACCGTACCTACCTCGACGAGCAGGTGGTGGTGACGCCGGAGAGCATCGACGGCGCCCTCGATCCGGCGGCTCTGTCCTGGCGGGTGTTCGACGAGGCTCCGGCCATGGCCGCCGCCCCACCCCGCACGGTCGATGCCGACGAGGCCCACCGGGAGGCCCTTGCCACCACCTCGCTCTACGCCGTGTACAGCGAGGTCTACTTCGCCGGCCCGATCCGATACGGCGCGCTCTCCGACGGCACGCTCACGCCCCAGAAGACCGGCACCAGCGCCATCGCCAGCCTCAGTAACCGGTGGCTCGAACGCTCGTGGCTGCTTGACGACGACTCCTTCCGGTCCGTAACCGGGGGCGAGGCCTGGGACGGCGAAGGGTCCCTCATCATGCTGCAACAGGTGGGGATATTCGACCCGAGCCTGATCAACCAGGTGAGCGCGTTCGCGCGGGTACCGATGGAGACCTACCAGCCGCCCGACGTGAGCGCCGCCGACCCGAGCAGTGCCGCGGCGCTGGGCGGCGAACCGTTGCTGCCCAACAGCAACGTGGGCGGCTACCTCACCACGCCGCCCATGGCCATCACCACGCTCGGAGCAATCGACGACATCGCCGAGGGCCTGCCGAACGCGGATGCTCCGATCTCGGCCGTCCGGGTGCGGGTCGCCGGCGTCACCGCCGCCGACACCGCGGCCATGGCCCGGGCCGCCGCCGTGGCCCAGCGGATCCGCGCCGCGACCGGGCTGATCGTCGACGTCACCCTCGGCTCCTCGGCCACCCCGCAGACCGTCGCGCTGGCGGACGGCGAGTTCGGCCGGCCCGACCTGATGCTTCGCGAGGGCTGGTCCCGCAAGGGCGTGGCCTCGGTTGTCATCAGCGCGGTCAACAGCCGCAGTGCGCTGTTGCTGGTGCTGATCCTCGTCGTCTGTGGACTGTTCCTGGCCAACGCGGCCAACTCCGCCGTACGGGCGCGCCGGCGCGAGCTCGCGGTGCTGCACTGCCTGGGCTGGTCGGGACGGCGGTTACTCGGGCTCGTCCTCGGCGAGATGGCGCTGGCGGGTGCGATCGCCGGGGTTGCCTCCGCCGCGCTGGCGATACCCGTCGGTCTGCTGGCCGGGCTGCGCATCCCGCTGCTGCTCGCCCTCGCCGCCATACCGGTGTCCATTGTGGTCGCTGTGTTGGCCGGCGTGCTGCCGGCCGTCCGGGCGGCCCGCACGCACCCGGGTCCCGACCTGCACGTCCCCGCCCGCGGCCCTCGCCTCGGCCGGGGTCGGCACCGTACGGTGGTCGGACTCGCGTTGTCCCAGGTGGTCCGCGCGCCCGGCCGGGAGATCGCCGGTGTCGTCGCGCTGACAATCGGCATCAGCGCGCTGACCGTTCTCGTCTCGATCAACGGCATCTTCCAGCAGGCGCTGACCGGCACCGCGTCGCTGCTCGGCGAGACGGTTCTGACCAGGGTGGCCATCGTCGACCAACTCGCCGTCCTGGTCATCGTGCTGCTCGGCGGCGTCGCCGTCGCCGACCTGCTCTTCCTCAACATCCGCGAGCGGGGCGGCGAGTTCGCGGCGCTGCAGGCGGTCGGATGGTCCGCGTTCGCCACCGGCCGGCTCGTCTTCTGGGAGGGCCTCACCCTAGGTGTCCTGGGCAGCGTGCTCGGTGCCGGCATCGGACTGGCCATTGTGGGACGACAGGTCGACGCGGTGCCCCAGCCGGTGATCCAGGCCAGCGTGACGGCCGCCGCCATCGGGGTCATCGTGTCGACCGCGGCCGCCGTCGCCGCCGCCCAACTGCTGCGACGGGCACCGACCAGCGCCCTCCTGGCGGAGGAGTGAGCCCATGAGGTCAGGCGCTACGTTTTCGCCGGAACGGCCTCCGGTCCGCCGCATCATCATCCACAGTGGATCCCCTCGCGGCCGCCCGTGGGGTGGGCAGCGGGGCACCGGCTACCAGCGTCTCCAACGCGTCGTCGAGGAAAGCGAGGTCGGCCTCGACGTGTCGGGCCGCGGCCGCGAGCAGCAGGCCGACCATCACATCGGCTCCGTTCACCGTCGGGTCGCCCGCGACGTTGGTTCCGGGCTCGCGCCGCAGTTCGTGCAGGTTCCGCAGTTCGCGCAGCAGGAACGCCCGCTGCCGGGCGACGACCTGCTCGATGACCGAGGCGTCCTGGGTGCGGGCCGCGGCAACCATCTTGAGGAAGAAGTCGTCCCGGAAGCCGGAGGTACGAGGGCTCGGCTCGGCCATCCATGTGGCGAGCTCGGCCGCGCCCGCGTCGGTGATGGCGTAGACCACCCGATCCGGACGAGCCTCTTGGGGCACGCGCGTCGAGGTGACCATTCCCTCCCGCGAGAGCCGCTCGAGCACCTGGTAGAGATGGCCGATGTTCAGCGGTCCCCACTGCGGACCCACCGCCTGCTCGAAGGCGCTCTTCAGCTCGTACCCGTGGCTCGGCCCGGCCGAGAGCAGCGACAACACCGCGTGCTGGATGGGCATCGTTGCTCAGACCCAGCGATCCGTTGCTTGCATTGTCCCAATGTACGCCAGCGGCGGAGTTCCACACACCCCCAGGAGGCAGGATGAGCGTCGACACCTCAGCCGACCAGACCGCGACCGCCGTCGGCCCCGGTGGCGCGGCCGTGACCGTGGCATCGCTCGCGAAGCGCTTCCGGGCGGCCGGCGCCAATGTGACAGCTATTGATGGGATCTCCGTCGATATCGAGGCCGGCTCGGTCGTGGCCGTGACCGGGCCGTCCGGGTCGGGAAAATCCACGCTTCTGCACCTCATCGGTGGCATCGAGAAGGCCGACTCGGGATCGGTGATCGTCGACGGCACGACGATCACGTCACTGCGACGAGCGAGCCTCACCCACTTCCGTCGCACCGTCGGCTTCGTGTTCCAGCGCTACCACCTGCTGCCGACGCTCACCGCGCTGGACAACGTCATCGCACCCGTGCTGCCCTACCGGGTCGGCTATAACAAGGCGGCGAAAGCCCGCGAACTGCTCGCCGCCGTAGGGCTGGGCGACCGGGTGAAGTCCTTGCCCGGCCAGCTCTCCGGCGGCCAGCAGCAGCGCGTGGCGATCGCCCGGGCGCTGATGAGCCAGCCCCGCTTGCTGCTCGCCGACGAGCCGACGGGCAACCTCGACTCGAGGACCGGCACCGAGATCGTCGACCTGCTGCTCGACCTGCGACGCGAGCGGGCGATGACGATCCTCCTCGCCACGCACGAAGCTCACATCGCGTCCCGCTGCGACCGGCTGCTGCGGCTACGCGACGGGCGGGTCATCGAGGACCTGGACCTGCGCGACGGCGAGTCGCCGGACTCCACACTGATGCGCGCCTCCCAGCTACGCTTATAGTCCACAGTGGATGGTCAGTCGGTGGGGGTCGCCCGCTCCGGGCCGCTCATGCGCGGGCGGGCAACCTCCGACTCGGGGGCAGGCTGGCCACAACGGTGAGCCCGGGCTCGCCCGGCGTGGTCGGTGCAGCGGCCTTCGTGCGGGCCCGGGGCGCCGCCTTCGGGCAGCGCAAGCGACCCGCGCCGGTTCTCGCCGCCGACTAGCCTGGCGATCCGTATGAATGGAACAGCGACGATCCGCCCGCCCCCCGACCACGACCGGCGCGACAATGGGACCATGCGCCTGTCGACGATCAGGACCCTGTACGGCGGCGCGGGCCCCTGGGCGTCCGCGTACCTCGACGCGACCGGGACGCAGAAGACCGGCACGCCCCAGGAGGCCCGTCATCAACTCGACCTACGCTGGCGGGCGGCCCGGGAGTCGCTGGGCCGCGATGGGGCCGATGAGGCGACCCTCCGGGCGATGGACGACGCCGTGCGGCGCGCGAGCGCAGGCGGCGGGCCGGCCGAGGTGGCGGTGCTCGCCTCCGATGGTCGGGTCGCGCTCAGCCGTACCCTGCCGGTGACCCCGCGCCGCGAGCTGGCGAGCTGGTCGGCCCAGCCGCACGCCGCGGATCTGCTGCGCGGACTGGACGCACTAGCCACGTCCCCCTCTCGGGAAGCGCCGGGCGCATTCGCCACACTGGGTGACCTCGGTGACACCGGCGAGGAGGTCAGCTGGGTACGCGCTGACGTCGACCGCACCGGTGGCACGGTCATCAGCTCCGACGGCCACGCGGCCACCGTCCGCGGCGAGGACGAGTTCATCACCAAGAAGACAACGGGTGGCCGGGCCCGGCGCTGGTCCCTGCCCCGCGACCAACGCGCAGCCGAGGTGAACTGGGACCACAACAGTGTCGACGTTGCCCAGGCGATCACCGCCGAGGTGCAACGCTGCGGCGCCGACGTCGTGATCCTGGCCGGCGACGTACGGGCCCGGCAGCTGGTACTCGACCGGCTACCGCCGATCCTCGCGTCGCGGGTCGCGCAGGTCGACCACGAGATCGGCGTACGGGCGCACCCCGAGTCGCGCCTACGGGCGCGGCGGGAACCGGCCGACTACGACCCGGTGGTCGAGGCGGCCACGCGTGAGGCCGTCGAGTTGGTGGCCCGCGAGCGACACCTCGAAACCGTCGACCGGTTCCACTCCGGACTGTCCCATGGGGACAGTGTCCGTGGGGTGGCGGCGGTCTGCGCGGCCGCCCGCGATCGGCGCATCGACACGCTGATACTCGACGCCGAACCGTCCCACTTGCATGTGTGGGTCGACCCGCTCAACCCGACGATGCTGGGTCCGTCCAAGAGGGACAGTGGTGTGATCACGCCCGCCTGGGAGCCCGCCGACGACGCCCTCGTCGGGGCCGCCGCCAGCTCGGGCGCCGACAGCATCGTTGTCGAGGCGGACCCGGAGCTCGTCGAGGGCCTGGGCGCCATCCTCCGCTACCAGCCGTGACACCCACGCCGCGAGCCGCGAAGACAGGCGTGACGATTCCCCGCCGCGCGGACGGGCGTGACCTGGGCGCTGCTCAGATCGGTGTGACCAGGCCCAGATCGCCGTCGTACCGACGGTAGATCAGGTTTCCCCGGCCGCTGCGACGGTCGGTGAAGAACACGAACGGCAGCCAGCCATGGACCAGCCGCGCGGTGGCCTCGAGCGGGGTGAGCACCGGCACGCGGTGAGCGTTGACGGTCAGCGGGACCGAGATGGGCATCGACGGCGGGCGCATGCTGCGCTGGCGAGCCAGCCGCACCCCGGTCGGGCCGGACCGGTAGACCACCGCGTCCTCGCCGGTCTCGCCGTCGGTGTACAGCATGACGTCGTAGTCCATGGCATTCATGGATGCGATGGCCCGGCACGGCGGTCCGGTCGGCAGCCGGTACCGCTTGCGGCGGCGGAGGGCGCCCGGACCCGGCACCCCGAGCGGGCGCCGCTGCGGGTCGGGCCACGGCCAGAGTTCGTACGCCGTGGTGAGCCGGCGGACCTGCCGCTGCAGCCGGTCGGCCGCTCGGCCGATCGCCACGAGGGACGACGGTCCCGCGACCTGGATCCGCGCCGCCGCGCCGTTGACCCGGAGGTTCACCTGCACCACGGTCGGCCCACCGTTACAGACCGCGCCGACGAGCCGGACCCGCGCGCCGTCACGGACACCCGCCCGGTCGAGAACGTCACTGACCGCATCGCCGGCCCGGGCCGCGTCGGTCGAGGCGACGTGGCCGCGCGTCTGGACCCACACGCCCGACGCCGACCCGTGTAGCCCCGGCTCAGTACCCCCGTCGGCCGGCCGGAGCGACGGCATCAGGGAACCGAGGTTCACCTGGACCTGGCCAACCACGGACGGAGTGTCCGGGCCCGACGGGCGCGCGGGAAGGGTCGAAGGACCCGAGTGTGTGGCTGCGTCCGTGCGTTGGCGCACGGTGCGAAGCCGCGGCCAGGGCTAACCGGCCTGGTTCTCCGGCGACGCCGGTGGTACCGCCGCCGGCCTGTCCGCCGACGGCTGGCCGGGCCGGGGCAATTGCGCCGGGCCGGTTCCCGGAGCCCGGTTGCGGAATCGCCGGAAGTTCTGTTCCAGCCAGGTCATGTCGGCACCCATCTCGTGGCTGAGGGCCACCAACTGCATGGCGAGCTTCTTCATCTTGTTCACGTCGGGGATATTTGGGAGGGAATGGTCCGGACCCCTACCGAGAATGAGCGTGCCACTGCCGAAAATCGCGTCCAGTCCGTGGCGCTCGATAATGGCGTCGTTGACGCTCACGAACTGGATGTCGACCTGGCGTGCGTTGAACACGCCACGGCGAACCAGCACCCGGCGGTTGGTGAACGCGTAGCGGGTCCGGTACCAGGTCGCCATCCGGGGCAGGGCGTACCAACCCCAGGGCGCGAGGCCGCCGAGCACGACCAGCGCGAAGAGCGCCCGGCCCCAGAAGTTGTCGCTCATCGTGAACCAGATCCACGCGACCAGCAGGGCAAACGCGACGGTGAAGAACACCGGGACAAGGATCACCCGCCACTGAGGACGGACGGTCGTCACCACCCATTCATCTTCGATCAAGGCGTCGTCAGGAAACCGTCGGCCAAGCATCCGCGATCCCACCTCCCAGCATCGTCGGCAACAAGACAACTCTAGGGGACCTACACCACCATCCGAAGGTGCGAACATCATGATCCCGCACGCAACATTGGGGCAAGGTTTTTCCTATTCGCGGTTCACCACACTCAGTACCATTGCGAGTCGGGATGGACTGGGACTCCTCTTCGGACGTCGGCTCCATGGAGGCATTGATGAGTGAATTGACCGTGTCCGTGTCGGTATGGCTGCCCGTCGGGCGGGCGAATTTCTACAGCTCCACGGCGAACAACTGGCTCATGCGGCCTGGTGGGGACGCCGAGACCGTCAGCGCCAGCTCCAAGATGCTCGAGGACCCGACGTACCGACCCCGGCTACAGGTCTCGGTCCTGCGACGCGTGCTCGAGGTCCTCCCGGTGTCGTTCGGCTACGACCGTACGGGCACGTGCGCGTTGAACCACGACGATGACGACGACCTTCAGCGGCCGGTCGCGGTCAGCATGACCCTGCACCCCAAGCCGGACCTTGCTGGCTGGCCGGAGTGCCCGGAGAAGACAGCCAACCTGCCGCTGGTGGCGGCGGGCGTGCACGAGGTGACGTTCCGGGTGGACGAGCACGGGTCCTACACGTTCACGGCCAGAGCCCGGTTCGACGCCGACACCGATGTCCGCGCGGCTCTGGCGGCCCACGTCCTCGAGGTCTTCGGCGGCGACTACTCGCTCGACCGACGCAGCGACCACGCCGCCCGCAGCGGGCCCGCCGGCGAGAACGAGGGCGGCGCCGCGGTCCGCCGTTACCAGGGACTCGACACCGGCTCGGCGGCGGCTGAGGAGAAGCCGCGGGGGATCCTGACCTTTTTCCAGCTCAACACACTGGTGGAGGGCCTGTTCAACGAGTCGCTGTCCCCCGCCGTCTTCTTCGAACAGAACGATTTCCTGCGTGACTTCGTGGGCGCCGCGCTCCCCGGCTCGCTGACACTGGTGGAACGGATGAGCCAGGTCATCGACCTCCTGCTGGTGAGGGATGTGAACGCCGAGTCGCCCGCCGGCCTTGTCATCACGCTGCGGCGGTTCCTCGACGTGACCGCCCGTGAGGTGCTGCAGAAGCTCAAGTGGTCGGTGGAGAGTGTGCGGCGCAGCCTGCTCGACGAGTCGGTCGGCATGTTGCACCGTCAGTCCAAGCTGGTCCAGCTCGACCTCTCCGCGTTGCTCAAGGAGCGGACACCGGAGCTGGCCATCGGCGCGAGCGAGTCGCAGCTCCGCGGCTACGTGATGCTGTCGGCCGCGAAGCTCCCGGTTGTCGCCAACGTGCACGAGATCGCCATGCTGGCCAAGGACCACCTGCACAACGAGGCCACCAAGGGCCATGGACACGGACACGTGCCCGTCCAGGCTGCTGCGGGCGGTGCCGCGCGGACGCTCCAGGAGGACGTCCGGCGGCTCGACGTTGAACTCAGGCACTGGAAGACCTTGTTGGAGGCGCTGCGCGGCAACGTTCGGGGCCTGGAGAACGCCATCGAGCACGCCTGGCGCGAGAACCTGCTCTACGAGCAGCAGCAGGTGCGCTCCGAGCAGGAGGCCATGGCGGAGATCGAACGCAGCCGGGCGGGACGCCCGGCCGAGCGGGCGAACATGACCGCCTACAACGTCCTGATGCTGCTCTTCACCGTCGCGGCCGTTCTCGTGGCCATCCGCGAAGGGAACATATTCGATCCTGGCAGCGTCAGCACGGACTGGCAAACATGGATACGAGCGCTGTCCCCGATCGCGGCGGTGACGGTCTTCTTCGCACTCATCGTGCCGGTGTGGACCCGGTGGCGGCAGCGGGCCAAGGATCGCCGGGGCGACAGCGAGATCTACCCTTATGAGTTCGCGTTCCGGCTCCAGGAGGCCGCAGACCCCGGCAAGGTCTACGCGTACCTCGCCGAGTCGGGTCCGCGCCCGGTCCAGTCCGATGCGCTGCGAAGCCTCACGCTCACCAGCCGGGGCGGCGGCCGCATCGAGCGCGTCTCACCGGACCGGGCCCTGGTGAAGATCCACTCCATCGCGACGTTCAAGGTCGGCAAGCGCAGCTACGCCCGATTCGAGATCGTGAAGGAGATCCTCGCCCACCGGGTCTCGGGCAAGCCCACGTACGTGATCATCCAATGTAGAATGTTCGGCGACTCGCCGCGCGCGCTCCAGCCTGCCGAGGTGATCGGGCTGGCCCGGGCGATCCTCGAGGACGTCGGCGTCAGCCTGACCGGGCGCGACCCGCAGCGAGGCGACGAGGAGGGGATCGAGGTCGAGAAGGTTCTCGCGCTCATCTCCCCGCTGTACACCGGCGCAACGGCGGTCGCCACAAGGGCGAACGCCGCGGCTCCCGCCCCGACAAACCTGCCCGCACAGCGCACCTGACCGGCCGTACGGCCGGTGCTACAGCAGGCGGTTGCGTCCCCAGCCCCGGGACATGCGCCAGGCTGCCAGGGCACCGAACCCGGCCCCGATGGCGGCGAGGATGCCAACGGCGGCGAGGGTGGCGCCCACGTCGCCCTCCACGGCCGCCCGCAGCGAGCCCAGCGCCCAGTAGCCGGGTGAGGCCGGCGCGATCGCTCCCACCCAGGCCGGCATGACCTCCAACGGCACCATCACTCCGCCGGCCGCGCTGAGAAAGAGCGCGCCGATGTCGATCACCGCGCTCAGTCCACTGTGGCTGTTCACGAGCGTGGCGAGAGCCGCGCCGGCGCAGAGCAGAGTGGCGGTCCACGTCAGCCCCGCGAGGGCGAGCAGATCCCACCGGTGCACGTGCAGACCGAACACGACGACGCCGTAACCGATCAGCGTCGCCTGCTGGGCGAGCAGCACGGCACCGTGCGGGACGGCCTTGCCGAGGAGGATGTCGCGCGACCGGGCCGGCGTCGCCCGTAACCGGTCCAACGTGCGCCAGGACCGCTCGACGAGCACGCCGTTGCCCACCAGCGAGAGGCCGAGCAGTGAGAAGAAGACCAGCATGCCGGTGACGGCGTAGCTCAGCCCGTCCGAGCCGAGTGCGGCGGCGAAGAGCGGGCGCAGCACGGTGACGAGCACGAGCGGCATGGCGATGCGGCTGACCACGGGTCCGGGCTCCTTGGCCAGCAGGGCGAAGTTGTGCCGGATGAGGACCACGCTACGCATGCGTCACCGCCAGGGCGAGGTAGAGATCGTCCAACGTGGACGGACGGATGTCCACAGCGGACGGCCGCGCGCCGGCGAGCAGGCGGTGCGCCAGCTCCGTCGCCGGATCAGCGGCGACGACATGCTCCTCGCGACCGTCCGGATAGGACAAGTGCAGATGGCCGGGCAGGCCGGCGAGCAGGGTCGACTGGCTACCGCGCCGGACCACCCGGCCGGCCGCGCAGACCGCAAGGCTCGCCCCGAGCTCGACCAGCTCCGGCAGGTAATGGGTCGTGTAGCAGACGGCCGCGCCCCCCTCGGCCCGGCTCCTGATCAGGGCCAGCAGCGCCTGCCGGGTGGCCGGGTCGGCACCGACCGTCGGCTCGTCGAGCAGCAGCAGGGGAGGTCGGTGCAGGAGCGCGGTGGCCGCCTGCGCCCGGCGGCGCTGGCCGCCCGACAGCAGCCCCACCGGCCGGTCCAGCAGGTCGACCAGGCCCAGCGCCGTGCTGGTCTCGTCGATGGCCGCCCGCAGCGACCGGCCCCGCAAGCCGGCGAGACCGCCGAAGAGCCGGAGGTTGCCGCGGACGCTCACGGACAGGTACAGCTCCACTTCCTGCGGGGCCAGGCCGAACTGGTCCCGCGCCCGCCGTGGCGGTGCACCGGCCACGGTCACGCTGCCGGAGTCGGGCCGGATCAGGCCGGTCACCACCTCGACGAACGTGGTCTTCCCCGCCCCGTTGTGACCAACCAGCCCGCACACCTCGCCCGCGGCGATCGTGAGGCTGAAGCCGTCCAGGGCGCGGACGTCTCCATAGCTCTTGGTGAGGTCCACCGCCGTCAGCACGGCCCACCGCCTTTGTGATCTACAAAGTAGAGATCTACAGTGTATAGCATGGCGACGGACGGTGTCGAGGCCCCGCATGACGGAACCCGGCGGCGCGCGATCCTCGAAGCGGCGCTCGCCATCGCCGACGAGCACGGGCTCGGCGCGGTGACCATGCGAGCCGTCGCGGCCCGCGTCGGGCTCACGCCCATGGCCCTGTACCCGCACGTGGGCGGCAAGGACGGGCTGCTCGACGGAATCGTCGAACGGATGCTGGCGGACCTGCTCCCGGCACTACAGGCGTCGGGCAGTGTCGAGGACCGGCTCCGAGCCCTGGCGCGGGCACTGCGCCGCGTCGCCAAGCGGCACCCGTCCGCCTTCTCGCTGCTCCTGTCGCGGCCGTCGGTTACCCCGGAGTCGCTGCGCGAGCTCGATGCGCTGTACCAGGCGCTGCTAGACCTCGGCGTCCCGCCCGGGCACGTCCCCCGGGTCGAGCGTCTGCTCTCCACCTTCACGCTCGGCTTCGCCGCGAGCGAAGTCAACGGTCGGTTCCAGCCGCGCGACATGCGTACCCTGCGCAGCCGGCTCGACCCGGACATCTATCCGGCGCACGCCGCCGTTGGGCAGGCGCTCGAGCAGAAAGTCGACTGGGACCAGGAGTACGAGGCGGACCTCGATGACCTGGCGTTCCTGATCACTCACCGTTGGTCCACGGGTGCTGTGTAAGCAGGGGGCGGGGTCAGCCGAGTTCGCGCAGGCGCCGCGCCGCCTCCTCGGGCACCACGTCATTGGAGAACATGTCCATGCCCGCCTCGGTGCCGGCGACGTACTTCAGCGCCGTCGGGCTGCGCCGGTTGGTGAACAGCTCCAGGTGCAGCGCGAGCTCCTTGGCGCCGGCGGCTCCCGGTGCCCCGACTGCGGGCGCCTGGTGCCACCCGGCGATGTACGGCGTTTGGGACGGGAACAGGCGGCTGAACCGGCGCAGGACGTCTCGGTAGATCGTGCCGAGGGAGTCCCGTTCCGCGTCACCGAGGCTCGGTAGGTCGGGTACCCGGGTGCGGGGGTAGAGGTGCAGCTCGTACGGCCACTTCGCGGCGAACGGGACGAACGCCACCCAGTGCTCGTTGGCCGTGACGATCCGGGTGTCGGCCAGCTCCACGGCGAGCAGGTCGTCGAAGACGTTCGTCCCGTGGGCGCGACGGTACGCGATCGCGCGGGCGAGCATCCGGGCCGTGCGCGGCACGACAACGGGGTAGGCGTAGAGCTGTCCATGCGGATGGTGCTGGGTGACGCCGATCTCCTCGCCCCGGTTCTCGAAGCAGAAGACCTGGGCCACGTCCGGCCGGGCGGACAGCGCGACCGTACGGTCGATCCAAGCCTCGACCACCAGTCGCACCTGGTCGAGTTCGAGATCGACGAAGCTCACGTCATGCCGCGGGTCGAAGCAGATCACCTCGCAGCGGCCGAAAGCGGGCACCATCGGCACCAGGGTGCCGTCCGGCTCCGGTGGCGCCGACCCGGACCCGACCAGGGCGGGAAAGCGGTTGGCGAGGACCGCCACCACGTAGCTGGGCGCCGGTATCTCGGTTCGGTTGTCCACAGTAGACGGACATAGCGGGCAGCGGTCGGGCGCCGGCAGGTTGATCCGGGCCTGCCGGTGCGTCGCCACGATCACCCACTCGCCAGTGCGCGGGTCGAAACGGAGCTGGCCCGATCCCGGCTGGGGCGGCAGGTCGCGGGTGTCGGCTGGCGGGACCCGGCGGGTGCCGGGCGGGTCGTAGTAGAACAGGTCCCGACCGTCGGCGAGGCGCGTGTCGGTCCGGACGGCCCGCGGCCGCGGACCTGAGGTGGGGGATGCGACGGCGGGCAGCACGCCTGTAACCTAGTCCCACGATGTCACAGAATCAAACAGAACCGACCAGGTGGGCGCCGTGCTAGGGGCCCAGCGGCGCAGCGCGATCGTCACCGAGGTCCACCGGCGGGGTGGGATCCGCGTCAGCGAGCTGGCCAGCGCGCTCGGCGTCTCGGACATGACGGTGCGCCGTGACGTGGACGCCCTGGTCGAGCAGGGGCTGCTGGCAAGGGTCCACGGTGGGGTGATGCCCGTCGACACCGCGGCGGACGAGCCCGCCTTCGCGGCCAAGCGGGTCCGGCAGGCGGCGGAGAAGGCGGCGATCGCGCAGGCTGCCGCCGCGCTGGTCGGGCCGGGGGCGGCGGTCGGGATCTCGGCCGGCACTACTACGGCGGCGCTTGCACAGGAACTCACAGGAGTGAACAACCTTACCCTGGTCACCAACTCCGTGGCGGTCTCCGACGTGCTGCACCGGGCCGGTAACGACACGCAGACGGTGGTGCTGACCGGCGGCGTGCGCACCCGGTCCGACGCGCTGGTCGGTCCGGCCGCCACCGCGATCCTGGCCGGGCTCAACCTCGATCTGCTCTTCCTCGGGGTGCACGGCATGGACGAGCGGGGCGGCTTCACCACGCCGAACCTCGCCGAGGCCGATACGAACCGGGCGCTGGTCGCCGCCGCACGCCAGGTGGTGGTGCTCGCCGACCACACCAAATGGGGCGTCGTCGGCATCGCCACGATCATCCCCCTGGCCGGGGCCCAGGTGCTCTTCACCGACACCGGCATCGACACAGCCCCCCTGGCCGCCCTGCGCGGCCAGATCACCGACGTACGCACCGTGCAACCGTCCGGAGTGGACCGATGACCGACACCACGCCCCATGCCCACGTCTGGGCCGCGCCCGGCCGGGTGAACCTCATCGGCGAGCACACCGACTACAACGACGGGTTCGTGCTGCCCATCGGCCTGGCTCAGCGCACGGTGGCCACGGCCCGACCACTCACGGGGCCCACCCGATGGGAGGTGAGCAGTTCCGGCCAACTCGGCGCGGTCGCCGTGACTCCGGACGACCTGCACCCGGGCGCGGTCACCGGCTGGGCCGGCTACGTCGCCGGTGTGATCTGGGCGCTGCGGGAGGAGGGCATCGACGTCCCCGGAGCGCGGCTGTGCATCGAGTCCGACGTCCCGATCGGCGCCGGCCTCTCGTCGTCGGCGGCGCTGGAGTGCGCCGTTCTCTCGGTGCTGTGCGATCTCGGCGGCGCGGACGTGCCGGTGCCCCGACGACCGGCGATCGCCCAGCGGGCCGAGAACGCCTACGTCGGCGTGCCCTGCGGCATCATGGACCAGACCGCGTCGATCCGCTGTCGCGCCGGACATGCGCTGTTCCTGGACTGCCGCTCCCTCGAGGTCGAGCAGGTGCCCTTCGCTCCGGAGGCGTCCGGGGTGGCGCTGCTCGTCATCGACTCGCGCACGCCGCACCAGCACGCCGAGAACGAGTACGCCCAGCGCCGGCGGGCGTGCGAAGACGCGGCCGCCCGACTCGGCATCCGCGCGCTGCGGGACGTCACCGACCTGGAGGGCGACCTGGCCCGGCTGGACGACCCGGTGGTGCGCCGACGGGTGCGGCACGTCGTCACCGAGAACGCCCGCGTTCTCTCCACAGTGGACGCCCTCCGCGTCGGCGACTGGGACGAGGTCGGGCGGCTGTTCACCGCCTCCCATGCCTCGATGAGGGACGACTACGAGATCACGGTGCCGACCGTGGACCTCGCGGTCGAGGTGGCGCTGCGCCAGGGCGCGCTCGGCGCGCGGATGACGGGTGGCGGCTTCGGCGGCTGCGTGCTGGCGCTCGTCCCCGAGGGTAAGGCCG
>JBQGBY010000108.1:0-14179 GCA_052038195.1 Micromonosporaceae bacterium | reverse complement strand
GGCTGTCGACCATCGGTCAGGAGGGGCGTAGCATCGGTCCATGTCCCGACCGCTGACCACTCGGGCCCGGATCCTGCGCACCGCGGCCGAGCAGTTTCAAGCCATGGGCTACCAGCGCACCTCGTTGCAGGCGATCGCCGCCCAGCTGGGGCTGACCAAGGCGACGATCCTCTATCACTTCCCGACCAAGGCACACCTGGCCGCCGAGCTGGTAGAGCCGATGGTTACCGATCTGGAGGCGGCGGCCGAAGCAGCGGCGGCGCAACCGGCGCACCGCCGCGCCTCGGCGATGATCGAGGGATGGCTGGACACCGCGCTGCAGCACCGCGAGCTGCTCCGCATGCTCATCCACGACCTGTCCCTGTTGTCATCGCATGCGCAGTACGACCGTCTGCTCGCGGTCAACGCCCGGGCGATCGCTGTCATCAGTGGGCAGGGGGCCGGGCGACGCGAGCGCGTGCGGGCGGTCCAGTGCATCGCCATCGTGAGCGACCCGGTCGTCTACCACGCGGATGTCGACCCGGTCACATTGCGCGCGGACATCATGGACGGCGTCCGCCGGTTCCTCGGCCGCCCGTCGCCGCGGCCGCGCACCGATCACGGCGGACCCGCGGTGCCCCGGCATCCGGTCCCCGTGCGGCGGGGTCGGCCGGCGGCCCTGTCGGACGACCAGGTGCGCTCCGCCAGGGCGATGTATGAAGCCGGCTCCCACACCGTCGACGAGATCGCGGCCAGGTTCGGCGTCGCCCGCGCCACGCTCTACCGCCACTTGCGGCGCGTATCTTTATGAGACCATTCTGCGACGGATTCTGAGACGAATTCTGCGACTTGTGAGACTCGCCGCCAGCGCCGGCTGGACCCAGCCGGGTCGCGCGAGCTGCTGCAGGACCGCTCCTCGCGGGCCGAGCGGAGGGATGATGGAGGGCGTGAGCGACATGGCGGTGTTCCTCTACGACGGGGACTGTGCCTTCTGCAGCCGGTGCGCCCGGTTCCTGCGCCGTCACGTGCGCACGCCCGCGCGCATCGTGGCCTGGCAGGCGACCGACCTGGCCGGCCTGGGTGTCACGGCCCTGGAGTGTGCCGACGCGGTGCGCTACGTGGAAGGCGGGCGGGTCAGCGTCGGACCGGTAGCGATCGCCGATCTGCTCCGCACGGCGCGCCCCGGCGCGCACTGGCGCATCGCCGGCGGGCTGCTACGGACCCGGCCGGTCCTTGTGCTCGCCTGGCCGGTCTACCGGTGGGTCGCGCGCAACCGTCACCGCCTGCCCGGCGGCACGGACACGTGCGAGCTGCCGCCACCCACCCGAGCCTGACGACCGAGGCTAGTCCGGGGCGGCCTCGATGCGGACCTCGATGGGTCCGATGTGGAGAGTGCCGTCGTTGAGGGGCACGCAACGGATGCCGCCGTGGCCGCGCAGCGCCCGCATGGCGCCCGGGCCGATCGTGGCATCCATCCACGCACATGGGTTCGCAGGCCGGTGGACCCGGAGCCGGACCGGGCCAGCGCCCGAGTCGAGGACCAGCACGGATCCCACCCCGTGGACTTCCCCGCCGGGCGGCCGGGGTCCGGAGGCCGAGTCCCTGGCGACCAGATCGTCGACGGCCACTCCGCGGAGCAGGATGTTGCGACGCACCTGCGTGAGATCGGCGCCGGGCGGGAGGGACTCCTCGGCGATCACGGTGATCGCCGAGTCGCGGTGCGCCGGGTGGCCGTAGTACCGGTCACCGACGATGCCGGCGCCGGCCCGGATCTCCACCTGCTCGACCAACTCCCCGGGCGGCGCGGCGGCCGGGCCGTCCGCGGGCCGACCCTCGTAACGGTGGACGGGCGAGGCCAGCAACTGCACGATCTCCGCCATCCGCCGAGTCTACGGGCGGCCGCGCCTCCTACCACCGGTCGGAGGGCCGGCGTGGCCGGTCCCGGCCTACCGACGAGGCTCGCGGAGCCGCCCCGGGCCGGTCTGGCTCCCTTGTGGACGGTTGACCGGGGCCGTGGACCGCCAGCGGCCCCTGCGGGCTGGGGCTCACGGGGACAGCGGGGCGCACGTGGTGGGGGCCCGCGTACGTGGGCCGGGCGGGTTAGGGCGACCTACACTGGTTCGGCGACCGCCGCGGCCGGTGCACCGCGTCGACGGGTGGGTCGTCGACCAGCCGTCGGGCCAAGGAGACCATCGGTGACACCTACGGTGCCGGGGACGAGCCGCAACACCCGTCAGCGCGCGGAGATCCTCAGCCTGCTCGACGAGGCGAGCGACTTCCAGAGCGCGCAGCGGGTCCACCACCTGCTGCGCGAGCGGGGTGCCAAGGTCGGGCTCACCACGGTGTACCGCACGCTGCAGATCCTCGCCCAGGCCGAGGAGGTCGATACGATGCGGCTGCCGAGCGGCGAGCAGCTCTACCGGCGCTGTCGGCGGCCTTCACACCACCACCATCTCGTGTGCCGGGAGTGCGGGAACACGATCGAGATCGCCGGACCGACCATCGAACGGTGGGCCGACAAGGTCGCCGAGGAGAACGGTTACACCGAGGTGAGCCACACCTTGGACATCTTCGGCGTCTGCCCCGAGTGCACCCGCCGCGGCGCCGCTGAGCAACGCCGAGCGGGCGACTAGGTCACGCCTGCACCGACCAACGGGCATCTCCGTCGGTCACGGTCGCGTCGGCGTACCACTCCTCCCGCGACGCCGGCCACGTTCCACCCGGGAACGCCGCGTTGTCGTTCATCTCGGAGACCACGTCGTTCAGCCAGACCCGGAGGCGGCCGAAGACCTCGGTCGTGGCCGCGGTGAGGACGCCAAGCTGGGCCATCAGCCCAGCCACGGTGGCGAGAACCATGACGAGCGCGGCGAGAGCGCCGGTGACGGTCGCCGCCATCGCTATGGCGGTGATGATGGCAGCGGTGGCCGCCAGTACCGCCCCGAGCAGTGCGGCATAGAACGTCGCGGCCGCCAGCGCCGCCCAGGCGAGCGCGTTCTGGACCGAGTCGGCGACCATCGCGAGCCGGTTCGCCGCAGCCACGTGGGCCGGGATGATCGAGTGGTAGGCGTCGGCCGCGGCGCCCTTCCAGCGGACGTGGACCTCGCGGTTCGTGGCCCCGAGATCGCCGGCCACACTGCTCGTCCGGCTTCGGATCTGGGTCCACTCGTCGGCGGTGCGCCACAGGGTAATCGGCAGCGGGCCGGTCAGGAGCAGCACGCCGAGCCGGGTATGGAGGTCAACGAGGAGGTTGAGCACCTGCTCCACCTTCCGCGCAATCTCGTCGCGCCACGGGTAGAGCAGGGGCGACCCGAGCAGACCGGTTCCGATGCGCGCGATCTTCGGTATCAGGTCGTTCCGCAGCCTCGCCTGTGCACTCTGAAGCTCCTCGAGATTCCGCTCGTGCTCGGTTGGCCGGAAGATGATGCCGCCGCCGTCGTCGCGCCGGTCATCGTCGGTTCCGCGATGGTCCATGTCGGTTTCCCCCGTTGACATCTGTGGCTCTAGTAGAGGTTGTACTGGGCGTGGACGTTCGCCTCTTCCTCGGTGGCGTAGACCTCGGCCACGGTGAGTAGCCGGACACCGATCTCGAAGGTCTGCACTGCCCCGGCGTCGCAGCGCTCGGCGAAGGTGCCCGAAGCGGCGTTGTAGCCGGCGATGAATGCATCAAAGATCGTCGTATTGCGGTACTCGGTGATCCGCAGGTCCGCGACCGTACGCCCGCATCCCTTCAGCCGGTGGCTCAGCTCAGCCCACAGACGCGACTCCTCGTCCAGCGCGCCAATGGCGACATCGATCTGATCCGGTGTGGGGTTTGTCATCTCCGTCCTCCTCAGGGGATGGCGTGCAGGGTGGCCTTGGCGTCCGCGATCAGCGCGGCCAGGCGTTGGTGGTATTCGATGAGCGGACGTCGCGCGGCCAGGCCGGCGGTGGCCGCGGCGCAGACCGCCTCGCGCAGCGCGTGCGCGAGCGTGAGCTCGTCCTGACGGGCGAGCCAGGCCTGGTTGATCGTGCACTCGGTGATCCGGCCCTGGGCCATGGTCACCGTCACGGCTCCCTCCGCTCCGGCGCCCTGCACCGGCGGGGGGCGCTCGGTGACCCGGGACAGGTCCTCGGACGCCGCCCACACCGCGGCGGACAGCTCCAACAGCGACCGGGGTTGACCCTCCGCTGGCCCCGTCGGCGGGACGGGAACCAGCCACCCGGGCCACCCGGGACCTTCATCCTCAGTGGACAGATTGGTCGTTCCGTCAGGACTATCCTGTGTGGACGTCTGTCCCAGCGCCTGCGCCAGCGCCGTGGAGCGGCGCTCGGCCGCGTCGCCGTCGGCCGCGACCACGGCCGACCCCAGCGCACCGGGGCGCAGGCGGCGCCGCCAGTCCGTGGCGACGAGCACGTCGCGGGCGGTGCCCTCGTCGTCAACGACGATGGTGATGGTGCCGGACTCGTCGGCGCCGGCGCGGACATCGCGACCCCGGGCCATCGCGGCAACGAGCGCGGCCCGTTCCCGCGTCAGTCGCTGCGTGAGCTCGTCGACCGCGCTCGTCAGATCCCCGTCCACGCCTACCACCGTCCGTCGACGGCATGGACGCAGTTACGCGATGGAATGTGCCCATCCCCCGTCATAGAGTCCCCGTTTCTCTATCCGACCGGCGGACTCACTGTAGGAAGCCGCGGCGCCGTCCCGCCACCCCCAGTTATCACCTGTGGATAACTATCAGCGCCGACGTCGCGGAGGCTGCGTCAATGTTTGTCGATCATGCTTCCCGGATGACCGCCGAACGGCGGTAGAGTGAGCCACCCAGCGACGCTTGCGGAGCGGAATCAGCAGGTACTTCAGTGACGCTTGCGGAGCGGAATCAGCAGGTACTTCACGCCAAGCCCGGAGGCCCGCCATGCTTGACCTGCTCGCCGTCGAGACCATGGGCGAAGACGCGTTCCAGTTCTACCGCATCGCAGTCGTGGCCAGCGGCGTCCTGCTGGTGGCGCTCGCGGCCTGGGGCATCGGTGCCGCCGCCCCGGCCCGCGTGCTCACCGCAGCGATCGGCGCGGTCCTGCTCGGATACGGCGTCTACCTCTTCTTCTTCATCCACGAAGGGCTCAACGAGGTCTATCCCTTCCTCTTCATCCTGCCAGCGCTGGCGATCGGCTACCTGCTCTACTCCCGGGTGGAGATGAAGGAGGTCGACGCCTCCGTACGAAAGCAGTTGGAGGCCGAGCGCGGGCAACGCCGGGCCGCCCGCGCCGCGCAGGCGGCCCCGACGTTGCCGACCTCGGCCGCGGATGCCCCGGCCGCGGACGAGGCCCCAGGGGAGCAGAAGGCTTGACCCGCCCTTCGGCTGTCCTCCGAGGACGCGCCCACCGGCCGTACGGCCCGGGCACCAAACGGGCCACCCGCCGGCGTCGCCGACGGGTGGCCCGATTGTCTATGGATCAGCCGCTTGACTGCGGCGCGGCCGCGGACTCAGGTACCTCGAAGGTGGCGACGGTGACGCCGCTGCCCTCGCCGCCGACATCGCCCTCGCCCTCGATGGTGCCCGTGAAGGTCTGGGTCGGCTGCCCGATCACCTGGATGGTGACCACGTACTCGGTCGGGGTGACGCCGCACGCCTCATAGAGGTCCACCCGGACGGTGTAGGTGCCGGCCGGCGCCTGTTGCCAGGTGATGTTCTCGTTGCGGATGCCATCGATGTCGCAGTTGGGGTTGGAGTCGAGATCGAGCTGACCGCCCGAGGTGGACGCGTCGTTGCCGTAGTAGACCTCTTCGCCGCTCGGGTCCACGACGTGGAGGTCCACGTCGGAGTCGACATTCCACGAGACGCTCACCTGCACGTTGCCCGTGCCCACCCCGACGGCCTCCACCGACTGCGCTGCCAGCGGGCCCTGCGTGCCGCCCTCGTTGGCGACGGCGAAGTACAGGACGAACAGTTGGCGCGGCAGTGACTGGGCGACCGTCACGACGATCGAGACCTCGGTGCTGGCCTGCTTGAGCTTGATCTCGTGGTAGCCCTGGGCGGGCGTCCCGCTCGGCTCGGCCGGCTCGGGTGTCGCGTCGGACGCGGTCGGGGCCGGGCTGGTCAACTCCTCCAGAGCGAGGCGGACGACCGTGAACTCCTGGTCGGCGGTGATGGTCTCCTGGACGCTGCCGCCGTTGACGACGGTCGCCGCGCCCTGGACCTGGGCCGACGGGCCGTCCGCACTGCCAGCGCCGAGTTGCTGCTCGACGACCGACTGGCTCTCGCCGGCGTCGCCGAGCACCTGGATGCCGGTCACGTAGCTTTCGATCACCGGCGGGTTCTCGTCGTCCTGCCCGAGCAGGTTGCAGGCGGTCGTGGTGGCCATAAGCGCCGCGGCGGCGAGAGTGACGCCGGCCGCGCGAACTGTTGATCGCGGAACTACCCACATGGCGCCAACCGTACGGTGCCTGTCAACTACCGTCATCCCTCGACGAGAGCGTGTCGGCGAGGGATGTGAGCAGGGCAACGACGCCGGGCGGCCCGTCGACCACGAGATCGGCCCGCGCAGCCACGGCCGTCGCCTCCGTTGACCCACTGGCCACGATCAGGCCGGCAATCCCGTTGTGACGCATCGCTTCCACCGCGTCGAACGCCGGCAGATCCCCAAGATCGTCACCGATGTAGCAGACCGCCCGCGCCGAGCGGGTTCGGGCGTAGGAGCGCAGCGTCTGACCCTTGTCCACGCCCGGCGGACGGATCTCCAGCACGTACCGTCCGGGCTCCACGGCCAGCCCGTGACGTTGGGCACAGTCGGTTACCGGACGCGTTATTGCCGAAAGCGCCGCGCCAGGGTCAGCGGCCCGTCGGGTGTGCACCGCGAGGGCGACCTGCTTGTCCTCGATCCACGCGTCGCCGACACCGTGCCGGACGAGCAGGTCGGGCAGTTCGCGGCGCACCGCGTCCAGGCCCGGCGGCGGCGGCGGTGTGGTCAGCTCGCCCGTGCGGGCGTCCCACCGCTGCAGGCCGTAGTGGCCGAAGACCACAAGGTTGGAAAGGCCCGGTTCCCGCATGAACTGGCCGTAGTCGACCACGATCTGCGCCGGGCGGCCGGTGATCACCGCGACCGAGCCGAGGAGGGCGGCCACCCGCGCCAGGGCCGGGACGGCGCCCGGCAGCGGTGGGGAGTTCATGGGATCGGCCACGATGGGCGCGAGCACCCCGTCGTAGTCCACCGCCAGCAGCGCCTCGGCCGGGTCGCCGAGGATGGCGGTCAGGCCCGCCCGGCCTGCATCGGTGACGGGTGCGGGCAGCTCATCGCGCGACGACATCGGCGATGATCACCGTCACGTTGTCCGGTGCCCCGTTCTGCAGTGCCAGCCGTACGAGCAGCGCGGCGCACCTCGCCGGATCCGGCTCCATCTCCAGCGCGTTGTGGATCGCCTCGTCGAAGACCACGTCGGTGAGGCCGTCGCTGCAGAGCAGGTAGCGGTCGCCGGGCGCCGGGGTGCGCACCGACGTGGCCGGTTCGTAGCCGAGCCCCTGCACCGCCTGCATCACCACCGACCGGCGCGGATGCGAGCGCGCATCCATCTCCGAGATGAGGCCCTCGTCGACCAGCGTCTGCACGTAGGTGTCGTCCCGGGTGATCTGCTCGAACTTGCCGCCGTGCAGCAGGTAGGCGCGGGAGTCGCCGACGTGCAGCAGGCCGATCTGGTCGCCGGCGACCAGCACTGCCGTCACCGTGGTCCCCATAGCCTCAGTGTGTTCATCGATATCGATGAGTTGGCGGATCGTGCGGTTGGCCGCGGCCACCCCGTCGCGCAGCGCCGCCACCGGGTCCGCCGGGTCACCGGGCAGGATGATCCGTATGGTCGGCGCCTCCGCCGGGTGGACCGGCCCAATCGCCTGTCCGGAGGGTGGCGTCGTGTCGGGCAGCGGCTGCGCGGGCTGGGCGTCGGGGTCGAGCAGGGCCAGCTGGCGCACCACCACGGCGCTCGCCTGCTCGCCCGCCGGCATGCCGCCGATGCCGTCGGCCACCACGGCGAGCCGGGGACCGGCGCAGGCCGAGTCCTCGTTGTTCGTGCGACCAAGCCCGATGTCTGTGAAGGCGGCCGTCCGCAGCACAAGACTCATGGGCGGGCCCGAGGGTCGCAGGCCCGGGGTTCACCGTCGGCTGTGTGCACGAAGCTCCTCGTCTGTCCGGTGCGGCGGCCCGGCGGCCGTATCCAGCCGCGCGGATGGGGTACGGACGAGAGTACCCCGGCCATGAGCGGCGTCGATGCCGACCGCATCCGTCTACTTCCGGACTGCTCGGGCGAGCTCGTGGGCCCGACCGACAGCACGTCAGGGGACCTAGAGTGTCGCGAGTGGACCTGCCGGCGGACCTCCGTGGAGCCCTCGACGCGGCCCTCGGCGGCACGCCGGTCGCCGAGCTCGCACCCGCGGTCGGCGGGTTGATCGCCCGCTATCGTGCCCCGGAGCAGCCCACCGGTTCGCTCCGCAAGCCACGTGAATCACCCGGGCCCGCGCTCGTGGAACCCATCTTCACCCGTCCGGTGGACGTCCTCGCCTACGCCGCGTACCGCATGCCGGCGACCTACGCCGCGGTCCGGGCCGCGCTGACCCAGCTGGCCACGGCCGTGCCGGGCCTGACGCCGCGCAGCCAGCTCGACGTCGGCGGGGGCACCGGTGCCGCGGCCTGGGCCGCGACCGACGTCTTCGGCGGGCTCACCGCCGTCACCGTGCTCGACCGGGTGCCCACGGCGCTGGTGCTGGGGCAACGGCTGGGCGCCGCCCGCCCGGCGCTGCGGGCCGCCCGATGGCAGGAGTGGGCGTACGGCGACTTCAGTCCACCACTGCCGCCCGCCGACCTCGTCACGATGTCCTACCTCATCGGGGAGCTGCCGGAGCCGGCCCGGTCGGCGCTGGTCACGGCGGCGGCGCAGCAGGCTGCGGCCGTGGTCGTCATCGAGCCCGGCACCCCCGCCGGGCACGGGCGGGTGCTGGCCGCGCGCGACGACCTGCTCGCCGCCGGGCTGCGGGTCGTGGCGCCGTGCCCGCACGCGCAGCCGTGCCCGCTGCTGTCGGGGGACTGGTGCCATTTCGCGACCCGGGTCAACCGCAGTCCCGTGCACCGGCGGGCGAAGGGGGCGAGCCTCGGCTACGAGGACGAGAAGTTCAGCTACGTGGCCGCCGTCCGGGACCCGGCGTCGGTCCCGGACCCACCTTCGCGGGTGCTACGGCATCCGGTGCAGCGCAAGGGCATGGTGATGCTGCGCCTCTGTACGCCGTCGGGGGCGGCCACCGACGAGATCGTCTCCCAGCGCCAGGGCGAGCGCTACCGGGAAGCCCGGGACGTCGAGTGGGGCGGCCCCTGGCCTCCGCCTTCGCCTCTGCCGGCTCCGCCTCCGCCTCCGCTGGCGCCTCCGCTGGCGCCTCCTCTGGCTGACCGGTCAGATTTCTGAGTTTTCTCGGAAATCTCACCGCTCTGTTGGATCTTGCGCGCCATGATCCAACTCCGCGGTCAGGATTCCGAGTTTTCTCGGAAATCTGACCGGTGAAGCGACGAGGCGGCGGTGAGGCGGCGACGAAGCGGTGAGGCGGTGGGGGGTGGGGCGGTGCGGCGTCAGTAGCGGCCGGGCTCGAAGCGGCGCAGGGCCAGCCGGGTGAGCGCCAGCAGCACCACGGTCTGGATGATCATGACACCCACGGGCTGCCACCAGTACTCCTGGCGGTGCAGCCAGTACGGGTCGGCGATCTCGGCGGGCAGGTTCGGCAGCCGTACGCTCGCCGCTGACGCGGCCATGCCCCAGCGGGCGGGATCGAATATGGCCAACCACTTCAGCGCGGGGGTGCTGTAGACGGCGAAGAGCGCGCCGGAGAGCACGAGCTGGAACATCACGCTGACGACCATGATCGGAGTGGTCTGCTCGGTGGTGCGGACCACGGAGCTGGCGAAGAGGGCGAACGCGGTCGATGCCACGGTCACCAGCCACACCGCGATGATGATGTCGGCCAGTGGCATTGCCAGGACGAGCCCCTCCACCGGCCGGGGTAGCCCCCACATTGACAGATATACGAATATAATGACCTGGATCAGGTCGATGATGACGAAGATCGTCACCTTCGAGGCGAGATACGCCGTGGGGGACAGTCCGATGGCCCGTTCCCGCCGGTAGATCGAGGCCTCGCCGACGATCTCGCGGATGGCGACCGCCACGCCCATGAAGGCCGCGCCCACGATGAAGACGGCGAGCCGGCGCTGCGCCTCCAGGTTGAACCCGGCCTCATCCTCGCCCAGGCCCATCTTGCCGGGGATCGCCTTGGACAGCAGCGCCAGAGCGACGGGGAGGGCGAGCAGGAACACGGAGTACCCGCGGTCGGCCAGGATCACCCGGACCATGCGCAGGCAGAGGGTGAGGTACTGCCGGAACGGCGCGACCGGGTGCAGCGTGCGCTGGGTCATCGATGCGTCCTGGACGGCCTTGCGCGGCCCGTCCTTCGGCGGGGGCGGCATCGCGTCGCGGAACACCACCGCCGCCACCCGGTCCAGGCTGCGTTCCGCGGCGCCCTTCACCCCGCGCCGGGGTCGCGCGGGCCGGCTCGGCGCCTTCGCGGGCGGCGCTGGCGGCGGGGCCGCTGGCGGTGCGGCGTGGCTCGCGGTGACGGCGGCGGCCATCGCCGGCGTCAGCGGCATGTCGGCGGTGGCCGGCTCGGGCTCCGTCGAGTACACCGAGTAGGAGTCCGCGGTGGGCTGAGCCGGGATCGCCGGTGCCACGGCGGCCTGGGCCGCGGCCTCGGCGGCGGCGAGCTTCTCGGCCACCGCCGACAGTGACCCCTTGGGCCCTTGGGCCGTCTCGGTCGCCGGCTTCGTGGCCCGCGCCGTCGGCAGCGGGGACAGCTCCGGGTCGAGGTCCGACATTTCCAGGTCGCCGAGCAGCTTGCGCCGGCTCTCCAACAGCAGCTCCGCCCCGACATCGCCCACGTAGCGGCGGTAGGTCTCCGAGCTGCGGTACCGGGTCGCCCAGAAGGCCGCCTCGTTGGTGACCTTGTCGAAGACGTCGGCGTAGTCGGCCGCCTCGAAGAAGTCGAGCAGCTCGTCGGGCGGGCCGAAGTAGCCCATCCGGCCGCCGAGGCACATCACCAGCACGTAGTCGCACAGGCCGAGATGAAGCACGCTGTGGGTGACCACGACGATGGTGCGGCCGCGGTCGGCGAGCAGGCGCAGTTCGCGCATGACCTCCTTGTCCAGGGCCGGATCCAGTCCGGAGGTCGGCTCGTCCAGGGCGAGCAGCGCCGGCTCGGTGAGCAGCTCCATGGCCACCGATGCGCGCTTGCGCTGGCCGCCGGAGAGCTTGTCGATCCGGTGCTTGGTCCGGTGCGACAGGCCGAGCAGTTCGATCACTTCGCCGACCCGCTGCTTGCGCTCCTTGCGCGACACGTCGGTGGCGAACCGCAGCGACGCGGCGAAGCGCAGCGCCGTCCGGACCTTGAGCTGGTGGTGCAGCACGTCGTCCTGGGGCACCATGCCGATGCGGTACCGCAGCTCCGAGTAGTGCTCGTAGAGGTCCTTGCCGTCGTAGAGGATGCTGCCCTGCGCCGGCTTGCGGAACCCGGTCAGGCTCCGGATCAGCGTGGACTTGCCGCAGCCGCTCGGCCCGATCACCCCGAGCAGCGTGCCGTGCCGCAGCACGAAGCTGACATCGTCCAGCAGTGTCGCGTTCTTGACCTGCACGGTCAGGTCGTCGGCGATGACCGAGGTCGGACCGGCGTCGTCGTGCTGGTACACGGAGCGCCCGTCCCACAGGAACTCGTGCCGCCCGATCGTGAAGACGTCGCCCGGCTCGAGGACCGTGCGGGGGACGCGCCGGCCGTTGTAGTGCAGGCCGTTGCTGCTGTTGAGATCGACGAGGACGTAGCCCGAACCCTTGCGGCGGATCTCGGCGTGCTTGCTGGAGACCCACAGATCGCCAGCAAGAACGATGTCGTTGTCCGGGTCCCGCCCGATCCGGATCAGCCCGGACGAGCCCATATTCGCGACGGGAGTGGCCGGGGTCGGGGGTGTCACGTCTACCACGGTGCTCATCATGCCGGTCCTGTCGAGCCGCCGTCTGCCGGCCTGACCGGTGGTTCTGACCTTGGACCTTCGGCCACCCCGGAGCCGGCGGGGAGCGGTCTCGGGCCGGAGCGGGCCTGGGGTTCGTGGGGTCTGGGGGCTCGGCCCCCAGGGATTGTGGTTTCCCAGGGCGCGAGTAGCCGGTACGGGGTGTCGGCGGTGTCGGAGCCACTCGTGCTCTCGGCGAGCAACCGGGACAGACCGGCGCGGGTAGCGACCACGATGATCCTCTCGGCGGCCCGTAGGGGCCGGCCCTCCGACGGCCGCCAGAGGACCTTGTCGACGGTCCGTACGGCCAGCAGCCTCGCCTCGTGCGGGCGGTTCACCACGGCGACGGTCCGGTGCTCCAGCAGCGAACGCTCACCCACCGGAATCTCGGCCAGCAGCATGACCCGCCGGCGGACCGGGATCGTGGCGAGCACCGCGCGTCCGATCATCGCCGCCGCGAACGCGGGGGCGGCGAGATAAGAGACGCTGCGCGATGTGTGGATGTTGAAGGCACGGCGCACCCGGTCGGCGAACTCGGTGTCGAACAGGCGCAGCACGACCCGGACGGTGGGCTGGGCGGCGAGGCCGAGCAGGGCGATCTCGAGGTTCGTCACGTCGTCGGTGGACGCCACCACCAGCGCCTGCGCGGTCGCGATCGAGGCCCGCTCGAGCGTCTCGGCCCGGCTGGCCTCGCCGATGATCACTGGGATCTTCAGATCCCGTCCGATCTGGACGCCGGGCGCGTTCCGGTCGCGCTCGATCGCGACGACCTCGACGCCCTCGTTGTGGAGGGCCCGGATGATGCGGATCCCGACGTCGCCGAGGCCGACCACGATGACATGGTCGGCGATCGGGTCGTAGAGACCGCCCGCTTCGCGCTGCAGCCGGAGTTTGACGAGTGCATCGACGACGGTCGCCGTGATCGCGGGGATGATGGCGAGGCTCATGATCGTCAGGACCACGATGGCGATGCGGGCGGCGAGGGTCCCGGAGGTCACCTCGGGGTTGCCCGACAGAGCGGTGATGATGGCGCCGTACGCGGCGTCGCCCAGGCCCTGCTCGCCGTCGGCGAGGACGACCGCGACGGTGCCGACCAGGTAGAGCGCCAGGAAGATGGCGATGATCGCCCGCAACCGCCGGCCAAAGAGCAGCGACAGGACCAGGCTCGCGGTCGATGTGCGGGGCGGGCGTGGCGGCGGGGCCGGCTTCGAGCGGGCGAGCACCAGGTCGGCCCGCGAGTCGGCGTCGGCCGGCAGCACCTCGGGCACACTGCCCCGCGGCCCCATCACCGCGAGCCCCGCGAGCACGTCCGACGGCTGGGTCCGCTCGCGCAGGATGCCCACGACCGTACGGTCACCGACCTCGATCGGTGGCGTCGCCGCCTTCCCGATCGCCGCGGCGACGAAGGCGGGTGCCGCGATGGCCGACGCCGAGAGCACCACGCAGTTGTGCAGCAGCGCGGTGATCCGCTCGCCCAGGCTCTGCTTCGACATGCGCATCACGATGCGCAGGTCGGGGTTGATCTCCTGGGCGAGCAGTGCTGCCTCGACGTTGGCGGCGTCGTCCTGACCGACCAGCGCCAGCGCGTCGGCCTCGCGCAGGTTGGCCGACGCGAAGGTCGTACGGTCGAGCTGCTCGGCCATGACCACATGCACGCCGGGCAGTTCCCGGATGCCCGCCGTCCACCGGTTCGTCCCGGGTTGGACGACCGCGGTCACGGAGCGTTCGTACTGGGTCAGCAGCATCTCTACGAGCCGCAACGCCAGCGGGTTCTCCCCGCAGACGACGAGCTGGGCCTGTCCCGAGGGCATCGGCAGGGGCATGTCGGTGGTGTTGGGTTCGCCAGTGGCATCGGTCACGCGCCCGAGGGTATCGACACCATCAACTCGTTGCGGGTCGCTGGGCGGGGGAACAGGGCCTGGAGTTTCGGCAGTGTCCCGAGCCGAGCCGGCGTTCACCGGCCGGCGAGACGGGTGGCTGGGTGGGGGTGGAGGGCCGGTACGGCGAGACGGGTGGCTGGGTGGGGGTGGAGGGCCGGTACGGCGAGACGGGTGGCTGGGTGGGGGTGGAGGGCCGGTACGGCGAGACGGGTGGCTGGGTGGGGGTGGAGGGCCGGGACGGCGAGACGGGTGGCGCCTCGGAG
>JBQGBY010000107.1:0-15729 GCA_052038195.1 Micromonosporaceae bacterium | reverse complement strand
AGCCCCACCACGTCCACCGCGGTCAACGCCGCCAACCCGGCCTGCACCTGACCGATCGGCGCCGCATCCCCCGTACGCATGTCGGAATCCTAACCGCCACCACCGACAAACACCCGCACATCATCGGCGTGTCGCACCAGAATCCACAGTGGACCGCTGTTACTCACGAGGGCGGTGCTTGACATTATGCAGGCGATTACCTGCATAATGGCGGCGTGGACCGGGTGTTCAGGGCGCTGGCCGATTCGACCCGCCGAGGGCTGCTCGACCGGCTTAGGGTCGAGAACGGGCAGACGCTGGGCAAGCTCTGCGCCGACCTGGGCATGGCCCGGCAGTCGGTGACCCAGCACCTTGGCCTGCTGGAGGAGGCCAACCTGATCAGCGTCGTGTGGCGCGGCCGCGAGAAGCTGCACTACCTCAACCCGGTCCCCATCCACGAGATACAGCAGCGGTGGATCGCCGCGTTCGAGCAGCCCCGGCTGCAGACGTTAAGCGCTATCAAGCGCCGAGCGGAGGAGGGTCAGATGACCGACAAGCCGCAGTTCATCTACGTCACGTACATCGAGGCCACGCCCGAGCAGGTCTGGCACGCATTGACTGACGCTGATCTGACCGCCGAGTACTGGGGGCACAGCAACGTTTCGGACTGGCAGCCCGGTTCGCGGTGGGAGCACGTACGCCTGGACGGCTCCGGCGTCGCCGACGCCCAGGGCGTCGTGCTCGAGGCGCAGCCGCCCGGTCGCCTGGTGATGACCTTCGATCAGTCCAGGGTCACGTTCACCATCGAGCCATATGAGCAGATCGTCCGCGTCACCGTGCGGCACGAGGACCTTCCGAGCGAGGACGACCTGGAGGCGGTCAAGCACGGCTGGCCCGCGGTGCTGGCGAACCTCAAGACGCTGCTCGAGACCGGCCACGCGCTGCCGCAGGCACCGTGGAGCATGCACGCCGACGTACGCGAGGCCGAGATGGCCCGCCGCGACGGCGCCTGAAGAGCGGTCCCCAAGCGAGCTGTCCGGGCGTCAAGATCCAACTCCGCGGTGAGATTTCCGAGGATCCTCGGAAATCTCACCGGTGAGCCCGGTGAGCGTGGGGGCGGCGCGACCGGTGCCGTGCTCGCCGGCCGCCGTGGGCCGCTCCTCGTGGTAGTCCTCCTCGACGTTGACGCTCCACACGTCGTGGGAGCTGCCGGTGAGGATGTTCTCCACGGTGAGCATCGCCGTCACCATAGAGTGGTCCTGGTTGTTGTAGCGGTGCATGCCGTTGCGGCCGACCGGATGGACGTTGGGCACCTCGGCGGAGAGCCAGGTGCGGATGACATCGACGTTCTCCCGGTACCTCGCGTCGTAGATCGGGTACGCCTTGGGGATCCGCACCGCGTAGCCGGCCTCAACCACGGACGGGTCGGTGATCAGCCCGATGCGCCGCAGCTCCTCAGTGGCGAGCTTGACCAGATCGTCGTCGCTGCTGATCCACAGCTCGTCACCCGCACTGACGAAGTACTCCAGGCCGAGGCAGGTCCGGCCATCCTTGACCATGTACGGAGACCAGGAGCCGAAGTTCTGGATCCGACCGACGTTCACGCCCGGCGTATGGATGTAGATCCAGTTATCCGGGAAGCCGTACGCGGCCGGCACGACGAGGGCGACGGTGAGGAAGTCGCGGTACCGCAGTCCCTGCGCGGCGGCGCGCACCGCAGCGGGCGCCGGTGGCTCCATGGCCAGCACCAGCTCCGAGAGTGGCATCGACGAAATCACATGCTCTGCGTCGACCCGGCTCGTGCCACCGTCGTCGCGCACGGTCAGGCCGGTCGCCCCGTTCCCGTCGCGGTGCACCGCCACGACCGGCGTGCCGAGCCGGACCGTACCGCCGGCCATGGAGACCAGGTCGGTCGCCCGCTGCCATATCATCCCGGGGCCGTACTTCGGGTATAGGAACTCCTCGATGAGACTGGTGATCCCCTTCCGGTTGCGGCCCGGCCACAGCGCGCCCAGGACCGCCTTCGACAGGGAGAGGTTCTTGATCCGCTGGGCGGCCCAGTCAGCCTGGATCGCGGTGGCCGGCACACCCCACACCTTCTCCGTGTAGGTCTTGAAGAAGATGGTGTACAGGCGCCGGCCGAACCGGGCCGAGGTCCACCCCTCGAAGTTCGACTGGTCCTTCGGCGGCCGCACCCGCGCCCAAGCGTACGAGCCCAGGCAGCGCGCCGCCTCCACGACGCCGAGCCCACGCAGGGCGTTCATCGCCCGGAGCGGGTAGTCGAAGAGACTGCCGCGGTAGTGGATCCGGCTCATCCGCGGGCGCAGCAGAAGGTCTTCACCGGGCACGATCTCGCGCCACAGGGCCTCCACCGCCCGCACCTTGGTGAAGAAACGGTGCCCGCCGATGTCGAAGCGCCACCCGTCCCGCTCGACCGTACGGCTGATGCCGCCGACGACCGTGTCGGCCTCGTACACCTCCACGGGTCGACCCGCCCGGGCGAGCACGTAGGCGGCGGTCAGCCCGGCGGGTCCGGCGCCGATCACCCGTACCGGTGATGTGCTTGCTCGCGACTGCGGGGCTGGCTGACTCGTCGGCTGGCGCTCGCGTTGGGCGCTCGCGGCTGAATGCCCCGTCATGCTGTCTCCTGCTGGCGAGTGCACAGAACAAGCGGCCTACGCCCCGATGTGACGTGGCGTCACCATACGCGAACGTCGGTCAGTCGCGGGGATCGCGCGGACGGCTCGTCCGCGCCCGGCGGGACGCCGCACGGGCCCCCTCGGATGCGGGTTGTCCGTGGCCGTCAGCGGCGGCCGGACGGGTGCCTGTACGGTTGCGCCGTACCGGTCGCCCGGCACGGTCAGAGGTGTGTATCGGATGGGGCGGATCTCCCGCCCCTGACCTGTCGGCGACGACCACGAGCGACCCTGGAGCGGGCGTGAAGCTGACGATCGTGATGCCGGTCTTCAACGAGGCCCGGCGGGTCGCCATGGCCATCAAGCAGGTCCTGGAGGTCGACTATCCGTGCGATTTCGAGCTCGTCGTGGTCGACGACGGCTCCGCGGACGCGACGCCGTCGATCCTGACCTCCTTCGACGACCCCCGGATCCGGGTGATCCGCCACGAGCAGAACCAGGGCAAGGGCGCCGCGGTCAGGACGGGCGTCGCGCAGGCCCGGGGTGACTCGCTCGTCATCCTCGATGCCGACCTGGAGTACGACCCGCGAGACATCCCGCGCCTGCTCGATCCCGTGCTCAGCGGCCGCGCCGAGGTGGTCTTCGGCAGCCGGCAGTTCGGCAGCCACACCGCCTACTCGTTCTGGTACGTCATGGGGAACAAGCTCGTGACCACCTTCGCCAACGTCGTGTTCAACTGCTACCTCTCGGACCTGGAGACCTGCTACAAGCTGATGCCGACCCAGCTGTACCGCGACCTCGGGGTGCGCTCGAACGGCTTCGGCATGGAGGCTGAGGTCACCGGCAAGCTGCTGCGACGAGGGATCCGACCGTTCGAGGTGCCGATCTCCTACCACGCACGCACCCGGGCTGAGGGGAAGAAGATCACCTGGGTGGACGGCGTCGAGGCGCTGGGGATCCTGCTGCGGGAACGGCTGCGCCGCCGTCCCGGGACCACCCGGTGACGCACCGGGCCGCCGGATCGACAATGCCGAATCCGCGGCGGGGAGTGCGTCGCCGGTGACCAGGGTCGTCCGGGAGGCGTTGGTGGCCATCGGGGCCAGCGTCGCGGTGGCGGTCGCCATGACCTGGCCGGCGCTGCGGCACCCGACCCGGACGCTCCCGCACGACCTTGTCGACCCGGCGCTCATGGGCTGGGAGGCCAGGTGGGGCGCGTACGCCCTGCTCGAACGGCCGAGCCGGCTGTTCGACGCCAACGCGTTCTACCCGGAGGCACGGTCCTACGCGTTCTCGGACACGCTGCTCGGGTACTGGCCGTTGGCCCTGCTCGGCCACGGTCCGGGGGGCGCCGCCCTGGCCACCAATCTCATCTATGTGTTCTCGTGTGTGCTCGCGTCGATCGGTGGGTACGCGCTGGTGCGGCAGCTCGGGGCGGACTGGATCGGCTCAGCGGTCGCGGGGGTCGCCGTGGCGTACGCGCCCTGGCGGTTGACGCAGGTCGGGCACCTGCACGTGATCTCCACCGGCGGCATCATGCTCGCGTTGGCCATGCTCGCGCGGGGGCATGGGTTCTCGATCCGCCATGGGTGGCTGGGTGGGGGAGGCGGGCATGGAATTCGCCATGGATACCGGCCGGCGCGCGGCAGTGTGGGCTGGATCGTCGGCGGGTGGCTGGTCGCGGCCTGGCAGATGACTATCGGCTTCGGCATCGGCCTGGTCTTTGCCTATGTGCTGGCCGGCATCGGGACCTGCGCGGCCATCCTCTGGTGGCGCCGCGGTCGGCGGCCGCTCGGCCGCGGCGTGCTGCTGGCCAACCTCGCCGGCGGACTCGCCTTCGTGGCGGTCACCGTCCTCATGGCGCTGCCCTACCTGCGGGTCGTGGCCGACCACCCGTACGCGCGCCGTGGCACTGCCGAGCTCGCCTACTACTCGCCGCCGCCGTGGGGTTTCCTCGCCGGCCCGGTCGAGTCCCTGGTCTGGCACGACGACCCGCTCGGCCTGCGTGGCGTGGTGCCCGTGCCCACCGAGATGTCGCTGCTGCCGGGCCTGGTCCTGTTCGTGCTGGCCGGTCTGGGCCTGAAGGTCTCCGTCTGGCCGCGCCGGTGGCGGATCGGGCTCGGCATCGGTGTCCTCGTCAGCATCGTGCTCGGGTCGGGCACCCGCATCCCGCCGAACGGGCAGGCAACGTACCTGGTGCTCTACCACCTGCCGGGCTTCGACGCGTTGCGGACGCCGGGCCGGCTGGTGGTGTGGACGACACTGCTGCTAGCCGTACTCGCGGCCGGTGCGATCACCGCCGTCGGCGAGCGCCTGCGCGGCCCGCTGCTTCGGCGACGGCTGAGCGCCGTCACCGCGGGCCGGACGGTCGGGGTGCTCGCGGTGGGGCTGGTACTCGTGGAGGGGATCAGCGTCATGCCGCACCCCACGGTGCCGGCGCCACCGGCGGCGCTGACCGCCGCGCACGCGCAGACCGTACGGCCGCCCCTGCTGGTCCTGCCCAGCGACCAGCGCCTCGACACCCTCGTGATGCTCTGGTCCACCGACGGCTTCCCGGAGATGGTGAACGGGTTGTCCGGCTTCATCCCGGCCAGCCAGGCCGAGATCCGGGCCGGCACGCACAGCTTCCCCGACGCGGCCAGCGTCGACCTGCTGCGCCGGTACGGCGTGAACACCGTGGTGGTGCTGCGCGACCAGATCGCGGACACGCCCTGGGCCGGCGCGGCCGACGCACCGGTCGACGGCCTGGGGATCACCCGACAGGAGATCGCCGAGGCCGTCGTCTACTCGCTGGGCTGAGCCGCCTGACGGCTCTCGGGGCCTCACGCAGTGCTCTCTTCGAGGCATGTACATGCCGCAGACCGTTGATATCGAGTAGCTAAGTGGCCGACGTCACCGGGGATCGCGCCGGCCGGGCGTTCGACTAACGGCTGGGCACGATGGGCGGGTGACCCGTGACCTCGCGGCCGTGCTGTTCGACATGGACGGCACGCTCGTCGACACCGAGAAGCTGTGGGACGTGGCGCTGCGGGAGTTCGGGGCCCGCTACGGCGGCCTCTCGGACGCCGCCCGCGCCGCCATGCTCGGGTCGTCGTCGGCGACCATGATGGCGCTGCTGCAGGTTGACCTGGGCCTCTCACACCGCCAGGTCGCCGATGGCGAGGCCTGGATCACCACGCGCATGGGGGAGCTGTTCGCCGAGACGGTGCCGTGGCGGCCCGGTGCGGCAGAGCTGCTCGTCGCCGTGCGCGCGGCCCGGGTCCCGACCGCGCTCGTCACGAACACGGCCCGGGCGTTGGTCGATGTCGCGCTGCGCACCATGGGTGCCGAGAACTTCGACGCCGTGCTCTGCGGGGACGAGGTCGCGGCCAGCAAACCGGATCCGGAGCACTACCTCGCGGCAGCCCGGGCCCTGCACGTCGACCCGGCCCAATGCGTCGCCATCGAGGACTCGCCGACCGGGCTGGCCAGCGCCCGGGCCGCCGGATGCGTGCTGCTCGCCATCCCCAACGAGGTCCTGTTGGTGGGCGAGGACGTCGCCGGAGCGACCGTACGGGCCAACCTGCTCGAGGTCGACCTGACCTTGCTGCACCACCTGGTCGCCCGCGCAACCGCCTGACCGCGGAGATCTTGGGGATCTGCGGCCCGCCCAGGGGCCGCAGATCCCCACTCTCTCCAGATGTTGCTCGGGTGCTACTCGTAGGCGATGGCCCGCAGCACGTTCTGGCGCGCCGCGAGTATGGCGGGCAGGAACGCGGCGATCAGTCCGGTGACGAGGGACGCGATCACGTAGATGACCATCAACGGCCACGGGAACGCGAGCGTGGTCAGGCCGGAGTCGTTGAACGCCTGGAACGCGGCGACGCCGAGACCGGTACCGACGCCGATGCCGAGCAGCGCCCCGAAGACACAGATCACCACCGACTCCACGGTCACCATCGACATGACCTGTCGGCGCTGCATGCCGACCGCGCGCAACAGGCCGACCTCGCGCGTGCGCTCGATCATCGATAGCGCCAGCGTGTTGATGACGCCGAGCACCGCGATGACCATGGCCAGGGCGAGCAGGATCTGCACGAGGTACAGGATGATGTCGAAGATCTGCGCCGCGCTCGCCACGAACTGGTCGACCGTATAGGCGTTCACCTCTGGACTGTCCGCGATCGCGTCCTGCACGTCGGCGAGAACCGCATCAGCGTCCACTCCCGAGTTCGTCGCCACATAGGCCTGGAACGGAGCTGGGAACTGGAAGCCTGCCTGCGCGTCGGACGTGGCGAGGAGGAAGCCATTCGAGATGGCCGGGTTGGCGTGGTAGATGCCGACCACGCGCACGGACTGGTCGCCCGTACGGGAAAGCCGGATCTCTACCATGTCGCCTACCGCCAGGGCGCGGTCGGCCGCGGTACGGTCGTCGACGATCACCTCGCCAGGACCGGGCGACAGCGAGCCGTCGACCGTCTCCAGGCGCAGGATCCCCGTGGCAGCGGCGTAGTCGTCGGCCGCGAAGACCGGCGTCGGCTCACCGTCCATCAAGGCGACTTCAATGGATACGCTCGCCACCCGGGCGACGTCGGGGAGCTCGCGGATGTCGTCCAGCGAGGCCGGGTCGATGAAGGCGACACCGCCAGTCGTCGGATCGGCCGCGACAATAATCTCCGCGTCGAAGCCGGTGTCGAGCGCGTCGACCGTGCTTGCCTTGACCGAGGCGAAGATGACGCTGATCGCGGTGACGATCGCGACACTCACCATGAGCGCGGCCGCGGTGATGGCGGTGCGCCGCGGGTTGCGGCCGGAGTTGCGTCGGCCGAGGGCGCCCGAGGCGCCCCAGCTCAGCACCCGACCCAGCAGCGCGACGACCGGTCTGGAGATGATCGGGGTGAGCAGGGCCACGCCGATGAAGCACGCCAGTACGCCGGCCAGCACTGCCCACAGGCTGTTGTCTCCGAGGTTGCCGCCCAGGCCCAGGCCGAGCGAGACCCCACCGACCACGAGCACGGCGGCTCCGCTCACCGTCAGCGGGGTGAGCGGTCGGTCCGGTGTGGCCGAGTCGCGCATGGCGGCCACCGGGGCGACGCGTGAGGCGCGCAGTGCCGGCAGCAGAGCCGCGACCAGGGTGACGCCGAGCCCCACGACGAACGCCGATATGACCGCCGCGGGCGGCAGGCCGATCCCGGCCAGCTCGAGGCTGCCGCCGCTGAGCAGGCTGCCCAGGCCGATCCCCAGCAGGGCACCGACGCCGATGCCGAGCAGCAGCCCCACCACGGACGCGAGTAGTCCGACGACCACCGCCTCGACCATGACGGACCGGATCACCTGGCCACGGCCGGCGCCGATGGCGCGCAACATGGCCAGCTCCCGCGTCCGCTGCGCGACGGTGATCGAGAACGTATTGATGATAATGAAGATGCCGACGAAAAGGGAGATGCCGGCGAAGCCGAGCAGGAGGTAGTTGAAGAACCGCAGTTGCTCCTCGATGTCCTGCGCGCTCTCGGCCGCGAGGTCGTCACCCGTCTTCACCGAGTACTCATCGCCGAGAGCGGACGCGATGCGGTCGCGGACTACCGCCTGGTCGGCGCCGGCCTCGACATCGACGCTGATCTCACTGAACACGCCGGTCTCGCCCAGCATGAGCCGCTGCGCGACCGGTTCGGTGAAGAAGATCATGGTCTCGCCCGCGAGCGAGTCCCGGCCGCCGGAGTAGCCGATGATGCCGACCAGTTCGTACGACTGCCTCGCCGGCACCAGCGCCGTGATCACCTCGACCGTGTCGCCGACCTCGTACCCGGTCGTCTCGGCGAGGTTCGCGCTGATCATGATCTCGTCGTCCGCCGCCGGCGCCTCGCCGTCGCGGATGGAGACCAGTTCGTCGCCGTCGATCCAGGCACCACCGAACCGCGGCGCGCCGGTGGTCGGCACCACCTTGCCGTTCCGGTCGATCAGCTTGGCGCCGTCGACGAAGACGCCGCCGACGGCCCGCTCGACGCCCGCGATGTCGTCAACCACCGGCACCATCTCGGCGGGCAAGTTCGCCGCCACGGGTTGCCCGGTCAACGAGATGGCATCCGTCGACTTGGTTACCTGAATGTCGATGGTGTCATAGATGGTGGTGAACAGGTTGGTGAAGGAGCGGTTGAGGGTGTCGGTCAGGACGAACGATCCGGCGACGAACATCACACCGAGTACGGCGGCGAGGGTCGACAGGACGAGCCGTAGCTTGCGCGACAGCATGCCCTTGAGGGTGGCGCGAAGCATCAGGCGCTCCCCGCCGCGCTGGCACGGGGCGCCTCGAGCCGCTTGATCCGGTCGAGGATCGCCTCAGCCGTGGGCCGAGCGAGCTCGTCGACGACCTGCCCGTCGGCGAGGAAGATCACACGGTCGGCGTGGCTGGCGGCGCCGGGGTCGTGGGTGACCAGGACGATGGTCTGGCCGTGTTCGCGCACCGAGCGCTGGAGGAACCCGAGGATCTCGGCGCCCGAGCGGGAGTCGAGGTTGCCGGTCGGCTCGTCGGCGAAGATGACCTCGGGCTGGGTGATCATGGCGCGAGCGCAGGCGACGCGCTGCTGCTGGCCGCCGGAGAGCTGCGCCGGTTTGTGGCCCAGCCGGTCGCGCAGGCTGACCGCGTCGATGACGGTGTCGAACCAGGCCTGGTCGGGCTTGCGGCCGGCGATGGTCAGCGGCAGCAGGATGTTCTCCTGCGCGGTGAGCGCAGGCAGCAGGTTGAACTGCTGGAAGACGAATCCGACGTTGTCGCGGCGAAGGACCGTCAGCGCCCGGTCGTTGAGCCTGGCCAGCGGGGTGGCGCCGATGTGGACCTCGCCGCGGGTCGCGGTGTCGAGCCCCGCCAGGCAGTGCATGAGGGTGGACTTACCAGAACCGGACGGGCCCATGATGGCGGTGAACCGGCCCCGTTCCAGCGCGACGTTGACCCCGCGCAGCGCGACCACCTGAGCCTCGCCCGAGCCGTACACCTTCCACAGGTCCACCGCCTGGACTGCGTAACCTGCGGCTTCCTGCGTCGCGATGCTCACCGTTGTCGCTCCCTTCCTGGGCGGAACCGCCGCGGCCTGCATGGTTGGCTGTCGGATTCCGCGCGGTGCTATGTGGTCGTTTCGCACGCCCAGCGCAGTGCTGTCTGATTCGACTTCGCAAGCTCTGCGAAGTGCGCGTCTGATCAGCCCCGCCGCTGCGCGCGAATTGCCGGTCGATTTCGCTTCGCAGCGCCGCGAACTCGTCGGACCGACTCGCGTCTGCAACCGTAGGGCATCGTGCCAGTCGCTTTTCTCGCCCGAACCGGGGCCTACGGGATATATCTCGGCGGTCGAGGCCCCAGTCTCAGGGATGGCTCAGGGTCGATTCAGGGGTCTGCTCATCCCCGAGAACGACCGCGCACCGGCGGGTGGTCTCAGTCCTCGGTCAGCACGGCGGCCGGGACCGGGTCGGTCTCGGGCGTGGGCACCGGCTCCGGGAACGGTGGGGGCGTGCCGCCGAACTCCGGGCAGCGGCTGTGGTGGGCGCACCAGTCACACAGACGCCCGGGTCGGGCCCGGAAGTCACGCTCCCGGGTCGCGCGGTCGATTGCGCGCCACAGCGCGACGAGGGTGCGCTCGAACCGGGTCAGCTCCTCGGCGTCGGGCGAGTAGTCGCAGGCCTCCGCATCCTTGAGGTACAGCAGCCGTAGCGACCGCGGCACCACGCCGCGGGTGCGCCACAGCACGAGCGCGTAGAACTTGAGCTGGAACAGCGCCCGCGCCTCGAAGGCCTCGCGGGGCGCCCCACCGGTCTTGTAGTCGACGACCCGCAGGTCGCCCGCGGCCGAGATGTCGAGGCGGTCTATGTAGCCACGGATGAGGAGTTGGTCGTCGACGACGGCCTCCACGAGGCACTCCCGGTCGGCCGGCTCCAGTCGGGTCGGGTCCTCCACCGAGAAGTACCCGCGCAGGAGGTCCACTGTGGACTCCATGAACTCCGGCGGGGTGTCCGCACCGAACAGCTCGGCGAGCAGCGGCTGCTCCGCGCGGAGCCGATCCCACTGCGGGACCACCATCGCCTCGGCCTCGGGAAGGCCGCGCTGGGCCGCCGGCAGATCGAAGAGCTTCTCCAGCACGGCATGCACCAGCGTGCCGCGCGCCTGGTCGGACGTCGGCGGCTCGGGAATGCGATCGATGGTGCGGAACCGGTAGAGCAGGGGGCAGGTCTTGAAGTCGGCGGCTCGCGACGGTGACAGGGACGGCAGCCGCGGCCCCTTGTCCGTCGCGTCGCCGGGCGGCGGGGCGACGACGGGGGGCGCATCGGTGACGGTCATGCCAGCCACGGTAGGGCACCCCGCTGACACTTCGGCGACGGCTTGCCGAGCCGAACAGCAGGGACTTCGGCGACGGCTTGCCGAGCGCGACGGCGGGTACTTCGGGTCAGCGCGCCGAGCGCGGTTCGCAGCGGCCCCCCGCGCGCTCGTGTGCATACGATCGAGACCGACGAAGCGGAGGCTTCATGACATCTGATGCCCGGCAACCGGTCAAGCGCCGCCCCCTGGGCCTGCGGCTGGGGCGCGTCCTCGGCGTACCCGTCTACCTGCGGCACTCGTGGTTGGTGCTCGCGGCCGTCATCGTGGTGCTCTATGCCGGGGTGCTCGACACGATGTTGCCCCAGCTCTCCGTCGCCGGACGGTACGCGTTCGCGGTCGGGTTCGTGCTCTGCCTGCTGCTGTCGGTGCTGCTGCACGAGATCGGCCACGCAGTCGTGGCCCGCTACTACGGCATCGGGGTGCGGGCGATCATGCTCGAGGTGCTGGGCGGCTACACCGAGATGGAGAACGACAGCCCCCACCCCCGGGCCGACCTCGCGGTCTCGGTGGTCGGTCCGATCGTTTCCGGGGTGCTCGGTGGTGTGGCGCTCGGCGTCTACCTGAGCCTGCCCGACGGCACCGTGCTGAGTCAGCTCGCGTTCCAGCTCGCATGGGCCAACCTGGTCGTGGCCATCTTCAATGCGCTGCCGGGGCTCCCGTTGGACGGTGGTCGCGCCGTGCGGGCGCTCGTCTGGGGCATGACCGGCAACCCCCACACGGGCACCACGGTGGCAGGGTGGCTGGGACGGGTGCTCGCGGCGGCGCTGGCCCTGCTCGCGCTGTGGTTCATCGCCGCCGACAACGTCAGCATCGCGACGCCGTTGCTGCTCATGCTGCTCGCCGTGACCATCTGGCAGGGCGCCACGATCGCGATCCTGCAGGGCAGGGTGCTGGCCCGGTTGCCCCGTGTCAATCTGCGCCAACTCGCCCGACCCGTGCTGGCGGTGCCGAGTGGTACGCCGCTGGCGGAGGCGATCCGGCGGGTCGGCGAGTCGGGGCTGGCCGCGCCGGCCGTAGCGGTGGCCGACGGCGGCGGGCGGTTGGTGGCACTGGTCCACGAGGAGTCGGCCGCGGCGGTGCCGCCGGAACGCCGGCCCTGGATCCCGGTGGACTCGGTCGCGCGCAGCCTCGACCCGAGCCGCACCCTGGCGGCCGACCTGTCGGGGGAGGACGTCATCCGCGCCGTCCGTGCCCACCCGGCCGCCGACTACCTCATCATCTCGGGCGCCGACGTGGTGGGCGTCCTGCGCCTGGCTGACCTGGACAAGGTGTTGCGCGCATGACCGAGCCGACAGCGAGTGAGCATCGCAGCGAGTTTGCGAGCGAGGAGCGGAGCGAGCGCGGAGGCGAGCCAGCATGACCGAGCCGACAGCGAGTGAGCATCGCAGCGAGTTTGCGAGCGAGGAGCGGAGCGAGCGCGGAGGCGAGCCAGCATGACCGTGACGTCGCTGCCGGGATCCCCGGGGGTGGGGATGCGTCGCGGTTGCCGGCAGGCACGTACGGCTGGCGGTGCCGGATGACGGGGCGGTTCGAACCGGGGGACCGGGTGCAGCTCACTGACCCGAAGGGCCGGTTGCACACGGTCGTGCTCGTACCAGGCAAGCTTTTCCACACCCACCGCGGGGCGCTGGCGCACGACGACCTGATCGGGCTGCCCGAGGGGTCGGTGGTCACCTCAACGGGCGGTACGGCGTACCTGGCTCTGCGGCCGCTCCTGTCCGACTACGTGCTGTCCATGCCCCGCGGGGCGCAGGTCATCTACCCGAAGGACGCCGGGCAGATCGTGGCGATGGGCGATGTCTTCCCGGGCGCGAAGGTGCTCGAAGCCGGTGCCGGATCGGGGGCGCTGACCTGCTCCCTGCTCCGCGCGGTCGGCGAGCACGGTCACGTGCACTCGCATGAGATCCGGCCCGAGTTCGCGGAGGTGGCCCGGCGCAACGTCGAGGCGTTCTTCGGCCGGGTGCCCAAGGCCTGGAGCCTCGCCGTCGGTGACGTCGCTGCATGCGCAGAGACCGATTTTGATCGGATCGTGCTCGACCTTCTTGCTCCCTGGGAGGTGCTCGACCTGGTCGACCGGGCGCTGCTGCCCGGGGGCGTGCTCGTCGGCTACGTGGCCACGACCCCGCAGATGTCTGAGCTGGTGGAGGCGGTGCGCGAGCGCGGCGGCTACACCGAGCCGCGGGCGTTCGAGACGCTGGTGCGGGACTGGCACGTGGAGGGGCTGGCGGTGCGGCCGGGCCATCGCATGATCGGCCACACGGCTTTTCTGATCACCGCTCGCCGGCTCGCCCCGGGCGTCGTGGCCCCGCCGCGCCGGCGCAAGCCGAGCCAGGGTGCGCAGGCCTACGCGCTCCGCCGGGCCATGCTGGCCGCGATCCCGGTCGACGAGACCGATGCCGGCAACCGGGCTGAACCCGGCCAAGATCTGACACGCCCAGATACCGGCGGCGGGGGATGATGGACGCCAAACGTCCCCGGCCCCCAGGACGGAGTAGGTGATGGGCCACCCCGGCTTCCGCGACGGTCACCTGCCGGCCGTCTTCCCGGACTGGTCGCCGTACCAGGACCTGGAGTCGGCCGCCCGGGCGTACCTGCGGGACCCTGACCTCGCCCTGGACGCGCTCGTCGGCGTGGTGCCCGTCGGGAACGTGGTGAGCTTCACGCTCGAGCGGTTCGTCAACGAGATCAACTGCGTCTGGCAGGAGGTCGCGGTGTGCGACGGCTCGCGGCTGGTGCTGTGGCACGGCGAGGACCTCGCCGAGGACGACGGCCCCGGCGGTTCGATGACGTCATCGGTCCGGGTCATCCCGTTGTCCCAGGTGGCCGAGGTCGGCTCCCGGCAGCGCCTGCAGCGGGGGCCCGACGGGGTGACCGACGTGAACGCCATCGATGTGTACGTCCTGCTCCATTCGCTCGACGACATGGCCGCCGCCGCGGAGGAGCGCGGGAGCGGGCCGCCCGTGCGCCAGGATGCGCTGCGGTTCGTGAAGACCCTCGAGGATGGCGGCGCGGGGCAGATCGCGCGGCTGGAGGAGTTCGCCCGTACGGTCTGCGCCCTCATCGGGCGGCCGTTCTAGCCAGGGCCTGCTCAGGCGGTTCGGACGGGCTTGGCGTCGGGGCCGGCCACCTCGACCTCGTCGCCCTGCCCCGGGCCGGCCGCGCCGGTGACGCGCACCACGTGGATGCAGTTGCCCGGGCACTCCAGGGCGGCGTCGATGACGTCCAGGCGCAGGTGGTCGGGGACGTCGGCGCGCACGCCGGCCGCGGTCTGCAGCTCGCCGGCGCTGTCCTTGACGTAGGCGAGGCCGTCCACGTCGAACTCGAACACGTCGCGGGCATACTGCACGCACAGGCCGTCCCCAGTGCAGAGATCCTGGTCGATCCAGACCCGAAGCGGCTCGTCCTCGCTCACGTCACCCCCCTCTCCGCGCTTCGCCCAACGTACCCCACGGCCCACACGGTTCCGGGTGGGCGCGGTGGCGATAACGACCTTGTGACAGCCACGCAGGGTGGGGGTAACCATCGGCCGCAACAGTTAGTGTGGGTAGACACGCTCGGCGAAGCTCGCGAGCCGAGGATCAGGCAAGATGCCGCCGGTGCCCCGCGTAGACAGGGGGCCCGGCGGCACACCCCCGGGGAGGTGGGACGTGGCACGCAGTGAGGACGCCGATGCGCGCGCCGCACGCTGGGAACGAGAGGCCCACGATCTCGCCACGCAGGTCGCGTTCCTCCAAGAGGAGCTCGCCCTGGTGAGGCGCAAGTTGACCGAGAGCCCACGACACGTCCGGCAGCTGGAGGAGCGCATCGCCGCGACCCAGGCCCAGCTCGCGCGGGTGACGGAGAACAACGAGCGGTTGGTGGCCACGCTCAAGGAGGCTCGGGCGCAGATCGTCACCCTCAAGGAGGAGGTCGACCGACTCGCGCAGCCGCCGAGCGGGTACGGCGTCTTCATCGGGCGGTACGAGGACGGCACCGTTGACGTCTTCACCGGGGGGCGCAAGCTGCGGGTGGCGGTCTCGCCGGCCGTGGACGCGGCGGCACTGCGGCGGGGCCAGGAGGTCCTGCTCAACGACGCGCTGAACATCGTCGATGCGCTCGGGTTCGAGCGTGCCGGCGAGGTGGTGATGCTCAAGGAGATCCTCGAGGGCGGCGACCGGGCGCTGGTGATCTCGCACGCGGACGAGGAGCGGGTCGTGCACATCGCCGACACGATCCTCGACTCGCCGCTCCGGGCGGGTGACTCGCTGCTGATCGAGCCGCGCTCCGCCTACGCCTACGAGCGGATCCCCAAGAGCGAGGTCGAGGAGCTGGTCCTCGAGGAGGTGCCGGACATCGACTACGGCGACATCGGTGGTCTGGACCGGCAGATCGAGCAGATCCGCGACGCCGTGGAGCTGCCGTTCCTGCACTCGGACCTGTTCCGCGAGCACCAGCTGCGGCCGCCGAAGGGAGTCCTGCTCTACGGTCCGCCCGGCTGTGGCAAGACGCTCATCGCCAAGGCGGTGGCCAACTCGCTGGCGAAGAAGATGGCCGAGCGGCAGGGCGAGGAGAAGCGGACCAGCTACTTCCTCAACATCAAGGGCCCGGAGCTGCTCAACAAGTACGTCGGCGAGACCGAGCGGCACATCCGGCTCATCTTCCAGCGCGCGCGGGAGAAGGCGAGCGAGGGCACGCCCGTCATCGTCTTCTTCGACGAGATGGACTCGGTGTTCCGCACCCGGGGTTCGGGCGTCTCCTCCGATGTGGAGACCACGATCGTGCCCCAGTTGCTCAGCG
>JBQGBY010000106.1:0-2768 GCA_052038195.1 Micromonosporaceae bacterium | reverse complement strand
TCGATCCCGCCGGTCCAGATGGCGGACATGTACGCGACGCTGGCCGCGCAGGGCAAGCAGTCGGACTGGTACACGGTCGCGAAGGTCACCGACCTGTCCGGGGCCGTCCGGCACGAGGTCGAGCCGGAACCGGAGCAGGTGTTCGAGCCCGACATCACCGCCGAGGTGACGTACGCCCTGACCCAGGTGGCCGAGGACGGAACCGGAACCGTCGCACAGGCTCTCGACCGCCCCGTCGCGGTCAAGACCGGTCAGGCAGAGGATCTCGGGTCGTGGTTCTCCGGGTACACCCCGCAGTTGGCTGCCTCCGTCGTGTACTTCAAGAGCGACTACGCCAACGGTGGGTCGATGCTGTCACTGGACGGCACCGGGGGTGAGTCGACGTTCACCGGCGGCAAGTACCCGGGGCGGACCTGGACGGCGTTCATGCGCGGGGCACTGGAAGGCGCCGAGGTGCTGGAGTTCCCGGAGCGCCCGGACTTCGCCGAGGACCCGACTGCGACGCCGCGGCCGACGATCGAGGTCTGCCCGCCGGGGACCGAGGGCACGCCGCCGGACTGCACGCCGATCGGACCGACCGAGGATCCGGAGGCCGAGATCCCCGACGTCGTCGGAATGCAGCAGAACGAGGCGGAGCGGACCCTCCGGCGGGCCGGCTTCCAGGTGTCCGTGGAAACCGCAGAGACCGACCAGGCACCGCCGGGACAGGTCGTCGACCAGGGTCCGCCGGGTGGAGCGTCGGCACCGGCCGGCTCGACCGTGACCATCGTCGTCGCGGTCGAACCCGAGCCGCAGGGTGTAACGGTCCCCAATCTCACCGACATGAGCATGGCCGAAGCTGAACAGGCGCTCAACGCCGTCGGACTCGTGCCGAATTTCATGGGCAACCCGAACGGCGTGGTCGTCGATCAGAACCCCGGCCCGGGAGCATCCATCGAGGCCGGGTCCACCGTCGACGTGCGGCTCGGAGACCGCGGCTCGTAGACCGGTCCGTCCGGGTGGGCGGCGGAACTCGCCCGGTCGGGTGGCGGAACTCGCCCGGTCGGTACCTTCGGCCGGGTGAGTACGCCGATCGCGCTGCCGAGTCGTGACGACCCGCTGGTCGCCGCCGCCAGCGAGGCGGTTGGCGGCCCGGTCGGCCGATACGCCGCACCCGGGCGTGGGTGGTGGGGGCCGGTTCGGGTCGCGCTCGCGGTGGTGTGCGTCGTGCTCGGGCTCGGCGTGCTGGCCGACTCCGGCTGTCACGGCGACCGGTGGGAGAACCGGGGCGACCGGGCGATCTGGACCGGTCTGTGCTACAGCGACGTGCCATTTCTGTATCGCGAGCGAGGTCTCGCCGACGGGCTGGCCTACCGTGACGCACCGCTGGAGTACCCGGTCCTGGCCGCAGCCGTGATCCAGGTCTCTGCATACGCGGCGCGCGGCCTCGCGGAGATCGGCGACTCCGGCGACGATCCGGTCGAAGAGGCGCTTGTCGGCGGTGTGCGCTTCTACGACGTGACCGCCGTCCTGATGGGGCTGGCCGCGCTGGTCGCAGTCGTCGCGACAGCGCGGACCGTTTCCCGCCGGCCCTGGGACGCGATGCTGGTGGCGGCGTCGCCGGTGCTGCTTCTCACTGCGACGATCAACTGGGACCTGCTCGCGGTGGCCCTCACCAGCCTGGCGGTGCTGGCCTGGACCCGGGAACGGCCGGTTCTCGCCGGCCTCATGGTCGGGCTCGGCACGGCGGCGAAGCTGTATCCGGTGCTCCTGCTCGGCCCGATGCTGGTGCTCGCCTGGCGGGCTCCCGACCGGCGCCGGGCGGTAGGCGACTACCTGGTCACGCTCGGGACGGCGGTGGCCGCCTGGGCGGCGGTCAACCTGCCCGCCTACTTCTGGGCCCCGGAGGGCTGGCGCCACTTCTACACGTTCAACAGCGAGCGAGGTGCGGACCTCGGCTCGCCCTGGTATGCGATCGACCTGCTGGTGCCCGGCTTGCTGCCGGGCCGGATCGAGCCGGTCCTGCTCCCATTGGCAGCCGTCCTGCTGACCCTGGTCGTTCTCGTCGGGCTGGCCGCGCCCGAACCGCCCCGGCTGGCCCAGTTGGCCTTCCTCGCCGTGGCGGCCTTCCTGCTGGTCAACAAGGTGTGGTCGCCGCAGTACGCGCTCTGGCTGCTACCGCTGGCGGCGTTGGCCCGCCCGCGCTGGCGCGACCTGCTCATCTGGCAGAGCGCCGAGGTGCTGTACTTCGTAGCCGTGTGGTGGCATCTGGCGACGCTGTACGACAGCAGCGCGCCGTTGATCGGATCGGGTGGCTTCGTGGCGGCGACGGCGATCCGCATCGCCGGGTTGGCCTGGCTGGCCGGCGTCGTGGTGCGCGACATCATGCAGCCGTGGTCGGACCCGGTCCGCCCCTACGTTGATCATGGCGAAGTGGGCCACTCCGACGCCTCGACCGCCCCCACTTCGCCAGGATCAACGCGGAGGAGGAGCGGCGGCAGCAGCAGGGACCGGACCTGATCGAGCGCACCCGGTCCTGGGTCGCCCGCCAGCCGTCAACCGATCGAGACGCCGTCCTGGTGTGGCTGGCCAGCCGCGCATCGGTATGGGTCGTGGCCGGCGCCGTTGGTTGGCTGTTCGCAACCGAGCTCGGCGTCCAGCCCTTGCTCGAGCGCTGGCAGCAGTGGGACTTCCACCACTTCTGGGGCATCGCCTTGTACGGCTACGGCGGCGAGCCCACCGGCGTGCCGAACGAGGCGTTCTTCCCCGGGTTCCCGGCTCTGCTCGCA
>JBQGBY010000105.1:0-10435 GCA_052038195.1 Micromonosporaceae bacterium | reverse complement strand
CACCGGCTACTCCCTGCCGGACGACCTGCTGTCCGGCACGGGGCTGCGCATCGCGTACTCGATCGCCCTGTCCGTGCCGGTGGTCGGAACCTGGATCGCGTTCTTGATCTTCGGCGGCGAGTTCCCGGCCGAGGCGATCATCCCCCGCCTCTTCGTGACGCACGTCATGCTCGTGCCCGCCGCCATCGTAGCCCTGCTCGCGGTGCACCTGGCCCTGATCTGGCGGCAGAAGCACACCGACTTCCCGGTCCGGGGCCGCCGCGAGAGCAACGTCGTGGGCCCCAGGCTGTGGCCCACGTACGCAGCGTTCTCGATGGGCCTGTTCTTCGCAGTCTCCGCGGTGATCATGGCCATGGGTGGGCTCGTCCAGGTCAACCCCGTGTGGGTGTACGGCCCATTCCGGGTCTCCGAGGTGCCCTCGCCGGCGCAGCCCGACTGGTGGCTCGGGTGGCTGGAGGGCGCGCTGCGCATCTTCCCGCCGTGGGAGATCCGCGCTTTCTCCTACGAGATCCCCAATCCCTTCTATCCGGGGGTGCTCGTGCCGACCGTGACCTTCGGCGCTCTGTACCTGTGGCCGTTCCTGGAAGCGCGGTTCGCCGGGGATCGGCGGCCCCATCACCTCTTGGACCGGGCCCGGGACCATCCCGTGCGGACGGCCTTCGGGATCACCGCGCTCACCTTCTTCGTGCTGCTGCAGCTGGCTGGCAGCAACGACCTGATCGCCCACCGGTTCTCGACGTCGGTCGCGACGATCAGCTGGACGTTCCGCATCCTGGTCCCGGTCCTCCCGCTGATCGTCGGCTACGCGACCTACCGGCTCATGACCGCGCTCCTGGCCAGCAGCGTCGAGCGCTTCGCCGAGCTGCCGCTGCGCGCCGTTGTCAAGCCAGGCGGCGACGGGGTCGCGCCCCCGGAGGCGGAGCCCGCCGCGCTCGCGCCCGGCGAGGACGGGGCGACGATCCTCATCTACCCGGATCCCGACGGACGGTGGCGCTGGTCGTACCGCGTCACGGACAACGGCCTCGAGCTCCGCAGCCACAAGAGCTTCGTCTCGCCCGAGGTGGCCGAGCACGCCGCCGTCCAGGCCTATCCGGACACCCCGGTCGTCCAGAGCACAGAGCCGATCGCACCGACGTCGCCCGGGTAGCGGACCCGCCGCCGGTCACGCATGTGCCGTCACGATCCAGGCGCGCGAGTCGAAGTACACGCCGCTGCCCGTGTCGTGCCCGGCGAGCGTGCCCCGGAGCCGGTCGAGGGCGTGCTCGGCCGTGGGCGCGTCGAGGCCGGCGAGGAGGTCGCGGGCGTGCCGCAGGCCGAGCACGGCGTCGCAGGCTGCGGCGGGGTCGGGGCCGTAGAGCACGGGTTCATGGATGTCCGCGAAGCCGATCCCGGCGAAGCCGGCGGTCGCGAGCGTGCGCTCCGTGCCGGCGGGGTCGGCCAGCGAGAAGGGCTCGAGGTCGCTCGCCGACGCGGCCGGTGTCCTCGACCCGGCGATGGCCTGGCGGGTGGCGGTGAACCACTCGTTGCGGCCGGCGCCCTGCCAGACCATGACCACCAGACGGGCGCCGGGGCGGAGGGCCCGGCGGACGTTGGTGAACGCGGCGACGGGGTCGGCGAAGAACATCGTGCCGAAGCGGCTGATGCAGAGGTCGAAGTGTGCCGGCGGGAACGCGTGCGTCTGGGCGTCGCCGAGCTGGAAGGCGACGTTGTCGAGCCCCTCCTCCCGGCTCAGCCGGCGGGCACGCTCCAGGGCGGCCTCCGAGACGTCGACCCCCACGGCGCCCCCGTCGACCGCGGCCCGGGCGGCCTCGCGGGTCGACTGGCCCGCACCGCAGCCGATGTCGAGCACCCGGTCGTGTGCGCGCACGGCGGCCGCGGCGCGGAAATGCTCGTTGTGCCGGTGCACCTCGGCGTCATAGAAGTCGCTGTTGCCGATCGTGTTCATGGCCGCAGCGCCATCGGCCCGTCGTGCAGCACGCCCCGCACGGCATCGAGGGACACCGTCTCGGGCGCGAACTCGGGCAGCCACCACGTGGCGCCCGCCTCGGCGTACGGCGCCGGGTCGACCCCGATGGGGAGCCCGACGGCGATGTCGTACGCGGCCATGTCGCCCCCTCGCAGCTCGGCGATCGTCGCCGCGACCTCGGCCAGCCGATCCGGGTGATCGAGGTTGGCGGGGAAGAACCCGTCGTAGCGTGCAGCCCGGCGCACAGGCTTGACGTTGCCCGGGAAGCCCGCGACCCACACCGGCACGCCGGGGCGCTGCACGGGCCGCGGCAGGAACTGGATGCCGTCGATGGTGTAGTGCCCGCCGCGGTGATGCACGGGTTCACCGGACCACGCGGCCGTCAGGATCCGCAGTGACTCGTCCAGCATCTGGCCGCGAAGGCGGTCGTCGAGCTCCTCGCCGGTCTTGGACAGCTCGGCGGCGAAGCGATCGAGTCCGATTCCCACCCCCAGGGTGAGACGGCCGCCGCTGAGCCCGTCGAGGGTCGCCGACTCCCTGGCGACCTTGGCCGGTCGGCGGCGGGGCAGGGGGGTGACCATGGGGCCGAGGCGCACCCGTTCGGTGGCGGTGGCGATGGCGGCGAGGGAGATCCACGGGTCGGCCACCTGCGTCACCGGCGCCGGCCAGCGCAGCTGGTCCCACACGAAGACGCCGTGCCAGCCGGCCTCCTCCGCCTCGGCGGCCACGCGTGCGACCGTCACCGGGTCGGCGAGCTCGTCGAAGAGGGGCAACCAGAGCGCCGAGCGGGTACCGCCGCTCCCGCCGTGGCCCTCCGTCGGAGTGCGGTCCTGGGCTCGTTCCATGCCGGATTCGATTACCCAGCCCGGCGTCCGCTCACCCCGCGGGTCTAGTAGTAGAACGATCGATCGAGTGAGGAGGTGGCGCGTGCGCTCAACCGCGGCCGACGTCGATCGCCCGACCGCCATCCTGCGCGTGTTGCTGGTGCTGGCGATCGCCGAGTCGTTCGTCCACTACGCCGACAACACCGTCCGGTACGACGACTACACGGTGTCCGATCCGTCGTTCCCCGGCGGGCTCATCAAGCAATGGGTGATCCCGGTGTCCTGGGTCCTCTTCACCCTCGTCGGCATCATCGGCTACCGGCGCTTCCGGGAGGGTCGCCGACCCGAGGCAGCGGCATGGATCGGTGTGTACTCGGCGAGCGGGCTGATCAGCGTCCTGCACTACCGGGACATCTCGATCGGCGACCTCAGCGCGTTCCAGAACACGTTCGTCTTCCTCGACGTGGCGCTCGGCCTGTCGCTGCTCGCCTTCGCACTCTGGACCGCGCTCGCCGCACCCACACCGAGCCCGGCGTCACCGCCCGGGCGAGCGGACCCCGCCCGCGAGGGGCTCCGGCAGACCTCGCAGTGAGCGCCTACCCCAGGATCCGGGTGCCGTCGAGGTAGCCGAGGTCGACCAGCTCGGCGCCGGGCGCGACGCGTGCCAGCTCGTCGCGGATCGGCCCCACGTCGGTGTCCACCGAGAAGCCGGGAAGCCAGTTGTCGTGGTGCGAGAGCACGACGCGCTGCGGCCGGAGCAGCTCGACCTCCCTGGCCACGAACTGGGCCAGGGAACCCTGGATCGGCTCCCCGTCGATGTTCCCCCGGCCGGCCGCGGCCACGATGGCCACGTCGGGTCGTAGGTCACGCATGATGGCGGACCAGTGCCCGGAGGTGTCCTGGTAGAAGAGCCGGCCGTCGGGCGTGTCGAAGACGTAGACGAGCGCGCCGCCGTCGCCCCGGTCGCCCTGCTGCGCGCGGAGGAGGTGCTCGCGCGACGAGGGATCCAGGCCGGCGAGGTGCACGACCAGCTTCTCGAAGCGCGCCTGCTGCTCCTGCCACGTGAGGCCGAGGTCGCCGAGGCAGACCTCGTCGGCCTGGGTCATCTGGCCGTGCGACCACACGCACGAGTGCTGGCTCGGGTACGCCGACACCCGCACGTCGTCGGACAGCTCGACCGTCTCCCCGCCGGCCACGCAGATCATCCGGTCCACCGGCACGCCGGCCTGCTCCATGATGCGGACGGTCTCGTAGCTGCCGACGATCCGGGCGCCGGTGTTGCGGGCGATCCGCTCGGCGCCGTACAGGTGGTCGAAGTGGGAGTGCCCGACGACGATCCAGTCGCACCGGTCGACGTCGTCGGCGCTGAGGCCGGTGCCGGCGGCGCCCGGGGCGCGGTCGATGTACGCATCGAGGAAGATGGTCAGGCCGGCGGTGCGCAGCGCGAACGTTGCACAGCCGTACCACTCGAGGCTCGTCGCCATCCCGGGCGCAGCCTAGGCACATCGGCCCGGCCACGCGGAGGCGCGCTGCCGAGGGTCAGGCGTGCTCGGATCGAAGGGTGTCGGCCACCGGGCGGCGGGCGCCGACGCGGGCGGGGACGGTCGTGAGGGCCGCCATCACGAGCACGGTTACCGGCGCCACGGCGAGCAGCTGCCACAACGGCGGGCCCGTCATCCCGTCCTCGCCGCCGCCCAGGGCGGCGAACAGCCCGAGGCCTCCCGCGATGCCCAGGGTGGCGCCGACGAGCGCCGGGAGCACCTGGGCGGCCGAAAGTCCGGTGCTGACCTGCTGGGGGCTTGCGCCGAGCGCTCGGGCCAGGGCCGAGGAGTGCTTGGCGTCGAGGGCGGTCGCCCAGGTGACGAAGATGGCGTTGACCGCGGCGAGGGCCACCAGCGTGACCGTGATCACCAGCAGCACCTGGTTCAGCTTGACGGTCCCAGGATCGGTCCCGCCGACGAGCTGTGCGTCCTGGTTGTTCTGTGTGCGGGCGGCCAGCACGGCGACGATCCCCGTGACGGTGACGAAGATGCTGGCCGTGTTCAGCACGACGCGGCGCGGCCGGCGGGCGGCGACACGCAGCCCGAGGAGCAGCGGGACGGGCAGGCGTGCCGAGACAGCGATCAGCCAGGGGCTGCGCCGGGGTGGGCGCGCGGCATCGTCCAGGGCTTGGACGGTGCTGGTGCGCGCCGCGCGCACCGCGGGCACGAAGGTCGCGGCCGCCGCGACGCCGAGCGCCACGGCCGTGACCACGCCGACTATCGACATGGTGAGCGACGGCGCACCCGCGCTGCCGACCAGGCCCGCCCCGGGGTCGGTGAGCAAGGGGGCGGCGAGCCATCCGGCCGCCAGCCCGGCCGCGGACCCGACCAGCGCCACGACGATGTACTCCGCGAGCAACACGACGGCGACGAGGCGCGGGGTGCCGCCAACGGCCTTGAGCAGCCCGACACGCCGGGTCTGGTCGGCCATCCGGCCGCCGACGAGGACCGCAATGCTGGCCACGGCGAGCAGGGCGACCAGCCTGCTGCCGATCTGCAGGACCCGCTGCTGATCATGCACCACCTCCTCGTGCGCCCCGCGGATGTCCTGCCACGGCTCGAGGATCTCTGTGCCCGTCAACGGCGAGAAGTGGGCATCGACGAACGCGGGCGCGTCCGTCGGATCGGCCAGCTTCAGGTTCACGACGTAGGACTGCGGTTGCGCTCCGGGGGCGAAGCTCCGGGCGTCCGCGTCGGTGAGCCATACCAGCCCGGGCTCGACCGGTGGCTCCGCGGCGAGGGTGTCGTCGTCGACCGGCTGGTCCGGCTCACCTGGCGGCGGGCCGTCAGCCATCGCATCTTCCATGGCCTCCGCGGCCCAGGGGCATGACGGTGCGAAGCACACGTCGGGATAGGGCCTGGCGGCGGCGGTGACCGCCACCCCGACAACCCGGAAGGAGCGGCTGCTCACGACCTCGCACTCCGCTGGCCGGGCGGGGGTCTGGAATGTGCACGCACGGGTCCGAAGCGTCACCCGGTCGCCCTCGTGCACGTCGAGAGCGTCGGCGAAGCCGGCCTCGACCACCACGCCGCCGTCGCGTACCCAGGTGCCTTCGGTCACCTCGGGCCGGTCGACAGCTGCCGCCGCCGTGTCGCGCCCGACGGCCCAGACCCCCGCCGAACCGCCGATCGCCTCGCCCCGAGGGGTGCGCCGCGACCCGGTGGCACCGTCCGTCTCGAGCTCGGCCCCGATCACCGGGTACGGCCCGCTGTGGTCGACGACGCCGCGAGCGCCGGCCAGCGCCTCCAGCCCGGCGGGATCGACGGGCTGGCCGAGGAAGGGGTCGGCGGCGGTGCTGGCGACCACGTCGGGCCCGGCCGTGGCCTCGCGGGTCGTCTGGTAGGGGTCGTCGGTCACCCCCCGCAGGACGAGCCCGAGCGTGAGCGTGGTGGTGGCCGCCGTGACCGCCAGCAACAACAGCGCGGCCTCTGCCGGGCGCCGCCGGAGGTTCCCGGCGGCCAGGCGGAATACAAGGAGTATCCGCCCCACCGGTCAGCCCTCCAGCCCCACCAGGGCCCCCAGCCCGCCCGTGGTGCCGCCGGTCAGCCTCGTCTCGTCGACGAACGACCCGTCGCGCATGGAGATGAGGCGGTCGGCGGTGGCAGCGATCCGCTCGTCGTGGGTGACGACGACCAGGGTCTGCCCGGCCTGGTGGAGGCTGTCGAACAGCCGCAGGACCTCCACGGTTGCGGCGCTGTCGAGGTTGCCGGTGGGTTCGTCGGCGAACACCACGAGGGGCTCGCTGCTCAGTGCCCGCGCGATCGCCACCCGCTGCCGCTGGCCGCCCGACAGCGCCGAGGGGAGAAACCCCGCCCGGTCGGCGAGCCCGACCCGCTCGAGCAACTCCACACTGCGGCGCCGCGCCGCCCGCGGCGAACGCCCGTCCAACAGCGCCGGGAGCTCGACGTTCTCGATGGCGCTGAGCTCCTCCATCAGGTGGAACGCCTGGAACACGAACCCGACCGCAGTGCGGCGCAGCCGGGCCAGCGCCTTCTCCCGCATCTGGTCGATGCGCCGCCCACCCAGCCACACCTCCCCGTCCGTGGGCCGGTCGAGACCGCCCAGCAGGTGCAGCAGCGTCGACTTCCCACAGCCACTGGGCCCCATCACCGCCACCGTCTCTCCGGGGGCGACGTCGAGGTCGATTCCGTCAACGGCGCGCACGAGTCCCTCGCCCTGGCCGTAATGCTTCCGCAGCCCGCGGGCCCGAAGCACGGTGGTGTCGGCGGTGCCGCCACTGTCGCCGGTGTCATTCACGATCTGCTCCTCCGGTCGGTCCAGGTCTGTTCGCAGGCCTCCAGCCAGCGCAGGTCGGCCTGCAGCCGCAGCACGACGCCCTCCAGCAACAGGCCCGCGTCGGAGCCGTCGGGCTCGGCCAGCGCCGCCCGCTGCGCGTCGCGCAGCCGGCGCAGCAGCTCGCGGCGCTGGGCGTCCACGATGCTGATCGGGTCGGCGAGGCCGCCCGCTGCCGCCGCGACCAGCTTGAGGTGGAACTCCGCCAGGTCGGGCTTGGGCCAACTCACCTCGGCCAACCACTCGGCGACCCTTTCCTGACCGGCCGGGGTCAGCCCGTACACGGTGCGGTCCGGCCGGTCCGCCAGCCCCTCCGCCCGGCGCGAGGTCACCAGGCCCGTCTTCTCCAGCCGGGTCAGCGTCACGTAGACCTGCCCCGGGTTCATGGCCTCGCCGAGGGGCCCCAGGGCCTCGCGCAGCCGCGCCCGCAGCTCGTAGCCATAGGAGGGCTCCTTGGCCAGCATCGCGAGCACCACTTCCTGCCGCATCCGACCTCCTTGATCTAACGGTTATCTATTAAGATAACGGTTATCTGGCCGGCGGGCAAGCTCTTTGCGGCAGTGCGAACGGAAGCCCGCTCGCCGCACCGGTTCTTGGCGCAATCGTGGTTGCTGGGGCAACCACTTCGGCGCCCGGAACGAGTGCGCCGAGCGGCTCAGTTTCGGCAGGATGGGCCGGTGACCGTGCGGATCGGCTTCTACGGCGCGGGGTTCGTCTCCGGAATCCACGTCTCGGCGCTGAGGGCCAGCCGGGTCGACAACGAGATCGTCGCCGTCCACGACCCCGACGAGGCCCGCGCCGCGAAGTTCGCCGCCGACCACGGTGCCGAGGTGGTGGGCGAGGACGAGCTCCCGGGGTTGGTCGACGCCGTCTACGTCACGGCGTGGACCGCGGCCCACCCGCGCCTGGTCGAGGTGGCCGCGGCGGCGGGTGTGGCGGTGTTCTGCGAGAAGCCGCTGGCGTTCGATGCGGTGACAGCGGAGCGCATGGCCGACGCCGTCGCCCGCGCCGGCGTCGTGAACCAGGTGGGTCTCGTCCTCCGCTTCCTGCCGTCGTTCCGCTGGGTGCGCCGCCTCGTGCGCGACGAACGGGCGGGCCGCGTGCTGGCCGTCGTGTTCCGCGACGACCAGTACATCCCCGACCAGGGCATCTACGGCTCGACCTGGCGCACCGACGCGAGCGTCGCGGGCCGGGGCACGCTGCTCGAGCACTCGATCCACGACGTGGACATCCTGCAGTGGCTGGTCGGCCCGGTGAGGGGTGTGAGTGCGACGACCCGGGCGGTCCACGGCCACGACGGCATCGACGACGTGGCCGTCGCGCGCCTGGACTTCGCCGGCGGGCCGGCAGCGACGCTGACATCGGTCTGGCACGACGTGCTCGAGCGCCCGAGCCTGCGCCGCGTCGAGGTGCTGTGCGAGCGGCTGTTCGTCGCGCTCGAGGGCGACTTCTCAGGCCCGGTGCGCTGGCAGTTCACCGGCGAGGATGAGCGGGTGCTCGCCGGGCGTGACCTCGCGTCGGCCATCGCCGAGGCCGGCGACACGACCACGGTCAACCCCGCCACGGCGTTCCTCGCGTCGGTGCGTGACGGCACGCCGGCGCAGCCGTCGCTTGCCGACGCCCTCCCGGCCCATCGCGTCGTCGACGCCATGTACGCCTCGGCGGACTCGGGTGGCGAGGTCGTGCGCGTCGATCCCGCTCCTCCGCTCAGAGCGAGACCCTGAGCGGGGGGAAGCGGCTCGGGAGCCCCTTGGCCGCCACCTGGTAGAGCTCGACTTCGTCGGGCAGGCCGCGCAGCGCGTACGTGCCGAGCCTGCGCAGGCGCACGCCGTCCGGGACGAAGCCGCCGACCGCGGTGCGGAAGTCGCCGGACACGACGATCTGTCCCCCGTGCGAGGCGTTGCAGATCCGCGCCGCGGTGTGCACGGCCATGCCGAGGTAGTTGGCCTTGACCATCCTGGGGTAGCCGCTGTGGATCCCGACCCGGACCCGCACGTCCTCGTCGCCATCCGAGACCCGCGCGCGTAGCTCACGCTGCACCGTCAACGCCGTGGACAGGGCGGCCGCCGGCTGCTCGAACACCGCGAAGAACTCGTCGGCCCGCGTCTCGACCACATGGCCGTCCGTCCCGAGCGCGGCGTCGCGCTGGACGGCCCGAACCCGCTCGAGCAGGTCGCCGTAGTCGTCGCCGAGGCGGTGGAGCAGCGCCGTGGATCCCTCGATGTCGGTGAGGAGCATCGTCACGAAGCCCGAGGGCAACGGGACCGGCTCGTCGTCGCGGCGCGCCAGCTCGGACCGCACCTGATTGGTGATGAACCCGACGGGCACGATCTTGAACTTCCTGGCCGCGTTCAGGAGCCGCTTGCGCGCCCGGTCGCGCGCGGCGTCGTCATCGAACGCGACCTGGTCGAACCGAGCCAGCGCGGCGCGGACGTGGCCGGCGTCGTGGATCGGAAGCCGCCGCTGGCCGCGGGCATCGATGTAGGCGAAGGCGCTGTCGGGAAGCCTCGCTCGCTCTGCCGCCCCGAGTCGCGCCATGGCGCGAACCATAAACGGTCGGCCTGGCGGTGGTGCCGGGGCGGGCATTCCCGCGAACCAAGGCATGGCGTACTATGGGAGCGCTCCCAAGCTCGATGGAGGAGGGGCCATGCAGAGCAGCAGGTCGGTCTTGACGCGACGGGTCGCCAGTCTGGTGGCGGGGCTGCTGATCGGAGCGTTCGTGGCAGCGCCCGCGGCGGCCGCGCCCGGGGCAACCGGTGACGAGCTGTACGTCCCACCACCGCAGAAGGGGGCGAAGCAGCAGATCGCCGAGCTGACCTCACAGGGCGACAAGGAGGCGGCCGCGCAGATCCGGGCGATCACCCGCACCCCGCAGGCCGTGTGGTTCGAGGGCGGGACGCCCAAGTCGGTCGAGCAGGACGTGCGATTGACCGTCACCCTGGCGGCGGCCAAGAAGTCGGTGCCCGTGCTGGTGACGTACAACATCCCGTTCCGCGACTGCGCGCAGTTCTCCGCCGGTGGGGCCACGACGCAGGCCGAGTACGAGGCCTGGATCGACGGGTTCGCCGCCGGCATCGGCGACCGGCCGGCCCTCGTGATCCTCGAGCCGGACGGGCTGGGCATCATCCCCTGGTACGACCCCTACGGCAGCGCCGATGGCAGCGACGCCCTCGAGTGGTGCCAGCCGGCGGAGGCCAACCCGGCCACGGCGGCGTCCGAGAGGTTCGCCATGCTCAACCACGCCGTGGCCGCCCTCGGGGCCCTGCCCAACGTGACCACCTACCTCGACGGCACCCACAGCGCCTGGCTG
>JBQGBY010000104.1:0-70034 GCA_052038195.1 Micromonosporaceae bacterium | reverse complement strand
CGTGCCCGGAGCACCGGTTCTCGTACGTCAACGTCGCCGCGGCGACGCTTGCGAGCCGCGAAGCCGGCAATGCGGCGACGCTGGCGAGCCGCGCATCGGGCAATGCGGCGACGCTGGCGAGCCGCGCATCGGGCAATGCGGCGACGCTGGCGAGCCGCGCATCGGGCAGTGCGGCCCGGCAAGATGTGGTGGTCGGGTCCACCGGCGGGTGGGCCCGGAGTACCGTCATGGCAGCCCGGGGCTCGGCGAGTGGTGGGCGGGCGAAGGTCACGAAGGGCGGGACGGGATGAGCACCGAGGATCTCGAGAAGTACGAGACCGAGATGGAGCTTCAGCTCTATCGCGAGTACCGCGACATCGTCCGCCAGTTCTCCTACGTCGTCGAGACCGAACGCCGGTTCTACCTGGCCAACTCGGTGGACCTGCACGTGCGCAACGTGGACGGGGAGGTCTACTTCGAGGTCGAGATGCACGATGCGTGGGTGTGGGATATGTACCGGCCTGCGAGGTTCGTTAAGAATGTTCGGGTCATGACGTTCAAGGATGTGAACGTCGAGGAACTGGATAAACCAGACATCGCCGTTCCAGAGGGTGGTTTCGGCTCCTGAACGGACGGGTCCGGCCAGTTCGTCCTGCTTGCGCCGCACTCGGTACTACCCGTACGTTGTCTCGGTATGACCAAGAAGATCGCCATCAGCGTGCCGGACGATGTCGCCGAGCGGCTGGAGCGCGAGGTGAACGTCTCCGCGTTTGTCACGGACTCGGTGCGGTCCCGCATGGTGAGTGAAAGCGTTCGCGCCGCGCTGACTGGCTTCGGGTTCGTCTTCACCGACGACGAGATGGCCCGGGTCGCCCAGAACTACGCCATGCTCCGTGCGTCGGTCACCCCCGACATGCGTCGCCGCAGCGCCGAAGTGCGCGCCCTGATCAAGCGCAGCGCCTCCTGACGTGGCCCGCCCGGGGCTGGTCCTCGACACCGCGGCCCTCGTCGAATGTGCCCGTGGAAACGTCGAGGTCGGAATGTACCTGGCGCTGACCGCTGCGGATGGCGAGGTGGCCCTCGTGCCCGCCGTCTGTCTCGCCACGGCCTACCGCGACCTTGACGACGAGGGAGCCAGTCTGCTCGACCTGCTGAGCGGACTGGAGAACGTCGTAGTGACACCGCTGGAGCGCGACGAGTGCTCGCTGCTCGGCGGGTGGGCCCGCGTCCTCGGCCTGGGCACCGCGCACGCTGCCATCGAGGCGGCGGCCACCATGACCCCCCTGATGACGCGGGAACGGGAACTCGTGGCCCAGTTCCTGGGACCCGAATGGCCCATCATCGACGTCTGACGGCGGACCTCGGCCAGGGGCGCTGCCCGTGGTCCATGCGGCTGTGACCTGCGACAACAGCCCAGCCGGTTGTCCACAGGCACCTTCGTTGTCCACAGATCTTGCTCGGGGTCTCGTGGCCGGTCACGGCGGCGCGCAGCCTGGGCCCATGTCGCCGATTGCCGCAAGCCTTGGCCTCGCCCTGCTCGTCCTGCCGTCCGCGCCCGCCGGCGCAGTCGGGGCTCCTCGATGGACGTGGCCACTGGCGGGCACGCCGGCGGTGGTGCGGGCCTTCGACCCGCCCGCGCGGCCATGGCTGCCCGGCCACCGCGGGGTGGACCTCGCTGGCGCCGTGGGCGAGGCGGTGCTCGCGGCCGGCGCGGGCGTGGTGGCGTTCGTGGGCACAGTGGCGGGCCGCGGCGTGGTGAGCGTCGATCACCCGGGCGGCCTCCGCACGACGTACGAGCCGGTCAGCGGGACTGTCCACATCGGAGACATCGTCGGCGTCGGCAGCCCGCTCGGCCTGCTCGACACCGGCCACCCGGGCTGCGTTGTCGACAGCTGCCTGCACTGGGGTCTGCGCCGTGGCCCGACCTACCTCAACCCGCTGCTCCTGCTCGGCCCGCTCCGCGTTCGCCTCAAACCGTTGGTCCGTCAGCTCTCCGGGATGGAGGGCATGGAGTTCGATTGGCTGGGTGAGGGCGGAGGGCCCGACCGGCAACTCATCCCACTCAGTGCGGGAGCACCTGGCAGAGCGTCCTGGCAAGGCGATCATAGTCGTCGATCTGGTTGTAGACCTGCGCGGACAATCGCAGCAGTGCGCGGCTACCCCACCGGGTTGTCGCGACCTCGATGTGGTGCTCGGCGGCGAGGCGGGTTCGCAGCGTGACGACGGCGTCTGGCTCGTCGTCGGTCTCCAGTGGCAACGGGATCAGGCGCATGCTCACCACGTCGCTGCCGAGCCGGCCCTCCCGAGCCAGCTCAAGCAGCTCGTCCGCCGGGCCGCCGCCGGGCCACCGGGCGGCTACCGCCTCGGCGACGATGCGCTGCCCCTGGGCGGCGAGGGCGTTGTTGTGGGACCGTGCGCGGTCCGGGCCGAGGGTCCGCAGGACGTGCACTCCGGTGGGGGCGGCGAGCCAGGGCGTGTAGTCGAGCGTGCCGGCCCACTCCTGCGCCGTCGGGAAGCCCTGCGGCTGCTGCCAGGAGACGACCAGCGGACGCATCGCGGCCCGGTGCTCGGGCGCCACCGCGAGTAGCGCGCTCGGCCGGGGCGCGAACGCCCACTTGTGCAGGTTGCCGAGCCAGAAATCAGCGCCGGTCGCGGTGACATCGACGTCGAGCATGCCGGGGGCGTGGGCAGCATCGACGAGCACCGGTACGTCCCGGGCTCGCAGCGCGGCGGCGACGCGGTCGACCGGGAAGAGCTTCGCGGTCGGCGAAGCGATGCAATCGACGATCGCGAGACGGGTCAGACCGGGCCGCACGGCGTTGACCAGCCGGGTCAGCACCTCGTCGTCGTCGGCGGTGAGCGGCACAGGGACCACGCGGACGGTCGCGCCGACCCGCCCGGCCACCTCCTCCGCCGCCAGCGCCACGGCGCCGTAGCCGTGGTCGGTCAGCAGGATCTCCTGCCCGCCGACGAGACGGAGCGAGCGCAGCACGGCGTTGGCCGCCGACGTGGCGTTCGCGACCAGCGCCACTCCCTCCGGGTCCGCGCGGACGAACGTCGCGAGGTGCGTACGGGCGTGGGCGATCCGGTCGAGCAGGCCGCGGGTGAAGAAGGCCATGGGATTGGCCTCCATCTCGCGGCGCAGCCGTTCCTGCGCCCGCTGTACGGGCAGCGGCACCGTGCCGAACGACCCGTGGTTGAGATGGGTGGTACGCGTGTCGAGCGAGAAGAGCTCGCGCCGACGTTCCCACTCAACGGGCACGCCCTCAACCGTGGTCATGACGGGCATCCGGGCGCGCGGAACATCGCCATGAAGCTCCGGCCGGCGCCAGGGACATGACGAGCGGACGTTCGGCGCGGAAGCATGAGGAATGGTGCCACGGGGCGACCGTCACGCGCGAGGGTGAGCCTGCTCGTAGGCCGAGCGCAGGCGTTCGGCCGAGACGTGGGTGTAGATCTGGGTGCTCGCCAGGGACGCGTGCCCGAGCAGTTCCTGCACCGAACGCAGGTCGGCGCCGCCATCGAGCATGTGCGTGGCGGCCGAGTGCCGCAGCGTGTGTGGCGTCGTGACGGGTAGGCCGGCGGCGCGGGCGTGGGCACGCACGATCCGGCGGACCATCGTCGGGTGCAGCCGGGCACCGCGGGCGCCGAGGAGCAGGGCCGGCCCGGTCCCGTCACGGCTCACCCGCGGGCGGCCCCGCTGGAGCCAGGCATCGAGCGCGGCCTCGGCCGGCTGTCCAAAGGGGACAGTGCGGTCCTTGCCACCCTTGCCGGACACCCGGATGACCCGCCGCTCGCGGTCGAGGTCGGCGAGGTTGAGGCCGCACAGCTCCGACACCCGCACTCCGGTCGCGTACAGCAGCTCTAGGAGCAGGCGGTCCCGCAGCCCGATGGGGTTTGTCGCGACGTCCGCGGCGGGATCCGCCCGTACGGCCCGCTCCGCCGCTGCCCGGACCGAGCCGTCAGGCCGGACCGCACCCGTCGGGACGGTCACGAGCGTCGCGGCCTGGTCGGCGCGCAGGACCCGGGGCAGCCCGCGCCGCGCCCGCGGGCTGTGCAGGCCAGCGCCGACGTCCTCGGGCAGCTGCCCGGCGCGGTGGGCCCAAGCGGTCAGCGCCCGGGCCACCGCCGCCCGCCGGGCCAGGGTGGTCCGGGCCGCGCCGAGCGTGCGCATCGTGGCGAGCCAGTGCCGCAAGGCCTCGATCGTCAAACCAGCCGGCTCGGTGATTCCCAGGCCGGCGGCGTGGTCGAGCAGGCTCACCGCGTCGGCGACATAGGCCCGCACGGTGTGGGGCGAGCGGTTGCGCTCAGCGCCGAGATACCGGGCGAAGTTGTCCACCGCATCGCGCATCGGCACCGGCAGCCGGGCATGCATGTCCCGTGTGGACGGTCGCTGGACCATGTGTCGACCATCACGCGCGAGGGGGCGGGCGTCAAGCGAAACGGAGCTTGACAGCCAGCTTCGTTGGTGCGATGGTTCATTACATGACCAATGGACCGTTGAACCAGGCGACTGCCGCGTGATGGACGAGGGGCGACCGATCTTCGTCCAGATCGCCGAGCAGATCGAGAACGCGATCATCGATGGCGCCCTCGCCGAGGAGGCTCAGGTGCCGTCGACCAACGAGTTGGCCGCGTTCCATCGCATCAATCCCGCCACCGCCGCGAAGGGCATCAACGAGTTGGTCGATGACGGCATCCTCTACAAGAAGCGAGGAATCGGCATGTTCGTGTCACCGGGAGCGGGGGCGAAGCTGCGCCTGCGACGCCGGGAGCGGTTCGCGGACCGGTACCTGCGGCCGCTGATCGCCGAGGCGGAGAAGCTCGGATTCAGCACCGCCGAGCTCAAGGACATGATCGACACCTGGGAGAAGTCACGATGACACAGGTCCCGCCCCCCTGCCCGCCCATGATCGCCACGGTCACCGGCGTGTCCCGGCGCTTCGGCAGCGCGGTCGCCCTCGACGGGGTGAGCTTCACACTGCGGCGCGACGTCATCTATGGCCTGCTCGGCCGCAACGGTGCCGGCAAGACGACCCTCATGCAGATCCTGACCGGCCAGCAACTCGCCAGTTCCGGCTCGGTCACGGTGATGGGCGCGTCGCCGAGGGAGAACGACGCCGTCCTGGCGAACGTCTGCTTCGTCCGGGAGAACCAGCGCTACCCCGACTGGTTCCGGGTGCACCACGCGCTGCGCGCGGCGGCCCTGCTCTTCCCGAACTGGGATGAGGCGCTCGCACAGTCCCTTGTGGACGAGTTCGGCCTGCCGCGATCGCGGCTGATCAAGAAACTGTCGCGGGGCATGCTCTCCGCGGTCGGAGTCATCATGGGCCTCGCGTCCCGGGCCCCACTGACCCTCTTCGACGAGCCCTATCTCGGCCTCGACGCGGTGGCGCGTCAGCTGTTCTACGACCGGCTGCTGGCCGACTACGCCGAGCACCCACGGACGGTCGTGCTCTCCACCCACCTCATCGACGAGGTGGCGGACCTGGTCGAGCACGTGCTGCTGCTGGATCGCGGTCGGCTGCTCGTGGACGAGGCGACGGACCGCCTGCGCGGGCAGGTGGTGACCGTGACCGGGCCGGCGACTGCCGTGCAGAGCTTCGCCGCTTCGCGGACGGAGCTGCACCGCACGAGCGTTGGTCCGGTGACCCGGGCGACCCTGCGCGGCGCGGTCGATGCCGACACCCGGGCCACCGCCGAGCGCCTCGGAGTGCAGCTTGAGCCGGTGTCGCTGCAGCAACTGGTCGTCAGCCTCGTCGGCGGCGCAGCCGACCCGAATGGATCGAAGGAGAAGCCCCGATGACCGCCGACGTACTTTCCTCCGCGGAGGCGGAATCATGACCGCCGACGTACTTTCCTCCGCGGAGGCGGAATCATGACCGCCGCTGCTCTCGAACCCGCACCCCGCGTCGCCCTCCCGCTCGGGCGGGTCCTGGCAGTCGCGCGGGTCCTGCTCACGAACGCGCCGGTGGCGATCGGCTTTCCGCTGGCCATCATGGGATCGTCGTTCGTCATCAATTGGATGATCTTCGCTGGCGGCGTCGGTGAAGCGGTGGAGAACCCCACCACCGGTGGGCTCGCCAGCCTGTACATCGTCCAGCTGGCCGTCTGCGCGCAAGGGCTGCACCAGACCTTCAGCTTCGCGGTTGGCCTGGGCGCGACCCGGCGTACGTTCTACGCCGCCGCCGTGCTGGTGGCCTCGGGTCAGTCGCTGCTCTTCGGGCTGTTCCTGTACGGCTGCGGCGCCGTTGAGCGAGCGACCGACGGGTGGGGTGTGAACCTGCGCTTCTTCGACCCACTGCCGTTGACGCACAGCGGCTCGCCGCTGACGATCCTGGTCTACACCGTGCCGTTGCTGCTGATGAGCGCCGTGGGCCTGTTCATGGGCACGGTCAGCAAGCGCTGGGGCGCGAACGGCATCTTCTTCCTGTCGATCCTCGTCATCCTGGTCGCGGGTGGCGTGGCGGCGCTGATCGGGTATCTCGACGGGTGGCGGGCGGTCTTCACCTGGCTCGCTGATCAGTCCTGGCTCTCCGTCACCATCGGGTGGTCGCTGGTGCCGATGGTGTTGGCCGGGGCCGCCGGCTGGCTGGTGCTGCGCCGCGCCGTTCCCTGAGCTGCCCCGGTGAGCGTTCGACCACTGAGCTGTGGCAGCCCGGGCCTGGTCCACGATGGACCAGGGCCGGGCCGCGGGTGAGCGTCTCCGGCGGCCGGGCGGCTTGTCGTCGGACTTGCGCCACAGCCGGTAGCCGGCGCCGCCGGCGGTCACGAACCGCGCCCGTTCCAGCGCGGGCAGCGTACGCCGGGCGTCGCGGGGCGAGACGCCGACCGCGGCAGCGATCTGCTCGGCCGTGAGGATCTTCCGTGGCCGGACACCGTCGAGGACCTGTCGCTCGAGTGTGGACAGTGCATCGCGTGGCATCGGCTCGGCGCGCACCACTGGCGCGAGGTCCGCTCCGATGGAGCCGACCGCGTCGAGGACGTGCCCGGTGTTGGCCACGAGGATCGTGTCGGGCTCGCGTAGCTCCTCGTGCGCGCCGATGGAGAGCGCCGAGGTCACCGGCCCGGGCACCACCATCACCATCCGACCCAGTTGCCGGGTGCGGCGGACCGTCTGCCGGGCGCCGCTGCGGGCGCCCGCTTCGACCAGCACCGTGCCCCGCGCGAGCGCCGCGATCACCCGGTTGCGGACGAGGAAGCGGTGCCGGTGCGGGTCGGCCCCGGGCGGCCACTCCGACAGCACCAGCCCGGACTCGGCGATCCGGTCGAACAGGAGCTGGTGGGGCTGCGGGTAGGGCCGGTCGATACCGCTGGCGAGCACGGCGACCGTGCGGCCGTGGGCCGCGAGCACCCCGCGATGGGCGGCCGCGTCGATGCCGAACGCACCGCCGGAGACGACCGTCCAACCCTGGTCGGCGAGCCCGTAGGCCAGGTCGGCGGCGACGTGGTCTCCGTACGACGTACTCGCGCGGGCACCGACCAGCGCCACGGAACGCTGGCACGCCTCCTGCAGCGGCCAGGGCCCGCGCAGCCAGAGGCAGTGCGGCGGGTCAGTGTCGCGGTCGACCACGTTGGCGACGGGTTGGCTGATCGCGACCAGATCGTCGAGCCGGGGCGGCCACTCGCCGTCCTCCGGGGTGATGATCCGAGCACCGAGCTTGGTCGCCTGATCGACGGCGTGCCGGGCCTGACTTCCGGGGTCCAGTGTGGACAACCGGGCCGCCGTCGCCTCCTGAAGTGACCGCGGCGCGGCGCCGGATCTTATCCGCGCCAGTGCCTCCACCGGCCCCACGGACCGGACGAGCACGCCCAGGTCGCGCCGGCCCGGCTCGGCCAGGTGTCCGAGCACGATGCGGGCGACCCGCACCTCGTCGAGCTGGGGCTCCGCCGCGGGAGCCGTCATGGAGACTTACCGATGCGGAGCTCCAGGGCCTCGTCCACATCGGACTTGGTGGGTGCCGCGCGGCCGTCGATGTCGGCGATCGTCCAGGCAATGCGGAGCACCCGGTCGTACCCGCGGGCCGAGAGAGTGCCGCAGTCGAGCTGATGGGTGAGCGTGACCGTCGCCGTGGCGGGCAGCCGGTACGGGGGCGATCGCAGCACAGTGCCAGGAGCGTCGGCGTTGACGTCGAACGGGTGCTCCTGCCAGCGCCCCGCCGCCGCTGCCCGGGCCGTGACCACACGCGCGAGCACGGACGCCGACGACTCGGGTGCCTCGGTGCCGCCCGCGAGCTCGGCGGCGCTCACCGGCAGGAGCGTCACCTGCAGGTCGATGCGGTCCATCAGCGGTCCGGAAAGCCGGCCGAGGTAGCGCCGGCGGGCCGCCGGGGTGCACGTGCAGCCGGCGTCGTTGCGCCCGCACGGGCAGGGGTTGGCGGCGACCACGAGCTGCACGCGCGCGGGGTACCGGGTGCTGCCCAGGGCCCGGGCGATGTTCACGTACCCGTCCTCCAGCGGTTGGCGCAGCGCGTTGAGAACGTGCGGCTTGAGCTCTGGAGCTTCATCGAGAAACAAGACTCCGTGATGAGCCAGCGAGATCGCTCCGGGTCGGGCCACGCCGCTGCCGCCACCCACCAGAGCGGCGGCGCTCACCGTGTGGTGCGGTGCCTGCAACGGCGGCCGCCGGATGAGCCGGGGCGCGACCGGCAGCCTGCCCGCGATGGAGTGCAGCGCGGTCACCTCTAGCGCGGCCTTGTCCGAAAGCGGCGGAAGGATCGAGGGGAGTCGTTGCGCGAGCAGGGTCTTGCCGGCGCCGGGCGGACCGAACAGCGCGATGTGGTGCCGCCCCGCGGCGGCGAGCTCGAGCGCGAACCGCCCGCGCTCCTGGCCGACCACCTCCGACAGGTCAGGGCCGTCGCCGCCCGGTTCCTCCTCCTCGAGGGTGGACGGTTGCGGCAGGGTCGTCCCGGCGACCAGGAACTCGACGAGCTGGGCCAGCGTGCTGACCCCGCGGACCTGCACCTCCGGCACGAGCAGCGCCTCGGCGGCGTTGTCGGCCGGCACGACCAGTCGCCTGATGTCGGCCCGGGCGGCGGCCGCGGTCATCGGGAGCACGCCCCGGACGGGTCGGACCTGGCCGTCCAGGCCGAGCTCCCCGACCAGCGCGGCACCGCCGAGCGATCGCAGTGCCACGCGCCCGGCCGCGGCGAGGATCACGACCGCGATCGCGAGGTCGAAGCCGGGGCCTCGCTTGGGCAGGTCGGCCGGGAGCAGGTTGACGGTGATGCGCCGGTTGGGCCAGTCCTCGCCGGCGTTCACCACCGCCGCCCGGACCCGGTCCCGGGCCTCGTTCAGCGACGTGTCGGGCAGCCCGGACAGCGTGACGGTCGGCAGGCCCGCGGCCACGTACGCCTCCACGGTGACGGCGTGGCCCTCCAACCCGATCAGCCCGATCGAGTGCACACGGGCGTAGCCCATCTCAGAACGCACCCGTGACGTGCTCGACCCTGGCCGGCCCACTGCGTTGCGGCCAGACGCACACCACGTCGAAGCGCACCTGGCCCCGGTGGTGCGGGTGCGCCGCCAGCCAGGCCGTCGCGGCGGCGCGCAGCCGCCGCACCCGCCGCGCGTTGATTGCGTCGATCGGTTCGCCGAACCAGCGGGTGCGGCGGGTCTTCACCTCACAGAAGACGATGACCTGCTCGTCGCGGGCGACCAGATCGAGCTCGCCCTCGGCGCAGCGCCAGTTACGGTCGAGGATGCTCAACCCGGCCAGCGCCAGCGTGCGCAGGGCGACCCGTTCGCCGTACGAGCCGACCGCGTCCGTCTGCAGTGTCATAGGCGCAAGGCTGGCCTGACCGGAGCCCCGCGGACAGGCCCAACCCAAGATCTGTGGACAACCGCCCCGTCGCGCCTGTGCAGAACTCCGGGTTTATGGTCCACAGTGGAGCGAGACTGCAGTGCAATGTACGCAGGTCAGCGGCTGTATGCGGCCGTACGGTCGCGCCGGGCCGTGGCGACTCGACCGCCCCTTCGGGTGGCCAGACCACATACGCTCTCCGTCATGATTCGCTCCGCAGGCTCCGCGACCCCCGGCGTGACCATCGCAGCGGCGGTCGACGCCGACTGGCCGCGCATCTGGCCGTTCTTCGCCGCGATCGTGGCCGCGGGGGAGACCTACGCCTATCCGGAGAACCTCACCCTGGAGACCGCACGTCCTCTGTGGATGGACGGGCACGTGGTGGTGGCCAGGGACGAGACCACGGACCGCGTGCTCGGCTCGGCGAAGATCGGCCCCAACCGACCCGGCCGGGGTGCGCACATCGCCACCGCGAGCTTCATGGTCGACCCGGACCGTCAGCGCGGCGGCGTGGGGCGGGCGCTCGGGCGCTACGCCGTCGAGTGGGCGCGGTCGGCCGGCTACCACGGCATGCAGTTCAACGCCGTAGTCGAGACCAACACCGCGGCGGTGGGCCTGTGGCGCTCGCTCGGGTTCGAGATCGTGGGCACCGTGCCGGAGGCGTTCGACCACCGGGTGCACGGGCTCGTCGGTCTGCACGTCATGTACCAGCGACTCGCGCCCTGATCGTCGGGGTGATGTCCCGGCGCGTCGCGTTCGTCCCGGGCACCGGGTCGCCTACGGTGCCACCCGTGAATGCAGAACGCACCGACGACGATCCGGCTGGCAACTCGCGCAGCGTGCGGAGCGAACACGCAGACGAGGCCGGTGCGGCTCCCACCACTCCCGGGCAGCGCGTGACCTCCCGGCGCGGCACCGGCGCACGCCGCGCGGGCGGTGCCACCGGTGCCGACCTCCCCAGCACACCGACCGAGCTGCCCGTCGTCCCGACCGTGGCCCCGCCCACGACGGTCCTGCCGGCGGCTGCGCTGCCCACGTCGTCCCCGGCCGGCGAGGCGCCGCGCGGCGACGAATCTCGAGGCATCAACATGCCCACCAGCGAGCTGCGCGGGGCCGTCCCGCGCGGTCCCGGCACGGCCGCCGAACCCGATGCCCGGCCTGGGAGCGTCGCCGACGCGCGGGCCACCGGGCGTCCGGTCCCGACGAACGTCTACCGGGCCCGCCGCCCGGGCGTGGCGATCCTGCTCGTCATCCCGGCCGTCGGCGTCGGCATCCTGCTGGTCCGGGCACTCGCGATCTCCGCGTTCGGCGACAGGTTCGACCTCTCGGGCATCGTCGCCAGTGTCTGTGCCCTGGCCGGCCTGCCGTTCCTGGTGGCGGGGGTGTACGGGCTCGTCACGGGAGCGGCCTACGGCGCCGAGCACTACGGCTTCAAGGTCTGGGCTCGGCCACCGCTGGCCTACCTCCTCGTCGGGCTGGCCTTCGTCCTGGCGGCCGGGGTGGCGATCCGCTGACGCAGCACGCAGCACACGTCGACCGGAACGCGACACCGTGCTGAAGATCAACCGTCCGGCGCGTAGCCCGATTGACGGGAAGCGCGTACCGGGGCGCCGCCACCAGCCGTCCGGGCGCGCGTACACTGGCGGACGGCGACCACCCATGTGGTCGACCTCGCGCGCCCTTGAGCGAGCTGAAGCATGCAGGCTCCCTAGCGAGCTTGCGAGTTGAAACACGCAAGCTCCGCGCCCAGCGGTCGCCTCGGCGGCCCGGGCGCGGCGACGGCCTCCCTGGTCCCAGGCCCGCGGCAGCGGGCCGGTGCCACCCGGCCGGCGACCGGGCGCTAGGGCGGCGGGCCACCCGGTCCGCCGCGGCAACCAGGGAACAGAAGGAGTCCACCGTCATGGCCGTCGTGACCATGCGCCAGCTGCTGGAGAGCGGTGTCCACTTCGGGCACCAGACCCGCCGCTGGAATCCGAAGATGAAGCGGTTCATCTTCACCGAGCGCAACGGTATCTACATCATCGATCTGCGCCAGACCCTCGACTACATCGACAAGGCGTACGACTATGTGCGCGCCACCGTCGCGGAGGGCGGCAGCATCCTGTTCGTCGGCACGAAGAAGCAGGCCCAGGAGGCGATCGCCGAGCAGGCCTCGCGGGTGGGCATGCCGTACGTGAACCACCGCTGGCTGGGTGGCATGCTGACGAACTTCTCCACCGTGTTCAAGCGGCTGCAGCGGATGAAGGAGCTGGAGGCCATCGAGCTGACCGGCGCCGCGCAGGGCTTCACGAAGAAGGAGACCCTGCAGCTGCAGCGGGAGAAGCTGAAGCTCACCAAGACCTTGGGCGGGTTGCGCGACATGTCCCGGGTGCCCGCCGCAGTGTGGATCGTCGACACCAAGAAGGAGCACATCGCCGTCGACGAGGCCCGCAAGCTCGGTATCCCGGTGATCGCCGTGCTCGACACCAACTGCGACCCGGACGAGGTCGACTACCCGATCCCGGGCAACGACGACGCGATCCGCTCCGCGGCGCTGCTGACGCGCGTGGTCGCGGACGCGGTCGCCGACGGCCTCATCGCCCGCTCCGGTAAGGCGCTGCGGGCCAGCGGTGCCGAGGCGAAGCCCGAGCCAGGCACTGTCGCGAGCGACGAGCCGCTGCCGGAGTGGGAGCGCGAGTTGCTCGAGGGGACCGGCGCTGGACCCGCGCCCGAGGCAGGGCGTGAGGCCGAGGAGGCCACCGCGGTCGCTGCCGAGTCCTGAGCGAGCCATCCCGAAGATGAGACGAGTGGGAAGATAGAAAAATGTCTACTGTTTCCATGGCGGATGTCAAGAAGCTGCGCGACCTCACCGCCGCCGGCATGATGGACTGCAAGAAGGCGCTCGAGGAGGCCGAGGGCGACTTCGACAAGGCGGTCGAGATCCTGCGCATCAAGGGCGCCAAGGACGTCGGCAAGCGGGCCGGCCGTACGGCCGCCAACGGCCTGGTCGCGCACAGCGGCAAGGCCCTGTTGGAGCTCAACTGCGAGACCGACTTCGTCGCGAAGAGCCAGGACTTCATCGGCCTGGCCCAGACGCTGGTCGCCTACGTCGACGCGAACAAGCCCGCCGATGTCGAGGCGTTGCTCGCCGCCACGCTGCCCGACGGCCGTACGGTCGCGCAGGCCGTCGAGGAGGCCTCCGCCAAGATCGGCGAGAAGATCGTGGTGAACCGCTTCGCGGTGCTCGACGGCACGCTGGCGATCTACATGCACCGCAAGAGCCCGGACCTGCCGCCGCAGGTCGGGGTGGCTGTGCAGTACACGGGCAAGGCTGACGAGGCCGGTGAATCGGACGCCCGCGGCATTGCCATGCAGATCGCCGCGATGCGACCGAAGTACCTCAGCCGCGACGAGGTCCCGGCGGACGTGCTGGCCAGCGAGCGGCGCATCGCCGAGGAGACCGCCCGTGAGGAGGGCAAGCCCGCCGCGGCCCTGCCGAAGATCGTCGAGGGCCGGGTCAACGGCTTCTTCAAGGACTTCGTGCTCATCGAGCAGGCCTCGGTAACTGACAACAAGAAGACGGTGAAGCAGATCCTCAAGGAGGCGGGCATCGAGGTCGCCCGGTTTGTCCGGTTCGAGGTCGGACAGGCCTGACAATTTGCCGACGCCGGAGGTATCGCAGCGTCGTAGCGAGGGGGGTCGTCGGGGTGCGGTGCACATCGGCGCCCCCCTCGCCGCATACTCCATGGCGCACCCGTCCGCCGGAGGAGGTTGAATGGACCGCATGACGACGGTGGCAGCGCAGGCGAGCGGGTCTGCGGGGGGTACCGCGCCGGGCAATGGGACGGCGCCGGCCGGGGCGGCCCGTGGCAACGGTGCCCCACCTGGCACCTCTCCCACCCCCAGCGTGGCGGCAGGCGGTCACCTGGCGCTGGTGCGGCGAGTGGTGCTGAAGCTCTCCGGCGAGTCGTTCGGCGGCGGCAAGGTGGGCGTGGACCCCGACATCGTGCAGTCGCTCGCCCGCCAGATCGCGACCGTGGTGCGGCGGGGGATGCAGGTCGCGGTCGTGGTCGGCGGCGGCAACTTCTTCCGCGGTGCCGAGCTGCAGGAGCGGGGCATGGACCGTGGTCGCGCCGACTACATGGGCATGCTCGGCACGGTGATGAACTGCCTGGCGCTGCAGGACTTCCTGGAGAAGGAGGGGATCGAGACCCGCGTCCAGACCGCCATCTCCATGGCCCAGATCGCCGAGCCGTACATCCCCCGCCGGGCGATCCGCCACCTGGAGAAGGGCCGCGTGGTGATCTTCGGTGCCGGTGCCGGTATGCCGTTCTTCACCACGGACACGGTCGCGGCACAGCGGGCGCTGGAGATCCGGGCCGACATCGTCCTGGTGAGCAAGAACGGCGTCGACGGGGTCTACACCGCCGACCCACGCACCGACCCCAGCGCGCGCAAGCTCGACGCGGTCACCTTCGATGAGGCGCTGCGCCGCGGCCTGCGGGTTGTCGACGCGGCGGCGTTCAGCCTGTGCCAGGACAACAAGCTGCCCATGCTGGTCTTCGGGGCCGAGGGCGAGGACACCATCGCCCGCGCGGCCGCGGGCGAGCCGATCGGCACCCTGATCACCGCCGACCTCAGCGCCTGAGCGTCACCCTGCGACCATCAGGCCCAGTCCACCTCAGCCCTCGAAGGAGGCGAAGGAGAACGTGATCGAAGAGACCCTCTTCGAAGCCGAGGAGAAGATGGAGCGGGCGATCGAGTTCGCCAAGGATGAGTTCGCGACGATCCGCACCGGTCGGGCCACCCCCGCCATGTTCGGTCGGATCATGATCGATTACTACGGCGTGCCCACGCCGATACCGAACGCGGCGTCAATCAACATCCCCGAGCCCCGAATGGTGATCATCAAGCCGCACGACCCGTCCCAGCTACGGGCCATCGAGAAGGCGATCCGCGACTCCGACCTCGGCGTAAACCCGAACAACGAGGGCATCCAGCTGCGGATCCTCCTGCCGCCGATGACCGAGGAGCGCCGGCGCGAGATGATCAAGGTGGCTCGCCACAAGGCCGAGGAGTCCAAGGTCGCGATCCGCAACGTGCGGCGCAAGGCCAAGGAGGAGCTTGACCGCCTGGTCAAGGACGGGGAGGTCGGCGAGGACGAGGGCCGACGGGCGGAGAAGGAGCTCGAGGACCTGACGCACCGCTTCGTGGCGAGCGTCGATGAGGTTCTCAAGCACAAGGAATCGGAGCTGCTCGAGGTCTAGTCCCCCCGACCTGACGTGACGCACTCGGGTCGTTGGCGCCGCGGCGACTCGATAGCCTGACGGTAGCGCGGTGCGTGGGTCGCGGCGGCCGGCAACGCCGGTGGTGCGACTCGGCGGGGTCCTCCCGTGCAGGAATCTTGGGGGTCATGTGGGCATGCCAGCACCGACGCGGCGTGAGGCCTGATGTCGTCCCGCGACCCATACCGTGACGATCCGTACGGCGACGGCCGGGACGGCCAGGATGACGAGGCTCGTCCAGGCCGCCGGCATGCCACGCGCCCGGCCCGGCCGGCCTGGGACGCGATGACGTACGGCGTTCCCGCCGACGCCCGCCGTCCGTCGCGGGCGCCGGAGCCCACCGGGTCGCACTCCGACACCGACTGGACCCAGTTGTACGGGGCCGCGCCCGCGGCACCGACGTCGCCGCCTCCGCCGTCGTACGCCAACGGTCCGCCGCCCATGGACGGCGAGCCCACCGCGTACCCTCCGCCGTCGTACGCCAGCGGTGCGCCGACCATGGACCGCGAGCCCACTGCGTACCCTCCGTCGACCTCCTACCCGGCCGCGAGCTCCTACACCGACCGGTACCCCGGCGCGGCCTCCTACCCCGACCAGTACCCGGCCGCCAGCTCGTACCCGGCGACCTCCTATCCCCCGGCGGATACCTATTCGCCGCCGCCAGCCGACAGCTATGCGCCCGACGCGTACACGACGTTCCGCTCCGAGTCGGCCTATGCGCCGCCTGGGCTGACCGACGAGAGCGAGCCGATCTACGTGGCGGCTGGGCTCTACCTCGACGAGGAGCAGCCTGGCGGCGGGGCGGGCTCGGCACCGGGCGGCACCTGGACCCCGGCGGGCGACGCCAGCGCGTACCCGGGCGGTCTGGACGAGCCGTCCGGTCCGCCCACGGGTGGTCGGAACGTACCGGCCGCCGTCGCGGTTGGGCTCGGGCTCGGCACGGTGGTGCTGACGACGTTGTTCCTGTGGCGGCCGGCGTTCCTCGGAGTGATCGCGGTCGCGGTGGGCGTCGGCATCTGGGAGCTGGTGCGGGCGGTTCGCGGCATCGGGGTGAACGCGCCGTTGGTGCCGCTCATCGCCGGCGGCGCGCTGATGACGGGCTTGGCCTGGTGGGGCGCCGCGGACGGGCTAACCTTCGGCCTCATGATCACCGTGGTGGCCGTGATGGTGTGGCGGTTCGCGTACGGCGTCGCCGGCTACGGACGCGACGTCACGATGGCCACGCTCGTGGCGGTCTACATCCCGTTCCTGGGCGGGTTCGCGACCATGCTGGCCAGCGCCGAAGACGGGCAGCTGCGAATCCTCGCCACCCTCATCGCGGTCGTGCTCTCCGACACGGGCGGGTACATCATCGGGTCGAGGTTCGGCCGGCACCCGCTGGCACCATCGGTGAGCCCCAAGAAGTCGTGGGAGGGCCTGGGCGGCTCCCTCGTGGCGGCTGCGCTCGGTAGCGCCGTCGTGCTCACGCTCATGTTCGGCGTCGAGCTGTGGTGGGGGATGCTCTTCGGCCTGGCGATCGCGGTCGCGTCCGTCGTGGGCGACCTCGGCGAGTCGATGGTGAAGCGCGACCTGGGGGTCAAGGACATGAGCGGCCTGCTGCCCGGGCACGGCGGGGTGATGGACCGGCTGGACTCGATCCTGCTGGCCGCTCCGACCGGGTACGTCCTGCTCACCATGATCGCCCCGATGACGAGCTGACCCACCCGGGATGGTCTGGGTTCGGCGTGGCGTTGGCGACACGCAGTGGTTGTGCGAATGCACGGGCATGGGAAGATGCTCCCGTCATGACTGCGACTGCCCTGCCCCTCGTCCCCGCGGACGCGCCCCCCGCGCGTGCGCAGCGGCGTGCGGCCATGCCGCCGCGTCACCTGGCGGACCTGGACCTGGCCGGCCGCCGTGCGCTCGTCGCGGAGCTGAGCGAGAAGGCGTACCGGGCCGACCAGGTCTCGCGGCACTACTTCGGGCGGCTCGTCCGCGACCCCGCCGACATGACCGACATCCCGGCCGCCGCCCGGCAGCGCATCGGCGGGCACCTGCTGCCGCCTCTGCTCACGGCGGTGCGGGAGCTGACCTGCGATGACGGCACCACCCGCAAGCACCTGTGGCGGCTGCACGATGGCTCGCTCGTGGAGAGCGTCCTCATGGCGTATGGCCGGGCGGCCGAACCCGGCTGGGACCGGGTGACAGTCTGCGTGTCCAGCCAGGCGGGGTGCGGGATGGGCTGCCCGTTCTGCGCCACCGGCCAGGGAGGTCTGCGTCGGAACCTCTCGACGGCCGAGATCGTGGACCAGGTGGTCTGGTTCGCCGGCGTCGCGGCGAGCGGGGTTATGCGAGGTCTGCCGGCGCGGCTGTCCCATGTGGTGTTCATGGGGATGGGCGAACCGCTGGCCAACTACCCGCGGGTGGTCCAGGCAGTACGGCGGCTGTGCGCACCCGCACCCGAGGGGCTCGGCCTGTCCCAGCGACACATCACGGTCTCCACCGTCGGGCTGGTGCCGGCCATGCGGCGGCTCGCCGAGGAGAACCTCCAGTTGACCCTTGCACTTTCCTTGCATGCGCCCGATGATGATCTGCGCGACGAACTGGTACCCGTCAACGAGCGTTGGAAGGTCGCCGAGGTGCTCCAGGCTGCGTGGGACTATGCCGCGCGCACGAGCCGGCGTGTGTCCATCGAGTACGCGCTCATTCGGGACGTCAACGACCAATCCTGGCGGGCCGACCTGCTGGCCAAGTTGTTGGCCGGTAAGCTCGCGCACGTCAACCTGATCCCGCTCAATCCCACCCCCGGCTCGCGCTGGGACGCGAGCGAGAACGCGGTGGAGCGGGAGTTCGCTCGGCGGCTACGGGCCGCCGGCGTGGCGACGACCGTGCGGGATACCCGAGGACGGGAGATCGACGGGGCGTGTGGCCAGCTCGCCGCCAGCGAGTCGGCCGCGCCGCAGCCACCCGAGGCAGGCTCGGGGCCGGGGGACCGGCGGGCCGCGGTGTCGAGTTGTGACAGCTCAGTGGCGCAGACGCGCAACTTTGTGCAAGATCCTGTTGGCATCACTGGCAATCTCGTGCAGTCTGGGTGGGCGGACTCACGGGGGCCGAAAGGAAAGGCGAAACGGTGACGAGTCAGGGTCAGCGGTTCCGGCGGCGTGCGCTCCGGCGCGGGTACAAGGTCGACGAGGTCGACGCGTTCCTGGACCGGGTCGAGGCGACCCTCCAGGGCGAGTCGATGGGCGCGCCGGTGACCGCGCAGGAGGTCCACGACGTCGTGTTCCGGGTCCGCTTCGGTGGGTACGACGAGTGGCAGGTCGACCTGCACCTGGACCGCGTCGAGCGGCAGCTCGGAGAGCTGGAGGAGCGCACGGGCGGGTTCGCCCGAGCCGGCGCCGGCCGTGGTCCCGCGATGCGCGATGAGCCGGCCGAGATCCGGCGTGCGCCGTTCCCGGGCCCACCTATGCCGTCTCGCCCGTTGACACCGGTGACCCAGATGGCGGGCCCGATGGCCGGTGGCATGCCGCCGATGATGGCCCCGCCGATGTCCGCGCCGCCGATGCGGCCGATGTCCGCGCCGCCGATGCGCCCCATGTCCGCCCCGCCGGTGCGGCCGATGTCCGCGCCGCCGATGCGCCCGATGTCCGGTCCCCCGATGGGCGGTCGCCCGATGGCCGGGCCGCCGATGGGCAACGGCTACCCACGCTTCGACGACACCGATCACGGCGGTTTCGGGGGCGACTACGCCGGCCGGCGCGGTCGGTCCGACCTGACCCACGAGATGCGCTTCGACCTGGGTGGACCCGGGGGCATGCCCGGTGGCTCCCACCCGGGAGAACTGCAGCGCATCGACGCGATGCGGCGCACGTTCACCGCCCGCCGGTTCGGCAGTGGTTACGACGCCATCCAGGTGAACCGCCTCTTCGACGCGATCCTCGCGTCGCTTTCGGGACGCTCGGGGATGCCGATCAGCGAGGCGGAGCTCGACCCCAACCAGTTCAGCCTCGTCCCGGGCGGCTACTTCGAGGCGGAGGTCAACCAGGCCCTGCGCGAGGTGCGGGAGCTGGTCCGCCGCTAGGACCGCACGACGTACGGATGCCCCGGACCTTGGTCCGGGGCATCTGCCTATGGTCGTCGGGCTCTCGGACGCCGCCTAGCTGCGCAGGCCCGCCTTGCGCAGGAAGAAGCCGACGATGATGCCGAGGAGTATCAGCCCGGCGATGCCGGTCAGGATGACCGTCTCCACGTTGCCCTCGTGGTTGCCGACGAAGGCCATGACCGGCAGGCAGATGATGGTCGCGAACGCGGCGAACAGGGTCAGCCGTCGGAACGGCGCCGGCTTGAGCTGGTCGGGCGCGAACACCTCCTCGTGGTGCTCGGCGGCGTGATCCACCTCGTGATGGCCGGCCGGATGCGCCAAGTCGCTTGCTCCGGCGCCGAGCGCCTGCTGCTCGCGGCGCTCCTCGCTCCGGTGTGATGCTCCTGGCGCCGGCGATTCGTTGCCCACCACGACCTTCCCTCCAGCTCGAACCCTGATCGTCCGCATCAGTCTGGCACAGGCGGGCGCGGAGTCGCCCATGGGTCGTAATCAAACGGTCGGGGTGGGTGCGACTTCGGCCGGCCGGCCGGGGTCGATTGATAGTTTCGGGGCGTGCAGATCACGGGGACCGGCCACGCCAGCATGCGCATCGACACGGGCGCGGGAAGCATTCTCACTGACCCCTGGGTGAACCCGGCGTACTTCGCCTCGTGGTTCCCCTTTCCCGACAACTCGCAGCTCGACTGGGAGAGCCTCGGAAAGGTCGACTATCTCTACGTGAGCCACCTGCACCGCGACCACTTCGACCACGAGCACCTCAAGCGCGTCATCGACAAGAGGGCGACGGTGCTGCTGCCGGCCTATCCCACCAGCGAGCTCGAGGACGAGTTGCGCGAGGTGGGCTTCACGAAGTTCGTCAAGACGGTCAGCAACGAGGTCGTCGAGCTCGACGGCGGCCTCCGCGTGATGATCCAGGCGCTCACCTCGCCGACCGACGGCCCGATCGGCGACTCGTCGCTGTGGCTGGAGTACGACGGCCTGCGGCTGCTCAACCAGAACGATGCCCGGCCCACCGACCTCTCGGAGTTCACGAAGCTGGGCCACGTGCACGCGCACATGCTCCAGTTCTCCGGCGCGATCTGGTACCCGATGGTCTATGAGCTGCCGACTGCGGCGAAGACCGCGTTCGGCAAGCAGAAGCGGGACCGGCAGTTCGACCGCACATGGCGCTACATCGACGACCTGAAGGCGAGCTGGGTCTTCCCAATCGCCGGGCCGCCGTGCTTCCTCGATGACGAGCTGTGGCAGTTCAACGACATCTTCGATGACAAGGGGAACATCTTCCCCGACCAGTCCGTGTTCCTGCGCGAGTACCGGGCCATCGGTCGCAGCAACGGCGTGGTGCTGCTGCCCGGCTCGGTCGCGCATCTGTCCACAGAGGACTGCACCGTGACCCATCCGGTGCCTGACCTGGATGAGTTCTTCGCCGACAAACAGCGGCATCTACGCGAATACCGCGATCGCCAGCGGCCAGCGATCGCGGCCGCGAAGGCGTCCTGGCATCGCTCCGAGGTCGACGTCCTGGTCGAGCTCAAGCGGCGCCTGAGGCCCCTACTCGAGGAGTCGGTGTACCTGGCCAAAGGTGTGGGTGGGCCCGTACGGCTGGACCTGCTGGCCGACGACAACGCGACCGTGGCGGAGTCCATTGTGGTGGACTTCCCGGCAAAGGAAGTCCGGCCGGCGAGGGATGAGAAGGTGCGCTACCGGTTCCGGATGCGACGGTCTATTGTGGAGAGTCTGCTCGCTTCGGGCGAGGTGGACTGGGTCAACTCGCTGTTCCTGTCCTGCCGCTTCTCTGCGGCGCGGATCGGGCAGTACAACGAGTTCGTCTACGCGTTCTTCAAGTGCCTGTCCGAGGAGCGGCTGCAGTACGCCGAGGGCTGGTACGACGAGAACGAGAAGGCGGTCGATACCGAGGACATCACGCTGCGCGACCGTACGACCGGCGACTCCTGGCAGGTGCAACGGCGCTGTCCGCACCTCAAGGCCGACCTCACCCGGTTCGGCATCGCCGACGACGGCACGCTCACCTGCCAACTGCACGGGTGGAAGTTCGACCTGGGCAGCGGCCGCTGCCTGACCAGCGTCGGCCACAAGCTGCGCGCCACCCGGTCCGACGTTCCAGCGGCAGCCGACCAGTAGGGGCAATCGGTAACGAGCATATGTTCGTCCAAGTTTCCATTTCTTGGTGCGACCGCGGTGGCCCGCCAACCGCTAGGGTTCCCGAGGGGACACTGATAGCCGGAGGCATTGAGTGACTGTTATGGCGGGGGTACCTCAGCGTGACGGGCTGGTGCAGCGGTGGAGCGAAGTTGGCGAGCTGCTCGGGTACCGGTTCACACGGATCGATGGGCAGCTGGGCGAGCTCAAGAGTGATGTGGCGGAGCTCAAGAGCGACATGGTTGTGGTGAAGGCGGATGTCGCGGAGCTCAAGAGCGACATGGTTGTGGTGAAGGCTGACATCGCGGAGCTCAAGAGCGACGTCGGGGAGCTCAAGGGACAGGTGGCCCGGCTGGAGGAGTCCACGCGACTCGGCTTTCAGCGCATCGATGCCAACTTCGAGGAACTCCGATATCTCATCGCGAGGGATGAGCGGCGCAACCCGCCGCCCGGGGCCGGCAAGGCTCCCCGACCGCGCAAGCAGTAACCTCCTTCGGTCCGCCGACCGAGCCAATGGCGAGATGCAGAAGACTCTTGACATCGTGTCCACTGTGTACGGAGACGCGGACGTGCTGCACCTGGTGGACGTCGAGAAACCGGTGGCCGTCGGTGCGGAGGGCGTCCTCGTCCGGGTACGACCGGCCGGCCTGGATCGAGGGGTGTGGCACATGATGACCGGCACACCTTACGCGATCCGGGTCGCCTCCCGCCTACGCCGGCAGAGAGTGCCGGTCCGCGGGCGGGACCTGGCCGGAGTGGTAGAGGCGGTCGGGCCCGCGCTACCCGGCTGCGGCCGGGCGACGAGGCGGGAACGTGGAGTTCGTACGGTCACTGAATGCCGACGACGTCATCGACTACACCCGCGACGAGGTGGACGCGACGGGCCGTGCTACGACGCCATCATCGACACGGGCGGCAACCGTCCACTGCGTTGCTGCGCAAGGCACCGGCGCCCGGCGGCGGCGTCGTTCTCGTCGGCGGTGAGGGAGCCGGGAAGCTGCTGGGCATGGGCCGCGTGTTCCGGCTGCCGTTCATGTCGCGGGCGAGCGGGCACCGCTTCGGCAGTCTCCTCGCCTTCGAGCGACTCTCCGATGTCGATGACCTGAAGGCGCTGATCGAGTCAGGTGCCGTGACCCCGGCGGTCGACCGCACGCATCCGCTGGCGCAGGCCGCCGACGCCATGCGCCACCTCGTCGACGGCCACCCGGCGGGGAAGATCGTCGTCACGGTCGCGTCACGGGTCAGGCCAGGGCGGCATCGAGCTGAGCGCGCAGCCTGGCCTTCGGTTGGGCGCCGACGACCTGGGAGACAACGGTTCCTCGACGGAACACGGTCAGCGTCGGCATGGACATGATGCCGTAGGCGAGGATCGTCTGCGGGTTGTCGTCGGCGTCCACCTTGACGATGCGCACGCGGCCGGCGTACTCCTGCGCGAGTTCCTCGAGCACGGGCGCCAGGACGTGGCACGGCGGGCACCACTGCGCCCAGAAGTCCACCAGCACCGGCACCTCGCTCGCGAGCACCTCGCGGGCGAAGGTCGAGTCGGTCACCTCGTCCAGGCTCATCGCGTTCGCTCCCCGGTACACCCCGCGCCGCATCGGAGGTTCGCGGCCAGCTCCCGCCGCACCAGGTCGCGGACCGCGACGAGCCGGGCGATCGTGTCGTCCAAGTCGGCGAGCTTACGGGCGAGCACCTCGACCGAGGCGGGGCATTCGGCGCCCGACGCCCGGCCCGACCGGAGGCAGTCCACGAACGGCCGGGTGTCGGCCAGGTTGAAGCCGATATCCAGCAGGGAGCGGATCTCGCGCACCAGTCGCAGGTCGGCCTCGTCGTAGACGCGGTACCCGTTGGCCGAGCGCCGGGCCGGAAGGAGCCCCTGCTGCTCGTAGTACCGCAGCGTCCGGGCACTGGTACCGGCCCGCTCGGCCAGCTCTCCGATCCGCATGCCGGCAACGGTAGACCCTGACGCCGGTGGCAAGGCCAGCCCGCGTGCGGACGCCGATGGTCAGTGCGGAAGGGAGTACGCGGAGCGGAGACGGGTGTGCGCCGCCGTGACGTCCTGCTGGGCCGACCGTACGGTTGTGGCCAGCTCGTCCAATGTGGATTGATCGAGCCTGGGTACGACCAGCGCCAGCACGTCGTCGGGGCCGATCCGGCGTCGGGAGTTGGAGGTGCCCGCCCCCAGCGGTCGCAGTTGCGCCCGCGCCGGCGGTGAGTAAAGCAGCGCCAGCACGGCGTAGGGGTCCACCGTGGAACGGAACACGCCGAACTCGGCGGAGACCTGCACCGGCTCGCCCGGCGGCACGACCGCGGCCCGCAGACTGGCGGGGTTCAGCAGGCTGACGATGAGCTCGCCCGGCTCGGCGAGCACGCCCGGCGTCACGGGGGTATGCGTCCCGGCGGCGTGCCAGTCGACGGTGCCGAGGTCGTCCACGTGCAGCACGGAGATGAACGGGGAGGTGACGCGCCGGCATCGCCGCGGTGCCACTGCCGTCAGGTACTCGGCCAGCCGCAGGCCACCGGCGTCGGTGAGCGCCCGGCGGGCCGTCAGCGCGGCCGGATCGAGACGGGACGGCTCGAACGTCCCGAGGGCGTCGACGTCGGCAACCGCGACGAGGGGGGATTGGCTGAGCACGGCCAGCGCGTCGGCGGGGGTGCCCGAGCCGGACGCGGCCACGACGAGGGCCGCCACCGTGGGCAGTTGGTCGCCGTGGGGGTCGGGCACGGGACGGCCGGCCCGGCTCACGTACCCGACGTGCTCCACCCGCGCCAGCACCACCCGCCGGGTGTCAGGTAGGGCACCTTGCTTTACACCAGGTGTCAGCAAGGTGCCCTTCCTGACACCGGAGGCACCGGCGGGCGTCACACCGGAGCGCCGGACGAACAACGCGCTGGTGCGGGCCACGGTGCCACTGAGGGCGAAGGTGGCGGGGGGCAGGGCCACCACCGCGAGCGGCGTGACGTCCCCGCCGGCCCGGGTGAGCAGGTCCCGGACCGCCGACGAGCCCAGAACCCCGTCGGGCAGCACGATGCCGAGCACTCCGCCCGGCGCGAGCAGGGAGATGGCCCGGGCCAGGCCGGCCAGGCTCGGGTCGATCCGGGTCCGCCCGGCCAGGGCGGGCATGAAGCGGGCGGCGGCCTCGATGCCGGCCGGGGAGTCGTACTGGCCGTCCCCGAACGGCGGGTTGGTCAGGATCAATGGCACCCGGTCCGCGAGTGAGTCCACACTGGAGTCCGTGACCGAGTCCGCCACTGTCCACACCAGAGGGTGCACGACTCCGTAGAGGAGCAGGTTGACCCGTGCCTTCGCGACCGCCGCGGCGGAGACGTCGGCTCCGAACGGCCCCGCCGCCCGCAACGGATGGTCAGCCGGCAGCGTGGCCAGCAACGCGACCAGGAACCGGCCGGTGCCACAGTACGGGTCGCCGAAGCCCGGCCCGTCGACGAGCGAGCGCGGCGTGGTGACCAGTGGGATCGCGACTTCGGCCATCATCCGGGCCACGCCGCTCGGCGTGAGGTAGGTGCCGAGCCCGCCGGTGTGGTCGTACCGGCCGGCCAGCAACGCGTCGAACGCCGTCCCCAACGCGTCGACTCCCGGCCCATCGTTCACGATCGAGGCGGCGATGGCGTCGGCGGCGGCAAGGACATCGGGGTTGGTGAGTCGGAACGGTTCGTCCGGCGGCCAGACCGGATGCACGCCACCCGACGGGTCCCGCGCCGAGAGGGTCGCGTCATCGAGCGCGGTGGCGAAGGCGATCCGGTGGTTGCGCACGGTCGCCCCCGTCCGGGCAGCCCACACGCGTACGAGCAGCAGCTTGGCCATCTCGTCGACCGCGGCGTTGGCCGAGCCCAGCCCGCCGCGGCGGTAGATCAGCTGGTGGAGATCGTCGAAACGACGATACAGGTCGATCTCAGTCGAACCCCACGAGCCGGCCACGCCGAGCAGCGGAGCGCCGGCAGCCTGCATGGATGTGACCCTAACGAACCGGGGCCGGACGAGACGCTCGGCCGGCGCGTGCGATCGTGGGCGGGCGCGCTTGCCATTGGCGCCACCGGCAAAGGGGGTCTCATGTTCGGGTGGTGGGGTCGGGCCGTGGCGCGAGCCCGCTGGGTCGTGCTCGCGGGGACGCTCGGCGTCGTCGCGGTCGGGGCGGTCTGGGGCACCGGCATCTTCGGAGCGCTGGCCAGCGGCGGGTTCGACGACCCCGCCAGCGAGTCCAGCCATGCGTACGCCCGCATCACGGACGCGTTCGGCTCCGTCGGTGACGACCTGGTGGTGCTGTACACCGCACCGGACGCGACCGTCGACGAACCCGGGCTGGCCGGGCCCGTACAGGCGGTCCTCGACCGCCTGGAGGGGCGGTCCGAGGTGGTGATGGTCGCATCGGTCTACGACGCCGAGCATCCGGCGTTCGTCTCCACCGACCAGCACAGCACGTACATCACGATCCGGCTCCGGAACAACGACGAGGACGGCAAGCTCGCCGACCTGGCCACGCTCGAGCCGTTGCTGCAGGCCGGCGGCGGCGTACGCACCGACGTCGGTGGCATCTACGCCTTCCTGCGCGACGCGAACAACCAGGTCGAGGCCGACATCGTGCGCGCCGAGGTGGTGTCGCTGCCGATCCTGCTGGTGCTGCTGTTGTTCATCTTCCGCGGGCTGGTCGCCGCCGCGACCCCACTGCTCGTCGGCGGTGTGGCGATCCTTGGCGGCTTCGCGTTGACCCGTCTGATCGCGGGGTTCACCGAGGTGTCGGTCTTTGCCGCGAACGTGATCACCCTGCTCGGCGTGGGTATGGCGATCGACTACGCGCTGTTCGTGGTGAGCCGGTTCCGGGAGGAGTTGGCCGCCGGTCAGCCCACGGCCGCGGCGGTCGAGCGGACCCTGCGGACCGCCGGCCGTACGGTCGCGGTCTCCGGCGTCACGGTGGCGCTCGCGCTGTCCAGCCTGCTGCTGTTCCCGATGGGCTTCCTCAAGTCCGTGGCCTACGGCGGCATGGCGGCCGTGGTCGTCGCCATGCTCGCCGCGCTGACGGCCCTGCCGGCGCTGCTCGCGGTCCTCGGCCCCCGGATCAACTCACTGCGCATCGGCCGGCGCCGCCCGCTCGCCCCGGCCGGGCAGCCGGGGGCTGCGCCGCGAGCGCGGGGAGCGAGCGCCGACGAGCCCCGCGGGCAGATCCGGCCGGGCGGGTGGGAGCGGCTGGCCCGCAGCGTCATGCGCCGCCCGGTTGTCTACCTGATCGTGGTGTCGGCCGTGCTCGTCGGGCTCGGCATCCCGTTCCTGCGCGGGCACTTCGGCGGCTTCGACGAACGCGTGCTGCCCGAGGGCACCGCCAGCCGCACGGTGGCCGAGCGGCTCGCCGCCGACTTCCCGGGCGGTGGGACCGCGCCGATCTACGCGGTGGTCGACAATGCGGATCCGCGGGCGGCGCAGGAGTTCGCGGGGCGGGCGGCCGGCCTGCCCGGCGCGATCCGGGCCGCGGTCACGCTCACCCGCCCGGACGTGTCCGTGGTGTCGGTCGTCTACGAGGGCTCGGCGATCTCCGATGCCGCCCGCGACCTGGTACGCGAGATCCGTGCGCTGCCGGCGCCCGAGGGCGGCGAGGTGCTCGTCGGCGGACGGACCGCGTCCGACCTGGACCAGGTGGACGGACTGGTCCAGCGGCTGCCCTGGATGGCGGTGTACGTGTTCGGCGTGACGTTCCTGCTGCTGCTGTTCGCCTTCGGCTCGATGGTGCTGCCGGCCAAGGCGATCGTCATGAACATCGTCTCGATCGGGGCCTCGTTCGGCGTGGTGGTCTGGGTCTTCCAGGACGGACATCTGGCCGAGTTCCTGGGCTTCACCCCGACCGGGTCGCTCGAACCCACGAACCTGGTGCTGCTGCTCGCGGTCCTATTCGGGCTGTCGACCGACTACGAGGTCTTCCTGCTGTCCCGGGTGCGGGAGGAGTACCTGCAGCGGGGGGACAGCACGACAGCGGTGGCGGTCGGCCTGCAGCGCACGGGCGGGATCATCACCGCCGCCGCGGTGCTGCTCATCGTGGTGGTGGCGGGCTTCACGACCGGCGGCACGGCGACGCTCAAGCTGCTCGGGGTCGGCACCGTGGTCGCGGTCGCCGTCGACGCCGCGCTGGTCCGGACACTGCTTGTCCCGGCCACGATGCGGCTGCTCGGCCGGTGGAACTGGTGGGCCCCGGGGCCCATCGCCCGGCTGTACCAGCGGGTCGGTCTGCGCGAGTCCGAGAACCTCGATCTCGACCCGGCGACGTCCGGGACGCGGGACATGCGCGCGTCGGCGAGAATCGTCGAGTGACTGCCGGGACCAGGGACGTGGTGCTGCTCGGGTCGACCGGATCGATCGGCACCCAGGCGCTGGACATCGTGCGGCGCAACCCGGACCGGTTCCGGGTCGTGGCGGTCGGCGGGCACGGCACCAACGTCGGTCTGCTCGCCGCCCAGGCGCTCGAGTTCGCGGTGGATGTCGTGGGCGTCGCGAAGTCCTCGGCCGTCCAGGACCTCCAGCTCGCCTTCTACGCCGAGGCGACCAGGCGCGGCTATGCCACCGGGGAGTTCAAGCTACCCAAGATCCTCGCTGGCCCGGACGCGATGACCGAACTGGCCCAGTGGCCGTGCGACGTGGTGCTCAACGGCCTGGTCGGCTCGCTGGGCCTGGCCCCGACGCTCGCCGCCCTCCGGTCGGGGCGGACGCTCGCGCTGGCGAACAAGGAGTCGCTCGTGGCGGGTGGTCCACTCGTCCGCGCGGTCGCTCGCCCCGGGCAGATCGTGCCGGTCGACTCCGAACACAGCGCGCTGGCCCAGTGTCTGCGCGCCGGCGGGCGGACCGAGGTGCGGCGGCTCCTGCTCACCGCGAGCGGCGGCCCGTTCCGGGGGCGATCGCGGGAGTCGCTGGCGCACGTGACACCCCAGCAGGCGCTGGCCCACCCGACCTGGAACATGGGACCGGTGGTCACGATCAATTCGGCCACGCTGGTGAACAAGGGCTTGGAGGTCGTCGAGGCGCACGAGCTCTACGACGTGGCCTACGACGACATCGAGGTCATGGTGCATCCGACCTCGGTGATCCACTCGATGGTCGAGTTCACCGACGGCTCGACGATCCTGCAGGCGAGCCCGCCCGACATGCGCCTGCCGATCGCACTCGCCCTCGGTTGGCCGGACCGTGTGCCCGAGGCCGCCGGCGCGGTGGACTGGCACAGCTCGCACGTGTGGGAGCTGCACCCGCTCGACGAGGAGGCGTTCCCGGCCGTGGCCCTGGCCAAAGCGGCCGGTCGCGCGGGGTGCTGCCGGCCGGCCATCTATAACGCCGCCAACGAGGAGTGTGTGGCGGGGTTCACACAGGGTCGATTGCCATTCCTGGGCATTGTGGACACTGTGGCCCGGGTGCTGGATGAGGCGCCGGGTTTTCCCGAACCAGGTACGGTCGATGACGTGCACGCCGCCGAGGAGTGGGCCCGGGCCCGGGCCCGTGAGCTCATCAGCGGCCCACAGATTGAGGGAGCGTAATGTTCGCGATCGGGATCATCATCTTCGCGTTGGGAATCCTGATCTCCATCGCGCTGCACGAGGCCGGCCACATGTGGTCGGCGCGCGCGTTCGGCATGAAAGTGACGCGCTTCTTCATCGGGTTCGGCCCAACGCTGTTCGCCTTCCGGCGGCGCGAAACCGAGTACGGCGTGAAGGCCATCCCGGCCGGCGCCTTCGTCAAGATCGTCGGCATGACGCCGCAGGACGACGACGTCGAACCGGGTGACGAGAAGCGAGCCATGTGGCGCTTCCCGGTGTGGAAGCGCACGATCGTGCTCGCCGCCGGGTCGGTCTCCCATTTCGCGCTCGGGTTGTTGATCCTCTGGCTCACCGTCGCGTTCGTCGCGCTGCCGCAGGAGGAGCGGCTCGCCAGCGGGCCCGTGACCATCAGCCGGGTGGCGGAGTGCATCGAGGAGAAGGTCGAGTTCGACCCTGAGACGGGCCGTCTCAAGGAGTGCGTGGTCGGCGACGACCCGACCAGCGTGGCGTGGACCATGGGCCTGCAGGCCGGCGACGTGATCCTGGCGCTGGACGGCGAGCCGGTCGACGGCTGGGAGTCGCTCACCGACCGGGTGCGCGCCTCCGACGGCGAGCGGATCACGGTGACCGTGCAGCGGGGCGACGAGACGTTCACCCGCTCCGGCACCCTGCCGACGGTGCTGCGCCTGAAGAAGTCGGTTCTCGACAGCGACCGTGCGGCCTCCAGCATCACCGACGAGGACCTGGAGCCCGTCGGCGTGCTCGGCATCTCGCCGCAGACCCCGACCGGCGTCTACGGGCCCGGCCGGGCGTTCGGGCTCACCGGCAAGTTGACCGGGCAGATGTTCACCGGCACGTTCACCGCGATGAAGCAGTTCCCGGAGAAGGTGCCGAAGCTGTGGGCCGCGCTCACCGGCGAGCCACGTGACCCGGAGACGCCGATCAGTGTGATCGGCGCGAGCATCATCGGTGGCGAGCTCTTCGAAGCGGGTGAGGTACCGACCTTCCTGATGATGCTGGCCCTGCTGAACTTCTTCGTCGGCATCTTCAACCTGCTGCCGCTGCTGCCGCTCGACGGTGGGCACATCGCCATCGCCTGGTTCGAGAAGGCGCGGTCGTGGGTCTACGCGCGCCTGGGCCGGCCCGACCCCGGCCGCGTCGACTACATGAAGCTCATGCCCGTCACCTACGTGGTGATCCTGATCTTCGGCGGGTTCACCCTGTTGACCGCCGCCGCTGACATCGTCAACCCCATCAGCCTTCTGCCCTGACCATCCAACGGAGCTGCAGTGACCGCAATCAACCTCGGCCTACCGGCTGCCCCCCCGCCGGCCCTCGCCGCCCGCCGGAACAGCCGCCAGATCATGGTCGGGTCGGTCCCGGTGGGGGGCGGGGCACCCGTCAGCGTGCAGTCCATGACGACCACCCTGACCGCGGACGTGAACGCCACGCTGCAGCAGATCGCCGAGCTCACCGCCACTGGCTGCCAGATCGTGCGGGTGGCGGTGCCGTCACAGGACGACGTCGAGGCGCTTCCCGCGATCGCCCGCAAGTCGCAGATCCCGGTCATCGCCGACATCCACTTCCAGCCCAGGTACGTCTTCGCCGCCATCGACGCCGGGTGCGCCGCGGTCCGGGTGAACCCGGGCAACATCAAGAAGTTCGACGACAAGGTCGGCGAGATTGCCCGGGCAGCGATGGACGCGAAGGTGCCGATCCGGATCGGCGTCAACGCGGGCTCGCTCGACCCGCGGCTGCTGGAGAAGTACGGCAAGGCCACCGCCGAGGCCCTGGTCGAGTCGGCGTTGTGGGAGTGCTCCCTCTTCGAGGAGCATGGCTTCCGCGACATCAAGATCTCGGTGAAGCACCACGACCCGGTCGTGATGATCCGCGCCTACCGGCTCCTGGCGCAGCAGTGCGAGTACCCGCTGCACCTCGGCGTGACCGAGGCGGGGCCGGCGTTCCAGGGCACGGTCAAGTCGGCCGTGGCATTCGGCGCCCTGCTCGCCGAGGGCATCGGCGACACCATCCGGGTGTCGCTGTCCGCCCCGCCGGTGGAGGAGGTCAAGGTCGGCGCGGCGATCCTCGAGTCGCTCGGGCTGAAGGAGCGCGGACTGGAGATCGTGTCGTGCCCGTCCTGCGGGCGGGCCCAGGTCGACGTCTACACGCTCGCCAACGAGGTGACCGCCGCGCTCGAGGGCTTCCCGGCGCCGTTGCGGGTGGCGGTCATGGGCTGCGTGGTCAATGGCCCCGGTGAGGCCCGCGAGGCCGACATCGGCGTGGCGTCCGGTAACGGCAAGGGGCAGATCTTCGTGCGGGGTGAGGTGACCCGGACCGTTCCCGAGTCGCAGATCGTGGAGAGCCTCATCGAGGAGGCGATGCGGCTCGCTGATGAGATGGGCATCGATGTCAACGCCGCCGAGAGCGGCGGCCCGGTCGTGACCGTCCACTGAGGACATCAGATGACCACGCCCCAGGAGGACGAGCCGTGGGTCGGCCGGGCACGGCTGCGCCCGCCGGTCGATCCGTTCCAGACATCCGAGACGCCGGTCGTGCCGCCGGGGCAGGTCGTCTACGTGGAGGTCCCACGACCGCGACGGCGGCTGCTGTTCGGGTTCGGCCTGCTGGTCGCGGGCATCGCGGTCGGCGCGACCATCGCTCTGGTCGCGAGCCCGGCCCTGCGCGACGCCATCGGCATGGGCATGGGCGGCGCCGGTCAGACACCGGCGCCATCTGAGTCGCCCAGCCCGTCGCCGTCACCCTCGCCGTCGCCGTCACCCACCGAGCCGCCGGCGCCCGGCGTCGGCGATCCCGTCCAGGACGGCGCCTTCGAGTTCGTGGTGGACGACGTGACCTGCGGGCTCCGGACGGTCGAGTGGGGCTTCGCTAACGAGACGGCGGACGGGCAGTACTGCGTGGTCACGGTTACCGTGGAGAACATTCGTGACCTGCCGGCGTTCTTCAGCGACACCGCCCAGTTCGCGCTCATGACCGACGGGTCACGCCAGAACGCGGACTCGACGGCCGGCATCCTCGCCAACCAGGGCTTCGACGTCTGGGTCGGCGTGGTCGGTCCGGGCAGCACCGCCAGCGGAAAGCTGGTGTTCGACATCCCGGCGGACGCCACCCTTTCGGCGATCGAACTGCATGACTCCGCGCTCTCCGACGGCGTCGTGGTCACCGTCTCGCCCGGCGACGTGGCCGTCGACGACACCCCGGACACCGACGACCCCGACTTCGCGGTCGGGCAGTGTGTCCAGGAGAAGGAGAGCGGCGACGTGACGCTGGTCGACTGCTCGGTCGAGGGCGCCTACCGCATCGTGGCGGCCGTCGATGACCCGAGCGAGTGCGACGCGGACCAGCCGGTGCTCGAGGTCGTCGAATCGGACGGCGCGAGCTCGTACCGCTGCCTCGTCCCGGCGACCGACTGAGGTTGCGTCCAATCAGGACGGGACCGAGCCGATCGGGTTCACGTCCCCCGCGAACGTCGGAGGTGGGAAAGGACTCGGCCTCAGGCCCAGCCGCTGCTGGGTCTCGGTGATGACCTGACGCAGGATCTGGGTCGGCAGGGTCGAGCCCCAGATCGTGGCCCCGGTCTTGTCCATCACTGGTTCCTCGGCGGCCTTGTTGCCTATCCAGATCGCGGCGGCCAGTGCGCTGGTGTAGCCGATGCTCCACGCGTGTGCGTTCTCGCCGGTCTGGAGGTACTCCCAGTTGCCGGTCTTCATGGCGATGTCGGCGGTGCCGGATACCTGGGTCAGTGCGTAGGTGAGGTCGGCCAACTGGGCCGGGGCCAGTACGGGGGGTGTACCGGCCGTCGGCAGTGTCTCGCCGTAGACAAGCTCCCCGCCGTACGAGACCGTACGGACGAAGTGGACCTGCGCCCGGAGGCCGCCGGCGGCGAAGGTGGCCATGGTGTTGGCCTGGTCGAGCACGGTGACCGCGTACTGCCCGATGCCTACCTCCACGCCGATTCCCTCGATGCCCTGGTTGACCAGGGTGGCCGGGTCGGCGGCGCGTAGGTCGAGGCGTGTGAGATCGTTGTTCCAGATCGTGTCGATGCCGGCATCGCGTGCCATCGCCAGCACCGCCGCCGGGCTGACGCTGACGGTCACGTCGTAGAGCGGCACGTTGAGCGACAGCGCCACCGACTCCAACAGCGAACAGGTCTCTCCGTCAGGGTTGCTCGCGCACCGGGAGCTGTTGCGGACCGGGTTCGCCGCCGGCCGCCCCGGCTGATCGTGTGGGGTCCACTGCCAGTACGAGTTCAGTGAGTATCCTGCCTTGAGCGCGGCGGCGAGTGTGTAGACCATGAACGTGCCACCCGGTGGGTGCGCGCCGAACCCCATGAACGCGCCGTCCTCCGTGACATGTACGCCGGCGTAGTCGTTGCCGAAGCCGTCGTGGCCGCCATAGTAGGCCAGCACCCGGCCGGTGCCGGGTTCGACCACCACCCCCGCCGCCTGCAGGTTCGACGGCTGCCCATCCATCAGTGAGCCGGACACGGTCTCATCGGCGGCCGCCTCCAGGATCTGCTGCGCATGGGCGTCGATGGTCGTCGTTATCTGGTAGCCACCGGTACGGATCGACTCCCAGCTCTGCCCACGTAGGGGCGAGCCATCGGTATGGCTCACCTCGTCGAGCACATGCCCGACCACCAGTCCGACCGGCGAGTCCACGCCAACCGGGTCGGGTCCGAGCTGGGCCAGCACCGTGACGCCGTCGCTGTAATAGAGGGTGGTCGGCCCGTCCGGCGTGGCGGGCGGCCGAATGTCATCGGCCCAGAGCGGCCACACCAGGCCGCCCACCCCGAGGACCACAAGCCCGATCCCCGTGGCGGCCACCTGCCGGCGCCGACGGCGGCGCAAGCCCGCCAAGGCCCGGGTGGCGACGTCGACGGGTCGGCCCTCGTCCGCCAACGAACGTAGGGCGGCCCGGACCGCATCCATGGGATTCGTCACGGGTGGCTGGGCGGGAGAGGAGGGATCGGTCATCGCTGCGCCCTCCGCACGGGGTGGCTGGGGCTGGATTGCCGTGCCGACCGTCCGTCCCCACCCAACCGCCCGAACTCGGCCAGGTCTGGACACAGTGCCCGGAGCCGCGCCAAGGCCCGGCTCGCCTGGCTGGCCACGGTCGACGGCGAGCACCCGAGAATCTCAGCGACGTCGCGCTCGGTGTGGTCGTCGAGATAGCGGAGAACGAGGACGGCACGCTGACGGCGACCGAGACGCCCGAGGGCCGACCGAAGCACGTGGCTCAGCTCCGCGTTCGTGGTCGGGTCCTGCGGGTGTAGTCGGTCGGGCAGTTCGGCCGAGGGCGACTCCCGGCGCCGCCAGCTCCGCCACCACGACGTGGACTCGTTGAACATGATGCGCCGGGCGTAAGCCTCCGGATCATCGATCCGGCGCCAGCGCCCGGCGATCCGTTCGAACGCGGTCTGCAGAAGGTCCTCGGCCAGGTGCTGGTCGGCCGTGATGGCGTAGGCCACGCGGAACAGCGCACGCGAACGCGCCCGACAGAACTCCAGGAACTCCTGCTCCGCGGTCGGGTCCACGCACGCGCCTCCTCGCCGGCCTCCACAGTAAGGACGTCACGGCCGGCCAATACCCTGCATGCCCGCGGCAGCGTCCTCGCGACGCGCAACCCGCGTGTCTCCGGCGACGGCGGAGCGGAATCAGCAGAGGGTTACTCGGCGAGGATCGCGTAGAGCTTACGGCGCGCCTCGACCACGACCTCGATCGCGCGGCGGCGCTGGTCGTCGGTGCCGGCGGCCATGACCTGCCGCAAGGCGGTCACCGCCCCGAACCCGGCGTCGCGCAGTTCGCCCAGGTTGCGGGCCAGGTCGTCGTCGCCGGGTTGCTCCCACGGCGCCGGACCGGCCTGCTCGGCGGCGGTGCGGCCGGCCTCGGTGAGGGTGAAGCGCTTGCGACCACCCGACTCCTCGCTGGTGATCAGCCCCTCGTCCTCGAGGAGTTGCAGCGTCGGATAGACCGAGCCGGGGCTGGGTCGCCAGAGACCACCGGTGCGGCTCTCCAGCTCAGTGATCATTTCGTATCCGTGCATCGGCCGCTCGGCCAGCAGGGCCAGCACCGCGGCCCGAACGTTCGCCCGCCCACGTCGGCCGGGCCAACCCCCACGGGGACCGCGCCCCCGGTGGCCTCCCGGGCCGAACCACGGCCCCAATGGGCCCGGGAACCCGAACCCGCGCATCCTCGCCTCGGCCCCCCAGTCGTGACGCTCTCGACGTGCTCCGTGCATCTCGCCTTCCCCCTTCTTCGCTGTATCGGCGACACGTTGACGATATATCGGAACACACCTCGATCGCAAACCACCGTCCCGCGATCTTGGGCTGGGCACGGTGAGTGGATCTCCGCGCACGTTGCTAGCACCAAGATCGCGGAGGTGGGGGGTGAAGAGTGGATCCGGTCATCGGGCGATCGGCGCGTCTGGCAGGCTGAGCACATGCTGACGGTGTCGGCGCGGGTGCTCGACGACACGGAGCGTTCCGCCGTGGAGCGGGTGCTCGAGTCGGAGCCGATCGCGGCCGCCCAGGTGACCGAGCGTGTGCACGCGGCCGGTCTCGGCCGGCGCCTGGACTCCCGGGTGCTCGGCTATGGCAGCCGCACCCGGCTCGAGTCGGTCTGCTGGCACGGCGCGAACCTGATCCCGGTGCACGCCACCGCGGCCGCCGTCGATGCGTTCGCCGACCACGCCGCCACCCATCCACGACTGTGCTCGTCACTCGTGGGCGAGGCCGAGGCCGTCCTGGCGCTATGGCACCGGCTGGCCCGCGCCTGGGGTCCGGCCCGCGACCTGCGCCCCAACCAACCGCTCATGGCGACCTGGGTGCCCCCTTCGATCCCGGCCGATCCGACCGTACGGCTGGTCCGGCCGCAGGATCTCGACGCCCTGTTTCCGGCGGCGGTCGCGATGTACACCGAGGAGGTCGGCGTCTCGCCCCTGGTCGGCGACGGCGGCCGGGACTATCGCACCCGCCTCACGGACCTGGTCCGGGCGCGCCGGGCCTACGCGAAGTTCCTCGGCAACAAGGTCATCTTCAAGGCCGAGCTCGCCGTGGTGACCCGCCATACCGCACAGGTTCAGGGGGTATGGGTCGCACCGGAGTGGCGCGGGCGCGGTCTCGGCACCACGGCGATGGCGGCGGTCGTCCGCGACGCCCTGCGCCGCGTCGCGCCGAGCGTGAGCCTGTACGTCAACGACTACAACATCTCCGGCCGTACGGTCTATGAGCGGTGCGGCTTCCGCCAGCTCGGCACCTTCGCCACCGTGCTGCTGTAGCGCGTCCATCCGGCGTAGGGATCGACGTCTTCCCATGCTCGATGCTCGTCCGGTGTGGGCAGGGATCCGACCCGGAGCGGGCTACCGGCGTTCCTCGCGCCGCTCAACCCGGCGGCGGTGCCGTCGCATGACGCCGAGTCCGAACCAGAGCAGCGCCCCGGCCACTGCCGTGGCGATGGTGTACAGCCACAGCGGCCAGCTGAAGCGGAGGAACAGGAACCGGACGACGATCGTGCCGGTGTTCTGGAACGCGAAGATGAGCAGCACCGCCGCTCCGACGAGCGATGCGATCGCGCCGCCGCTCAGCCGTGCCCGGGCCTGGCTAGTGGTATCAACCTGGTCGGCCACGAGGACTCACCGCCTCTCGTTGATGCGCCGTCTCTGATACTCACAGATCCCGGCCGGCCGGGGACCGGTTTGGCGGGGATGCGGCGCCACATCGGGTGGGTGAGCTGCGCCCGCTCGGGGGGGCGCGGTGGCGGGGCAGACACGATTGCCGGGCCCGGCTAGGCTGTGCTCCCGATCACTGGGGAGGGACCGGATGGAGCCAGGGCCGAGCCAGCCTGGAGTAGTGGCACCACCGGACGAGCCGGGCGTGGTCGTCACCGACGTGTGGCGGTTCTTCGGCAGCTTCCCGGCGTTGGGCGGCATGTCGTTCAGCGCCCCGTACGGGCAGGTCACGGCGCTGGTCGGTCCGAACGGCGCTGGCAAGACGACGTTGCTGCTGATCCTCGCCACGCTGCTGCGACCCAACCGGGGCCGCGCGCTCGTCGGCGGCGCCGACCCCGCCGTGGACCCGACCGCAGTGCGGGCGCGGACCGGCTGGATGCCCGACGTCTTCGGCGTCTACGACCAGCTGACGGTGCGGGAGTACCTGCGCTTCTTCGGCCGGGCGTACCAGTTGGACGCGGCCACCGTGTCGCCGCGGGTCACCGAACTGCTCGAGCTGGTGCACCTGTCCGAGTTCACCGACCAGCCGGTCCACGTGCTCTCGCGCGGTCAGAAGCAGCGCCTCGCGCTCACCCGCGCGCTCGTGCACCGGCCGCGGGTGCTGCTGCTCGACGAGCCGGCGTCGGGGCTGGATCCGCGGTCACGGATCGAGCTGCGTGACATCCTGCGGGACCTCGCGGCGCAGGGGGCGGCGGTGCTCGTCTCCAGCCACATCCTGACCGAGCTGGAGGAGATCGCCGACCGCGTGGTGCTCGTCTCGGGCGGCCGCACGATCGGTGAGTACGCGATGACCGACCTCCGGGCGCAGGCGATCCGGTCCTACCGGGTCCGGGCCACCGAGCCGTCGGCCCTCGTGAGTGCCTTGCAGGACAAGGGCATCGCACACTCCACTGTGAACGGTTCGGTCGAGCTGGCGGCGCTGACCGACGACCAGGCGGCGGACACACTCGCCGGGCTGGTCTCCGCCGGCGTACGGGTGGTGGCGTTCGAGCCGCTCGGCAGCAACCTGGAGTCGGTGTACCTGGCCATGACCGAGGAGCGGCGATGAGCGAGGGTCAGCGATGAGCCCGCAGCATGTGTGGCTGGTCGTGGAGCAGGAGTTCCGGATCCGGCTACGCACGGGGCGGTGGCGGTGGCTGCTCGCCAGCTGGGCCGTGATCCTCGCGCTGTTCACGTTCGTGCTCGACGCGGGGATGGAGACCGGCTTCGGCTACATGCCCGACGACACCAGGCGCGGCGTGCCGCTGTTCGGTTTCCTGATGTTCTTCGTCCTGCTGTCGATGCTCGTCATCAGCCCGGCGCTGACGTCGCAGGCCATCAACGGCGACCGCGAGCGGGGGACGCTCGCGACACTGCAGGTGACCCGCCTGCGGCCCGTGGAGATCGCCACCGGGAAGCTGCTCGCGGGTTGGAGCGTCGGGCTGGTCGCGCTCGCGCTGTCCATCCCGTTCGCGGGCTACGCGATGTCGCAGGGCGGCATCACGGTCGACCGGATGGCCGTGGTGTACGGCGTCGTGGCGCTGCTCATCGGCACCGTGTGCGCGGTCTCCCAGGCGTTGTCGTCCGTGCTCGCGCGCAGCATCACCTCGGCGCTGCTGTCCTATGTGGTCACGGCCGGCCTGATGGTCGGCACCGTCATCGCCTTCGGACTCGCGGTGCAGCTGACCCAGGAGCGGGTCAGGGTGGAGAGCCCGTACGGCGACTACGTCTCGTACCAGAGCCACACCGAGCGGGTCTGGTGGCTGCTCGCACCGAACCCGTTCGTCATCGTCGCCGACGCCGCGCCCCGCGTGCCGCCGAGGGTCTCCCGTTCCGGTGATGTCATCCGGTACGACGACTACGACCCGCTGAGCTCGATCGGCCGGGCTGTGCGCGAACTGCGGGTGCCGCCGTACGCCTACGCCACCGAGGTCGGGGGCGAGCTCGTCTACTACGACGCGGACGGCAACCGCGTGCAGCGGCGCGTCGACCTGGCGGTGTGGCCGTACGGGCTGGGCTTCTCGGTGCTGCTGGGCATCGGTTCGCTGGCGCTCACCACCGCGCGGCTACGCACACCCGCGGAGAAGATCCCGCGGGGAGTCCGGGTTGCCTGACCCGCTCAGGCCGGGTTGTAGTAGGCCTGGCCGGGGAACGGCGGTGTGCGTTCCTCGGCGAACGGCGCGTCGGCGAACGGCGCGTCGGCGATCTGCGGCGCCGCCGTCATGACGACCAGCACGGCGGTGCCGTAGGCGCAGATCTCCCGCCATGGTGGCGTCACGTCCCGGTTGTCGAAGCGCATGGCGAGGATCGCGTTCGCGCCCCGGCGCTCGGCCGCGGCGACCATGTTGGCGACCGCCTCCTGCCGGATCTGAGCCAGCAGCCGCAGGAGTTGGGGGTTGAGCTTGCCGTTGAGTGACTTCACACCCTCGATGTAGGGGTTGAACGTCCGGGCCGTGATACCGACGACCTCACCGATCACCGCGTGTACCCGGTACCCGGGAATGCTCTCGGTTGTGACGACCAGCATCGCTCTCCCACCTACCGTGCTCGCCCACCATCCGGATGCGCGCACCGGCTCCAGCGATGCCCGCGGAGCGGAGTCAGCTGGCGCTGTCGGCGGCACACCCACTCGGGTGTCCCGATCCGGTGACGGTAGCCGGAGGATCCCTCGTTCTACAGGCGTAACCGGTTGGCTCTCCCGAACGGGTGAGGTGACGGCTACGCTGCCCGTGCACGGCGGGACGCCCGTGGCGGGGGGAGGACCACGGTGCGCAGCCGACACAGGAAGGGGCGCACATGCTGACGGTGGAGGAACTGCGCATCGGCGTCGATTCCGGCACTATCGACACGGTGGTGCTGGCGCTGGTCGACATGCAGGGTCGCCTGCAGGGCAAGCGCCTGCACGCCCCGTACTTCCTGAACGACGTGCTCGCCCACGGCAGCGAGGCGTGTAACTACCTGCTCGCCGTCGACGTCGAGATGAACACCGTCGACGGCTACGCCATGACGGGGTGGGAGCGTGGCTACGGCGACTTCGTCATGGTGCCGGACCTCGCCACGATGCGCCGGCTGCCCTGGCAGCCCGGCACCGCGCTCGTGCTGGCCGACCTGACCACGGTCGAGGGCGCACCGGTGGGCGCCTCCCCGCGCCAGATTCTGCGCCGGCAGTCCGACGCGCTGGCCCAGCGAGGGTTGGTGGCCTACGCCGGCACCGAGCTGGAGTTCTGTGTGTACCGGGACTCCTACGAGGACGCCTGGCGACGCGGATATCGCGATCTTACGCCTGCGAATCTGTACAATGTGGACTATTCGCTGCTGGGAACCGCACGGGTCGAGCCTCTCCTGCGCCGCCTGCGGGTGGAGATGGCCGGCGCCGGGCTGCGGCCGGAGAGTGCCAAGGGCGAGTGTAACCTGGGCCAGCACGAGGTTGCCTTCCGCTACGACCGGGCGCTCGTGACGGCCGACAACCACAGCGTCTACAAGGAGGGCGCCAAGGAGATCGCGGCGCAGCTCGGCATGTCGCTCACCTTCATGGCCAAGCCCAACCAGCGCGAGGGCAACTCCTGCCACATCCACTTCTCGCTGCGCGACGCCGCCGGGACGCCGGTGATGGCCGGCAGCGGGCCAGGCGGGCTGTCGGCGGCCGGCGAGCACGTCGTCGCCGGGCTGCTGGCCGGGTTGGCCGACCTGACCCTGCTCTACGCGCCGAACATCAACTCGTACAAGCGGTACCGGGCCGGCTCGTTCGCCCCGACCGCCATCCGCTGGGGCGTGGACAACCGCACCTGCGCGTTGCGCCTGGTCGGCCACGGCTTGTCGCTGCGCATCGAGAACCGGGTGCCGGGCGGGGACGTGAACCCCTACCTCGCGCTCGCCGCAATGATGGCCGCGGCCCGGTACGGCCTGGAGCACGAACTGCCGCTGGAGGATGCGTTCGCCGGCAACGCCTACAACGACACGACGGCGGCTCGGGTGCCGGCGACCCTCGGCGAGGCGCTGGCCCGGTGGGAGGCCAGCGAACTCGCGCGGGCGGCGTTCGGCGACGAGGTCGTGGCGCACTACGCCAACAACGCCCGGGTGGAGCTCGCCGCGTTCGAGTCCGCCGTCACCGACTGGGAGCTGTATCGGGGGTTCGAACGCTTGTGAGTGACAGCACAGTCCATGACGTCGTGAATCCGGCCACCGAGGAGGTCGTGGCGACCGTACCGTCGGCGTCGCTCGAGGAGGTCGACGCGGCGATCGCACGGGCGCAGGAGGCGTTCGAGCCGTGGCGTCGGATCGCGCCGGCGGACCGGGCCCGGCTGCTGCGGCGCTTCGCGTCCGGAGTGGACGCTCACCTCGAGGAGCTCGCCGGCATCGAGGTACGTAACTCAGGGCACACGATCGGCAACGCGCGCTGGGAGGCGGGCAACGTCCGCGACGTGCTCCACTACTACGCCGCCGCGCCGGAGCGCCTCGTCGGCCGCCAGATCCCGGTGCCCGGCGGGGTCGACGTGACGTTCCGAGAGCCGCTCGGCGTGGTGGGCGTGATCGTGCCGTGGAACTTCCCCATGCCGATCGCCGGGTGGGGCTTCGCGCCGGCCCTGGCGGCCGGCAACACCGTCGTGCTCAAGCCGGCCGAGCTCACGCCGCTCTCGGCTCTGCGACTGGCGGACCTGGCGCTGGAGGCGGGCCTGCCCGAGGGTGTGTTCACGGTGATTCCGGGTCCGGGCTCGGTGGTGGGGGAGCGGTTCGTCACCAACCCGTCCGTGCGGAAGGTGTGCTTCACCGGCTCCACCGAGGTGGGCAAGCGCATCATGCGCGGCTGCGCCGACCAGGTGAAGCGGGTGACTCTGGAGCTCGGCGGCAAGAGCGCGAACATCGTCTTCGCCGATGCCGATCTCGATCGGGCCGCCGCCACCGCGCCGATGTCGGTGTTCGACAATGCCGGCCAGGACTGCTGTGCGCGGTCGCGGATCCTGGTGCAGCGTTCCGTCTACGACCGCTTTCTCTCGCTGCTGGAGCCGGCCGTGGCGGCCGTGCGCGTGCGCGACCCGGCGGACGAACAGGCCGAGATGGGCCCGCTGATCTCCGCCGCCCAGCGCGCGACGGTGGCGTCCTATGTGGACGATGCCGACATCGCGTTCCGGGGCTCGGCGCCGACCGGCGCGGGCTTCTGGTACCCGCCCACCGTGCTGCTGGCCCACGACGGGCAGGAGCGGCACTGGCAGGAGGAGGTCTTCGGGCCGGTGTTGTCCGTGCTGCCCTTCGAGGACGAGGACCAGGCCGTACGCCTGGCCAACGACACACCGTACGGTCTGTCGGGCTCGATCTGGACCCGGGACCTCGGCCGGGCGCTGCGCATGGCCCGGGCCGTGGAGACCGGCAACCTGAGCGTGAACTCGCACTCGTCGGTGCGGTACTGGACGCCGTTCGGCGGCATGAAGCAGTCCGGGCTCGGGCGCGAGCTGGGCCCGGACGCCCTGGACGCGTTCACCGACGTGAAGAACGTCTTCCTCAGCAACGACTGAACGTCTCTCGAATCGCTTGCGTGACAACTCGCTCCGCAAGCTGCGCGAATTGGAGGTCTACAGTGGACGGACGGTTGGCCGGCCGGGTGGCGGTCGTCACCGGTGCGGGGAGCGGGATCGGTCTCGCGACGGTGCGGCGGTTCGCCGGGGAGGGCGCCCGGGTGGTGGCGGTCGACGTCGTCGAGGAGTCGGGCCGGGCTGCCGCGGACGAGGTGGGCGGCACCTTTGTGGCCTGCGACGTGGCCTCCGAGGCATCCGTCGAAGCACTGTTCGCCCAGGTGTTTGACACCCACGGCAGCGTCGACATCGCGTTCAACAACGCCGGAATCTCCCCGCCCGACGACGACTCCATCCTCACCACCGGGCTCGACGCGTGGGAGCGGGTGCAGCGGGTCAACCTCACCTCGGTCTACCTCTGCTGCAAGTACGCCATCCCGTACATGCGGCGGCAGGGCAAGGGTTCGATCATCAACACGGCCAGCTTCGTGGCGCTCATGGGCGCCGCCACCTCGCAGATCTCCTACACCGCGAGCAAGGGCGGGGTGCTCGCGATGACCCGGGAGCTGGGCGTGCAGTTCGCCCGCGAGGGCATCCGGGTCAACGCGCTGTGCCCGGGACCGGTGGCGACGCCGCTGCTGATGGAGCTGTTCGCGAACGACCCGGAGCGTGCGGCCCGGCGCCTGGTCCACGTACCGATGGGCCGGTTCGCCGAGCCGGAGGAGATCGCCGCCGCGGTCGCCTTCCTCGCCAGCGACGATGCCTCGTTCGTCACCGCATCGACCTTCATCGTCGACGGTGGCATCACCGGCGCGTACGTCACCCCGCTGTAACGTCACCTGTACGCGCAACCGCCGTACGCGTACGGCGCTACCTGTACGCGTAACCGCCGTACGGGTACGGCGGCGCTCCCGGCACCGCGATGCCCAGTTCCTGGGCGATGGACGCCGAGGTGACCGGCTCCACGTTCACCCGCATGTCCGCGTACGCCGTCAGCGTCAGTGGCGCGATCAGCACCGCGGCGATGCCCGAGAGCACGGCGGCGATCATTGTGGAGATCGTCGATCCGATGATGATGCCGGTGTCATCGACGATCGCTGCCCTCGCCGCGACTTCGGCGATGGCCCCGATGACGCCGCCGACCACGGCGGCCGCGATAGTGAGGCCGAGCCCGGCCGCCTGCAACGCCACGAGGGGACGCCAACCGCGCTTGACTATCATCACGCCCCGGTTCCACCCACCCGCATAGTTCGCGCTGATGAGCGGCTCCGGAAGTGGCGCCGGCAGTCCGAAGCTGCCGGGTACGGCGTAGCCGCCGTACGGCTAGCCGGGTTGCCCGGGCGGTGGGTTCCAGGTGCTCATGCTGTCTCCCCTCGTGCGCCTGCCCCGGCGTGGGCGTCGGCACACACCCTTCTGGGCTCCGAAACGTTGTCAACCCACGAGAACCTGTCCGCTGGCGTGGGGTTGCGCGCCGCGCGCGACCTCGCTAACTTGTATCAAGTCACTTGATACAAGCCCGGGAGGCGGCGGTGGCAGTGGTCAGGCTCGTGGGACTGGTCGTCGGGGTTGCGGCCGGACTGGTTCTCGGCCGGACCGGGCCGACGGGGGCCGCCGCTCCCGCGATCGCGGGTGCGGTGGTCATCGCCGTGTTGGTCAGCGAGTTGGGTCGACCGAGACCCGAACGCCAGCACGGGTCCGGCGCCGCGCTGGAGGTGCGCCGGGTGCGTGACTACGCCCGGCCCGCCGTGGCGTGGGGTGTGGTGATCGGTGGCCTGGTTCTCGTCGCCGAGCTGGCCTGGCTGCTGGCGGCCGGCACCTGGGTGCCGCGCGACGGCGTGGGTACGGCCTGGCATTCGCCGGGCACCGGGCCCGCGTCCGAGACCGTGGAGCTGAACGGGATGCCGTTCCGGTACGAGACGTTGTGCGCGGAGCCGACCGAGGACGCCCGCTTCACCGGAAGGTCGGACACGGGTTTCTACCTGGTCTCCGATGGGGACTGGGGCATGGAGTTGCCGTCGGACCTGGTCGCCTCGGTCTGTCGTGGCTGGGTCTCCGGTCAGGGCTGGGCCGAGGGCGAAGGCGTGGTCGGCGCCGCGTTCGGCACGATGGCCACTGCCGCCCTGGCCCTGCTGGTCGCGCCGCTGGTGTTGCGCGCGACCGTACGGGCGCCTCGGGCCGGCGCCGACGAGCAGACCCGCGAACGGGACGAGCGCTGGCGCCGGGGCAGCGCCGGGACCGTGGTCGCGACTGCCGGCTGGATCGTCTTCGTCCCGCTGGCGGTGTGGAACATCGCCCTGTTGCTGGTGGAAGACCCAGCCTCCTTCACCGGCCCCGCCGAGTACGTGCGGCTGGCGATGCTGGCTCTGCTCGCCGCCGCTGCGGTCATCGGGGCATCCGCGCACGCGGTCGCCCTGACCCGGGCCCCCGACCGGTAGCCGGTATGTCCACACAGGACGATGTGCCCCGGATCGCGCTCGAGCCCGCGAGCACCACGCCGCCCTACGAGCAGGTCCGCCGGCAGCTCGCGGAGCTCATCGAGACCGCCGTGCTGCCGGAGGGGGCCCGGCTGCCGCCGGTGCGCCAACTGGCCGGCGACCTGGAGCTGGCCGCCGGCACGGTCGCGCGGGCCTACTCGGAGCTCGAGTCCGCCGGTCTGGTGCAGACGCGGCGGGGCGGCGGCACCGTCGTCGCACCGCGGCGGGCGCTGACCCCGGAGGAGTTGCAGGCCCGGCTGGCCGAGCGCGCTCGGCAGTATGTCACCGACACCCGCCGGCTCGGTGCCGCCGACGGGGACGCCCTCGCCGCGGTCCGGCGCCAGCAGGCCGCGTCACCGGCCTGACCGCGGAGCTAGACCCCGCGGTCATCGCGCGTCATGTCGCCCGTGCCGGGCGTGCCCTCCGCGAGCGCGTAGCGCAGCAGCACCGCGCCCTTGGTGGAGGTGGCGGGCGGCTCGGCGAGCGTGAGGTTCGCGGGCACGATCGCGTCGCTGAAGACCTTCTTGCCCGGGCCGAGCACGACCGGGAAGACCCACAGCGTCAGCCGGTCGAAGAGCCGTTCGGCGAGCAGCGTCTGCACGAGGTCGAGGCTGCCGATGACGTGCACGTGCTCGTGCCGGTCGCGCACCTCGCGGACCGCGCTGACGAGATCGGGTCCGAGCAGCGTCGAGCGGGACCACTCGAGCGTCGGCGTGCCCCGTGACGCGACGTACTTGGGCAACCCGTTGAACAGCCTGGCGATCTCGGAGTCGACGCCCTCCTCCTGATGCGGCCAGTAGGAGGCGAAGATGTCGTACGTCTTCCGGCCGAGCAGCAGCGCATCCATGCCCGTCATGCCCGCGCCAACCTGCTCACCGACCACGTCGTCGAAGAGCGGCGCCTGCCAGCCGCCGAACGCGAAGCCGCCCTCGGTGTCCTCGTCGGGCCCGCCGGGCGCCTGTGCCACGCCGTCGAGCGTCGTGAATAGGTCGATGTGGATGAGGCCCATGGTTCCTCCTAGGCGGGTGGGTGGTTCCTACCCGTGCGTCGAACGGCGGCACCCGGTTTCGACACCGAGGGTAGGACGTGTGACCGCGATCCACCGCGTGTTCGCGTAATCTGGGACGGCGTCGGTAGCCATCGCGATCGTGGGGGTTGGCGTGGCGGAGCGGCCCCCCCGTCCTCGTCACATCGAGGGCCTGATGTTCTTCGACGTCGAGGGGGAGCACGCGTTCGTCCGGAAGCGGTTCGGGTCGTCGTACGATGACTCGCGCCGCAAGCTGCGCGAACTGACTGGGCTGGTGCGGCTCGAGGAACGCCTCCGCAGAGGTGACGTTCGGCCCTGTATCGCGATCCGGGCCGAGTGTATGCCGAGGTGGCGGGGGGTCTCTGCGGTGGAGGTGCGGAGATGCTGAAGTTTGCCCTGGCCCTCGCGGTGCTGGGCGCGCTCGCGCTCATAACCGTCGTTACCATCCTTTCGGCCCGGCGGGCGCCGGCTGACCGGGCGCGGTTCCTCCAGTGGGCTGGGCTTGGCCTGGCGGGGCTGTTCACGCTCGTCGGCGCTCCGTGGATCGCCGCTGGGGCGGTGGGCGATGCCGGCGGGTGGGCGGCCGCTGGCCGCATCGCCGCGTGGCTGGTGCCCCCGGTGGTCCTCCTGGCGATCGTCTGGTACCGGGCCGCGTGGGCGACCGCGCTGCTCGGCGCCCTCGCCGCGGCGGCGGTCGGGGCCAGCGCGTGGTATGCCGTCGATCCTGACGCGTGGCGAGCGTTCGAGGACCGCAACGGAGCGATACGGGTGATTGGCTCATTTGCTCTCGTCGCGCCCATCGCACTGCTCGGCTGGCGGCGGCCGCGGCCGGCGGGAGTACTGCTCGTCGTGCTGGGTCTGGTGCCGCTGGCACTGTCGGCCATCGGCACGTTCGACGGACTTGCATCGCTCGTCGCGGTGAGCGTCGTGCCGGTGATCATCGGAGTCCTCTACCTGCTCGCCGACGCGGTCGGCCGGCCAAGCCCGGCCCGGTCGGCAGCGCCGGCGGAGGTCACGAGGGGCTAGGCGGTCAACGCTCCGGCCGGCTCGCCCAGCTCGCCGCGCCGACGGACGGTTCGGTCGGTCGACGGACCGTGGTGGCCGACCGGGTCCGGTCGCGGCGAGCAGATCGAGTGGATCGCGGAGGACGGTTCGGTCGGTCGACGGACGGTTCGGTCGGTCGACGGCGGGTCTGGCCAGGAGTGTCGGTGCGGTCGGGTAGGAAGACTGCGTGACCGACAACGGCCCATTGCGCGAGGCGGCGGAGGAGATCCTGCGGCGACTCGCCGGACCGCGGGCGAGGCTGCGCGACGACCAATGGACGGCCATCGAGGCGCTCGTCGCGGCGCGCCGGCGGGTGCTGCTCGTGCAGCGCACGGGGTTCGGCAAGTCCGCCGTCTACTTCGTGGCGACCGCCCTGCTGCGCCGCGCGGGTACCGGGCCGACCGTCATCGTGTCGCCGTTGCTGGCGCTGATGCGCAACCAGGTCGACGCCGCGGCCGCGGCCGGCATCCGGGCCGCCACCATCAACTCGGCCAACGTCACCGAGTGGACCCAGATCACGAAGTCCATCGCCGCCGGCGAGGTGGACGTCTTGCTGGTGAGCCCCGAGCGGCTGAACAACCCCGAGTTCCGCGACGATGTGCTGCCCGAGCTGGCCGCCGGGTGCGGGCTGCTCGTCATCGATGAAGCCCACTGCATCTCCGACTGGGGGCACGACTTCCGGCCCGACTACCGGCGCATCCGTACCTTCCTGGCCACCTTGCCCGAGGGCGTTCCGGTGCTCGCCACGACGGCGACGGCGAACGCGCGGGTCACGGCCGACGTCGCCGACCAGTTGGGGCACGGGGCCGTCGTGCTGCGAGGCCCGCTCGACCGGGAGAGCCTGCGCCTGGGGGTGATCCAGCTCGATTCCCCCGCGCAGCGGCTGGCCTGGCTCGGTGCGCACCTGTCCGACCTGCCCGGCTCGGGCATCGTGTACACGCTCACCGTCGCGGCCACGGAGGAGGTGGCGGAGTACCTGCGCCGGGCCGGGCACACCGTCGCCTCCTACTCGGGCCGGACCGAGGACGCGGAGCGCCAGCAGGCGGAGCAGGACCTGCTGCACAACCGCATCAAGGCCCTCGTCGCGACGTCGGCGCTCGGCATGGGCTTCGACAAGCCGGATCTCGGGTTCGTGGTTCACCTCGGCGCGCCCCCGTCGCCGATCGCCTACTACCAGCAGGTGGGGCGCGCCGGTCGGGCGGTGGACAGTGCCGACGTCCTGCTACTGCCCGGTCCGGAGGACGAGGCGATCTGGCGGTACTTCGCCTCGCTGGCCTTCCCGCCCGAGGAGCAGGTGGACCGGGTGCTGGCCGCGCTGAGCCGGTCCGACCGTCCACTCTCGACACAGGCGCTGGAGTCGCGAGTGGACCTGCGCCGGGTTCGGCTCGAGCTGATGCTCAAGGTGCTCGATGTGGACGGTGCCGTCCGGCGGGTCAAGGGCGGCTGGACCGCGACCGGCGAGGAATGGACGTACGACCGGCAGCGCTACCGACGGGTGGCCAGCGCCCGGTCGGCCGAGGCGGCGAGCATGCGCGAGTACGCCACGACAAGCACCTGCCGGCTGGAGTACCTCCGGCGCCAACTCGACGATCCCTATGCCGAGCAGTGCGGCCGGTGCGACGTCTGTCAGGGCGGCTGGTACGACGCCGCGGTTCCCGGGGCCGCGCTCGACCTGGCCCGGGCCTACCTGGCTCGACCCGGCGTCACGATCGAACCCCGGCGTCTGTGGCCCACCGGGGGATCGATGCTCGGCATCACCGCCAGCGGGAAGATCCGGCCCGACGAGGCGGCCGAGCCGGGGCGGGCGGTCGGCCGCCTTACCGACCTCGGGTGGGGTGGCCGCCTGCGCGACCTCCTGGCCACCGGCGATGCCGACCTACCCAACGACGTATTTAGTGCCGTCGTTGCCGTGCTCAAGGACTGGGACTGGGCCCAGCGGCCGGTGGCGGTGGCCGCGGTCGCGTCCCGCACCCGGCCGCGGCTGGTGGGCTCGCTGGCGCGCAGGATCGCCACGGTCGGCCGGCTCGAGGACCTGGGTGACCTCACCCGCGTCGGGGGAGGTGCACCCGGCGCCGGAGCGCAGAGCAACAGCGTGCAGCGTCTCGCCGCCGTCTGGGACGCGTTCGTGGTGCCGCCGCAGATGGCGACGGCCCTGGCTTCGCTTGACGGCCCGGTGCTGCTCGTCGACGACGTCGTCGACTCGGGCTGGACGATGACTGTCGCCACCCGGGCGTTGCGCCACGCCGGCGCCGGCGCGGTGCTCCCGTTCGCGCTCGCCCTCTCGGCCTGACCCGCCGTGCCTGGCTACGCATTTCATTCGTAGGTGCGGATGTCGAGTTCCTGCAACCGCGGCGGACCTTGAGCACAAGTATCAGAAGATCGATCGGGTCGGAGGTCCCGCGGACGGCGTGCGCTTAGGCTCTTCTTGAGCAGTGGTCCGGAGACCACCGTGGGAGGGTGACAGTGTGGCCCGTCCCAACACACCCGCCGGTCGTCGTTCATGAACAGACTCGTGATCCGCGTCCTCTAGTCACGACTGCGCGGGCCGTTCGGCACATCACCGAACAGTGATAAGCAAAGGCGTAGGAGGATTCATGGATATTCCGGTGGCGGCGGCGGTGCCCCTCGCGATCGTTGCCGTCGGCTTCGTCGGGTTCTGTCTGTTCGACCTGACGCGCTCGCGCGTGCGGTACCTGCCGAAGTGGGCCTGGGCCGTCATCTGCGTCGTGAGCGTCCCCCTCGGAGGCCTCGTCTACCTTCTCATCGGCCGAGACCACTCGTGATCGTCGAGACCGCTGGGCTCGTCAAGCGGTACGGGCCGCAGGAGGCGCTGGCCGGCGTAGATCTGGCGGTGCCGGAAGGCTCCGTCTACGGCCTCGTCGGCCCCAACGGCGCCGGCAAGACCACGCTGCTCGCGCTGCTGGCCGGGCTGCGCCCACCCACGGCCGGCACTATTCGTATCGGGCTCCCGCGCAATCGGGTCGCGCTGTTGCCGGACACCCCCCAGTTCGACCCGTGGCTCACCGGCCGCGAGGTGGTGGCGCTGGGCCGCACGCTGGTGGCCGCCGGGTCGCCGCCCGACCGCGTCGATGAAGTCCTCGCCGACGCCGGCCTGGCCGAGGCCGCGCACCGCCGGGTCGGCGGGTACTCGCGGGGAATGCTGCAGCGGCTGGGCCTGGCCGCCACCATCGTCGGCGACCCTGACCTTCTGCTGCTCGACGAGCCCGCCTCCGCTCTTGACCCGGCGGGCCGGCGCGAGGTGCTCGACCTCCTTGCGCGCCTGCGCGGGCACGCAACGGTCGTGCTGTCCAGCCACATCCTCGGCGATGTCCAGGAGGTGTGTGACACCGTCGGGATCCTGCGCGCCGGCCGGTTGCTGTTCCAGGGCTCGCTCGACGACCTCCTCGTTGGGCGGGCGGTCCCTGAGTACCAGGTCCGCCTCCGGCCGCCGCTGCAACCCGTGCTGGACTCGCTGCGGTCCCGGGCGTGGGTCGTAGGCGCTGAACCCGACGGCTTGGAGTCGATCCGCCTGACCGTGCGCTCGCTGGCCGAGGCCGAGGCCGGCCTGGCGGCGGCGCTCGGAGCGAGCGGGGCCCGGGTGGTTGGCTACGGGCCGCTCGCCCCCGACCTCGAGAACATCTTCCTGGAGCTGATGAACGAGGGTGGGGCGTCATGAGCCTCTGGCGGCTGGAGTGGCTCCGGTTGGTGCGCACGCGACGGTTGTTCGCGCTCGTTGCGGTCTACCTTTTCTTCGGCCTGCTCGGGCCGATCGGGGCCCGGTACATCGCCGACATCCTCAAGGCGGTCGACACCAGCGGGATGACCATCGAGGTGCCGCCGCCGGTACCGGCGGACGGCATCGAGCAGTTCGTCAGTAACGCAACCCAGATCGGTCTGCTCGTCGTCGTCCTCGTCGCGGCCTCGGCCCTAGCCTTCGACGCGCGTCGTGAGATGGCGATCTTCCTGCGGACGCGGGTGAAGTCACCGGTGTCGATCCTGGTGCCGGCGCTGGTCGTGAACGCGGGGGCCGCGCTGGTCGCGTTGCTCGTTGGCACGGCCGCAGCCTGGTACGAGACGGCGGTGCTGCTGGGTGGGCTCCCGGTTGGGCGGACGCTCATCGGCCTCGGGTACGGCGCGCTGTTCCTCATCTTTGCCGTTGTCCTCGTCGCCGCGGCCGCGTCCGTTACGCGCGGGGCGCTCGCCGCGGCGGGGGTCGCGATCGTCGTACTCCTGGTCATGGCGATCGTTGGCGGTCTCGGGTCGCTCGACCGGTGGATGCCCACGAGCCTCGGCGGCGCGATGGGGTCGGTGGTCCGCGACACCAGCCCGGCGCACTACCTGCCCGCGGCCGCCATCGCGGTAGCGCTTACGGCGCTGTCGGCGTGGTTCGCGGCCGCGACTACCGCACGGCGCGAGATCTAGCGACTACCCGGAACTGCGCGCCCGTGTTCACGCGCGCAACGAACAACGTCTCGGCCCGAGCCCGGGTGCAGACCCCGCGGGTCGGGCGATCCGGGGTGAAGATCACGACCAGCCGTACAGATCTGCAGTGGCAGTACACGTACGGCCAGTCGCGATCATGGCCCGCCGGCATCGAAGCCGGCCGCGTCATCCAGCCTCGACGAGTAGTCCGATGCCGAGTGAGAGCACGCCCGCGGCGAGGGCAACGGCACCCGCGTACAGCAGAAGGATCAGCCGATTCGGCTCGGTGCGTCCGGCCCCGGCCGAGGACAGGAAGTACCCGAGCGGAAACAGGATCGCGGCGGCGGGCGCACCAAGTCGGCTCACGGCATCAAGGACACCGGACTGGCCCGCCACGTCGGCGTAGATCTGGACGACCAGCGAGAGCACGACCAGCACGGCCGCGTGTGCATGGCCCGCCCGGGCGAACGTGCGCTGGAACTCGGTCGCCGGTCGCTGGCCGCGCACCATCCGCAGCACGACGAGCCCACCCCACTCCACTGCCACGATGGTGATCAGCAGAATGCCGGCGATGTTGATCGAGTCGTTGGACAGGCTCACCGCGGCTTGGGCGTATACGGCATCGGCCGTCACATGTCCCATGCCGTCCGAGTATGCGGCTGCGCTCGTCCGTGGATGCCGCGTTCGGCCAACGACCGCCCGCACGGACGTCCAGCCACGAACGCGGTGCGGTTCGCGCTCCCGGATACGGTGGGCGGATGCGGCCGTGGATCGGGATCACCACCTACACCGAGGACGCCCGGTGGGGGACCCGAGCCGGGAAGGCGACGCTGCTGCCGATCGCCTACGCCACGGCGGTGAACCGGGCCGGCGGGCGGGCGGTACTGATCCCGACCGACGACCCTGAGCCGGATGCGCTGGACCGGCTCGACGGACTCGTCCTCGCCGGGGGGTCCGATGTGGACCCTGCCCGGTACGGCGCGGATCCGCATCCGACGACGGCCTGGCACCCGGAGCGCGACACCGCCGAGACGGTACTGCTGCGCGCCGCGCTCGACCGCGACCTGCCGGTGCTCGGGGTCTGCCGCGGCCTGCAGCTCATGGCGATCGAGTACGGCGGCCGCCTGCACCAGCACCTGCCCGAGACCCTGGGCCATACGGGTCACCGGCCGGCCAGCGAGCACGGTGCCGAGCCGATCTACGGGCAGCAGACCGTACGGCTTGCGCCCGGCTCGCGCCTGCACACGATCCTGGGTGACGAGCTGGTCGGGCACTGCCTGCACCACCAGGGCGTCGCCGACCCCGGGCGCCTGACGCCCGTCGGGTGGTCGACGACCGACGGCCTTGTCGAGGCGGTGGAGGACCCGGACCGCACCTTCACCGTGGGTGTGCAGTGGCACCCCGAGGTGACCGCCGACCCGCGCCTGTTCCAGGCCCTCGTCACGGCCTGCCTCGCGACTGCCCGCTGACGCGCCCGGAGCCGAACGAGGGCAACGCCACTGGCATTGACGGCCCGCCCGGTTACGCTTCACCGCATGACTGCGACGCGGGCAACTCTGACGCCAGGACGGCTGTCGCCCAGGCGCGAGGTGCCGGCGCACATACCCCGGCCGGAGTACGTGGGTCGGCGGGAGCCGAACCGGTCCATGAGGAGCGTGCAGAGCCCGGAGGTCATCGCGCGCATGCGGCGGGCTGGCCAGCTCGCGGCGCAGGCCGTCGTCCTCGCGGGGGAGCACTGCAAGCCGGGCGTCACGACGGACGAGATCGATGCGGTGGTGCACGAGTTCCTCGTCGGCCACGACGCCTACCCGTCGACGCTGGGGTACAAGGGCTTCCCCAAGTCGTGCTGCACGAGCCTCAACGAGGTGATCTGTCACGGCATCCCCGACTCGACGGTCATCCAGGATGGGGACATCGTCAATGTCGATGTGACCGCCTACCTTGACGGGGTCCACGGCGACACCAACCAGACCTTCCTCGTCGGTGCGGTTTCGGAGGAGGCGCGCCTGCTGGTCGAGCGGACCCGCGAGGCCGCCCTGCGAGGGGTTAAGGCGGTTGCCCCCGGGCGGCCCATCAATGTGATCGGGCGGGTCATCGAGGCGTATGCCAAGCGCTTCGGCTACGGCGTCGTGCGTGACTTCGGCGGGCACGGCATCGGCGAGTCGTTCCACTCCGCGCTGTTCATCCCCCACTACGACAACCCGAGCTTCGATACGGTCATGGAGCCCGGCATGACCTTCACGATCGAGCCTATGATCACTCTCGGCGACTACCAGCACGAGATGTGGAGCGACGGGTGGACCGTGGTGACAAAGGACCGCCGCTGGACGGCGCAGTTCGAGCACATGGTCGCGGTGACCGAGAACGGCCACGAGGTGCTGACGGTCCCGTGACCCCGCACGCGGCGTCCGGCATCCGAGCGCCGGCGGAACCGTGATGACCCACCCCGTTGGCGGGGGGCACCCTCGCGCGACCGTCCCCGAGCACCATCCCGATCTGACCGGCGGTTGGTTGCGCCCCGCGGTCTTCGGCGCGATGGACGGTCTGGTCTCCAACGTCGGTCTCGTCGCGGGCGTGGCGGGCGGCGGGGTCGGGCCGAGTGGGGTAGTTCTGGCCGGGTTCGCGGGGCTGGTGGCGGGCGCGATCTCCATGGCGCTCGGTGAGTACACCTCGGTCAAGTCGCAGGCCGAGCAGTACGCCGCGGAGATCGCCAAGGAGCGACGCGAGCTCGAGCTCAACCCCGAGGCCGAGATGGCCGAGCTGGCTCACACGTGGATCGCCCGTGGCCTACCGGCCGATCTCGCGCACGAGGTGGCCCGGGTGGTGCACACCAACCCCGAGGAGGCGCTGCGCCTGCACGCCCGGGAGGAGCTCGGCATCGACCCCACCGAGGAGCCCAACCCGTGGACGGCCGCGATCTCGTCCTTCGTCTGCTTCTCGGTCGGGGGGATCGTGCCGGTGGTGCCGTACCTCCTCGGGTTCAGCGAGCTGTGGGTCGCGCTCGTCGCCAGCGCCCTGGGCCTGTTCGCCACCGGTGCCCTCGTCGCCCGGTTCACCCGCCGCCGCTGGTGGGTCAGCGGGGCCCGTCAGTTGCTGCTCGGCGCGGCCGCGGCGGGGATCACCTTCCTCATCGGTCGCCTGATCGGTGGAGTCGCCGCCGGCCTGTAACCCGCAACGCACGACGCCCGCCACCCTGGCGTGGGGATGGCGGGCGCCGTATCCGTTCCGGGTCAGCTGGTGTAGCCGCGCGCGGCGATCCAGTTGGCCATCCGCTCGATGGGCAGGTCGTACTCGTTTGCGCCCGTACGGTCGGCCGGGTCGGTCACCGTGACGGTACGGCCGTCGTCGGCGTAGCCGGTGATCGTCACGTAGTGACCGCCGGCGTAGCGGTGCGCCTCGCCGGCGTTGTCGCGCACCTGGCCGACGATGTTGGCGACCACCGGGTCACCCTCGTTGATCGCGGCCATCACATCCGTGCGCAGCCGTTCGGCCTGCTCCGGGCTCGCCTTGCGCCCGGGGATCTCAACCGAGACGTAGCGCTCGCCACCGCGGTGCGCGTTGAGCACGCGGGTGATGTCGTGGATCGAGTTGGTGCCGGCCCGGGTCGTGCCCAGGTCGGTCGCGAGGGCGTCGAACGTCGGCAGCAGGCCCCGTGCCGACAGCGCGATGCGGGTCGCCGCGGGACCGCAGTAGTAGCCGTTGGGCTGGAGCGCGCCGTCGTAGCCGGCGACTCGCCCCTGCGATGGGAGCGCCACGGGCGCCGGGGCGGCGGCCGCGGGGGCGGCGGGGTTGACCCGGCCCGGGTGCGCGGCGTTGGCCGCCGTCGCCGGCCCCAGCGCGATCGCCGCGGCCGCACCGATTCCGGCCACGCCCAGCAGCGCGGCATTGCGGACAGCGTCGAAGCGGAAGGTCGTGCGGGTCATGATCGGCTCCTTCCCCCGGCCACGGGATCGCGAGCGATCGCGTGCTACCAGAGGCGATGCCGCACTCGTCACGCTCCGTGGTCGGGCTCACGGCCAGTTACGGGGCAGACGGGCGACGTGACCCGGGCTCTCCGGGTGCGATCGGTTCAACCAGCCCGGGGTTTGCCGCTTTCCCGAAGAAGGCTCATGTGCACCTGATCACCCAGCGTGAGCGCTAGGCCCCTGCTCGGTTGTCCCGGATCTGGGAAAACGATCCGAATCCGCCACGGACTCCATGGCCGCCACCCAGCCACCCCTGGCGGTTCGCCCGCTCGCTCACGTGCGCAGGCAGCCCGTACGGTCAGCCGCCGAGCAGATCGGCGATGTCACCGTCGACGGGCCGTCCCCGGCGGGCGAGCTCCATCGCCTGGGCGGTGAGCCGTTCACCGAGCTCGTGGATGTGGGCGGAGGCGACCCCGGCCCGACGGACCGCGTCCGCCGAGTGACGGAAGTACGTACGGGTGAGCAGGCCATCGACGACCGCGACGGCGACCCGGGCCTCCGCGAGCACCACCATCGCCGCGTCGGTCTCGTACCACTCCGCCATCCGCCGTGCCTTGCGCTGGGAGATCGTCGCCCGGCACCAGGCCTCGCGGGCGAGGGCGGCGAAGACCTGCCCGTCGGCCTGCGCGAGCACGGTGAGGTGCGCGTCGCGCAGCCGGGGCAGCCAGCCGTCCGGATCGTGCAGGCCCTTCGTGGTCAGGTACTGGTCGGCGACGAGCGGCCAGGAGGTGGTGAGCGTACGGGCGTGCCGGAGGTACTCGTCGGCGGCGATCACCGAGAGGTCGACGATGACGCCTTCGACGCGGCGGGTGACCGGGGCCGGGCCGGCATGGGCTCGCCGCGTGACGGCGACGAGTTCGACATCGCTGACGTCCGTGTCGTCGCCGTGCGCGAGCGCGCCGTGGACGCCGACGGCCTGCAGCTGGGCGCTGTACCGCTCCCGCAGCGCGTCACTGACCCGGTGGGCGACGGCCCACCGCGGATTCGAGCGCGTGGCCGACCCACCGGCGGATGACGGAGTCCGTCCCGCTTCCGGCTCCGATGCGGTGAGTGGCACCGGCCCATTGTCGCCCCGGAGACGAATTCAATGCCCTCCTCCCCCACCCAGCCCCGCCTCGGTCAGTCCGTGGCACCGGGATAGGGCAGCGTCAGCGGCGTGACGCCGGCCGCCTCGCGCCAGCGGGTCGCCATGACAGCACAGGCGATGAATGCGTCCAGAACCATCCGTCGCTCGTCGTCGACGGCGCCGCTCAGCGCGTCTCGCCACGCGCCCGCCGCGCCCTCCTCGAGGGCCACCGCCAGACGCATCGCGCTCGATGCGTCGGTGACCCCGAACGGCATCGCGTAGGCCGGTGCCGCCGGAACTGGCTCACCGCCCGCCGCCTCGATGCGCAGGGCGAGGTCGTCGCGACGGTCGCGGTGCCGAGCCTCCGCCTCGCGGGCGGCGTTCCGGGCCTCGCCTTCCAGGTGGGCACCGGCGAGGCCGTAGCCGAAGATGGCGGCGTGCTCCGCCTCCAGCGCCGTACGCAGCCCTTCGACGCTCATGCTGGCTCCTCCGCGGAAGAGAGTGCGTCGTCGCTCACCGTCGCTCACTGCAGCACCTCCAGGTGGCAGGCGCGGGCGGCCGCGATCGACCCGATCAGGCTCGCGAGCCGGCTCGGCGCGGCCAGACACGCGGCGTGCGCGGCCGCCAGACCCTCGGTCTCGATGGCGATGATGTCCGCGAGCACCGTGGTCGCGTCGGCGCTCCCGGAGGACGCCGGGGTGGGTTGGCGCGTCGGCTGTGACAGGACCTGGGCGAGCGCCTCCGCGTGCGTGCGGTGAGTGTCCCGCGGCCCGGTGAGTAGGCCCGCCAGCGATGGTGCGTTCGCGATCGCCTCGTCGTACGCGTCGCCGAGCGCGACGGTCTGCGCCAGCAGCTCGGCCAGCTCCGGCGGGAGCTCCGCATCGGGCTCGGCCGGCCCACCGAACAGGTCGCAGCCAGCCACCGAACCCGCGCCGGCCAGCCCCACCACGGCCACGAAACCGCGTAGCAGGCTGCGGCGCGACACTCTGTCTCCCCGGTGCACGCGCAACACCCTAACCGTCGCGATCAGGGGCCCGGAGAGGCCCTGCGGGCGGAATGCGGACAGTACCCACGGGCGAGTGTCAAGCGTTCTTTGCGGCGCGTTTCGTTACATCGCGTTACGCTTCGCTCAGCCGCGAGGGGCGTTACCCACGCGGCGACAGGTCGTGATGACACGGCCACGGCTTGTGAGCACCGGGGGCTCACCCAGGCGCTGACCGGAGGTCGGGCGATGGCGCATCCAACCCGCGGGGTGGGTTCGTCCGGTGCGAGTGGGCGGACATCCCGTCGCACCGCCCACGGTACCGGTCGCGCCGGAGGCGGTCGCAGCGGGGACCGTGACAGCCGCACGGCCTATGGCCGGCGGGCCGACGAGGTCGAGCCGGCCGCGGCGCCGCCGCTCAACCGTCAGGAACTGGTTGCGCTCCGGGCCCGGCTGCACGCTCTGATCGAGCCGGTGGTCATCCGTGAGGGTCTTGATCTGGAGGAGGTCGCGGTCTCCCGGATGGGGCGCCGCTACCTGGTCCGGATCACGGTGGACGCGGACGGCGGCATCGGGCACGAGGAGTTGAGCGATGTGTCGCGGGCGGTCTCCGCGGCGATGGACGAGGCGGAGGAGCGCTCGGGCGAGCTCACTCCCGGCGCCTACACCTTGGAGATCAGCTCGCCGGGGATCGACCGGGCGCTGACCCAGCCGCGGCACTGGCACCGCAATGTCGGTCGGTTGGTCGCGGTGAAGGTGGCCGGCCGGCCGGTGACCGGTCGGGTCACCGCCACCGACACACAGGGCGTGAGCCTGGACGTCGACGGACGCCGGCTCGACGCGACCTTCGACGAGCTCGGGCCCGGGCGGGTGCAGGTGGAGTTCACCCGCCTCGACGAGCTCACCGAATCCGAGTTCGGTCCGGAGCTGTCCGATGACGAACGGGAGGACTGAGGCGTGAACATTGATCTCGCCGCGCTCCGGGCGCTGGCGCAGGAGCGGGAGATTCCCGTCGAGACGATTCTGGCCGCCATCGAGACGGCGCTGCTGACCGCGTACCGGCACACGGAGACCGGCCGCACCCATGCCCGCGTGGAGATCGACCGTCGGACCGGAGTGGCCACCGTCTACGCCCAGGAGGTCGACGCCGACGGCCACGTGGTGCGGGAGTGGGACGACACCCCACACGACTTCGGCCGCATCGCGGCGATGACGGCTCGGCAGGTGATCCTGCAGCGGCTGCGCGAGGCCACCGACGAGGTGCACTACGGCGAGTACGTCGGTCGGGACGGCGACCTGGTGACCGGCGTCGTCCAGGCGCACGAGAGCCGGGCCGAGAAGGGCATCGTGAGTGTCGATCTGGGCAAGCTCGAGGCGATGCTGCCGGCGGCGGAGCAGGTCCCGGGTGAGACGTACGAGCATGGCCAGCGCATCAAGTGCGTCGTCGTGCACGTGACGAAGGGGGCTCGTGGTCCGCAGGTGACGCTGTCCCGGTCACACCCGAGCCTGGTCAAGAAGCTGTTCGCGCTCGAGGTACCGGAGATCGCCGACGGTACGGTCGAGATCGCTGCGATTGCGAGAGAGGCCGGCCACCGGACCAAGATCGCCGTACGGTCGACGGCGGCCGGGGTCAACGCGAAGGGCGCGTGCATCGGGCCCATGGGCGCCCGGGTGCGGGCGGTGATGAGCGAACTGCACGGCGAGAAGATCGACATTATCGACTGGTCGGACGATCCGGCGAACTTCGTCGGCAACGCGTTGTCCCCGGCGAAGGCGCTGCGGGTGGACGTCGTCGACGCGGCCACCAAGACGGCGCGCGTCACCGTGCCCGACTTCCAGCTGTCGCTCGCGATCGGCCGGGAGGGTCAGAACGCCCGGCTGGCGGCCCGGCTGACGGGTTGGCGCATCGACATCCGTCCAGATACCGAGACGGACGCCGGGGCGCCGGCCGTGACGGGAGCTGCCGACGGCGGGGCCCCGGTCCCGGCGCCGCCACCGCGGGCAAGCCGGGCGACGTCCGCGGCCGGGCAGTAGCCGACGGAGGCTACCGGAATACGCCCGGCACCAGGAGTGTAAGCGGAGCTTGGGCGCGCGGAGCCGACGTTCGGCGCCGGACCGGAATATGGGTCCGTACGGGTTTGGTTGTTCAATCACGGCGGATCTTCACCCCGTGCCCAGCCGGGGTGCCGGCCGACCATGCGCGGTAGACTCTGGCAGTGGTACATGGCGCGGAGCCGGTGCGCACGTGTGTGGGCTGCCGGAACCGCGCTCCAGCCTCCACGTTGTTACGCGTCGTCGCGGTGGTCGATGGCGGGGTTGCTTCCCTGGCCGTCGACACCAGGCACCGCCTTCCGGGGCGGGGAGCGTACCTGCATGATGACCCGGCCTGTCTCGCCAAGGCGGAGCGGCGCCGAGGTTTCACCAGGGCGCTGCGCGTAACCGGGGTCCTGGACACCAGCGTGCTCGCGGCCCATGTGGCCGGCAGCGCTGGGGCGACAGGAAAGACCGACGGTGGCCACGGCCTCCCGGATAGCAAGGTAGGAAACGACCGACATGAGCACACGATGAACCCGCAGCCATGAGCAGCGTTCAAGTGCCGAAGTGAGGTCGAGCGGGACTGCGCCCGCCGACCTCGGGATGAGGAGAGTAGTGGCAGGCAAGCCCCGCGTACACGAGCTCGCCAAGGAGCTCGGGGTAGAGAGCAAGATCGTTCTCGCCAAGCTGCAGGAGATGGGCGAGTACGTCAAGTCCGCGTCGAGCACGGTCGAACCGCCGGTGGCCCGACGACTGCGGGCGAGCATGGAGGCGACCGGTGCTCTACCGGCGGCCCCCGCCGTGACCGGCGCCCCCACCAACGGCACCCGTGGTGCCACGTCGGCGAAGCCGACACCCCCCCGGACCAAGACCGGCGAGACGACCAAGGCGCCCGCGAAGAAGGGCGGGCCCGTGCCCGCCCCGCCGCCAAACCTGCGGCCGACGAGCGCGCATGACATCGAGGTGGCCGCAGCCGAGCAGCGCGCGGCGGCGTTGAAGGCAGAGCAGGAGGCCGCGGTCCGCGCGGCCGCGGCACGAGGCACGCAGGCCGCTCGCCCGGCCGGACCACGTCCTGGTCCGACCCCGGGTCCGGGTGGCGTCGCGGCTCCGGGTGCTCCGACCGCACCGCGTCCCGCGGCCGGTCCCGCGGCCGGTCGTGCGCCCCGTACGGGCGGCAACAATCCCTTTGGCATCTCCGGCGGACGGCCGGCGGCACCGGGCGCGCGCCCGACGCCGTCGGGCATGCCCCGGCCGAACCCCGCGTCGATGCCGCCGCGGCCCAGCCCGTCGTCGATGGGCGGCCCGCGGCCGAACCCGTCGCAGATGCCCGCTCAGCGGCCTGGCCGTCCGGGGGAGCGCCCCGGTCGTCCGGCCGGCCCGGGCGGCGCTCCTGGTGGCGGGTTCCGTGGCGGTCCTGGCGGGCCCGGTGCGCGGCCGGGCGGCCCCGGCGGCGGCGGCTTCCGCGGCGGGGGCGGCCCCGGTGGCGGGCCCGGAACCGGCTACCGCGGTGGCCCGGGCGGCGCTCCTGGTGGCGGCTTCCGTGGCGGTCCTGGCGGTGGCGCCGGTCCTGGCGCCGGTGCGGGCGCGGGTCGTCCGGGGGCTGGTGGCCGCGGTGGACCCGGTGGCCGTACCGGTGGCGCCGGCGGCGCCTTCGGCCGTGGCGGCGGGAAGCCCAAGGGCCGTAAGTCCAAGCGGCAGAAGCGGCAGGAGTTCGACAACCTCTCCGCGCCGACAATGAGTTCGGGCGCGCCCCGGGGTAACGGCCAGGTGGTACGGCTGCCACGGGGAGCCTCGCTGTCAGACTTCGCCGACCGGATCGACGCGAACCCGGGCTCGCTGGTCCAGGAGATGTTCAACCTGGGCGAGATGGTGACCGCGACCCAGTCCTGCACCGACGAGACCCTGCTGCTGCTCGGTGAGCACCTCGGCTTCGAGGTGCAGATCGTCTCGCCGGAGGAGGAGGACCGCGAGCTGCTGGCGACCTTCAACATCGACCTCGATGAGGACGTTGACGAGGACCGCCTGGTCACCCGCGCGCCGATCGTGACTGTCATGGGTCACGTCGACCACGGCAAGACCAAGCTGCTCGACGCCATCCGTTCCTCGAAGGTGGCCGAGGGTGAGGCCGGCGGCATCACCCAGCACATCGGTGCCTACCAGGTGCATGTCGAGCACGACAGCCTGGACCGGGCGATCACCTTCATCGACACGCCGGGTCACGAGGCGTTCACCGCCATGCGTGCCCGCGGCGCCCAGGCGACCGACATCGTGGTCCTGGTTGTTGCGGCCGACGATGGCGTGATGCCCCAGACGATCGAGGCGCTCAACCACGCGAAGGCGGCCGACGTGCCGATCGTGGTTGCGGTGAACAAGATCGACAAGGAGGACGCCAACCCGGGCAAGGTGCGCCAGCAGCTGACCGAGTACGGCCTGGTCACGGAGGAGTACGGCGGCGACACCATGTTCGTCGACATCTCCGCCAAGAGCCGCATCAACATCGACGGCCTGCTGGAGGCGGTGCTGCTCACCGCGGACGCCGCGCTCGACCTGCGGGCTCCGGTGGACGGGCAGGCCCAGGGCATCGCGATCGAGGCACATCTCGACCGTGGCCGCGGCCCGGTGGCGACCGTTCTGGTCAACCGGGGCACGTTGCGGGTCGGCGAGTCGATCGTGGCCGGCGATGCGCACGGTCGTGTGCGGGCGATGCTCGACGAGAACGGGAAGCCGGTCGAGTTGGCTGGTCCGGCGCGTCCGGTGATGGTGCTCGGTCTGACCGCCGTGCCCGACGCCGGAGACACGTTCCTGGCCGTGGGCGAGGACCGGATCGCGCGGCAGATCGCCGAGCAGCGCCAAGCCCGGGAGCGGGCCGCGCAGCAGGCATCGCGTCGCGGCCGGGCCACCCTGGAGACGCTGCTCGAGCGGATCAAGGAGGGCGAGCGGACCACGCTCACCCTCATCCTCAAGGGCGATGTCTCCGGTTCGGTGGAGGCGCTCGAAGACGCACTGGTCAAGATCGATGTGTCCGAAGAGGTCCAGCTGAAGATCATCCACCGCGGTGTGGGTGGTGTGACGCAGGACGACGTCAACCTCGCCAAGGCCTCCGACGCCATCATTATTGGCTTCAATGTCCGGGCCGAGGGCAAGGTTCGCGACTACGCCGACCGCGAGGGCGTGGAGATCCGGTACTACACGGTCATCTACCAGGCCATCGAGGAGGTCGAGGCGGCGTTGCGCGGCATGCTCAAGCCGGAGTTCGAGGAGGTCGCCCTCGGCTCGGCGGAGATCCGCGAGGTCTTCCGCTCGTCCAAGGTCGGCAACATCTCGGGCTGCATCGTCCGGTCGGGCATCATCCGGCGCAATGCCAAGGCCCGGCTGTTGCGCGACAGCGCGGTGGTGGCGGAGAACCTCACCATCACCTCGCTCAAGCGCTTCAAGGACGACGCCACCGAGGTCCGCGAGGGCTTCGAGTGTGGTCTGACGCTCGGCAACTACAACGACGTCAAGGTGGGCGACATCATCGAGACATACGAGATGCGGGAGAAGCCCCGGGCGTAACTCGGTGCACCACACCGGTCAGAAGGGGGAGAGTCCAGCGCCGTTGCCGGGCTCTCCCCCAACCATTTTCGACGAGATTCGCAACGTGGGATGCTGGTTCGGTGACACCGGAGGACCTCGCTCACCTGCGCCGGGCCCGTGACCTGATCGACCGGGAGTACGCCCGTCCGCTGGACGTGCCGGCGATGGCGCAGGCCGCCTTGATGTCCCCGGCCCACTTCTCCCGCCAGTTCCGGGCGGCGTACGGCGAGACGCCCTACGGCTACCTGATGACCCGCCGGATCGAACGGGCCAAAGCCCTGCTGCGACGCGGCGACCTGAGCGTCACCGACGTGTGCATGGAGGTCGGCTGTACCTCGCTCGGCTCGTTCAGTTCCCGGTTCACCGAGCTCGTAGGGGAGAGCCCAAGCGCGTACCGGGCCCGTGACCATGCCGAGCTCTCAGCGGTACCGGCGTGCGTCGCCAAGGTTCTCACGAGACCGAGCAGGAACAAAGAAGTACAGGTCGGCTGAGCGCGCGTAGCGTGGCGTTCATGACCATCACGGTTCAGTACACGTACCTGGAGATCGACGACCATGACGCTGCGCTGACCTTCTACCGGGACACGCTCGGCCTGGAGGTCCGCAACGATGTCAACACCGAGTTCGGCCGCTGGCTGACGGTCGGATCCAAGGAGCAGCCCGAGCTCGGGATCGTCCTGTCCTCCGTCGGGGTGGGCCGGCCGCCGGAGGACGCGGAGACCTTGCGGTCATTGCTGGCCAAGGGCTCGCTGGCTGGGCTGGTCTTCTCGACCGGCGACGTCGACGGGCTCTTCGAGACGATCCGCGCATCCGGCGCCGAGGTCATGCAGGAGCCGATGGACCAGCCGTACGGGGTTCGCGACTGTGCCTTCCGCGACCCGTCCGGCAACATGATCCGCTTCTCGCAGAGCAAGGCCTGACCCGTCCTCGCGATGTCAGGAAGGGCACCTTCCCGTACACCACGTGTCAGGAAGGTGCCCTTCCTTTCACGCCGACGAGGACGTCGCGGGTGATCGCCGCATCGACGCGGTGCCGCAGACGGGCGTACGGGCCGTCCTCGAGAACGTCGAGTCCGGCGGCGGCGAGTGCCCCGGCGGCGTCGGCCCGTCGGGCGACGTGGGTGTTCCAGGAGATGCCCAGCGCCCCACCGGGGCGCAGCAGTCGGGCCCACACCGGGACCGCCGCGGTCAGCAGCTGCATCGGCGAGCGGCGCAGCCCGGCGGCAACGGTTCGGCTGCCGTGGGCCACGCCGTACGGTGCGTCGGCCACCACGGCGTGGAAGCTCTCCGGCTTGAAGTAGTCGGCGGAGGCCGTCGTGTCGGCGTGTACCACGTCGACACCGAGGGTGCGGTCCGCTCGGGTGATGGCCGCGGTGAGGCGGCGGGCGACGAGGCGCTTGTCGCGCCGCACGGGGTTCGTCTCGAGCCGGTGTTTGATGCGCTTGCGCTGCAGGTAGGTGCGCAGGTACGAGCCGTACGCTTCGAAGTCCTTCCCGTCGAGGTCGACCCCGGCGACGTCGTGGCCGTAGACCAGTGCCTGGTTGAGCGTGGTTCCCCGGCCGCACAACGGATCCAGCACCCGGAGCCCACCGTCCAGAAGGGACTTCGCCGAGGCGGAGCTGAGCAGCGTGACGTTGAGCAGCAGCTTCGTGAACTGCTCGTTGGTCTTGCCGGCGTACTTCGGGATCGTGATCAGGTCGTCGTCGAAATAGGCCAGCGGCGTCAGTGGTAACGGCCGCAGCAGCTCCCCCTCGCGGGCGAACAGCGCGAACATCGACGACGCGTTGGCGAGCAGGGCGAGGTCCCTTGTGGACAGCTCGTCGGCGGTGAAACCGACGTAGGCGAGCCCGGCGACAACGGTCGGATCAATGTCGGAGATGCGTCCATCAAGGACGGTCGTGCCGAAGATCTCCAGCTCGGCCGCAGTCAGGTCGACCGCGGCGTCGGTGTAGACCCGGTTCGCCGACGGTGCGATCAACAGCAGGTAGGAGCTCATCGTGATCAGCCTGGCATATGGTCCGCTATCGACGTACCCTGGCCGGCGGGACACCTGGGTGGTGAGTGATGGACGAGCAGTGGTGGTCGATCGAGGTCCTTGACAGCGAGATGTCCGCCGCCGTCTGGCGCGACTCGTACCGTTCGGCGCTGGTCGAGGCGCTGCTGACCAACGGCGGCCTCGACTGGGCCTGGCAGTCGCGCCCGTGGGGCATCGTCCTCGAGGCGCGCTTCACCGACGAGCAGGCCTGGGAGCGGTTCCGTGGCCTGCCGGCGGTGCAGGCGGCCTTGGACGCCGTGCCCGACCCGGTCGGCGGTCTGCTGATCTACCGCGGGCGGGGCGGCGGCGCGGGCGCGACCTCGCCCCGGCGCCCACGGCCCCACCTCGGCGCCGGCGCGGCGCCCGTGCCGCAGGAACCGTCGCCGGTCATCGTCGCCGGATCGCGGGACGCGGCGCAGGTGCCGCCGGCGGTCGCGCGGATACTGATCGCCCTGGCGCGATGACGCCTCGCAGGCCGTACGGTCTGCCCTACAGCTGGCCGCGCAACGCGGCAAGCACGTCAGCGAGCGAGCCGTGCCCAGGGAACCCGGCCGCGAGCCGGTGCCCACCGCCGCCCAGCGCGACCGCGACCGCGCTCACGTCGGTGACACCGCGGCTGCGCAGCGACACCGACCACCGGTCCTCGGCCACCGGCTTGATCAGGCAGGCCACGTCGGCCTCCTCGGCGGTGCGCAACACGTCCACGAAACTCTCCAGAACCTGGACGGACACCCCGGTCCGGTCCAGGTCGGCGTGCGTCGCGTAGGCGGTGATCAGGCCCGCCCCGCCGGCTGCGGCCGGGTCCAGCTCCGCCCGGCCGAGCACCGTCGTGAGCAGCCGAAGGGCAGCGAACGGCCGGGTGTCGAAGACCCGCAGGGACACCTCGGCGGGCCGGGCTCCCGCGGCCACCAACCGCGCCGCCAGCGTGTGCACCTCCTCGGTGGTGAGGTCGTAGCGGAACGAACCGGTGTCGGTAGTGAGCCCGACGTAGAGATTCGTGGCGATGTCCCGGTCGAGCTCCACTGCCAGGGCGTCGAGCAGCCGAGCCACCACGAGCGCAGTCGCCGCGGCGTGCGGGTCGACGACCGGGATGCTGCCGAACCCGGGGTTGGTGGCGTGATGGTCGAGCACGATCCAGGTCGGGGCCGCCTGCAGCGCCGGCGCCAGCTCGCCGACCCGGCTCACGCTCGCCGCATCGAAGCTCATCCCGAGGGTGGGTGCCTCCGGCGCGTCGCCGGGCGGCACGAGCAGATCCTGGCCGGGCAGGAACGCGAACACCGGGGGGACCTCGAACGGCTCCGGGAAGCTCGCGACCACCCGGGTGAAGCCGAGGCGGCGCAGGCCCAGACCGAACCCGAGCATGCTGCCCAGCGCGTCGCCGTCGGGGTTCACGTGACAGGCGAGCAGCACCGACGCGTCCCGGGGCAGCGCCCTGACCGCGGCGGCCGCCAGATCCACTTCACTATCCACTGTGGACAACCGTCCGTCCGGGCCCGTCGTCGAGCTTCGCTCGAGCCCTGGCATCGCGCGCTCGCGGCTGCGGGGGTGGGCCGCGCTCACTCCTCGCGCTCGCGGCGGGCCTCGCCCTCGTCGGCGACCCGGTATGGCTGAGCCTCGCCGGCGTAGGTCGCCTTCGCCGCAAGCGCGTGCACCTGGGCGTCGGACTCGCGGGCCGCGGCGAGCAGTTCGTCGATGTGCCGGACGTTGTCCTGCACCACGTCCTGCTCGAAGGTGAGCGACGGCGAGTGCCGCAGGCCCAGTGCCTTACCGACGGTGCTGCGCAGCAGCCCCTTGGCGCTTTCCAGTGCCGCGGCCGTCGCCGCCTGCTCGGCGACGTCACCGAGCACCGTGTAGTAGATCGTCGCCTCGCGCAGGTCGGGCGTGATCCGTGAATCGGTGATGGTGATCATCCCGAGACGGGGGTCCTTGATCGTCCGAAGGGCCGCGACGACCAGCTCGCGCACCCGCTCGGCCTGCTTGCGCACCTTGGCTGGATCGGTCATCTCAGCGCACCTCCGCCTCTCCTCGTGGCTGGCGTGGCGCGTGGCGCTCACTTGCGATGTCCCGGGCGCCCGCGCACATGCCTGACTCGTCCTTGAACTCGCCGTGGCGATGGAGTGCCGCCGTACTCGACCCTACCGCCTGCTGTCAGCCCGCCAGACCACGCCGAGTCCCAGTGCTCGTGCCGGCTCCGCTGTAGCTCAGTCGTCGTCGCCGTGCAGTCGTCGACGGGTGCCGAGCACCTCCACCTCGGGGCGGCTGAGCACCAGTCGCTCGCATGAGTCGAGCACCGCCGCCACCTGGCCCGGCTCCGCGGCGACCACGGCCACCCCGATCTCGCTGCGCCCGGTGAGATCCAGCAGACCCACCTCGGCGACCGAGACGTCGAAGCGGCGCAGCGCCGCGATGATCGGCCGTACGTACGAGCGCTTCGCCTTCAGGGAGCGGGAGTCACCCGGTAGCAGCAGGTCGAAGACGGCGGTACCGGTGAACACAGGTAGCCACGGTACCGGCTCCGCCCGGGCGGGCCGGCGGATTTTGGGAGCGCTTCCAGCACGGCTGGGACTGACAGTCGAGGAAATCTGGCGCTGCGTGACCTGCATGGGGCCGCCGGCACGGGTGACAATCGGACCTATGCCGCAGTTGCCCGAGGCGTCCGCCGAAGCGGTCCGCGCCTTCGACCGCCCGGTCGTGGTGGTCCCCGTCCTCGCACTCATCGCCGCGACCGGCGGCCTCTTCGGATCTTTCACGACGGGTGGCACCCTGCTCGTGCACGCGGTCGGCGGCACGATGGTGTGGCTGGGGATCAGCGGCCGGGCCGGGCGGCGGGCCGTGCCGAGGCGGCTGAGCCGGCGGGCGCTGTGGTGGCTGGTTCCCCTCCTCGGGCTCGCGCTCGTCGAGCTGTGGTCTGCGCTGCATGCGCCGCGGGCCGAGTACCCGACGCTGTCGGCGCTCTTCGATCCGCCGCTGGAGCACTACCTGCCCCGAGCAGCCGGCTACTTCGCCTGGCTCGCCGGCTTCTGGGCTCTGGTGCGGCGATGACCGCCGACGTGCTCTTTCCCGCGGAGGCGGCGCTATGACCGCGCTCATTCTCATCGTGTTCGCGCTGGGTGCGCTCGGCCTGGTCGTGCTGTCGTGGTTGTCGCACCGCGAGGAGTCGAAGGTCCCGGGCTTCGCGGACCTCGCCGGGTTCGTGATGGCCTACCGGGTCGGCCGGGTGCCCGTGGGCCGCATCGCGGTGCTCGGCTTCTGGTGGTGGGTCGGCTGGCACTTCTTCGCCCGCTAAGTCCAGGCGGAGGCCACGCGGCGGGTAACGGTTACGCCAACGACGTTCCAGAGTCTGAGATTTCGCTGTCAGGCGTAGGCCTTAACGATAGTTTGGTTTCCGTGCGCGGCCGGCAGCTCATTCTTAGCCGCCGCGGCGGGTTCTAGGAGCGGAAGCCAGCTCCCCGCCGCGGAGTCTCCGCTGGCCTGCTGCAGTCCACGACACCCACCGACACAGCGCCCGCGACGCCCACAAGGCTTGCGCTGGACCAGTCCGGCCCGTCGATCCGGCCGGTTTGTCGATGTGATCCGCTTGACCCATGACCGGCGATCCCGTTGCGGACGATAAGTTCCCTGCCCGCGACCCTCGCCCAGTCACCCGAGACGAGTTCCCAGCCAGCCGAGTCACCCGTGACGAATTCCATGCCCTCCATCCCCGCCCAGCCACCCGTGAACCGAACGAAGGTCACCATGAACGCCAAGCCCAAGCCCAGGCCCCGGCCGGCCCAGGCTCCGCCGACAAACCCGTCCCGTCCCGACTTCGCCCCGCCACCGACGCCGACGGACGCCCGGACAGCGCTGCAGCAGTCGCTCGACCGGCGCTGGTAGCGCACCCCGGCGAGCTCGCGAACCAACCCGCTCCGGGTGAGCTCGCGAACGAGGCCGCCGGCTCGTCGACTGGGGCGATGCCGGGCCGGGTGAACGCCCGGCAGATCGCGGGGCTGGCGCTGCCTGCCCTCGTGGTTCTCGCGGCCGAGCCGCTCTATGTCCTCGTCGACACGGCGGTCGTCGGCCATCTCGGCCGCACTGAGCTCGCCGCGCTCGCTCTCGGCGGCGTGGTGATGTCGGTGGCCGCCTTCCTCGGCAACGTGCTGGCCTACGGCACCACGGGCCGGGCGGCCCGGCAGTTCGGCGCGGGCGACCGGGCTCGGGCCGTCGCCGAGGGGGTCCAGGCGTCGTGGCTCGCGGTCGGAGTCGGGGTGCTCCTCGTCGTCATCGTGCAGCTCGCGGCCGGGCCTGTGACCAGCGCCCTCGCCGGCGGCGACCCAGCCGTGGCCGCGGGCGCGGAGACGTGGCTCCGCGTGGCCGTGCTCGGCACCCCCGGGATCCTGCTCGCCATGGCCGGAAACGGCTGGCTGCGCGGGGTTCAGGATGCGCGGACCCCGATGCGGTACGTGCTGGCGGCGTTCGTCCTCTCCGGCGTCGTATGCCCGGTGCTCGTCTACCCGGTCGGCTTGGGCCTGGTCGGCTCGGCGATCGCCAACGTCGCGGCCCAGACGATCGGTGGGGTGCTCTTCGTCCGGGCCCTGGTGCGCCAACGGGTGCCACTTGCTCCACAGTGGACACTGCTGCGCCGGCAACTCGTCGTCAGCGGTGACCTCCTGGTGCGGGGAGCGGCGTTCCAGGCGAGCTTCCTCTCCGCCGCCGCGGTCGCGGCCCGCGTCTCTTCGGCGGCGCTGGGAGCGCACCAGATCGCGCTGCAGCTGTGGTTCTTCTGCGCCCTCGCCCTGGACGCCGTGGCCATCGCGGCGCAGTCGCTCACCGGTGCCGCGCTGGGCGCCGGTGACCCGGTCGTGGCGCGGGGCGTCGCGGCGCGGGTGGGCCGGATCGGGCTGGTCTGCGGTACGGGCTTCGCGCTGGTGATCGGCGCTGGTGCGTGGGTGCTGCCGGCGGTGTTCACCGCCGATCCGGCGGTGCGCACGCAAGCACTGGTGGCCTGGCCGTGGTTCGTCGCGATGCTGCCGCTGGCCGGCGTCGTCTTCGCTCTCGACGGCGTCCTCATCGGTGCCGGCGACGTGCGGTTCCTCCGTAACCTCACGGTGGTCGCTGCCCTCGGCTTCTTCCTGCCCCTGACGTGGCTCGCGCACCTGCTGGGGCTCGGCCTGTCCGGGGTCTGGGCCGCGCTGTCGATGTTCATCGTGGCCCGGCTGGTGGGCCTGCTGCTGCGGGTGCGGGGCAGCGGGTGGGCGGTGGCCGGCGCCGTGCGCTGACGCCGTACGGTCCAGGCCGTACGGCCGCGCCGCCACCCGGCCGGAAAGCGCGGCGGGGGGGGGGGGGGGGGGGGGGGGGGCGGCCGGCGGGGCGGGCGGGGGCGGGGCGGC
>JBQGBY010000103.1:0-40880 GCA_052038195.1 Micromonosporaceae bacterium | reverse complement strand
GCGGCCCCCCCCCCCCCCCCCCCCCCCCCGCCCGCTAGTCGGGGAACGGGGCGAGCAACGGTCGCTTGGCGCCCACGAGGTCGCCGCTGGAGCGGCCGGTCAGGCGGCGCTTGACCCAGGGCGCGAGGTGCCGCCGGGCCCAGCGCAGGTCGTGCGCCCGGGCGGCCGGCCAGCTTCGTCGTGGCGCCGCCCCGGGCGGGTCGAACCAGGCCGCCTCGGGCCGCAGGCCCAGCCGGGTGAGCACGTGGGCGGCGACCCGGCGGTGACCCGCCGGTGCCATGTGCAGCCGGTCGTCACTCCACAGTAGAGGGTTGTGGAACTCCTCGTCGTTCCACAGGTCGACCATCATGGCACCGTACTTGTCGGCGACCTCCTCGACCGCCCGGTTGAGCACCGCCATGCGCGGCAGGATCACCCGCCGGCCCGGCAACCGTCCGGTGACGTTGGCCCACCGGAACACGATCACGTCCGCCCCGGTCGCGCGAAGCTGCCCGACCACCTCGTCGAAGCGGGCGAGCATCGGGGCAGGATCGAAGTTGCGGCGGAGCACGTCGTTGCCACCGCCGGCGAAGCTCACCAGGTCCGGCGCCATCTCGGCGGCCACCGGTACCTGCTCGTCGACGATGCGCCCGAACAGGCGCCCGCGGATGGCCAGGTTCGCGTAGTGGAATGCGGCACCATCCCCAGTGGACTGTCCACCACGCTCGGTCGCGAGCCGTGTCGCGACCAGGTCGGCCCACCCGCGCAGGCGGCCGTCCGCCATGATGTCGTTCATGCCCTCGGTGAAGCTGTCACCGACCGCGACATAGCTCCGCCACCGCATGCCATCCTCCCGTACGGTCCACTTCTCCGCCCGGGGACGAGTGTGCCAAGCCCGCCGCGGCGCCCGCCAACGGGGACCCGTCCGGTTGTGCTACGCACACGGACCACGCGGGGTTGGCGCGGGAACGCTTTCGCCGGCCTGACCAACGTGACCCTTGGCCGAGCAGAATCCGGCCATTTCGACGGGCTCCCGCTCCTAGGCTGGTGGCTGTGGCCCGGGTGCTGGTCCGGTACGCGGTGGCAGTGGTGCTGCTCGCGTCGGCGTACTACGCCCTGCCGGAGGCGCGGCTCGGGCTGGTCGGCTCCGTCGAACTGCTTTCCGTCGCCACTATCGAGTACGGGGTGCGCCGTTGGCGCCCGCTGCGGGCGGGGGTGTGGCACGTCCTCGCGGTGTCGGTGGCTCTCCTCGCGATCGGGGACTTCGTCTTCGTGGCACTCGAGGCGCGTTCGGCGGTCCCGGTGCCTTACCCCAGCATCGCGGACATCTTCTACATCGGGGCCTACCTGCCACTCACCATCGCCCTGTTCTCGCTCGGCCAAACACGGGAAAAGCGTCACGACGAGACGAGCCTCATCGATGCCGCCAGCGTCACACTGGCCGGATCGCTGGTCGCCTGGATCCTCGTCGTGCGCCCCGAACTGCAGGAGCAAGGGCTAGGAGGAGCAGCGCTCGTCGCGGCGGTCGGCGCGTGGGTCGGCTACATCGCGGTGCTGTCCGCGTCGATGCGGCTCGTGCTCTCCTGGCGGCGCAACGTCTCGGTCGCCATCCTCAGCGTCGCCGTGTCCGCCTTCCTGATCTCCGAGATCTTCTACGCTGTGGCGCTGGTCGGGGGCACCTGGACGGTGGGCGGGCCGGTCGACCTCGGATACATCGCCTTCGCCGCGCTGTGCGGCGCCTCAGCCTTACACCCATCGATGCGCGACCTGGCCGTGCCGGCGCACGCACGACCCACGTTAGGTCCCTGGCGGCTCACCATGATCGCGGTCGCCCTGCTGGTGGGGCCGACCGCGCTGCTCGTCCAGACCAGCACGGGCGTGGTCCGCACCGCTTTCGCTATCGCCATCATCACCGGGCTCGTGAGTATCCTCATGCTCATCCGCCTGTCCATCTCGGTGCGCGCTTACCAGCGCCGGGCCGCCAGCGAGCACGCGGTCCGGCTCGCCTCCCAGGCGATGGTCAGCGCCGTCACACCCATGGATGTGATCGCCGGCACGCAGTCCGCCCTCCGCGCAGTCGGGCGTGGCCACGCCACGCTCAGCGTTGAGCTGGTCGACCCGTACGACCCGCGCACGCACGGTGACGCCCTCGGCCAGGGACCCGAGCAACCGAGCACGGTGGTACCCGCCGGCCCGGGCAACCGCGGAGAGGTGGCCATCCCGCTCAGCGGCTCCAATGCCGCGCTGGTCTACGCCGCGCCCGTCGGCGAGCTCGACGATCTCGAGGACCTGCTGCGCTCGCTCGCCGACCAGGCGGCGCTAGCGCTGCAGCGCATCCGCCTGGCCGAGGCGGCGGGAGCCGAGGAGCGCGATCGCTACTTCCGCACCCTGGTCCTCACGAGCACGGATGTGATCCTGATCTGCCGCGGTGGCCACATCGAGTACGCCACTCCATCGGCCCAGGCCATGTTCGGCCGCGAGGTGCTCGGCGAGCGTTTCGACGACATCGTGCACCCCGCCCGACCAGCCGAGCTGAAGCCCACCGAGGCCGGCCCGGAAGGTCCTTTGTGGCCGGACACCACGGGCGGCACCGAGGCGACGATCACGCGGCCCGGCGGCGATCTCACGGTCCTCGTACAACGGCGAGATCTCACCGGCGACTCCACCGTGCGTGGCGTCGTGACGACCATGCGGGACGTCACCGCTGAGCGGGACCTGCAGCGCGACCTCGCCTACCGGGCCACCCACGACGAGCTGACCGGCCTCGCGAACGTGCGCGCGTGGGGCGAAACCCTCGCGGCCGAGGGTGACCGACGGCGTGGGCCGGGGGACGGGGTTGCGGTTCTGTTCATCGACCTCGACGATTTCAAGAATGTGAATGACCGTCATGGTCACCCGGCCGGCGACGCGGTGCTCACCGAGGTGGCGCGGCGCATCCAGGCGTCCATGCGCTCCGGCGACCGGGCGGCGCGCATCGGTGGCGACGAGTTCGCGATACTGCTGCGCGGGCTATCCGGTGTGGAGGATGCCCGGGCGGCGGCACGCCGGCTCTCCGCGGCCCTGGCCAGCCCGGTGGTGCTTGACTCGACCTCCATCGGATGCCAGGCGAGCATCGGCCTGTCCTACGGCGAGGGCACCGAACGGATGCGGACGCTCGTGCGCCAAGCCGACACGGCCCTCTACGCTGCCAAGGATCAGGGCAAGGGCCGGTGGACCGAACACAACCCCGCGCAGCGGTCCGCGGCTCCCGCGACCCACAACAGCCCGCACGACCCCGAGACCTCGCCCACCCCCGGCTGACGGCCGCCTACCGGCGATCGAACACGGGCGGCTGGGCGGGGGGAGGAGGGCATGGAATACATCACGGGCGGCTGGGCGGGGGAGGAGGGCATGGAGTACGTCACGGGCGGCTGGCGGGTCCTGCGGTTCACCTGGCGAGACCAGCACCCCGATCGGGTGATTGCGTCGGTGCGACGCCCCATCGGCTGACAAGGTCACGACTGGCCCTACGAACGTGCACTCCTACTCCACGGAGGTACGGCCAGCCGCGATCTTGGGGAACGGCAAACCGGGTGGGGTGGCCGACGGCTGGCCCAATAGACTGCCGTGCGTGCTGATGAGGATGTCCACGCTGTTCCTGCGCACCCTGCGCGAGGATCCCGCCGAGGCGGAGGTGCCGAGCCACCGGCTGCTCGTCCGGGCTGGGTTCATCCGGCGGGCGGCGCCGGGCGGGTACACCTGGCTGCCCCTGGGCAAACGCGTGCTCGACAAGATCGCGACGGTCGTGCACGAGGAGATGCAGGCCATGGGCGGGCAGGAGGTGCACTTCCCGGCGCTCCTGCCCCGCGAGCCGTACGAGCAGAGCGGCCGCTGGCTCGCGTACGGCGGAGAGATCTTCCGGCTCAAGGACCGCCGCGGCGCAGACTACCTGCTGGGTCCCACGCACGAGGAGCTGTTCACGCTCCTGGTCAAGGACCTCTACGCCTCGTACAAGGACTTCCCGGTCATCATCTACCAGCTCCAGACCAAGTACCGGGACGAGGCCCGCCCCCGCGGTGGGCTGCTGCGCAGTCGCGAGTTCGTCATGAAGGACTCGTACTCGTTCGACCTGGACGACGAAGGCCTCGCCGAGTCGTACTCCAAGCACCGCCGCGCGTACATCAGGATGTTCGACCGCCTCGGCATGGAGTACACGATCGTGTCGGCGATGTCGGGTGCCATGGGCGGCAGCGGCTCGGAGGAGTTCCTCGCGCCGACACCCGTCGGCGAGGACACCTACGTCGGCTGCACCAAGTGCGACTACGCCGCCAACACCGAGGCCGTGATGACGCCCGCGCCCAAGCCCGGCGACCCGAAGGCGTGGCCCGCGACGACGGTGCACGACACGCCGAACACCCCGACCATCGAGAGCCTGGTCGACCTGGCGAACGCCGAGAAGCTGGGCGGCCGTACGGACTGGACCGCCGCGGACACGCTCAAGAACGTCGTCCTCAAGGTGACCCCGCCCGGCGGCCTGCCCGAGGTGCTGGTCATCGGCGTGCCGGGCGACCGCGAGGTCGACATGAAGCGGATCGAGGCGACGCTGTACCCCTCGACCGTCGCCCTGTTCGAAGTGCCCGACTTCGCCGCGAACCCCGCCCTGGTGCGCGGCTACATCGGTCCACAGATCCTGGCCAAGAAGAAGATCCGCTACCTGGTCGACCCTCGGGTGGTGAAGGGGACCTCGTGGCTCACCGGCGCCAACGAGGAGGGCAAGCACGCGATCAACGTCGTCGCCGGCCGGGACTTCAAGCCGGCCGGCACCATCGAGGCCTCCGACGTACGGCCAGGCGACCCCTGCCCGCAGTGCGGCGCCACGGACGGCGGTGAGCTCACGATGCGCCGTGGCATCGAGATCGGTCACATCTTCATGCTGGGCCGGCGCTTCACCGACGTGTTCTCCCTCGACGCGCTCGGCCCGGACAGCAAACCGATCCGGATCACGATGGGCTCCTACGGGGTCGGCGTCTCCCGCCTGGTGCCGGCGATCGCTGAGCAGCACCACGACGAAAAAGGGCTGATCTGGCCGGCCTCGGTCGCCCCGGCGCACGTGCACGTCGTGGCGGCGGGCAAGGGTGACCACATCGCCGCCGCGGTGACACTCGGCGAGGAGCTGGCCGCCGCCGGCCTCGACGTCCTCGTGGACGACCGTGCGGGCCTCTCGGTCGGAGTCCGCCTCACCGACGCGGAGCTCATCGGGGCGCCGTGGATCGTGGTCGTGGGCCGGCGCCTCGGCGAGGGGTTCGTCGAGCTGCGCGATCGCGCGAGCGGGGAGACCCGCGACGTCGCGCTCGCCGAGATCACGCCGACGCTCGCTAGCCAGATCGGGGCAACATTGGGCAGACTGTGAGCAGTCCCATGCAGTCTGTCACCCGCGGGCTGCGTTATCGTGGTCCGGCTAGGCTAGCCGTCGCCGGACGCGAACGCTCCTCACACACGTTGGACGGGCCGTGCAGATCGAGATCTACGCCGACGTCGTCTGCCCGTGGTGCTACCTCGGCAAGCGACGGCTCGAGGCGGCGCTGGCACGCTCGCCGTTCGCCCAGGACGCGATCCTCCGGTGGCGTCCCTTCCAGCTCGATCCCGACACCCCGAGCGCGCCCCAGCCCCGGATGGCCTGGCTCGCCCGGCGCTCCGGCGGTCCGGACGCGGCTCGGGTGGCGGCCGAGCAGGTCCTCAGCGTCGCGGCGGCCGAGGGGCTGAGGTTCGACCTCGACCGCGCGATCATGACGAACACGTTCGACGCGCACCGCCTGCTATGGTTCGCCGACCAGCCTGAGGCGGTGTTCTCCGGAGCCACGGCCGACACCCAGCCCGAACTCGTCGAGGCGATGCACCGCGCGCACTTCACCGACGGCCTGGACCTGGGCTCACCGGAGGTGCTCGTCGAACTCGCCGAGGACGTCGGCCTCGATGGCGACCGGGTGGCCCGACTGCTGAGCACCCGCGAGGCCACGGCCGACGTTCGCGGTCAGCTCGCCCGGGCGTACGACCTCGGCATCACCTCGGTGCCGACCTTCGTCTTCTCCGGCACCTACGCGGTGACCGGCGCCCAGGACGTCCGGGCGATGACCTCGGTGCTCGCCGAGGTGGCACGCCGCGAGCGCCTCGCCCCTACCGTCGCCTCCCTCATCCCCCAGCAGCGCACCGCGCCGGCGGCCGACGACGACACCCGCGTCGGGTAGCTTCCCGACGTCTGGTGTCAGCAAGGCACCGTCCTGACGTCTGGTGTAAGCAACGGCACCTTCCTGACACGTGACACCGCAGACGCGCCGGGTCGCGCGGGTCGCGCGCGCTGGGTAGCGTGACGGCGCAGACATCGACCCGGGGGAGGGGCTGGGTGACCCACGCGTTCCACGTCGACCTACGGGGCATGGTCGACTTGCTCAGCCATCACCTGTACGGCAGCCCGCGGGTCTACGTACGCGAGTTGTTGCAGAACGCGGTCGACGCGATCACCGCGCGCCGCGTGGCCGAGACGGAGGCCAACCCGCCCGCGCCAGGCAGGCCGAGCCAGGACCTGGCCGCCGGCGCCGGTACGACCGGGTTCGAGCACGCCGGCGCGACGGAGTTCGAGCACGAGGTCCGGATCGAGCCGCCCGAGGTCACCGGCGACGGCACCCTGCGCGTGTACGACACCGGCATCGGCCTGACCACCGCCCAGGTGCACGATTTGCTGGCCACGATCGGCCGTTCCTCGAAGCGCGACGAGTTGGGCTTCGCCCGCCACGAGTTTCTCGGCCAGTTCGGCATCGGCCTGCTCTCCTGCTTCGTGGTCGCCGACACGGTCGAGGTGCTCACGCGGGCGGCGGGAGACACGCCGACGGTCCGGTGGATCGGGTATGCCGACGGCCGGTACGAGGTGAGCGAGCCGGAGGAGCAGCGGCCCACCCAGGGCACCACGGTGATCCTGCGCCCCCGGCGGGACGCGGAGCAGTGGCTGGCCGCATCGATGGTCACGATGCTGGCCCGGCATTACGGTTCGCTGCTGCCCGTCCGGGTGGTGGTGGGCGAGGAGAGCCCGGCGCCTGGAGCAGCCCAGCGCAGCGTGGGGAGCGAGGAGTTGGCACCGCGCACCGGAAAGGGCACGGTGGTCACCGAGACGCCGCCGTGGCTCGCGCCGGACCGGCCCGGGGCGCTGCGCGCGTACGCCCGGGAGCACGTGGGCATCGACCCCTTCGACATCGTCGACCTGTCGGTGCCCGAGGCCGGGCTGGTCGGGGCCGCGTTCATCCTGCCCGTGGCCAGCAATCCGCTCGCCCGCGGCGGCCACCGGGTCTACCTGAAGCGGATGCTGCTCGCCGAGAACGCGACGGGCCTGCTGCCCGAGTGGGCGTTCTTCGCCCGGTGCGTCGTCGACACCACGGAGCTGCGTCCCACGGCGAGCCGGGAGGCGCTCTACGAGGACGGGCTGCTGGAGTCCGTACGGGAAGCCATCGGCGACCAGCTGCGGGGGTGGCTGGTCCGCCTCGCCGCGCGCGACTCGCGGCGGCTGGAGGAGTTTCTCGACATCCACCGGCTCGGCGTCAAGGCGCTGGCCCTGCACGACGACGCGATGCTGCGGCTGGTGGAGCAGTGGCTGCCGGTGGAGACCAACGTCGGCGCGGTCACGCTCTCCGAGTTCCGGGCCCGCCACGGCGTGCTGCGCTACAGCCCCACCGTGGACGAGTTCCGCCAGTTGGCCGGGCTGGCGGCGGCGCAGGACGTGGCGCTCATCAACGGCGGGTACGTCTACGAGACCGACATCATCGAGCGCCTCTCGTTGGTGGACAACAGCATCCGGGTCGAGCGCCTCGACCCCAGCGACCTGGCCACCCGGTTCGACTCGGTGGATCCGGGCATCGAGCTGAATCTGCGCCCGTTCCTCGCGGCCGCCCAACGGGCGATGGATCCGCTCGGTTGCGAGGTGGTGCTGCGGGCCTTCGAGCCGGCCGGCATGGCCGCGACCTACCTGGTGGACCGGGACGCCGCCTTCCGGGGCGACCTCGCGCGGACGAAGGACCACGCGGACCCGCTGTGGGCCGGGGTGCTGGACGCGCTCGACCGCGGCGCCCGGGACGTCCGCCCGCAACTCGTGCTGAACTACCGGAACCCGCTGGTGCGCCGGCTCACCGTGCTCGTACAGCCCGAACTCGTCGGCGTATCGATCGAAGCGCTCTACGGCCAGGCGCTACTGCTCGGCTACCACCCGATCCGGCCGGCCGACGCGGCGCTGCTGAACCGGTCGTTCCTGGGCCTGCTGGATCGCGCCATCCCCGGTGCCGACTCCGCTCTGTCGTGAGTGGACGATCGGCATGAGCTACACCGAGGAGCAGTTGCACGCGCTGCTCGACCAGTCGTACTCGATGCCGTACGGCCCGGGCCAGATCGCCCTGGTGGAACAGGTGGTCAGACACGCCGACGCCCAGCGATTCACCCGGCTCGCCTTCGACGCGCGGATGCACGGCACCCAGGCCTATGTGTACGGCGGCGAGCCCTCCCGGTCGTTCGCCACGTTCGCCTGGTGCCTCGCCGAGTTCGATCGCGACCCCGTCACGTACCAGCGCCATCAGCGCAACCTGCTCTGGCACTTCAAGTTCATGGTCAGTGCATTGACCAAATTCCCAGAGATTTCCATCGATCGCACCTACGAGGTGCTCGACGACATGCAGCGGCGGTGGCAGGAGACCGGCCACTCGATGCAGGCTGTCCACGCCTATCGCCATCGGGTGGCGCGCCACATCGGCGATCTCGATGCCGCCGAGCGGTACTACGCGCAATGGTGCGCCGCGCCCCGCGACGACCTCTCCGACTGCAGCGGGTGCGACCCGTCGGGTAAGGCCTACTGGCTGTACCTGCGTGGCCGGGACGAGGAGGCGGTGGCGCTCGGCGATCCGGTCCTGTCCGGGCGGCTGACCTGCTCCGAGCAGCCGCAGGACATGCTCGCGACGCTCATGGTGCCCTACCTGCGGACCGGGCGCCTCGACCAGGCCCGCGACGCCCACCGCCATGCCTACCGCCTGCACCGACCGAACCTGGCTGACCTCGGGTCCATCGCCGACCACATCGAGTTCTGCGCCCGCACCGGCAATCAGGCGCGCGCCGTCGAGATGGTCGAGCGCCACCTCGGCTGGCTCGACCGAGCGCCATCACCGTGGGTCGCGATGGTCTTCGCCGCCGCGTCCTCGCTGGCGCTGCGGCGCGCGCAGGAGCAGCCGGGCCCGACGCTGACGGTCCACCGCCCTGGGCACGGCGACCGCGCCGCGAGCCGCGCCGAGGCCGCCGAGCTGAGCGCGGAGCTGGCAGCGCAGGCCACGGAGCTCGCCGCCCGCTTCGACCGCCGCAACGGGACGGACCGGGTCGGCACACTGGTGCGCGGACTGCTGGACGCTCAACCATGGATCGAGTACCTGCCCCTGTCGCCGACCGAGCGCCGTCGCGCCACCACACTGCCAGCGCGATCCGATCCGTCCACTGTGGAGGAGATCTTCGCCAAGCGGGCCCCGTCGAGGACGTCGTCCGCCGAGCCGCGCGTAGAGCCGGGCACTGTCCCGCCCACCGGGTCGCTCACCAAGCCGGCCACCGGGCCGGCCACCGGGCCGACCGCCGGGCCGCCGCGGGCCGAGCCGGTACCGGAGACGTCCGGCCCGGACGAGCTGCTGGACAGCATCGAGGCGTGGTACGACGAGGACCGCGACGACGAAGCCGCCAGCGCGTTGGATGTCTTCGACGCCCGCTACGCCGGCCGGGACCTCACGGTGAGCCAGCGGGCCCGCGTTGCCGACGCGCGCGGGCTGCGGCTCGCCATGGCCGACGAGGAGGACGGCGCGATCGCGCTGTGGCGGGAGGCGGTAGCCGGCTACGCACAGGCGTCCAACGTGGACGGTGAACAGCGGGCCCTGGCCCGGGTCGGTGCGGCGCTGTGCCGGATCGGCCGACGGGAGGAGGGCCTGCCCCTCCTCGTCGAGGCGACCGACCGCCTGCTGGCCACGAACGACCACAAGGCCCGGGTGGACGCGGTCATTCGACTTGCCGGCTGCTACCTCGCGCTCGACGATCCGCAGGCCGCCCTCGCCACTCTGGACCGCCCCGAGGCCAGCCCGGCCGACGCGCCCCCTCGGTCCGCCGCCACCCATGCGGCGATGCGGGTCCAGGCGCTGTTCAACCTGCAGCGCGGCGACGAGGTGTGCCAGTCCGGGCCGGCAGCGATCGCCCTCGCGGAGGCCGCGCAGATGCCCGACACGGTGGCGCGCCTGCACGTGGGTCTGGCGTTGTGTCTGGAGCATGCCGGCGAACTGCTCGCGGCCGCGGACCACCTCGCCTCGGCCATCCCGCTGATCGCGGAACCCCAGGTACGGTCGGGACTACGCCGGGCCCGGGCGAACCAGCTCGCCCGGACCGAACGTGCCTCCGAGGCGATCGACGACCTGGTCGAGGCCGTCGCCGACAGCACCGCCCGCGGCGCGGTCGACGAGGCAGCGGATGCCCGCCACAGCCTGGCCATCGCCTACCTCAACACCGGACGGCCACTCGACGCCGCCGAGATCGCCGAGGAGGAGCTGGCCTACCGGCTCTCCGTCGATGAGCGCCCGAACGAGGCCGACAGGCGCTCGAACGGGCCAGCCAGTGCCCTGCCGGTGCGGCACCTGCTGGCCACCATCTACGAGCGCTTGGGACAGACCGACGACGCGGTGGCCCAGCTCGACGCGATCGCCGACGTCCACACCAGCCTCGGCGAACGGGCCGAGGCCGGGCAGGTGGCTTCGGAGGCCGGCGAGGTCCTCGACAAAGCCGACCGCGACGGCGACGCCGCGACCCGGTTCCTCGTCGCGGCCGACGTGTACGCCGAGCTTGGACGGCATCTGCCCGAGCTGTACAACCGCCGCCGCCACGCGCTGTCACTGCACTGGGTCCAGCACACCGAGCAGGCGGTCGCGGCGCTGCGGGCCGCGGACGCCCTGGTGCCACACCTCGACGGCGAGGATGCGCAGTGGGAGCTCGCCCGGCTGCACTACGACGCGGCGCGGATCCTCCGGGCTGCGGGTGAGCTTGCCGAGGCGGCGGCACGGGCCGGTCGCAGCGCGGAGGTCCTGGCTGAGCTTCGGGCCCCGGGCCCGGCCTCGGACGCCCGCCTGCTGCAGGCTCGCATCCTGCTCGAGCGCGGCGACGCAGCCGCCGCGGAGGCCGCGGCCCGGGGCGCCCTGCAAGAGCGGCCGGATGTCGAAGGCCGGCGGTCCGGCGTCGAGGTCCTCGACGCCGCACTTCGCCGGCAGGGCCGGGATGAAGAAGCCGACCTGGTCTGGACCGAACACGGTCTGGACCAACCGTCCACAAGGGATGAACAGTCGTGAGCCACACCGAGGCGGAACTGTGGGACCTGCTCGACCGGGCCGAGGGCATGCCGTACGGTCCGGGCCAGCTGGCCCTGCTGGAGCAGGTCATCGGGCAGGCCGACGCCCTGGGCCTCACCCGCCTGGCGTTCCTCGCCCGGATGGAGGCGACCGCGTCCTCCATGCAGACGGGTGAGCCGGCGCGGGGTTTGGTGACGTTCGCGTGGTGCCTGTCGGAGTTCGACCGGGACCCGGTCACGAACGCCCACGAGTACGGCGAGCTGCTCTGGCAGTTCCGGTACGCCATCCGGGCGCTGCGGGAGTTCCCCGAGGTGGCGCTCGACCAGACCTACGACGTGCTGGACGACATGCAGCGGCGGTGTCAAGAGACCGGCCACACGATGCACGCGATCTACTCCTTCCGGCACGGGGTGGCGAGCCACGTCGGTGACGACGCGACCGCCGAGTACTACTACCGGCTCTGGTGCGCCGAACCCCGCGATGATCTGTCCAACTGCGACGGGTGCGACCCCGCGTTCAAGGCGGCGTGGCTGGTCAGTCAAGGGCGGGACGAGGAGGCGGTCGACCTCGCCACGTCCGCACTGGCAGGCCGGTCGACCTGTCGCAAGCAGCCGCAGCGGACACTGACGACCGTGATGGCCTCGTACGTGCGGACCGGCCGGTTGGAGCAGGCGCGCGACGCCCACCAGGGCGCCTACCGCCGGCTCCGGCCACACATCGAAGACCTCGACGACATCGCCGCCCATATCGAGTTCTGCGCCCGCACCGGTAACGAAGCGCGCGGAGTGGAGATCATGGAACGGCACCTCGGGTGGCTCGACCGGGCACCCTCGCCCTGGGCTGAGATGCGGTTCGCCGCCAGCGCGGCTCTGGCGCTGCGCCGGGCCCAGGCCCGTCAGGGCGACCTGACCGTCACGCGACCCCGGCACGGACAGGAGTCCGCCGGAGAGGTCGCCGCGGTCGAGCTGGCCGCGACGTTGGCTGACCGGGCCACCGGGATCGCCGCCCGGTTCGACCACCGCAACCGGACCGACCGGGTCGGCCGGCTGGTCCGCGCAACCCTCGACGGGGCGCCGTGGGTGGAGTACCTGCCGTTGGCGCCGGCCGGGCGGGCGGCGCGTCCGACGGCGTCGGCCGAGGAGGTCTTCCGCAAGCGCGCCGAGCCGGAGCCCCGGTAGGGCCCGGCGACGGTTGTCCCGCCACGCCTGCGGAGCGCAATCAGCCGGCAACGTTCCCAGGGATCTCCCAGCTTGGATTGCTACCGTGGGTCGCCGTTGCTGCCGACACGAAGGGACGGGCAATGGTCTGGAAGAAGCTTCTCGCGGGGCTTGGCCTGGGTGGCGTCGAGGCCGACGCGGTTCTGGCGCCGACCCCGGGCACACCGGGAGGCGCGTTGACCGGTCAGGTCAACCTCAGGGTCAAAACCGATACCGACATCTCCACGATCACCCTGATCCTGGTCGCCTACGGCCCCGGCGGGGAGGTCGAGATCGCTCGCCAGGCCGTCGCCGGCGCGCTGCACCTGCAGGGCGGTACCTCGCACTCGGTGCGGTTCAGCCTCCCGATCCCGGTGCACGCACCGTTCACCGTCCTGTATGGACAGGCGCTGCCCGGGTTCACGGCCGGCGTACGTACGGAGCTGACCGTGTCGTCGGGCAGCGCCAAGGGCGACTTCGACCCGGTGCGGATCGAAGCGTCGGCGACCCAGCAGAACATCATGGACGCGCTCGGCACGATCGGGGCCAAGTTCGCCGGTAACACGGTCCGGCCGGGTTCCGTGGTCGGCCTGCCGGTGCCGGCGGCGCAGGCGGTGACCTTCTACGCGCCCGTGCCGGAGGGGCAGCAGCTCGGCCCGCACATCCCCCAGGTCACGTTCCTGCTCGCGCCCACCGAAGCGGGTGTGAGCGTCATCGCCGAGCTCGCCGGCCGGCCCGGCACAGGCGAACGCCACGACCTGTCGGCGGAGGACGTCGCGCGACTGTCCACTCAGGACGATGGTTGGGTGACCGAGGTAGACGGGTGGCTCCTCGCGGTGCTCCAGAACGCTGCTCGGCCGACGCCGGGCGCGTTCCTGCAGCAACCGGTCGGCGCCGGGTACGGCCCGCAGGCCGGGCCCCAGCAGGCGTACGCCTATGGCGGTCGGGGTGGTCAGGGTTACCAGTACGGCGGGTTCCGCCGGGGACCGGGCCTGGGCGGAAGTCTGATGGCGGGCATGGCCGGCGGTGCGCTGGGCTTTCTCGGCACCGCGATGCTCTTCGACGCGCTGACGCCGGACATGCCGGTCGACCCGGGCGCGGGCGGCGACGCCGGCGCCGTCGATGCGGGTGCCGACCCCGGGGGAGACTACGGCGGCGGCGACTACGGCGGCGGCGATTACGGCGGGGACTTCGGCGGCGGCGACTGGGGCGGCGGCTTCGGCGAGTTCTAGCCGATTCGGTTTGGCTGAGTCGCCGTACCGGACCTCCTCCCCCTCCCAGCCTCCAGAGTTGCCGTACCGGCCCTCCTCCCCCACCCAGCCACCCGAGTTGCCGTACCGGCCCTCCTCCCCCACCCAGCCACCCGAGTTGCCGTACCGGCCCTCCTCCCCCACCCAGCCACCCGAGTTCGGGTCACGTCATGTGAGGTCGTGGATGGAAGGGCACCGTGCTGACATCTGATGTACAGCAAGGTGCCCTTCCTGACATCCAGACCGCACCGGGTCAGGCGACGGGCGGCACCGGGACACCGAGGCCGTCGACCACCGAGGCCGTCGGCAGCCCGGCCAACGCACCGCCGGGCAGCACGATCTTGCTACCACGGATACCCGAGCCGATGACCACGGTCGGCAGCGCGGCCACGGCGCTGTCCACATAGACCGGCCACTGTGGAGGCAGACCGACCGGAGTAATGCCCCCGTACTCCATGCCGGTCAGCGCCACCGCCTCCGCCATCGACGCGAAGCTCGCCTTGCGGACGTCAAGCAGCTTGCGGGCAGTGGTGTTGACATCGGCCCGCGTCGTGGCCAGGACCAGGCATGCGGCGTAGCGGACCTCGCCCTCCCGTTTGCCGGCGACGACCACGCAGTTCGCCGACACGTCCGGCCCGACGTCGTACGCCTCGCAGAAGGCCGCCGTGTCGGCGAGATCGGGGTCGATGGCGGCGACGAGGACCTCTGACACCGGGACCGGCCCGTCCCATTCACGGAGGGCCGCCCGTACGGGGTCGGCGAGCAAGTCAGGGCGATCGAGCGCGAGTTCGGTGACCAGCTTCCCCAGCACCCGCCCATCCTGGCACGCCCGACACCGGGTGCCACCGCCGGCCGCCGGGCCGGGCGTCGTCACTCGCCGAGGCGGGAACTGAGCTGGGTGCGCGACCGGACGCCGAGCTTGCGGTAGATCCGGGTGAGTGTCGCCTCGACCGTCTTCACGGACAGGAACATCTTCGTGGCGATCTCCCGGTTGCTGGCGCCCTCCCGGACCATCGTGGCGATGCGGGACTCGGTCGGGGTCAGCGCCGACAGCGCTCCGGACGGCACCTTCGTCACGGCCGGCAGGTCCGGCGTCGTACCGTCGACCCAGGCCAGGGTGCGCACGGCCTGCTCGATCCAGGGCTTCGCGCCGATGCGGGTGAGCACCGCCAGCGCCTCGGTCGCGGCGGCCCGGGCCGCGGCATAGCGTCGGCGACGGCGCTCGACCTGGCTCAGCATGAGCAGGGTGTGACCCTGCTCGATCGGCTGGCCCAACTCCTCGAACGTCTTGACCCCAGCGGTGAGCAGGCTCGCGCCGAGATCCGACTCCCCCCGCTCGGCGTGCAACAGGGCCTCGGCCCGGTCGAGCCGAGCGTTGACCGCCGCGTTGTGGACGCGGTTGGCCAGCGCCTCGCGCGCGAACCGGATGGTGTCTTCGGCCTCGTCCAGCTCGCCGATCGAGACCAGGCCAGTGGCCAGGTCGGAGTGCCAGCGCAGCATCGTGGGGTCGGCGAGGCCCTGCTTGGCTTCGATGGTCCGGATCCGGCGCATCGTCTCCACGCTCGCCCGCGCATCTCCGGAGCGCAGCAGCACCTGCCCGAGGGCATGCAGGTTGCGCTCAAGATGGACGACGTCCCCCTCCTGCTCCGAGGCCCGCGCGCCGCGCTCGGCGTAGGCGCCCGCGCGGGACAGCGTGCCGCCCGCCAACTCGGCGACGGCGCCGTTGTACCAGAGCGGTCCAGGGCTGAGCCCCGCCTCCTGCGCCACCCGGATGGCCCGACCGGCGAAGTCGAGCGCGTCCCGGCACCGACCGGCGATGGCGGAGACCTCCGACAGGCTGCGCAGCACGGCGACGAGCTCCTCGCCCTCGCCGCGCTCCACCAGGGCCAGCATGCGGAACAGCTCGTCCCGGGCGTCCTCGAGCCGGTCGTCGAAGACGGCGAACCGGACCGCCTGGTAACGCGGCGTCATGTTCAGCCAGCCGTCCAGCTCCGGTGGCGGCAGCGCCAACGCCTCGTCCAGCGGCGTCAGGTAGTCGCGCCGGCCCAGCACCCGGGCCACCTGGGCCTTCATCGCGAGTGCGAGCGCCTCGGTGGTCGTGTCACCGACCGACCGGGCGAGGCTCACCGCCTTGTCGGCATCGGCCTCGCTGCGCAGGGGATGCCCCTCGATCATCGCCTGCCAGGCCAGCCAGAAGTAGAGCGGCGCCATGAGCGCGGGATCGCCGTCGGCGTCGGCCATCGCGGCGGCGAACATCTCGTCCATCTCCGCGATCGCCTGCGAGGCCAGGTCAATCAACGCCAACCGAACCCTGACCCGGTGGGTGGGCAGGGAGTCGGCCGCCAGCACGGCATCGGCGGCCCGGTTGACGAACTCCGGCCGGCCTGCGGCGGCACCGAGCTCGGCGGCCGAGACGAGCCATTGGAGGCGTTCGGCATCCAGCTCCGGTGGCGTGCGCTCGGCCCCGAGCAGGTACAGCTCGGCGGCGAGGCCGCGGGCGCCCCGGCGGCGCGCGTTCTCGGCCGCGATGACGATCGACCGGGCCACCTCCGCGTCCGGGTCGGCCGACGCGAGCGCGCTGTGCCGCGCCCGCTCCACGGCATCGGTAACCACAGTGGACAATCTCGTGTGGACGGCTGTGCGGTGCGCGGCCGGCACGGACTCGGCCACCACCGTCGCCACGGCCGGTGGCGTGAACCGGATCTGGCTCCCATCGGTGACGAGCAGGCCGGCGGCGGCGGCCAGCCGGATGTCGTGGTCGGCGTCGACCCGTCCCGCGCGCAGCAGCAGCTCGACCGTGGGTCGCGCGGCCAGCGCGGCGGTGAGCAGGGTCTCGCGTACCTCTACGGGCAGTGCGGCCACGCGGTCCTGCAGCAGGGCATGGATGCGTTGCGGCAGTGGCGCCGGACGCCAGCCCGCGGTGTGGTCGGCGCGGCCGGTGGCCCCGGCCGTACGGTCGGCGAACGCGCCGGCCAGGGCCAGGGCCAGGTACGGGTTGCCGCCGGAGTCGGCGTGCAGCTTGCTCGCGGCGCGCGCCGGCAGCCCGAACAGGTCAAGCAGCTCGGCCAGGTCGGCCGGCCCCAGCGGCGCCAGCGCCACCTCGCTGACCGGCGCGGGCGCGAGCGCCGCGGCCCGCTGCGTACGACCGCGGGGTAGCGGGATCCGCCAGCTGTCCGATTCCTCGTCGTCGGCCGGCTCGTCGGCCAGCTCTGGCTTTGGTTCGTCGTCGCGATCCGGCCAGCGCTCGGCGACGACGGCCCGCACCCGCGGGTTGGTCGTGCGACGGGCCGCGAAAGCGATCACGTCCGCCGAGGCGGCGTCCAGCCACTGCGCGTCGTCGATGAGGACAAGGACCGGGCTCGACTCGGCGCACCGCTCGAGCAGGGCATGCCAGGCGAGCCGACGGGCCAGCCGCACCCGACTACCCGACCCGGCGGAGCGCCCCCGGAGCAGCACCGCGTTGACGGCCGCCCGCTGCGGCTCGGGCAGCTCCGCCACGTACTCCTCGGGCACCTGGCTCAGCAGCTCGACCAGGCCGGTGAACGGGATCCACCGGTCGGTCTCCGCCCCGGACACGCGCAGCACCCGCTCGCCCCGCTGCTGTGCGTTGGCGCCGATGACGTCCATCACCGCCGTCTTGCCGATCCCGCTGCTCCCGGTCAGGACGATGCTGCCGCCGGTGGCGAGCGTCCCCTCCACCGAGGCGAGCAGGTCCCCCCGGCCGACGAGTCGAGGAGGTGACGGCCGGAACGGCGGCAGTACGTCTGGTTGCAGGAGTGCCCCCTCTCCCACGGCGTCCCGCCCGCGCCGGGGCGGGATCTCACCTTCCGGGTACGTCCCGCTCACCCTATGGGCACATAACAACCACATCAACGGCCAGGTCAGCCGCCGTACGCGCCCCGGGTGGGCCGGACCGGGGACGAGGGCACGGAGAGTACGACCTGACTCCGCTCCTAAGGCGGAGCACCGGACCTTCCGGCACGACCGGCTCTCGCCCGGTCGATCCGCGCGTATCCTATCTAGGTGCACAAATCGCGCCAAATGTCCACCCAGCGCTCCGTGGGCATTCCCGCGTACGTGGCCGAGCTCCTCGGCACCGGCCTGCTCATCTTCCTGGGGGTAGGGTCGGCCATCTTCGCCCGCCAGACCGGTGGGGTCGTCGTGGTGGGACTGAGCTTCGGCCTCGGGATGCTGGCGTTGAGCTACGCACTCGGGCCGGTCTCCGGGGCCCACCTCAACCCCGCAGTCACCGTGGGGGCGCTCCTGGCGCGCGCGATCACCCCCGGGAATGCCGTCTTCTACGTCGTCGCTCAGGTGCTCGGCGCCATCCTCGCGGCCTTCGCCCTGTACGGGCTCGTGCGCTGGGGCGGCGTCACGGACGAGACCGCCACGCTCGGCGCCAACGAGTACGGCCTGAACATCAACGCACGCGGGACGGTCCTGCTCGAACTCCTCCTGACCTTCCTCTTCGTGCTCGTCTTCCTGCTCGTGACGGCCCGGACCGGGCAGCGCAGCATCCGCGGGCTGGCCATCGGTCTCGCCCTCGGCATGTGCAACCTGGTGGCCATCCCGCTCGACGGCGCATCGATCAACCCGGCCCGCTCCATCGGCCCCGCGCTGGTCAACGGCGGCGACTCGCTGCGACAGCTGTGGCTGTTCATCCTCGTGCCACTGCTCGCCGGTCTGGCGGCCGGGCTCGTCGCTCCGCTGCTGTTCCGGGCACCCGACGTCGGCTCGGCGGCCGAGGAGGAGGCGGCACCCGCGCGGGCCACCCGCGGGCGCGCGGTCGACTGGAAGGCGGTGGATGTCCGCGCTCGGAAGGGCCAGGGCCGTACGGGTAGTGCCGCGGGCACGGCCAAGCTGAAGCGGCCGACCGCCCGTAGTCGGTGACTCGCCTCCCGAGCCGGCGGGCTCAGAACCTGTGCCTCCCGAGCCGGCGGGCTCAGTGGTCACCCGCTGGGACCGGTGGAGTGGTGGCGCGGGGCGGCCGGTGACGCATGAGCGGGATCAACCGCCACAGGCGTGAGCCGAGGACGAAGGCACCGCTGACCCACGCCAGCAGCACGGGCAGGAACAACTCGCTGGTCATGCCGGTGAACTCGCCGCCGGTGTCGTAGGTCACCGTGGCTTGCATGCCGAAGACGGGCCACCGGGCCAGGTAGCTGCCCGGCGCCGGGCCGGCGGCCTCCAGTCCATTGATGAAAGAACCTATGCCGACCACGTACGCCGTGAGGATGACCGCCTCGACGGCGACCACCCAGAACAGACCCTTGAGCATGCTCGGCGACGGCCGACCGCGGTACTCGGCACTGAGGTAGTCGATGCTCAGCCGGCGCAGGCTGCCCAGGTCCCGGATGGCTTGCCGGGCCCCGATCTGCGCGGCGGAGGCACGGAGGTTGGCGCGCAGCTCCCGCCGGATCGCACGCTGGCGCCGGGCCGGCAGGCTGGACAGGTAGGTGTCGACCGTCCAGACAGCACGCTCGATGCGCAGCCGGTCGACGAGGCTCAGGTCGGTGGACATGTCAGTCCTCCTCGGTGTGCAGTACCGGCGCGTCGGGCACTGCTCGGCTCAGGAGCGGGGAGACGACCGTGGCGAGGGCATGCCACGATGCGGCGCCCTCGGACAGCGCTCGGTACCCCTCCACTGTGGGGTGGTAGTACTTGCGCGCGGGCCCGCTGCGGGAGGGGACGAGCCGCGCGGCGACCCAGCCGTCGCGCTCCAGTCGCGCGAGAGCGGGATAGACCGTTCCCTCCGACAGACTGGTCAGGCCGAGCTCGCGCAGCCGCTGCACGAGCTCGTACCCGTACGACTCCCGCTGGGCGAGCAGCGCGAGCAGCAGCGGAGACAGGACTCCCTTGAGCAGTTGGGGGTCATGGAGCGGTGGCACGCTCCGATACTAAGCCCACTACTATGCTTTGCCAAGTACCCCCGGGTCATGACCGCCCCGCTCTCGCCGTGAGCATCGTCGGAGGTGCCTGCCGCCGCGAAAACGCATCGACCTGGCTGCGGTTTGCGTCCACCATGGACGGATGCGTGAGACCTTGGGGGGAGGCGACAATGGGCGGCCAGCGTCTGGGCGACGCACAGCGCGCCGCTCTCGCGTCGCACGCCCGCATCTGGATTGACCGTGCGCTGAGCACCGACCCGGTCGACTGGTCGCTGTGGGAGGACGGCGCCCGGCGCTGCTACGGCTACCTCGGTGTGCGCTGGCCCGGCATTGTCGTCCGGGCGGCGTCGCCGTTGGCGCTGAGCCGGGCGCTGTTCCTGGCCCGGATCAACGAGACACCCGGCGACGAGGTCCGGGCCCTCGTCGGCATGGTCCGCCAGCAGACCCGCACCCGCGCGGACCGGGTCCTGCGCAGGCGCTTCCGCCCGGCGGCCCTGGCCGAGGTGCACCACAGCGTGTACGCGCCCGTGGAGGCGGCGGTGGGCGGGGACTCGGTAGCTCTGGCGGTGGACGAGGTGGTTCGGACCAGCCCGCTGACCGACGATCCGCCCGGCACCCGGGACTCAGCCCGGGCCACGGCGCACCAGCTCGCGCGGCGGACGGCCCAGCTGAACAAGGCCGCCCGGACCCCGCCGGGCTGGCAGTCGTGGCGGCTGCACGTCGGCGGCCAGTGGGAGAGCGCGTGGAGCGCCTACGCGACATTCCTCGCGCCCGCCACCGACCACGTCGCGAAGGGTCTGCGTGGAAGGGTGCAGGCGTTCGTCGACGCCCAGTCGGCCGGATGGTGGTGGCCGCACACGGACTTCGTTCTGGTCTGCGAGCGGCCGTCCGCCATCCACACCGAGGACCTCGGCGACGGCCGGCGTCGCCTGCACCGCGCCGACGGTCCGGCCGTGGTCTGGCCGGACGGTTGGTCGCTCCACTTCTGGCACGGCACCCGGGTTCCGGCCTGGGTGGTGCAGGCGCCATCGGTCGCGGCGATCCACGCTGAGTCCAATGTGGAGGTACGCCGGTGCGCGATCGAGGTGCTGGGCTGGGACAGCTACCTCGCCAGCGCTGGGCTCCGCTTGGTCGACACCGCGGCCGACCCGGGAAACCCAGGCTGCATGCTGCGGCTCTACGACGTGCCGGCCGAGGTCTGGGGCGAGCCGGCCCGGGTGCTGCTCGCCACCAACGGCAGCCCGGAGCGGGACGGCTCACGCCGCCGGTACGGCCTGCCGGTACCGGCCGATGTGGACACTGCCGTCCACGCGGCCGCCTGGACGTACGGCCTGACGCACGACCAGTACACCCGCCTGGTCCGCCGGACTTGACCGAGAACCCATCGAGAAAGGAGGTGAATAGAATGAAGCGACTGGCCGACCTGACCAACGAGACCGGCCTGGTCGTGGATCTGCACCTGATGCTGGATCTGGTGATCCCGATCCATGACGGGTTCCAGGCCCAGGGCGATGTCATGGTCGCCCCGGCGCAGGAGCTCGCCGGCCGGGTGGTCGTCGACGAGGACGCCGACTGGGAGGAGGTCGGGCCCGGCGGCGTGGAGCTGCTGCGCGGCGGAACGGGCGGCAACGCGCACACGCTGGTGGCCGATCCGGGCACCTGCGTATGGACCGCCGACGTCACCGACGCCGACGGCCTCGCGATCGCCGTGGTCGACGCCATGGCGCCGGTGTACCTGCTGCACCGCGAGCACGGCGGCACCGGCATCGCGGCCGGCACGTACGTCGTCGCGCGACAGCGTGAGCTGATCCCGCCGACGGCGCCGATCCGCCGGCTGGAGACCGCCGGACACCGCGGCACGCCGCGGGCCGTCGAGCAGGCCGCGGCCCAGCGAATGCCGCGGATCCGTTTCGTCGTCGATTGACCCAGGTTGAGCCCGCCTCCAGGCGGGCTCAACGGGCCAGCCGGTTCCGGCCGCAGCATCGCGTCAGGGCGCGACCGCCGCAGCGAAGCGTCGCGCGACGGCGGCCGCGGCGGCCCGCAGCTCATCGCCCTCCTCGACCCGGAAGTCAAAGGGCAGGACGGCTAGGAACTCCTGGGCGTACATTGCTGGATTGCTCGTGCTGCCGATCAGTCGGCAGCCGGTTCCGGCCGGCTCCAGCCGGCCCATCGGCGCCCTGATCCACTGCGCCACGTCGGCCAAGGGGGCGTCGAACACGACGCGAGTCGGGTACTCCCAGCCGGTGGCCAAGTTCGTCTCAAGCGCGGCGACCGGGTCGAGCCCCTCCGGTGGGGTGAACTCGTGCAGGGTCTGCGTGACGGCGCGAATGCGGTCGATGCGATAGGTGCGCACCGCACCCGCCGGGCGTGAGTGGCACAGCAGGTACCAGCGCCCGTGCCTAACGACGACCGCCCACGGGTCCACCTCGGCGGTCCACTGGCGACCCGACTCGCTGTGGTACTCGACCAGCACACTCCGCCGGGCGGCAACGGCGTCGACCAGCGCGCTGGCGGTGCCGGGCTCAGGACGGGTCGAGAACCGGTTGGGTGCCCCGGAGGCGTGCTCACGCAGCGCCGCAGCCTGGCGGGAGACGGCCTCGGGCAGCGCCTGGATCACCTTGCCCAGCGCCGATCCGACGCTGTCGGTGGCGTCGGTCGCCTCGGGATGGCCGTCGAGCACGGCCATGACCAGGCCCAACGCCTCGCCCTGCGTGAAGACGATCGGGGGCAGCCGGGTCCCGCGGCGCAGCCGGTAGCCGCCGTGCCGGCCCCGAGCCGACTCGACCCCGATGCCGGCCTCGCGGAGGATCCCGACGTAGCGGCGGGCCGCGCGCTCGGTGACACCGAGTCGCTCGGCGAGCTCGTCCGCGGTCGTGCCGGGCCGGCTCTGCAGGATCTCGAGGGTGCGGAGCGCTCGGGCCGTCGGGCTGATCTCTGGCACATCGCCATTCTCAACCGGAAGCGGATCGTCCGGAACTGGTCCTAGGGTCTTCTGCCATGACCGAATCGCCGTACCAGCCCTCCACCCCCACCCAGCCACCCGAGTTCCACGAGCAGGACCTCCGCGGGGCGCGCTTCGAGCGGGTCAACCTACGGGAGGCCGCCTTCACCGACGTCTACCTCAACGACTCCCGTTTCCGCGACATCGACCTGACCGGGGCGGAGTTCCGCCTCGTTCGGTTCAAGGACGTACGGATGCGCGGCGTCGAGCTCGTCGACATCGACATCTATGGAGAGTTCCGCAACCTGGTGATCAACGGTGTTGACGTCGCGCCCCTCGTCGAGGCCGAGCTGAACCGGCGCATGCCGGAGCGGGCGAAGATGCGTCCAGAGACCGCGGACGGGTTTCGCGAGGCGTGGACGATCCTCGAGCGGCTGTGGGCGGAGACCGTCGACCGGGCACGGAAACTGCCCGCGTCCGCGCTGCATGAGAGCGTCGAGGGCGAGTGGTCGTTCATCCAGACGCTGCGGCACGTGGCCTTCGCCAGCGCCTGCTGGGTGGACCGGATGATCCTCGGGGACGTCTCGCCATGGAAGCCGGGGGAGCTGCCATGGGATGAGGCACAACCAGGCGACTGGTTCTCGTGGGACCGCGACGCCGGCCTGTCTCTGGACGAGGCGCTGGCGCTGCGCGGCGCGCGCCAGGCGACCGTCCGCGACCTGCTAGTGACACTCACCGATGAAGAATTGGCGCGGACGGTGACCTGCACCGCGGAGGGCCACCCGAAAGAGGTGGACATGCCAGTGAAGGACTGCCTGCACGTCCTGCTGAACGAGGAGTGGGAGCACCGGCTCTACGCCGAGCGGGACCTGGTGGCGCTTACAGAGAAGGAGGGCTGATGGAGATCATTCTCGTCGCGGGCCTTTGGCTCGACGGCTCGGTGTGGACTCAGGTCGCCGCGGAGCTCGATCGGCTCGGTCACCGCCCCGTCACGGTCACTCTGCCGGGCCAGGGCACCGGCCCCGCCGACGCCACACTGGACGACCAGGTAGCTGCGGTGCTCGCGGCCGTGGACTCGGCCTCGGAAAGACCCTGGGTCGTGGGCCACTCGGCCGCCTCCGCCCTGGCCTGGATGGCCGCCGACGCGCGTCCGGAGCGAGTCGCCGGGGTCGGGATGGTCGGCGGATTCCCGGCCGCCGACGGTGACCCGTACGCCCCCAACTTCCCAGTGACCGACGGCGCCATGCCCTTTCCTGGCTGGGATCCGTTCGACGGCCCGGACTCGGTCGACCTGGACGAGCCGGCCCGCTCCCGCCTGGCGGTCGCGGCGATCCCCGTGCCAGAGGGCGTTGCCCGCGCCGTCGTGCGGTTGACCGACGAGCGGCGCTACGACGTGCCGGTCGTACTCGTGTGCCCCGAGTTCACCCCGGCCCAGGTGCGGGAGTGGATCGACCAGGGCGAGCTGCCGGAGCTTGTCCGCGCCAAGCAGGTGACGATGGTCGACATCGACTCGGGGCACTGGCCGATGGTGACCCGGCCGATCGAGCTGGCACAGTTGCTCGCCGCGGCTACGCGACGGGCGTGAGCGAGGAGGACTGGCGAACTCCCATCGTCCTAACAGGACGAAGATGCGCCGTGGCCGTCGCAGAATAAGGGATCGGCAGCAAATCCGAGCTCCAACGTCGAACTGGGCTAGGTGCCGGCGCTCGCCTGCTGAATGTGATGACCTCGGTCCCCTGGTACGGCGTGATGGTGCGCCAGATAGTCGCCCCGTCAGCGGGCAGGCGCAGCTCGTAGGCTCCTGGAATAGGGTCATCTGGCGGGAACGGGTCAGCAGCGTCGGAACTGGTTCCTCGAGCAGATGGAGGACGACCCGCTCGACAGCCCGACGCAGCTGATCAGAAAGAGCCTCGATCTGCTTCCAACATCCATCAGGGAACCGGACTTGCCGCTCAGGCACGCTTTCCCCACGCCTCCGCGATCGAAACATCCGGTCCTTGGAGCGGGCGCCGACACGTACTGGACGATCATGGCAAGCCGTTCGCCCAGGTCAGGGTGGCGTGGGGTGGAGTCGAGGGGACTTGAACCCCTAACCCCCGCCTTGCAAAGGCGGTGCTCTGCCAGTTGAGCTACGACCCCGAGGGGCTTACCTGCGTGATTGGGCTAGCGCAGGTCGGGCGCCGTGGTGGCCTCGTGCCAGAGAGCGCGTTCCTCGCTGGCGTTGCGGACCTTCCTCGCGACGTAGACCGCGGCACCGACCAGACCGGCGAGGACGATGAGCTTCTTCAACATTCTCCGACCACCTTTGTCACGGTCCGGGGTGGAAAACATCCGTGGGGCTAGATGGAATCGAACCATCGACCTCAGAGTTATCAGCTCTGCGCTCTAACCGACTGAGCTATAGCCCCGTGACACGAGAATCCACGTTACCGGACGGGCGGGGTCGACCCCAACCGGGTATCACCCAGATCGGGCCGCCGCGCCCGTACGGTCACTCCTTCTCGGACAGGGTCAGCTCGACGCCGCCGACCAGGTCGGCACACACGTTGTAGACGAACGCGCCGAGGGTCGACAGGGCCGTGAACATCACCATGTTCACGGCGCCGAGCAGGATCGAGCTGCCGATCACGCCCTTCGCGGTGATCCGGAACGGCGCCGCCTCGCCGGTGGTCGTACCGGTGATCTCCGTGAACGCGTTGTTGACGCTGTCGAAGACGTTCATGGCGTCGAGGGCCAGGTACAGCACCGAGGTCGCGACGACCGCCACCACGAACAGCACCAACGAGACCGCGAACGAGAACTTCATGACCGACCACGGGTCGATCCGCTTGAGGTGCAGCCGGGCGCGACGAGGTCCGCGGGTGGCGGCCCCGGCCACGGTCGCCCGGGCCGTACGCAGCGTCTCGGACACCCGGGCCGCGCCGACCGCGGCGGCGCCCGTGACCGCGCCGGTCACGCCACGCACCGCTGACGTGGCCGATGTGCCGCCGGGGGCGGGGCGGCCGCTGGTCTTGGTGCCTGGTACCACGGGCGCCCGGCCGACCGTGCCGGGCGCGGGCGCGCTCTTGGTGGCCGGCCCGGCCGCAGTGCCCCGGGCCGCCGGCGACGAGCCGCTGGGGACGGACGGCCGCGCGGATGCGCTCGTCCGAACCGTCGCGTCAGAGTCCGGGCGAACCGGGCCGGCGACCGGGGGCGGCGCGGACAGGCGTGTGGTCGGCGAGGACTCCGACTGGCTCGAGGAGAGCGGGAGCGACGTCGGGAATGATGGCGGCTTCGACGCCGACCCGGCGCCGGGAGCACTCGGCGGCAGCGGCGCGGCCGGGAACGTCAGGGGAGCGGCGGGGCCCGACTCCCTGGCGGGCGTGTCCCGACGAGCGGTCTCCTCAGCCGAGGTCGAACCCGAGGCGGTCGTGGCACTGGACGAGGTGGCCGACGGGCTGCGCCGGATGACGGTAGTCGCGGAGTCCGGCGCGGATGCGGAGTCGCCGCCTGCGCCCACGGTCGGGGTTGCGGGCTGGTCAGGCGTCTCGGTCACCGGGGGGGCGGAGCCGTGGGTGGGTTCGGTCGCTGCCCCCGCGGCGCCCGACTTCGCTTGCGTCTCCGTCATCGACCAATCCTGTTCGGTGGGTTCTGGTGGGCGGTGGGTGGGTTCGTGGGAGGGCACGGGCCCGGCTGCCATAACTAGGACGCGCTCTCAGTGTCATCAGGCTCATCCGCGTTGCGGGCGATCGCAACCAGGGTCACGCCATCCGCCAGATCCATGAGCTTGACCCCCATTGTGTTCCGGTCCCGCGTCCGTCGTACGGGCTTCACCGGAGTGCGGATGACGTCACCGTTCGAGGTTATGGCGAACAACTCGTCGTCAGGACTTATTACCACAGCCCCGACCAGTCCGCCGCGCCGCTGCGTGATCTTAGCGGTAAGCACGCCCTTCCCGCCGCGCCCCTGGAGCGGATACTCCTCGATCGGTGTGCGCTTGGCGAATCCGCCGTTGGTGGCGACGAGTACATCCATCCCGTCACGCACCACCTCCATCGCCAGCAACTCGTCCTCGCTCCCGAACCGCATGCCCACCACGCCGCTCGTCGCCCGACCCATGGGCCGCAGCGCGGTGTCGTCGCCCTTGAACCGGATGGCCTGGGCCTGCTTGCTCACCAGCAGCAGGTCGTCGGCTGGGCTGATCAGCGCGGCGCCGACCAGTTCGTCGTCGTCCCGCAGGTTGATGGCCACGATGCCGCCGCTGCGGTTGGAGTCGAACTCGCCCAGGGCCGTCTTCTTGACCAGACCCTTCCTCGTGGCGAGCACCAGGTAGGGCGCGACGTCGTAGTTGGCAATCTCGATCACCTGGGCGATCCGCTCGTCCGGTTGGAACGCCAGCAGGTTGGCCACGTGCTGGCCCTTGGCGTTGCGGTTCGTCTCCGGAAGTTCGTACGCCTTGGTCCGGTAGACCCGTCCCTTGTTCGTGAAGAACAGGATCCAGTCGTGGGTCGAGCAGACGAAGAAGTGGCTGACGATGTCGTCCTGGCGCAGGGTGGCACCCGTGACGCCCTTGCCGCCGCGGCGCTGTGACCGGTAGAGATCGGTCTTGGTCCGCTTCGCGTAGCCACCCCGGGTGATCGTCACGACCACGCTCTCGCGGGCAATGAGGTCCTCGACCGACACCTCCCCGTCGAACGGGATGATCCGCGTCCGGCGGTCGTCGCCCCACCGATCGACCACCGCGGAAAGCTCCTGGGCGACGATCAGGCGCTGGCGCTCCGGCTTGGCCAGGATGTCCTGGAAGTCGGCGATCTCAAGCTCGATCTTCGCGAGCTCGTCGATGATCTTCTGACGCTCGAGGGCGGCGAGGCGGCGCAGCTGCATGTCGAGGATCGCGGTGGCCTGCACCTCGTCGATGTCGAGCAGGCCCATCAATCCGGTCCGCGCCTCCTCGACCGTGGCCGACCGCCGGATCAGGGCGATGACGTCGTCGAGCATGTCCAGCGCCTTGACCAGGCCGCGCAGGATGTGCGCCCGCTCCTGGGCCTTGCGCAAGCGGTACTCCGTGCGCCGCCGGATGACCTCCATCTGGTGGTTCACGTAGTAGCGCACGAACTGGGCCAGGTTCAGCGTGCGCGGCACGCCGTCGACCAGGGCCAGCATGTTGGCACCGAAGGTCTCCTGGAGCTGGGTGTGCTTGTAGAGGTTGTTCAGCACCACCTTGGCGACGGCGTCGCGCCGCAGCACCAGCACGATGCGCATGCCGGTACGGCCGGAGGACTCGTCGCGGATGTCCGAGATCCCGGCGAGCTTCCCCTCCCGGATCAGATCGGCGCAGCGCTCGGCCAGATTGTCGGGGTTGACCTGGTACGGCAGCTCGGTCACGACCAGGCACGTCCGCCCGCGCCGGTCCTCCTCGACCTCGATCACCGCACGCATACGGATCGCTCCGCGCCCCGTGCGGTAGGCCTCCTCGATCGCCGCCGTGCCCGCGATGAGCGCACCGGTCGGGAAGTCCGGACCCTTCACCAGCTTGATCAATTCATCGAGTGTCGTCGCATCGTCGGCTCCCGGGTGCTCCAGCACCCACTGAACCGCCGCCGCGATCTCGCGCAGGTTGTGGGGCGGGATCTTCGTGGCGAAGCCGACCGCGATGCCGTCGCTGCCGTTCACCAGGAGGTTCGGGAACCGCGCCGGCAAGATGGCGGGCTCCTGCGTCCGACCGTCGTAGTTCGGTCCGAAGTCGACGGTGTCCTCGTCGATATCCCGCAGCATCTCCATGGCCAGCGGCGCCAGCCGGGCCTCGGTGTAGCGCATCGCCGCGGCCGGGTCGTTGCCCGGGGAGCCGAAGTTGCCGTTGCCGTCGATGAGGGGGTAGCGCAGCGACCACGGCTGCGCCATGCGGACCAGGGTGTCGTAGATCGCCGAGTCGCCATGGGGGTGGTAGTTGCCCATGACGTCGCCGACGATGCGGGCGCACTTCACGTAGCCGCGGTCAGGCCGGAACCCGGCGTCGAACATGGCGTAGAGGATCTTGCGGTGCACCGGCTTGAGCCCGTCACGGACGTCCGGCAGCGCCCGTCCCACGATCACGCTCATCGCGTAGTCGAGGTACGACCGCTGCATCTCCATGTCGAGGCCGACCGGCTCGATCCGGCCGCCACCGCTCAGTGTCAGCGGGGCGTCCTCCAGGGCGTCAGCGTCCTCGATCTCGTCGGTCGGCTCGGTCGGTTCGTCGGGCTCGGTCACAATCGCCTCTACTCGTCACGCGCGGCGGGCCGCGCTGTTGCTCTGTGTGCGCGGCTCACGCCGCGCGGTGTACCGCCGGTACGGGCTGTGGATAACCCTGTGGACATGTGGACAAGAAACATGAGAAGTCGTCCAGGCGACTCTCACGTGCGCTTCGTAGCTGGTCAGATATCCAGGAAGCGGACATCCTTTGCGTTGCGCTGGATGAACGACCGTCGAGCCTCGACGTCCTCACCCATGAGGACGCTGAAGAGCTCATCCGCCGTTGCGGCGTCGTCGAGTGACACCTGCCGCAAGGTGCGGGTCGCCGGGTTCATGGTGGTCTCCCACAACTCCGGGTAGTTCATCTCACCGAGGCCCTTGAACCGCTGGATGTCGTCGGGCCTGGCGTTAGGACGCTTCTCCTGCCGCAGCGCGATCAGGCCGTCGCGCTCACGGTCGGAGTAGGCGTACTGCGCGTCGTCGCCCTTCCGGTTCCACTTGATCTTGTAGAGCGGCGGGGAGGCCAGGTAGACGTGGCCGAGCTCAACGAGCGGACGCATGAACCTGAACAACAGCGTGAGCAGCAGTGTCTGGATGTGCTGACCGTCCACGTCCGCATCCGCCATCAGGATGATCTTGTGGTACCGCAGCTTGGCCAGGTCGAAGTCGTCGTGGATGCCCGTGCCGAGCGCGGTGATCAACGACTGCACCTCGGTGTTCTTGAGCACCCGGTCGATCCGCGCCTTCTCGACATTGAGGATCTTGCCGCGGATGGGCAGGATCGCCTGTGTCCGCGGGTCGCGGCCCTGCTTGGCCGACCCGCCGGCCGAATCGCCCTCGACGATGAACAACTCGCAGATGCTCGGGTCGTTGGACTGGCAGTCCGCGAGCTTGCCGGGCATCGACCCGGACTCGAGCAGCGACTTGCGCCGCGCGAGCAGCCGGGCCTGGGCGGCCGCCTTGCGGGCCCGGGCCGCCGCACCCGCCTTGGTGATGATGGTCTTCGCCTCACCCGGGTTGCGCTCGAACCAGTCGGCCAACCACTCGTTGCAGACCCGCTGCACGAAGCTCTTCATGGCGGTGTTGCCGAGCTTGGTCTTCGTCTGCCCCTCGAACTGGGGGTTGGTGAGCTTCACGGAGACGATGGCCGCCAGCCCCTCGCGGATGTCCTCGCCGGTCAACTTCTCGTCACCCTTGAGCAGCTTCTTCTCGCCGCCGTACTTGTTCACCACGGTGGTGAGCGCGGTCCGGAAGCCCTCCTCGTGGGTGCCCCCCTCGTGGGTGTTGATCAAGTTCGCGAAGGTGTAGACGCTCTCGCCGTAAGTGTCGTTCCACTGCATGGCGATCTCCACCGCCATGCCCTCGTCCTCGGCGCCGAACTCGACCACCGAGCGGTGGATCGGGTTCTTGGTCTGGTTGATGTGCCGGACGAAGTCGGCGATGCCGCCCTTGTAGAGGAAGGTGACCTCCTTGCGGTCCTCCGCCGCCGCGGCCTCGTCGGCGATCCGCTCGTCGCGCAACGCGATGGTCAGGCCCCGGCAGAGGAACGCCGTCTCCTGCAGCCGCCGGTAGATCGTCTGGTAGCCGAAGTCGAGGGTCTCGAAGACCGTGGCATCGGGCCAGAACGTGACCGTCGTGCCCGTCTTACGGGTGCCGCTGCCCTTCGCCAGGGGGCCGGCCGGCTTGCCGTTCACGAACTCCTGGCGCCAGTGGAAGCCGTCGCGTTTCACCTCGATGTCCACCCTCGACGACAGCGCGTTCACGACCGACACACCCACGCCGTGCAGGCCGCCGGAGACCGCGTACGCCTTGCCGTCGAACTTGCCACCGGCGTGCAGCATCGTCAGCGCCATCTCGATGCCGGTCTTGCGGGTCTTCGGGTTCACGTCGACGGGAATGCCCCGACCGTTGTCGACGACCCGCACCCCGCCATCGGCGAGGACGGTCACCACGATCGTGTCGCAGTAGCCCGCGAGCGCCTCGTCGACCGCGTTGTCGACGACCTCCCACACGAGATGGTGCAGGCCACGCTCACCGGTCGAGCCGATGTACATGCCGGGCCGCTTGCGGACCGCCTCGAGGCCCTCGAGGGCGGTCATGGACGCAGCGGTGTACTCGTTGTTCTTGGCACTGTTGTTGTGCCTAGGCTCGGCCACGCTCAGTCGCTTTCTCCGCCTGCCAGGGGCCCGGCGGGGGTCAGTGCGCCGCCACCACGCACCGCGCGCGTGACATCCGCCACGGGGTCGGTGCGGGGGTGGGCGCCGGGCGCGGGCCGACGATCGTCGGCGCCGTCACACCACAGTCCCAGTCCTCGCGTCGAATCCTACCTGGCCGGCACCCGTCGGGCACGCCACGACGCGGCGACAAGCCGTCTGAAATCGCCGGAGCATCGCGAACGAGGCCGGAGCCGACCCCCACCACGTGTGTGGGAGCATAAACGCGCCGTAACGCGATGGGCGGGCGATGCGACACCCGCGCGTCGGCGAGGAAAGTTGGACCTTGTGGGGGTCGCGTCGGTGAGCGAACCTGTCCTAGGGTTTCGATTGCCGCGGTAACGGACCCGCGGGACAGCGGGTCGAAGGAGAGCCGGGCAGATGGGACTCGACAACGTCGCGGTCCAGTGGCCGCGCACGGGACGGTTCTACGAGCCGGTCGACCCGGAGGAGTTCCGGGACTTCATCGCCGTCGCGGAGACCGCGCCGGCCCACGCCGGTCCGGCGGCAGCGCTCGCCACCCACATCGCCCGCTCAGCCACCGTCCATGCGACGGCCTACATCGTCCTGGTCGACCTGATCTTCGGCATGGAGGATGTCCTCTCCGCCACCGACAGCAGCCCTGAGGACGAAGACCCGGTGATCGACCCCGATCAGTGCGCCTGGGTAGCGGGCGGGCTCGAGAAGTTCGTCGCCGCCCACGCCGAGTTGGGGCAGGTGGTGACGTTCGAGTCCACCGCCCAGGTCCTGCACCGGGCGTTGAGCGACGCACGCCTGGCCGACAAGGAGTTGCGCTGGCTCGAGACCCGGCTCGACGCCCTGCTCGACGAGCACCGCAACCCCCCGCAGTGGAACTTCTCGCTGCTGGAGCTCGAGGTCCTGGCGCGGTTCTACCGCCGCTGTACCGAGCGCGGCTTCGCCGTCTACGCCGACTCGTAGCCCCCGGCAGGGTCAGGCGAGTTCGCTGGGACGGCTTCGCCCTCACGATGAAGCGAGTTCGGGACCTCAGGCGGCCAACCCCGCCGGGCCGCCGTCGCCCTCACGATGAAGCGAGTTCGGGACCTCAGGCGGCGAACCGGACGAGAACGCGCTTGAGAGCTCCGTCGTCGCGCTCGTCCTGCCACGAGACGACCTCGACCATGTATCCGTGCTGCCGGGCCTCGCGTACCCCGCCGGGCAGACCGGGGTCGAGGGTGGCGTTGGTGACCACCAGCAGTCCCGTGACGCGGCTCCAGTCGGTCGTGGCGACGGCGGCGTGCAGCTCCGGCGTGGCGAACGTCGTTCCCGACCGGTCCCAGATCACGACCTGGACCGGTCGGCCAAAGACCTCGGTCAGCAGGCTCGTTCGCCGCGGGTCAAGCCACGACGCCGTTCCGGCCGTCCGGCGTACGGCCTGCTCCGCCTGCCCGGGGTAGGCAGCCGAGGGGACGGCCGCGACCGGTGGCGGAAGCACCTCCTGCAATGCCAGCCGATGCTGGGTGGGTAGCACCAGCAAGAGCTCTGCGACGACAGCAGGATGGAGATGCGCGACCACCCGTACGGCCGACTGCATCGGTACCAGCGGGAGCATCTCGGCGACCTGTGGCACCGACAGGTGGTCCAGAACGGCCGGCAGCATGCCCGGCGCGACGTGGTCCAGCAACTCGGCGAGCCGGTCGGCGCGGACGCCCAGCAGCAGTCGGGCGACCTGCCATGGTCCCAGCGCGACGAGCACGGCGCGGGTCTGCGGCCACGGCATGGACAGCACCATCCCGGCGGCGTCAGCGGCTTTTGCCGCCGCGATCCGGGCCAGCAGCTCGTCACTCGCGACGGCCCGGTGGGGCTCGCGACCGCGGGGCTCGCTGAAGGCTTGCTCCTCGCGCTCACGGCCGACCTCGTCCGGGGGCGTCACGCACCGGAAGCTACCAGCCGGTACCGCCTAACCGTACGTATCCCGCGGGCCCCGACCGCGTACCCGCTTCGGGCCCTTGGCCCAGGACGGGGCCACGGGTCCATGCACATGAATGCGTCGTACGACCTCTCGGCCCAGCTCAGCACCGATCCGACCGAGCAGCGCGCCGGTCAGCCCGCGCAGCTGGGTCGCCCAGGCGGTGGACTCGGCCTCGACGGTGAGCTCGGCGTCGACGAGCTTGACCGGCCGGCAGTGGGCCGCGAGATCGGCCCCGACGAGCTGCTCCCAGGTACCGAAGATCCGCGCCTCCGCCGTGGGCCGCTGCCAGCCTCGGACCTTCACCAGCCGGGTGATCAGGTCACCGAGACGGGCCGGGTCACGCGGGTCCGGACCGGGGCCCGAGTAGCCGCGGGGTCGCCGCCCATTGCGGGAACCACCGCCGTTGCGCGCCGGCGCCGGTCGGGTGTCGCGCCGGATCCGGGCGGCATCGAGCACGGCCCGAGCCAGCTCGGCCCCGCCCGGCTGCCCCTCCCCGTCCGCCTCGCCGGGCGACCGGTCGTCACGCGCCACGGGAGACCTGTCCCTCACCGACCGTGTACCGGGCGCCCTGCAGCGCGGCCGGGACGTCCTGGGCGACCGCGCAGGTGACGAGCACCTGGGTCGCCTCGGCGACCAGCTCGGCGAGCCGCTCCCGCCGCCCGGTGTCCAGCTCGGCGAAGACGTCATCGAGTACGAGCACCGGCTCGATGCCCTCGCCGCGCAGCAGCTCGTACGACGCGAGGCGCAGGGCCAGCGCGAACGACCAGGACTCGCCGTGGCTCGCGTACCCCTTCGCGGGCAGCTCGCCGAGCGTCAGCGTGATGTCGTCGCGATGGGGGCCGACGAGCGTCACCCCTCGCTCCACTTCGGACGGTCGGGCCTCCGCCAGCGCCGCCCGCAGGCGCTCCTCGATGCCCGCCCGGTCGAGGCCGGACAGGATGCCTTCCTCGCGATGGTCGGGCTCGCCGGCGCTCGCCCATGACTTCGCGTCGTAGGCCAACCGCGCCTCACCCCGCCCCGCGCTCACGGCGTCGTAGGCCTTGGCCAGGTGCGTGGCGAGCGCGGCGCACAGCTCCAGTCGGGCCGCGATCAGCTCGGCGCCGTGCGAAGCCAGGTGCAGGTCCCAGACGTCCAGAGTGGACAAGTCGCGGGCGGAGTCATCGGGCTGGGCGGCCTCGTCGGGTGATGGGGCCGCGCGGCCGGCGCCACGAGCCGTACGGCTGGCGACCTTGCGGGCCAGGTAGGCCGTGCGCAGCAGGGCGTTGCGCTGCTTGAGTACGCGCTCGTAGTCCGCCCGTACCCCGGCGAACCGCGGCTGGCGCTGCACCAGCAGGTCATCCAGGTAGCGGCGGCGTTCGGCCGGGTCCCCGCGCACCAGGGCCAGGTCCTCGGGGGCGAACAGGACCAACCGCAGCGCACCCAGCACATCTCGGGCCCGGGTAGCGGGGGACCGTCCGATGCGCGCCCGATTGGCCTTACCGGGCGTGATCTCCAGCTCGACCAGCAACTCCCGGCCGTCGTGGACGATGGCGCATCGGATGATGGCGCGCTGGGCACCGTAGCGCACCAGTGGCGCCTCGGTCGCGACCCGGTGGCTGCCGAGGGTCGCCACGTACCCGACCGCCTCGACGAGGTTGGTCTTGCCATGGCCATTCGGTCCAATGAGGACACTCGCACCGGGTTCGAACTCCACCACGGCCTCGGGATAGCTGCGGAAGTCGTGCAACTCCAGGCGACGGACGTACACGTCAACGACCCGTCCCGGCGTCGCCCGATCCGCCGCCACCGTCCCGCCTGACCGCGTGGCCACCGAACTGGTTGCGCAGCGCCGCGACGGCCTTCATCGTCGGCGAGTCGTCCTGGCGGGAGGCGAAGCGGGCGAAGAGCGCGGCCGAGATGACGTTCAACGGAACGGCCAGCCGGATCGCCTCGTCCACGGTCCACCGGCCCTCGCCGGTGTCCTCGGCGTAGCCCCGCAGCTCGACCAGCGTCGGATCCTCATCGAGGGCGCGGTCGAGCAGGTCGAGCAACCAGGAGCGCACCACGCTCCCGGCGCGCCAGGACTTGACGACCGCGGGCACGTCGGTCACGTACTCGGAGGCCCGCAGCAGCTCATAGCCCTCGGCATAGGCGTGCATGAGGCCATACTCGATGCCGTTGTGCACCATCTTCGCGTAATGGCCGGCACCGACCGGACCGGCGTGGACGAAGCCGTACGGTCCGGCCGGCTTGAGCGCATCGAAGATCGGCTGTGCCCGTGCCACGTGTGCGGGGTCTCCGCCGACCATCAGGGCGTAGCCCTCCTCGCGCCCCCAGATCCCGCCCGAGACGCCCACGTCTAGGTAGCCGATCCCGCGGCTCGCCAGCCGCTCGGCCCGCGGCCGGTCCTGCGTGAACGGCGAGTTGCCGCCGTCGATGACCAGGTCACCCGGGCTGAGGCCGGCCGACACCGAGTCGATCGTTTCGTCGGTGAACTCGGCCGGGACCATCGCCCACACGATGCGGGGCGGGCTCAGCGCCGCGGCCAACTCGGGTAGCCCGGCGACGTCGGAGACCGCGGGATCGCGGTCGTAGCCGACCACCTCGTGCCCCGCGGCCCGCAGCCGGGCAGCCATGTTTCCGCCCATCCGCCCGAGCCCGACCACACCCAGCTGCATCCGACCCACCTCCACCACAGCAGCCTCCTCACGCGCGAGCAACCACGCCGGCAGAAGCGCTCCGCGCGCCGTACGCCGGTCGCACCTGTCGCGACGCTAACAGCGAGGACAGTTCCAGCGACGCTGCGGAGCGGAATCATGTAGAACTTCCAGCGACGCTTGCGGAGCGGAATCCTGGGGCAATCCCGCCTCGCGCCTTAGTCCAAGCTCGCGCTGTCGTGCCATCGGGTCCGACCCGATGGCCCTCGGTCAGCCGCCCACGCGCATCGGCATGATCAGGTAGCGGTAGCCGGGAACGGACTCGCCGTCCTCGCCGGCCGGGGTGATCACGGCCGGCTTCATCGGGTGCGTGAAGGAGATCAGCGCCCTGGCCGAGTCCAGCACCGACAGGCCGTCGAGCAGGTAGCTCGGGTTGAAGGCCACGGTGAGCGGATCGCCCGTGAACTCCCCCTCCATGCCCTCGCTCGCCCGGGCGTCCTCGGAGCCGCCGGCTTCGACCACGACCTCGCCATCGGCGAAGCTGAGCCGCACCGGGGTGGTGCGGTCCGCGACAAGCGCCACCCGCTTGACGACCTCGGTGAGCGCCGCGACGCTCATCCGCGCCCGAGCGCTGTACTGGTCCGGGTAGAGCGCCCGGATCTTGGGGAAGTCGGGGTCGAGCAGCCGGCTCGTGGTGCGACGCGAGCCGCCGGCGAAACCGATCATGCCCTCGCCCACACCACCCCGGGAGAGCGCCACGGTGACCTCGCCGCCGAGCGGGCCGAGCGTCTTGGCGGTGTCGTGCAGCGTCCGCGCCGGTACGAGCGCCTGCATGCTGGCGCCCTGCTCGTTGGGGCGCCAGGTCAGCTCCCGGATCGCGGCACGGTACCGGTCGGTCGCAAGCAGCGAGAGCATTTCGCCCTCGAGCTCCATCCGAACTCCGGTCAGCATCGGGATCGTCTCGTCGCGCCCGGCCGCGATCGCGACCTGGGCCACGGCGAGCGCGAACGCCTGGCCCTCGACCACGCCGGCCGTCTCGGGCATCGCAGGCAGCGTCGGGTAGTCCTCCACCGGCATCGTGGGCAGCGTGAACCGGGCGCTGCCGCAGACGAGCTCGAGGTGGGTACCGACGGCGGCGACCTCCACCGGCTTGGCCGGCAGCGCCTTGGTGATCTCGGCGAGCAGCCGACCCGACACCAGCGCCGCGCCGTCGGAGTCGCCCTGCACGTCGACCGTCGCCTGGCTGGAAACCTCGTAGTCGAAGCCAGACACGGTGAGCACGCCGTCCGCGACGCGCATGAGCACGCCTGCCAGCACCGGAACCGCGGGGCGCGTCGGCAGACTCTTGGCCGTCCAGGCGACGGCGTCGGCGAGTTGGTCTCGCTCAACCCGGAACTTCATGGCTGCCCTCCCGAGGACGCGGTGCCACGGTGCGCGCCCGGCGGGGGCGCGGTCGAGCACCGATTCTGGCTCGCGGGTGGCGGCTGCGCCACACGCCACGCGGTGGCTTTCCCGGGTTCGCTTGGTGGGTCAGGCGCTCGACCGGGCGCCCGGTTACTGGGATCCACAGCGCGATGGTTCCGCTAGTTTCTGGATTGAGATCTATCGTGATCGTCATCGGTGCTGTGGATGCTGGGGATAACCCAGGTCCAGCCTGGTCAGCGTCGGTGATCGGACGTGGATATCCGGTGGACCGCCTGGGGGCGGCGGACCGTTCATATCCACAGCCGGTGGCCGCAGGGAGCGTCGCCGACCGCTGTCCACGCGGTCGTCCACGGGATATCCACCGGTTGTCCCCAGGGTTCGGTGCGCACACCCGGACACGGCGCGTCGCCGGTGCCGTCACGCTTCGCGCGCATCCACAGTGTTCTCCCCAGGCCGGAGCCGGCTGTCCCCAGGCGTTATCCACAGGCTGTGGATAACGGGTTCCTGGCGGGGCCGGTCAGTGGCCCTGTTTGATCCGGTTGGTCAGCTCCGCGATCTGGTTAAACAGCGTTCGCCGTTCCGACATCAGCTGCCGGATCTTGCGGTCGGCGTGCATGACCGTGGTGTGGTCGCGACCGCCGAACGCCGCTCCGATGCGGGGCAGCGACATGTCGGTGAGTTCGCGGCACAGGTACATGGCGACCTGGCGGGCGTTGACCAGTACTCGTGAGCGCGACTGGCCACGGAGATCGTCCACGCTGACACCGAAGTACTCCGACACGACGTCCATGATCTGCTCGACCGTGAGCTCGGGGCCCGCCCCGTCCGGGATGAAGTCGCGCAGGACCTCCTCGGCCAAGCCCAAGTCCACAGTGGACCTGTTCAGGCTGGCGAACGCAGTGACCCGCAGCAGGGCGCCCTCGAGCTCGCGGATCGACATGCTGATCCGGGTGGCGATGAACTCGAGGACCTCCTTGGGCACGTGCAGTCGCTCCTGGGCCTGCTTCTTCTGCAGGATCGCGATGCGCGTCTCCAGGTCCGGCGGCGTGATGTCGGCGACGAGGCCCCACTCGAACCGGGTCCGCAGCCGCTCCTCCAGCGTGGCCAGGTCCTTCGGCTTGCGGTCGGAGGCGATGACGATCTGCTTGCCGGCGTTATGAAGGGTATTGAATGTGTGGAAGAACTCCTCCTGGGTCCGCTCCCGGTTCTCCAGGAACTGGATGTCGTCGACCAGGAGGATGTCCAGGTCGTCGCGGTACCGGCGCTGGAACGCACTCTGCTTGTCATCCCGCAGGCTGTTGATGAAGTCGTTGGTGAACTCTTCGGTCGAGACGTACCGGACGAGCTTCGCGTTGCCCAGCGCCAGCGCGTAGTGGCCGATGGCGTGCAGGAGGTGGGTCTTGCCCAGACCCGAGCCGCCGTAGATGAACAGCGGGTTGTACGCGTTGGCCGGGGCCTCGGCGACCGCGAAGGCGGCCGCCTGCGCGAACCGGTTGGACGAGCCGACGACGAATGCCTCGAAGGTGTACTTCGGGTTGAGCCGGTTGCCGTCGCCCCGGACCGCCCGTTCGTCCCGGTGGTGCGCCGCGACATGGGCGGCGCGCGGGTCACCTGATGCCTGACCGCCCGGCGACCGTACGGTCTGGGCCGGCACGGCGCCGGACGCCTTCGGCGCGCGGACCACGGCGACCGCCGCCGTGGGCGCGTTGAGGGGGTCGGCCTTGCGCACCTCGTCCGGCGTGCTGATCGAGACGACGACCTGCATGCTGCGACCCAGTTGTTTGGAGAGCGCCTCGGTGATCGGCGTGCGCAGCTGGCTCTCGATCTGGTCTTTGGTGTACGCGTCGGGGACTCCGAGCATCGCGGTGTCCTCGAAGATCGTGCGCAGCGAGGTGAGTCGCAGGTAGGCACGGCGCTGCTGGGACATGCTCTCCTCGCTGAGGAGGTAGTCGGTCACGGCACCCCACACGACGGCGCAGTCCACCAGCTTCGTCACCCCGACCCCTGTACCCATGTGCCGCGACGGCGCCGCCCCGAGCCCTACGCCGACCAGGACGCCACGTCACCGCCAACCCGATCCGGCGCTCGCGGTCCCGTGGCGACGCGTATCCACAACTTATCCACAACCTGTGTACAAGTGGACACCTGTGCATCTATGCGGCCCCGATCCCCCGGAACCGAATGCCGCCTTCGACGCGGTCCCACCGTGCCGAACGAGTCGTTGCCCGAATTGTTCTGGCTAGGCAAGCCGTCGCCGGAACTGTATGGTCCGGTATTGTCCTCTTTGGGGCGCAATCGCCTCGCCGAGGAAAATCCCGCAACCGGGCACGCTAACAGTGTTGACGGCGGCGACTCAACCGCCGTCCGGTCAGGTGGGAACGGCCACCGGTTCTGATCTGGAGATCGCGGCGAGACCGGACAACGCGCGATAGGGCGTGCTGCGACGCGACCGTCACCTGGGGTGGTTTGGTCAGCCGTCCGCGTGACCGGTACTCTAGCTGGGTTGCGGAGCATCGCTCTGCCTGCGGCGTGGGCCGCCCGAAAGACGCACGGAAGGCAGCAGACCAGTGAGCAAGCGCACGTTTCAGCCGAACAACCGTCGGCGCGCGAAGACCCACGGCTTCCGGCTGCGCATGCGCACGCGGGCCGGTCGCGCCATCATCGCAGCGCGGCGCGCCAAGGGGCGCGAGCGCCTCTCGGCCTGAGTTCGGACCCTCGGGGGTGACCGTGCTCGCGACGGACCAGCGGCTCCGGCGGGCCGGGGACTTCGAGACCGTGATCCGGCGTGGTCGCCGGGCTGGTCGAAACGGTCTTGTGGTGCACGTGTACACGCGTGATCCGCACGGTGAGCACGACGTCGCACTGCCGCAGCGGGCCGGGTTCGTGGTATCCCGCACCGTAGGGACGGCGGTCACCCGTAACAAGGTCCGACGCCGGCTCCGTCACCTGCTCCGCGCCGAGTTGGCGCAGCTCGAGCCCGGGACCGACCTGGTGGTGCGGGTCCTGCCCGAGGCAGCCGACCGTACTTACGACGAGCTCGGCCGGCATCTGCGGGCCGCGATCCAGGCCGCCTCCCGTCGGCGGGCGCAGGGGGCTGGCCGTGGCTGAGTGGACCGTGCGGACGGCGGAGCCGTCACCCTCGGAGAGCGTTCGGCCACCCGATGTGGTCATGCCCACCACGCTCCCGCGGCGCGTGGTCGCCGCTCCGATCCTCGCGTACCGTCGGTGGATAAGTCCGGCCCTGCCCCCTACCTGCCGGTTCTACCCGTCCTGCAGTGAATACGCGTTGACGGCGGTGGCGGTGCACGGGCCGGTGCGGGGCATCGGGCTCGCCATCTGGCGCCTGCTGCGATGCCATCCGTTCCACCCGGGCGGGATCGACCATGTACCGCCGCGGCGCCTGCGCGCCCACCCCTCCCCCGTCGCGACGCACCAGGAGCGCTGAGCCACATGAGCTGGCTGATGGAACCGATCTACAACACCATCTCGTGGGTCCTGCTGCGCTGGCACTGGCTCTGGGACAAGATCCTTCCCGGGAACGACACGTTCCTCGGCACCACCTGGGACTGGGTGCTGGCGATCGTCTTCCTGGTGATCACGGTCCGGATCGTCCTCTTCCCGATCTTCGTCAAGCAGATCAAGTCGCAGCGGGCGATGCAGGCGCTCGCTCCGAAGATCAAGGAACTGCAGACCAAGCACAAGGGTGACCAGCAGACCCTCCGCGAAGAAGTGATGAAGCTCTATCAGACGGAGAAGGTCAACCCGCTCATGGGCTGCCTGCCCATGTTCCTGCAGATCCCCGTCTTCTTCGGTCTGTTCCACGTCCTGCGTTACATCAACCCG
>JBQGBY010000102.1:0-9643 GCA_052038195.1 Micromonosporaceae bacterium | reverse complement strand
AACTGCCGTACCGGCCCGCCACCCCCATCCAGCCACCCGACGCCCAGCGCCACCTGGGCGCCGTCGCCGGGCGGACGCCCGCCGAGGTGACCGAGGGGGCCGCCGTGATTGGCGTGGTGCTGGTGCGCCGTCACTACCCTCCCGTCGCCCGGTTCATGATCGAACCTAGCCCAGGACGGCGGTGCCGTCCGCGGTTCGGCCGGTCCAGCGGGCACCCGACACCCGACCGTGTCACGCCCTCGAGGTTGGTGGTCGTCCGGGCCGGCCGCGGTCAGCGGTCAGAACAGACCCATGACATTGCCATCGGTATCAATGTCGATACGTTCACCCGCGGGGCGGCTGTTGAGGCCGGGCATGGTGCGCATGTCCCCGCACAGCGGGGTGACGAAGCCGGCACCGGCCGACAGCGACACGTCCCGCACGGGGACCCGGAAACCGGTCGGGCGGCCGAGCAGCGCCGGATCGTGGCTGAGGCTGTACTGGGTCTTGGCCATACAGACCGGAAGGTTGCCGAATCCCATCGCCTCGTACCGCGCGAGCGCTTTCTCGGCGGCGGGCAGGAGGTCGACGCCGTCGGCGCCGTACATCCGGGTCGCGACCGCCTCGATCTTGGCGCGGAGGGGCGCCTCGTCCGGATAGAGCAGCTCGAAACCGGGGGCGCCCGCCTCGGCCGCCGCCCACACGGCGCGGGCGAGGTCCTTCGCCCCGTCGCCGCCGTCGGTGAAGTGGCTCGACTCGACGGCGTCGTCGGCGCCGGCCGCGAGCGCGGCCTCGCGCACAGCTGCGATCTCCTCACGGGTGTCCGCCGGGAACAGGTTGATGGCGACCACGGCGGGCACACCGAAGGCCCGGACGTTCTCGATGTGCTTGGCGAGGTTCGCCGCACCCTTGGTGACGGCGGTCGGGTTGTTCTCCAGCAGGGCGGGGTCCAGGGGCTTGCCGGCGACGATCTTCCCGACGCCGCCGTGCATCTTCAGCGCCCGGATGGTGGCGACGATGACGGCCGCGTCCGGACGCAGGCCCGACGCGCGGCACTTGATATTGAAGAACTTCTCCGCACCCATGTCGGAGCCGAAGCCGGCCTCGGTGACGACGATGTCGGACCCGGCCAGCGCCACGCGGTCGGCGACCACACTGCTGTTGCCATGCGCGATGTTGCCGAACGGGCCGCAGTGCACGAACGCGGGGCCGCCCTCCAGGGTCTGCATGAGGTTCGGCTTGATCGCGTCCTTGAGCAGGACCGCCATCGAGCCGGCGACCTTGAGGTCCTCGGCGGTGACGGGGGTACCGTCACGTCGGGTGGCCAGCACGATCCGGCCGAGCCGGGCGCGGACATCGCGCAGATCGGAGGCGAGGGCCAGAATCGCCATGACCTCGGATGCGACCGTGATGATGAACCCGGACTGGCGGGCGTAGCCGTTCTCCTTCGCGCCCAGGCCGACGACCACCTCGCGCAGGGCGCGGTCGCTGATGTCGAGCACCCGCGGCCACAGCACGGTGCGGGGGTCGATCCCGAGCTCGTTGCCGTGGTAAATGTGGTTGTCGATGAAGGCGGCCGCCAGGTTGTGCGCCGCGCCCATCGCGTGGACGTCGCCGGTGAGGTGCAGGTTGAAGTCCTCCATCGGGATCACCTGCGAGTAACCGCCTCCGGCGGCGCCGCCCTTGATCCCGAACACCGGGCCCAGGCTCGGCTGGCGGATTGCGACCGCCGCCCGCAGGCCGAGGCGCGCCAGGCCTTGGGCGAGGCCGACGGTCGTGGTGCTCTTGCCCTCGCCCAGCGGCGTCGGGCTCATCGCCGTGACGACGACGTACTTGCCGCGGGGCTGCTCACGCTCCAGGCGCTCGATCCCGGCCAGGGTGACCTTCGCCTTCACGGTCCCGTACAGCTCTACCTCGTCGTGACGAAGTCCCAGCTCATGCGCGACGTCGAGAATCGGGCGCGGGGTGACCGAACGCGCGACCTCGAGGTCCGACGGGAATGCCTTGCTCATAGCTCTCTCAACCCTCCACACTGAGGACTCGGGGGTACCGGCCAAGACACTAGGCCACCGGCGGTGTGCCGTGAGTATGGAACGTCTCTATGGTCTTGAGCCCCCAGGCCTGACCCTTGGCCCGCTCGGCCTGGGTCCACGTGACGACCTGGTGGTCGGGAGCGAGCAGCAGGCGCGCGCCGGCGTTGCAGAGCTCGATGCGGTTGCCCCCCGGCTCCCACACGTACAGGAAGAAGGTCTGCTGGATCGCGTGCTTGTGCGGCCCGGTTTCGATGTGGATGCCCGATTCGAGGAAGACATCGCAGGCGCGCAGGATGTCGCCGCGGGTATCGGTGGCGAAGGCGACGTGGTGCAGCCGGCCCGGGGTGCCGGTCCAGTCGTTGGTGTACACGAGGTCGTACGACTTGTCGGACACGGTGTACCAGATCGCCGAGACCGTACCGTCGTCGAGCTGGATCTGTTCGCTCTTGCGCGCGCCGATGACGTCGGCGAGGAACACGTCGACCGGCGCGATCTGCGCCGCTAGGAAGTTGACGTGGTCGATGCGTCTGATGTTGGCGCCGCGGCCCGGGAAGCGAGCCGCCTGGTTCTTCAGGGACGGCTTCTGCTCCGGCGACGGGGTGTAGCGGACGGTGTCCCAGTACAGACCGTACGGGTGGCCGTCCGGGTCGCTGAAGTGGAACACCCGGCCGTAGTCGGGCTCGTCGGTGTTCCAGCCCTCGGCCAGACCGGCCGCCTCGATGATCTTCACCCGCCGCTCGAGCGCGTCCTCGCTGCTCGCGCGCAGCCAGGTACGCCCGAGGCCGGACGTCTCGTGGCCGGTCACCTTGACGGTGAAGCGCTCGTAGTCGTCCCAGGCGTGCAGGTAGACGCTCTCGCCCCGGCGATCGACCACCTCCATCGCCATGAGGTCCTGGAAGAACGCGACGGTCTCGTCGGGCACGGCGGTGTAGAGCTCCACCGCGGAGACGTGGGCGATGTCTCTGGTCATGCGGCTCGCCTTTCTCGGGTGGCTGGGTGGGGGTGGAGGGCAGGTACGGCCTACGGGCTGGGGGGTCGGGGGTAGACGGTGCCGTCCAGGAGCAGCCGGGCCGTGCTCACGATGGCCGAACGTCCGATGTGGACACCACCCGGACCGGTGTCGACCTCGATGACGGTGTCGAACCATCCGGTTGGGTGCTCGAGCCGCGCCACCTCGCCGATCGGCCGGTACATCGGGGCGGCGACGCTGCCCGCTATCGCCGCCGCGGTGGCGACGGTGACGGCGGCGAGCACGCCGATCGAGGTGTGCACGCGGTGCGGGATGAACATGCGGGTGGCGAGGCTGCCCCCCGCCCTCGGCGGCGCGACGAGGCAGATCTTCGGCACGGTGGTGGTCGCGACGTCGCCGAGTCCCATCAGGACGCCGGCCTTGAGCCGGAACGCCTCGACGCGCTCGCGCAACCGGGCGTCGGACTCCAGCTCGGCCGGCGTCTCGTACCCCGTGACGCCGAGGTCTGCCGCCGCGACGATGGCCACCGGCATGCCGTTGTCGATGAGGGTCGCTTGAAGGCCGTCGACGTCGTCGACGACATTGCCGGTCGGCAGCAGCGCGGGCGCGACCGACCCGGCCGTGTCGCGGAAGTCGATGACCAGACGCGCGGCCGTGCCCGGTACCCCGGCGATCGCCGCGGTACCGGCGTACTCCACCTGCCCGTCCGGGGTGGGGACCTGGATGACCGCGACCGCCCCGGTGTTCACCATCCGGATCCGCACGGGCGTCACGGCACCCTTCGCGGTGACGAGGCCACGCTCGATGGCGAACGGCCCGACCCCGGCAAGGATGTTGCCGCACGGCTGCTCAGCGCTGACCCGCGGGGTGTCGACCTGCACCTGTAGGAAGAGATAGTCCACATCGGACTCTCCGTCGGTCGACGGCGAGATAACGGCCACCTTGCTCGTCAACGGGTGCGCGCCGCCGATGCCATCGATCTGGCGCGGGTCGGGCGAGCCCATCACCCGCAGCAGCAGGTCGTCGCGTTCGGCCGGCTGCGTCGGGAGATCATCGGCCAGGAAGTAGGCGCCCTTCGAGGTCCCGCCGCGCAGCACCATCACTGGGATCCCGGGGCTCATGCCCGTGCTCGCTTCGCTGCGCGCGGGCCTGAGGCTCCAAGCGCCCGGCAACACTGATTCACTCGCTCACGCTCGCTCATGTTGGACCGTCCACATAGGTCACACCGAGCTCCTTGAGTAGCGCCCGCAGCCCATACATGTCGACGCCCAGCTCCCCCGCCGCCAGCTTGACCCGCTTGGCGTCCTCGCTGGCGGCGCGGGCGCGCCCGGCCGTCAGGACCTCGGCGGCGCGGTCACGGGGCACCACGACCACGCCGTCGTCGTCGGCCACGATCGCGTCGCCGGGGTTGACCAGCTGCCCGCCGCAGACGACCGGCACGTTGACCGAACCGGGGCTTGCCTTGACCGTCCCCTGTGGATTGACGGCGCGCGCCCAGACCGGGAACTCCATGGCCCGCAGCTCGGCCGCGTCCCGGATGCCCGCGGCGGTGACGATGCCGATCACGCCGTGGGCGCGCAGCGAGGTGGCGAGCAGCTCGCCGATCATCCCGTCGGTCGAGGGCGAGGTGGTGGTCACCACGAGGATGTCCCCGGGGCGGCACGTCTCCACCGCCGCGTGGATCATCAGGTTGTCGCTGGGATGGCACGACACCGTGAGCGCCGATCCCGCGATCCGGGCCCCGGCCTGGATCGGGCGGATCGCGGGGTCGAGGGTGCCGCGGCGCTGGTCGGCCTCGTGCACTGTGGACACCCCGAGCCCGGCCAGACCGGCCAGGATGTCGGGTTCGGTTCGCACGACGTCGCGGACCACAACGTACGCGGTAGTCACGCGAGTTCCCTGGTCACCTGGGGGAAGACCCGCTGGTACGCCTCGGCCACGACGTCGTTGGGCAGCCCCAGGTTGGGACCCGAGTTGCGGGCCGCCTGGGTGCCGCGGCGCCGGCCGAGGTCGGTGTAGTACGTCACGAGGTGCGACTGGGCGCCCATGATCTCCATCGCCTTGCGCTTGCGGTCCCAGCCGTCGCTGATGTCGAGCAGGACGTCCGGCTTGAAGCCGCACTGCTCTGGCTGGTGCGGCTCGAAGCAGAACACCGGCGGTGCGCCGATCACGTTGCCTGGCGCCAGGACCCCCGGCGCCTGCGCGAAGACGCGCGCCCGCATCGCGATGGTGTGCGCCGCCGCGTGGTCCGGGTTGTACGGGTCCTCGGGCGCGTGGGTGAGCACCACCGCCGGCTGGACCTCGCGGAACAGGCTCACCAGCTCGTGGATCAACTCCGGCGTCTCCACCAGCGGATAGTCACCCCGGTCGTAGAACCGGATCTCCGCACCGAGCGCGGCGGCCGCCTGTTCGGCCTCCGAGCGGCGGTGCGTCTTCACCTCGTCCAGTCCGTACCCTTTGCGCCACAGCGATGCCGACTCACCGCGCTCGCCGAAGCTCATGCACCCGATCACGACGCGCTCGCCCCGGCCCACCGCCAAGGCGATCGCCCCTCCGCAGCGCCAGACGAAGTCGCCCGGGTGGGCCGACAGCACCAGGACGGAGCGGTCCGACATGTTCACTCCCGGTTTGTCAACAATCAGGTTGACACTGATCTGATAGTCAGAACGTACGCCGCAGACCGGGGAAGCGCAAGTATTGACAATCTTGCCTCCGACATGATGGACTACGGCGTCGATCCGCCCGACGGACCGCGGAGGGAGTATGCCCGCGCAACGAGACGCCGCACCAAGGCCGCCCCAGCCGTCGCCGGCGTCCGGCCCCACCTCGGCCCGTGGCGCGCTGCGCAACGCGATCCTCGAGGGCGACTACCTTCCCGGCGAGCGGTTGGTCGAGGCGGCCCTGTGCGAGCGGTTCGGGGCCAGCCGGTTCACCATCCGCGCCGCCCTCGCGGACCTGGCCGCCGAGGGCCTGGTCGAGGTCCAACGGAACAAGGGCGCGCACGTCCGGAAGATATCTTTCGACGAGGCTGTCGAGATCACCGAAGTGCGGATGGTGATCGAGGGGCTCGTCGCTGCCCGCGCCGCGACGCTTGTCACGGACGCGCAGGCCAGTGAGCTCGACGAGATCGGCCTGCTGATGCGCCGCGCCGTCAGCGCCGGCGAGTTCCGCCGCTACAGCGACCTCAACCAGCGCCTGCACCGGCTGATCCTGGAGATCGCCGCGCACCGCACCGCCGACGGCCTCATCGAGGCGATGCGGGCTCAGCTCGTGCGCCATCAGTACACGCTCTCGCTGCTCCCGGGGCGGCCGGCGGCGTCGCTCCCGCAGCACGAACGCATCATCGCCGCGATCCGGGCCCGCTCGCCCGAGGACGCCGAGCAGGCCATGCGCGATCACATCGTCAGCGTCATCGACGCGCTGCGGAGCCTCGAAGCAGTCGGCGTCTCCTGAGCGCCCGTCCGGGAGATGGTGTGCCGCCGCGACGACGTCGTGCGGCGGCGCACCACCAACGCGAGCGAGAGCTCGGTTTCGGCGACCCGGAGCGAACCATGTCGGTGCGACCCCCGGGCGACGAGGGAGCGCTATCCGCGACTCAGGATCGTATAGCACTCAAATCCAGCGAAACGAGCCGCGCCGCCCCGGTCGCTCGATCTCCCGACCTCCAAGCCGTGATTCGATATTTCGACGAAGACCCACCGGAATGAGCCGGCCACGGACACCTTCGCATGACACGCGTGGCCATCCTTCTCCAGGTGATCCCAGAACTCCCAGTCGAGGTTGAGGGCGACTGTGGCCGTGGCGCTCAAGTCTTCGGACCCGACTCCGAACTGGGAGCGGCGGGCCGTGAACGGGTCTCCAGCGCGGCCGTAAGCAGGTAGCGTGCCGAAGCAGGTGCCTACTCCGTACGCGAGGCTACTTGCTGCGTGCAGATCACCACAGATCATCACCGGCATGTAGGTCCGCATGAACCACAGAAGGCGCTGGCCATAGGCCGGCGGACACGCGTCGGACCCAGGGTCGAACTCGGAGCGGCGGCCCTGGTGGTTGCCGACCGCGTTCACCATGCCGCAGGTTCCGTAGAGATCGATGAAGAACTGTTGCAGGCCCTTCGCCAACGGGTCACACCGCTGCGCGTCTCCGTGCGTTGTCTCCAGGCAGGCGCCGCGGCGGGCGTCCTGGCGGAGGCCGAGCTGATGCTCGTCGAACTTCCCGTCCGGGAGCAGGACTCCGTCCAGCGCCACGCGACCGTTGCGGAGCTTGGTCACCACCGTGCCATGGGTGTACCACGAGGTCGACACGACGTCCCACGGCTTCGGGTTCGCGCCACGGGTGCAACGGGCGGCGTGCCGCACCATGTTGCAGCGAGGGTCGTCCCGCTCCGACGCCCCGGACGGACCGGGCGCGGGGCCTGCGCCCGGCGAGGCGCTGGCTGACGACGGGCTTGGTGGCGGCTCGTTGCAGTCGCTGGTCTCGCAGGCGTACATCCCCGACGGGTCCTTCATCGTGGCCGGGTTGTTGTTCGCGTACCCATACCCGTTGGCCTGCTGAGAGTCGCCCGGATTGAGGACGGGATCGACGCTGAGGAACCTTCCGTTCGCCGGATCGTACTCGCGGGCGCCGAGATGGGTGGTGCCGGTGCGGTCCCTCGGCCCGTTCAGGAACCCGCGGTCGGTCGGCCAGGCCACCGAGGTGCCACGGCCCTCGCCGAACGGCTTGTGCCGGCGGGTCGTCGCCTGCATGCCGTTCGCGGTCACGGCGACCTCGGCAGTGCCATGGCGGTCGGCCACGAGCCACGTGACGCCGGCGGCGGTCCGGACCGCGACCACCGTGTCGCCCTGCGCGTACTGCCGTACCGCGCTCACCGCGCCGGCACTGGTCCGGCGCAGTTCCTGTCCCGCCAGGTAGAGCGTGGCACCGGTGGAGTCGAACTCCATGAGACGGCTGCCGTCCGCGTCGTACAGGAACGATGTGGTGCTGCCGTTCTCGGTGCTGCTCGCCAGGTGGCCCTCCGCGTCCCAGGTGAGCGTCGCGCTGCCCGTACCGGACTGGGCCGGGCGGGTGAGCGTGTGGCCGGCCGGGTCGTAGCTGAAGCCGGCCGGCGCGCCGCTGACCGCGGTCACCGCGTGGGGACGCACCGAACCGGGTGCCGGGTAGGTGTAGGTGCGCGTCGTCGCCGTCGTCGCCGTGTGCTCCGTCGAACTGACGCGGTTGCCGGTGAGATCGTAGGCGAATGACTGCCAGTATTGGGCCGGGCCTCCCAGCCCGGCACCGGTGGGCGTGGCCGCGCAGTCGCCGTTCTTCGGCGTCCACGCCTCGCTGAGCCGGCGCAGGTAGTCGTACTGGAAGCACTGGGTGTCGTCGACGCCGCCGTACTGGGCGAGCATGTCCTTTGTGGACTTCACGTTGCCAGCGGGGTCCTGCTCGGTGAAGGCGTGGCGGAAGACCGTCTCGGTCGCCGCCTCGAAGACGCCGTGCTCAAGGATCCGGTTCGTACCGTCCTCGTATGTCCAGATCTGGTTGAGGGTCCTCCCGTTGCCGGTGGACAGATGCAGCTCCGACCGGCGGCCCAGCGGGTCATAGGTCGCCGCCGTCGTGTAGGTGGTGAGCCCGGACACGGTGGTCGGTCGGCCGTCGTCGTACCCGAAGCTCACCGTCTCCGCGGCCAGCCCGCCCGCCGCCGGCACCGAGACCGATGCCACCGAACCGTCCACATTGTACGTCTGGCTGGTGGTGTACGTGCCGGCCAGCGCGCCCTCACCCGGCGGGATCGTCACCGTCGTGCCCAGCGGCCGGTTGGCCGCGTCGTACCCGGTGATCGCCACCGTGTACGCACTGCCCTTCGCGTACCGGGTGGCGGTGGCAAGCTGTCCGCGAACGAGTGTGACGCCATCAGCCAGCGTGTCGTACGTCCAGCCGGCGAGTTGGGTGCCGGCGAGCGAGCCGAGGAACGTCCCGGTGAGCCGGCCCAGCTCGTCGTAACGGCTGACCACCGTGACATCGCGGGCGTCGGTCCGGCTGACCAGCTGGTCGGCGTCGTTGTAGGCAAAGGTGGTTGTGCCGGCATCCGGATCCTGCTTCGAGACCGTCCGGCCGCGCAGGTCGTAGCTGTACCGCCAGACGTTGCGACCGGTGGCGTCGGTCATCGTGGCGATCGCTCCGGCCTTGGTATACGTGTAGGTGGCGGCGTCGTACGCGCCGGTCGGAGCATTTCCGTGGTACCGGCGCAGCTCGGTTGTCTGTCCGCGCGCGTTGGTCCAGGTGCTCGTCCCGGTGCCGCCCGGCGGAGCCGTCACGTCGACATGGTCACCACCGTACACAGTGGACGTGCGCCACCGCTCCTGACCGTGCATCTGGAACGCGGTGACCACCGGCCGGTCGGCGCCGTCGTACGTGGTCACCGTACTGCCCGGCACCGGGCCGGCCGGAACGAAGAGCGTGCCGCTCGGCGAGGCGGAGTTGAAGTATGCCCCGTTCTGCCGGTCGACGAGGCCGCGCGAGTTGTAGATGGTGTCCGTGATGATCCGGCCACCGCCCGGCGCTGCCTTCTGCACCTGCCGCGGGCGCAGTAGCCCGTCGTAGATCGTCCACGCGGTCGAGTACCCCGATCCGTCCGCGGTCAGCACCGAGCTGGCGACCGCCGGCGCGCCGGCGCCGCCGC
>JBQGBY010000101.1:0-12292 GCA_052038195.1 Micromonosporaceae bacterium | reverse complement strand
CGCATGGATTGGCAGCGTGCCCCGGTTCAGGCGGCGACGGCCTCGGGGATGCGCTCATCGACGACCGGTTCCACCCCGGCGCGTGGTGCGCGGCGATAGACCGGCAGTACGGCGAGCACAGCCATCGCACCGACCGCACCGGCGGCGATGAAGGCCCATGCCGGACCCCAGGTGTCGATGACCATGCCGGCAAACGGGGCTCCCAGAGTGACCCCCACCGTGAAGGCCGAACCGATCAGGCCGTTCGCCTCGCCGCGCGCCGCGGCCGGCACGATCCGGGCCAGCGTGTCGTTGGTCGCGGTCATACTCGGGGCGCACAGCACGCCGCTCGGGAGCAGCGCCAGCACCAGCCACGGCCAGGCCGAGCCGAGACCGACCGGGATCGTCAGCAGCGCCATGGCCCCGACCAGGACGAGCGCGGAGACGGGCCGCCGGACGGCGCCGAAGACCAGCCCGCCGAGCAACGAGTAGACGCACCACAGCGCGATCGCGAGACCGGTCCACTGCTGGACGCCGGCTTCACGCATCGTGGCCACGACCGTGATCTCACTGGCGCTCAGCACGAAGGTCGCCGCCGCCGCCACGACCATCAGCGCGGCCAGGCGGGGCCCGAACCAGGTACGGCGGCTCGGCGCTGCCTCCGGGATCTGCTGCCCCTCCGGCTGCGTCGACGGGTTGAGCCACCACATGAGGCCCGTGCCCGCCACGACCGCCGCCGCGAGCGCGTACAGGCCGACTCCTGGCGCCAGACTTGTCCCCAGCACCACGGCGAGCGCCGGACCGACCATATAGGACAGTTCGACGATCATCGAGTCGAGTGCGAACGCGGGCCTACGCTGGTCGACCGGCACCAGCGCGGCGAGACTCAGCCGGACAGCGGAGAACACGGGCGGGCTGAACAGGCCGCCGATCACCGCAGCCACCAGCAACGACGTGTACGACAGGTGCGGTGCGACCGCCCAGATCGCGGCCTCCGCTACGGCCGTGATGGCCATCGCCGTGCGCAGGCCCTTGCGGTCGAGCAACCGGCCGATGAGCGGCTGCCCGACGGCCGAGCCGACGGTGAACGCCGCGATGACCAGCCCGGCCTGCGCCCACGAGCGACCCAGCGCGTTGGTGACGTGCAGCGTGAGCGAGATGCCGATCGCCGTCGCCGGCACGCGCGCGAGCGTGCTGACGATCAGTAACGAGCGCACGCCCGGCAGGGCGAGGACATAACGGTACGGCTTGAGGCTCACAGTCGGTCATCCTGCCCGAGCCGTACGACAATTCCGACCGAGTATTGCCATCGCGTTACACAGGCCACACCGCGGACCCGGTCCGTGGCGCGCGAGTGCCACAATCCTCGACGACCGGGGAGGGGCAGATGGGTGAACCGTTCGATGCCGGGAGTCGCCGGCCGGCCGGCAGCGGCGTCGGCGGGTGTTTCCCCTACCGGGCTGGAATGAGGACGCTGAGGCAGGTGACGCAGCCTTCGAGTCGTTCGAACTCGGAGACGTCCACGACGACCGGCGCGTAGCCGAGGCCGGCCAGCAGCGATGCGGTGGCCGGAGCGGAGGCGGCGATGAGCACGTCGGGACCGCCCAGGGGCACGACGTGCGCGCCGGCCTCCTCCGGCACGGCGAGCGTGGTCGGGAAGGCGTCCCGCCCAACGAGGTCGCCGTGGGCGAGCACGGTCCCGTCCGGCAAAGCGGTCACGGCGGACTTCAGGTGCAGCACCTTCTCCAGCGCGACGGCCACCACGGTGCGGCCCAGCGGCGCCAGGTACGCCGCGAGCTGCTCGATGCCGGCGGCGTTCGTCCGGCCGCCGTGTCCAACGTAGACGGTTGTCCCGACCTGCAGGACGTCGCCGCCGTCCAGGGTGGCCGGTGGCTGGATGCTCGCCACCTCAAGGCCGAGACCGCGCACGGCGTCGAGCACCGCGGCGGTCGCGGGACGGCGTGCGGGCGCGCCCGGGCGGGTGACCCCCGCCACCTCCGCGCCGACCACCACCGTGTCCTCGACGAATACCGAGTCCGGGCAGTCGTCGGCGGGCGGCACCTCCTGGACCGACCAGCCGCACGCGGCCAGCGCCGCCGCGTAGGACTCGTGCTGCCGCGCGGCCAGCTCGATATCGACCGTCGTCCGTTCGATGTGGGTGACGATGCCCTCGGCGAGCCGGGGGCTGGGGCGCCGGATCAGGGCGATCCCTCGGGGCGCGGTCACGGCGCCGATTCTGTCAGACGTCGACGCCGCCTCGTACCATCCGAATGCAAGATCATCCGGCGCCGCCGCCGTCCGCTCTCCGGTGATCCTTTCCTTGCGCCGGGGTGCTTGAGATGACACGGATCTGTTGTCATACCGTCGTGATCTTGGCGTTCACAACCCCCGGTCCGGTGGTAACTTTGAGTCCTCTTGCTGGGATATTTCGCCCGCGGCTGAGGTGCTCCGAGGACCTGGGGGGTGTGCGCCGTGGTCTCCACCGTTCGTCTCCCGGCCGTCGTCGCGACGCGCCGCCCTGCGCGTTTCCTGCGCGAGGTGACCTCGCTTCCGAGCCTCGTCGTCGTTGCGCTCTGCGTGCTGGTTGCCCTGCCCGCGACGATGGTGCTCACCCCCGACCAGCACACGACCGTGGCCGGCCAGGACCTCGCCGTCGGTGCCCGCGTCCCGTCGGTCTCGTGGTCGGGCCCCGCGGAGCTCGTCCAGATCGGCAATACGCAGCTCGACCTCGACCCCCTGCGGATCGTCGGTCCGCTGCGACCTCGCATCACCCTCGGACCGGTCCAGCGCAACGCCGCCGCCGCGGCCGCGATGGACCCGGCGAACGGCAACGCGGTCGAGACGGCGCAGAGCCAGATCATCGACGCGTTCATGCGCTGGTACGCCTGGGGAGCGCTGATCCTGTTCGGCATCACCCTCAGCCTGGTGGCACTCGCGGGGTGCGTGCGTCTGCTGCTGGCCCTGCGTCGGGAGAGCCGGGAGCATCCGTCGCGCGAGCCGCTCACGGTCCCGCAACTGTGGCACCACAGCCGCACCCAGGTCCGGGCCATGGTGGCCGTCGCGGCGCTCACCGCCCTCGCGGCGTGGGCCAGCTGTGGCGCGCTCGCCTACACCGGCGTGGTTGACGGTCTGTCCCGCGTCCGGTCGTTGACCGATCTGGTGGGCTCCTACTACGTGGCACCGTCTCCGGTCGGACCGGTGGTCAGTGGCTTCGAAGGCGCGGTCATCGGCGACTCCCGGGCGGCCCGCCTCGGCGGCCCGACGGTGGCCAACGCGACCGCCGAGGACCTGGTCTGCCAGCGCAGCAGCGACTCGCTCGCCACGGAGATCGGCGGGCTCGCCGGCATGCCGGTAGCGAACCTCGCGTGCTCGGGCGCCACGATCACCGCCGGCCTGCGTGGCCCGCAGACGGTCGGCGACCACGTCGTTCCCCCGCAGGTCGGGCGCCTGGTCCAGATGGCGGGGCTGAAGTTCGTCGTGCTCGTCGTCGGGCCCAACGATCTCGGCTGGCGCGATCAGCTGCTGTACTGCTACGGCGTCGACGACTGCGGGGACCGGCTCACCGAGGGCGAGTTCGCCTACCGGCTCGCCGCCTTCGACCGGGCGTACGGCGACCTGCTGCACGACCTCAACGACCTGCCCGGGGCGCCGCAGGTGATCGTCATGACCTCGTACGACGCATTCGCCGTCGACGCCTCCTGCCCCGACGTGAACGGCCCCGAGGGTGTCGCCGGCCTGAGCGCGCCGGAGATCGAGCTGCTGGACGACCGTACCCGGCTGTTCAACGAGGTGCTGGTCGCGGGCGCGGACAAGTACGGCTTCGCGGTCGCGCACCCGGCGCTGACCCCGCTGTGCGGGCCGGTCGGCAGCCTGGGTCCGGACCTCCAGGGCCTGGGCGATCCCGCGCCGTTCCACCCCACCGGCGTCGGGGTGCTGCGACTCGCCTCTTCCGTGCTGCGGGTCCTCAACCCACCCGACTGAACCATCGCCGCCGGCCGCGACCACCCGGTGCCCGCCGTTACGGTGAGCCTGTGATCCTCGTTCTCAACGCCGGTTCCTCGTCGCTCAAGTACGCGCTCATCGACCCGGCGGGCCCATCGGGCCCGGCATCGAAGGACCACCGTGGAATCGTCGAGCGGATCGGCGAGAACGGCTCCCCGGTGACGGACCACAACGCGGCGCTCGAGCGTACGCTGGCCGACCTGGACCCCACGGCCGTACGCGCGGTCGGGCATCGCGTGGTGCACGGCGGGGCGCGGTTCACCAGTCCCACCGTCGTGAACGACGAGGTGCTGGACGCGATCCGTGACCTGGTGCCCCTCGCCCCGCTGCACAACCCGCCAGCAGTCGTCGGCATCGAGGCAGCTCGACGCCAGTTGCCGGCCGTGCCGCAAGTGGCGGTCTTCGACACCGCGTTCCACGCCACCCTGCCCGCGGCCGCCGCGACGTACGCCATCGACGCCGAGATCGCGCGCTCGTACGGGATCCGCCGGTACGGCTTTCACGGCATCTCGTGCGCCTACGTCGCCCGGCGGGCCGCCGGCCTGCTCGGCCGGCCCCTGACCGAGCTCAACCTCGTCGTGCTCCATCTCGGCAACGGGGCGAGCGCCACGGCCGTCCACCGTGGACGGAGCGTGGAGACATCGATGGGCTTCACCCCACTGGAAGGGCTCGTCATGGGCACCCGGTCGGGCGACCTCGACCCGGCCATCCTGACGTTCCTGCAGCGGTCGGCGGGCATGTCGGCCGACGAGGTCAGCGACCTGCTGCACCAGCGCAGCGGCCTGGCCGGCCTGGCCGGGGTGGGCGACGTCCGGTCGGTGATCGCGGCCCGCGAGGCCGGCGACGCCGGGGCCGCGCTGGCCCTGGATGTCTACTGCCACCGCATCCGCAAGTACGTGGGCGCCTACCACGCCGTGCTCGGCCGCCTCGACGCCGTCGTGTTCACGGCCGGCGTCGGCGAGAACGCCGCCCCCGTACGCGCGGCCAGCCTGGCCGGACTGGAACCCTGGGGAATCGCCCTCGACGAGGCACGCAACAATGCCTCAGGCGACTCCGCCCGCGTGGTCTCCACCCCGGACGCGCGCGTGGCGGTGTGCGTCGTGCCGACCGACGAGGAGACCGCGATCGCGGAGGATGTCGCCTCCCTGCTGGCCGGCTGACGGCACCCGGACGGACCGGGCCGAACGGACAGAGGTGAGGGACGCGGATGACGACCTGGGCCACGGTGTGCCTGGTGCTCTCGACACTCACGGTGGGCATGATGGCCGGCATCTTCGCCGCCTACGCGCTGTCGGTGATGCGCGGACTCGCGCGGACATCCGACCAGACCTTCGTCGACGTCATGCGGCGCATCAACGTCGAGATCGTCAACCCGTACTTCATCTTCTGTTTCCTCGGCGGCGCGGTCTTCACGCTGCTGGCGCTCTTCTTCGCCGTGCGCGGCTACGCCAGCGGGGCCCCGGCCCGCGACTCGATCCCGTGGATCATCGCCGGGCTCGTCCTCTATGGACTGTCGTTGGGGGTGACCCTGCTGGTCAACGCGCCGCTCAACGCCGCCCTCGCCGCGGCCGACCCGGCCGACCCCGCGGCCGCCCGCAAGCCCTTCGAGAAGCGGTGGGTGCAGTTCAACCTGATCCGTACCGTCACCGCCGTCGCCTCGTTCGTCTGCCTCGCCTGGGCGCTGCGCCTCTCCGGCGCCTGACCGCCCGCCTCTGTCTGTGTCAACGGGCCGCCGGGTCGCGCATCGCCAGGACGAGCAGGGCCGCAGCGACCCCCAGCAGCGCGGCCCAGCGCAGGTGGGCCGCGACCCAGTGTGGCCCGGGCCCGACGAGCAGGCGCACCTGCGGGTTCATCGTCGCGAGGAACACCAACCCGAGCAGCGCGGGTGCCGTGGCGACGCCCGGCTCGTCCACGCCCCGCCGCCGGCCCCAGGCTGCGACCGCCCAGACCACAGTCAGGCCGGCCGCCAACTCGACGGTCAGGCCGAGCGCCACCGGTCGTCGGTCCACCGCCCGCGGCAGGAGAAGGATCAGCCCCACACTCCACAGTGGTACGACCACGGCCGCGGCACACGCGATACGGAGCCACAGCCGGCGGGCCAGCGGGTACGGGCTCGGCTGCAGCGTCGGTGCGGCGGGGTCGTCCAGGAGGAAGCCGCAGCCGAGCGCCAGCACCAGGCCGACGACCCGCACCGACGTGACGCCGGTCAGCGCTCCGCCGTGGTGCAGCACGAGCACCGCAGCGGCGGCCACGGCTCCGGCGACGAGCGGCACCGGCCGCAGGCTGCGTAGGAGGTAACCCGTCCGGACCAGTTCGCCCGCGACGCTCACGGACTCCTCACGGCAGTTGCAGCCAGCCGGCCAGCGCGGTCACCGCCGCCACCGGCAGACCCACCGCGACCAGCCTCGTCCACTGAGTACGGTCGCGATAGACGGCGGCCACGGTTGCGCACGCGCACAGGCCGAGCAGGTACACCGCATGCCACCAGTGGTCTCCGGCCGGTTTGACGCCCTCGTACAGGGTCGGCACCGCCGTCGACCACGGGAACCAGAGGCGGCCAGGATCCTGGACATCGATGCCGCCGGACACGAAGCCCCCGCCGACGACGAAGATCGCGAACGCCACCAGGATCGCGCCGGGGAAGCGGAGCCAGCGGGCGGTGAGCACGCCGAGCAGTCCACCGCTGACAACGATCGGAACGATCTGCGCGAGCTCACCGGCGGTCTGCAGCTGCGGGTCGATCAGACGCTCCGGCGTGCCCACCGCGGCCGCTTCGATGGACCACATGATGACCGCGCCGACGGCACCGATGGCGCCAAGCGTGAGGCCCACCCCCAGGCATGTCGCGAGCGTCCGTTCGGCGTCAGACATCGGGGTGACGTCCAGCATCTCGTCGGCTCGGACGCGACGCGCACTGCTGGCGACCAGGTTTGCCGCGAAGATCGCGGCGATGGGAACGAGGCCGGCAACCACGAGGAAGACGGTTTCGTACTGGCTGGTGGGGCCGAAACGGGTCGTCGGGCTCACCCACACTTGGGCCACGCCGGCGGCGGCGACGGCCAATGGCAGCCAGAGGGCGGGATGCCGGGCGACCCGGCGCGCCTCGCGTCCGGTCAACGCCAGCAGCCGACCCAGCCGGGCGACGTCGACGCGCCCGTCCATAGTGGAAGCAACGGTTGTCACGCTCGCACCGCCAGGGCTGGTTCGCCGACCAGCAGCAGGTAGGCGTCCTCCAGGGTCGGCGCGACCAACTTTGCGCCGGCCGGCGGCTGCCCGACGTTGCGGTAGTCGCCCACGCCCGTGCGCCACGCGGCGAGTGCGGAGGGCGCCCGCTGGACGTCCGTCCACACGCGACCGTCCGCCTGGGCCGTGAGCGCGGCCGGGGTGCCGACGAACCTGGTGCGGCCCTGGTGGACCACGACGATCTGCGTGCAGAGCGCGGCCACGTCCTCGGTCTGGTGGCTCGACAGCACCACCGTGCGCCCCTCGCCAGCCTGGGAGACCAGCTCGCGCAACCGCAGCCGCTGCTCCGGGTCCAGGCCCGCGGTCGGCTCATCGAGCACCAGCAGCTCCGGGTCGCCGAGCAGCGCCTGGGCCAGCCCGACCCGGCGGCGCAGGCCGCCCGAGAGGGCTCGGATCCGCTTGCCGCTCACCGATTCCAGCCCCGTCAGGGCGAGCACCCGGCGAACCTCGTCGTGCCGGGACCGCCGGTCGGTCATCGACTTGAGGATCGCCACATAATCGACGAACTCGAAGACGGAGAAGCCCCGATGAAACCCCGCCTCCTGCGGCAGGTAGCCGAGACAGTGCCGGATCTCGGTTCGCTCCGCGGCCCGCGCCGGGTCACGACCGAGCAGGGAGAGCTGCCCCTCGTCCGGCGCCAGCACCGTGGCGATCAGGCGCAGCAGGGTCGTCTTGCCCGCCCCGTTGGGGCCGAGTAGTCCGCTCACCCCGCGATCCGCTTCGAAGTCCACGGCGTCCAGCGCCCGCGTACGCCCGAAGGACTTGGTCACACCGATCACGCGTACCCCGGTCATGCGCTCCTCCCCAATCTCATCGTCAGGACGTTCCGCCGGGCGACGAGCCAGAGCAAGCCGCCCGCGGCGAGGGCCAACCACGCCACCTGAGCTCCGGCGCCGAAGACCACCATCTGTCCCTTGAGGACGGTCGGCGTGGTCGCGGCCACCCAGACACCGGCAACCAGACCGACCGCGACCACCGGCCGGAGCCGGCCGCTCAGCGCCAGCGCCGCCGAGGTGAGCCCGGCGGCCGGGAGCAACCAGGCCGCGGCCATCCAGGTCGGGCCGGGCAACGCCAGCCCCGCCGCCAGTGCGGTCGGGACCGTCACGGCCAGCACCGCCACGGTCCGGATGAGCAACAGCCGCAGACCCGGGTACGGCGTGGCCAGGCCGATCTCGCGGGTCGGGTCCAGCCCACTGGCGAAGGCGACCGCGACCCCGGCCAGCGGCACGAGCGGGGCGACGACCAGGAACGTTCGCAGCCAGCGCTCGTCCGACTGCGCCGCGAGCGCGGCGAAGGCGAGCACGCCGGCGATCGCCGCCAGCCACGGACCGCGCAGCGTCGGCGTCGCCGCCACCAGGCGCGCCGTCGCCTCGCCGACACGGAGCCGGACGAGGGCGCGCTCCAGCAGGCTCGGCGAGGGAGCGTCGACGCGGTCGACCACCTCGGCCCAGATCGCCGCCGTCCGACCAGCATCCACATGCGACGCGAGCGTCGCCCGGCAGACCGGGCAGGCCATCAGGTGCGCCTCGGCGGAGGCGGCCAGCACTGGGCCGACCCCTCCCCCGACATAGCGCCGGATCAGCTCCGGCTCCAGATGCCACGTACTCACAGCCGCTCCTTCGTTCGCAACTGCGGGGCTCGCTGGCGCTCGCTCCTCGTGCTCACAGCGACTCCTTCGTTCGCAACTGCGGGGCTCGCTGGCGCTCGCTCCTCGTGCTCACAGTGGCCACGTCCTCGTCACGTCAGCCGCTCCCGCAACTGGGCCCGGGCCCGCATCATCCGGGTCTTCACCGTGCCCGGCGGGATGCCGAGAAACCGGGCCGCCTCCCGGGTCGTCAGGCCATCGAGGACGGTCGCCTGAACCACGGCCCGCAGCTCGGGCGAGAGGCTCGCCAGCGCCGCCCCCACGTCGCCGTACTGCACGGCCAGCAGTACCTGCTCCTCGGCCGAGGTCTCGTGGCCCTCAAGCTCCACCAGCTCTGTGGTCGGCCGGGGACGCCGGCGCAGCGCGTCGACGAGGCGGCGGATCCCGATGCCCCAGATCCAGGCGGCCACCTCGCCGCGCCCGTGCCAGCTCCGCGCCGACCGCCACACCGCCACGAACGTGTCCTGGGCGACCTCGTCGACGAGTTCGGGTAAGGCGCACCGGCGCCCGAGCCGGACCACCAGCCAGGGCAGGTGCCGCTGGTACAGCTCCTCGAAGGCGGCCCGGTCGCCGTCGGCCACCGCCGCCATCAGCGCCGCGTCCTCGCGGGGGTCCGACGGCGGGGTCCGCATGGCCGCTCCCTCCACGTACGGACTGGACTGCTCACCTGCTCTGTCGCGACGGCCGCCCGGATCGGTTCGCGCCGGCGGCGCCGGCCGTACGGCCTGGCTGCTACAGCCCGAGCAGGTCGTGCAGGGCGACCGTACCGGCCGCGGTGACCCGCACGGCGCGGCCGGTGCCGAATCGCTCCACCCATCGGCGTTCCAGGAACCGGGCGCACAGCTGGGCGCCGGCAACGCCGCCGAGATGGGTGCGGCGCTCGGTCCAGTCCAGGCACGGCCGCGCGACCGGCCGTCGCGGGCGCTCCAGCGCCGCCGGATCCACCCCGATCGGGTCGACGAGCCACGCCATCCCCTCGGCCGTGAGCCCGAACCCGCCGCGCTGCTCCAGCAGTCCAGCGGCGGTCATCGCGTCGGTGATGTCCACGCCGAGCCGTCCGGCCAGGTGGTCGTAGCAGGTCCGGCCCCGGGCCAGCGCCTCGCGGGCCGACACCGCCCGCAGTGTCGTGAGTGGACGCACGGAGCCGTCGCCCGACCGGGCGAGGAGGTCCTCCAGGAGCTGGGCCGTCTCGGCGTCGGCGAGCTGCACGTACCGGTGCCGCCCCTGTCGACGCTGGGTCAGCAGCCCGGCCGCGAGCAGCCGGTTGAGGTGCTCGGTGGCGGTGGACGGCGCCACCCCGGCCCGCGCCGCCAGCTCGCCCGCGGTGAAGGCCCGACCGTCGAGCAGCGCGAGCAGCATCGTGGCCCGGGTCTCGTCGGCCAGCACCGCCGCGAGACGGGCGAGCCCGGAGGCTCTGTCGGTCGTCACCACCCGATGATGCACCCCGCACAGTTCGGCCGGGACCGAGGTACGACGGCCGTACGGTCGCGGGATGACCGACATCGTCCTCACCCGCCACGCCGAGGCCCTCGCACTGCTCGCCGATCCGAGCTACACCGTCGTCACCGCCCCGGCTGGCAATGCGACTCGAGGAGTCGCCTGGCTGCGGGCTCACGTCTCCCGGTTCGCCACTGGCGCCGTGCATGCCCGCCGTCGGCTGCTGGTGGAGCAGCTCCTCGCTACGCTCGATCCGGACAGGCTGCGCCACCGGGCGTACGAACTGTCCACAACGGACCCACAGCGCGACCCAGGGGCGGTCACGGTGACGGTTCTCGCCGAGGCGCTCGGCATCTCGGCGGATGTGGCACCACTCGTGGCCGCCATCGCGCCCGCGTACTTCCCGGGCTCGGCGGTACCCGAAGCCGCGGACGACGCGGTGGACGCCCTCGTCAGTGTCCTCGGTGGACGGTACGACGAGGAGAGCGCGGCGCGGGTCGGGATCCTCGTGCAGGCCCACGACGCCACCGCCGGCCTCGTCGCGACGACCCTGGCCGCGGGAACACCACCGCTCGGCGAGACTCTGCGCGACGACCCGCCGGTGCCGTACCTGTGGCGGGTCGGTCCGGATGGGTCACGTGTCGGGATCGACGTCCGGGCGGCAAACCAGGACGGCATGCCACCACTGAGCTTCGGCGCCGGTCCGCGCGCCTGCCCCGGCAGTGAGCATGCGCTCGCCATCGCCGCCGGCATCGTCGGTGATGTCCCGACCTGACCGGGACCCCGGCCCCGCCCGGATCGGGAGCAGAACGGGATTCTGGTCCCATGTCGGCCGGTGCCGCCGACCCTACCCTGCGCCTATCGGGACATCCCCTGAAAGGAGCACGGAAATGTCCACTGTGCACAGACGCAGATGGGGGTCGATACCCTTCGCGGTCATCTTCGCCCTGCCACTGGCGGCAGCGTGGCCCTCGCCCGCCGCGGCCGAGGAGCCGAAGGCGTGGTTCAGCGCCTCCTGCGACCAGCAGGTCTGCCTGCTCGTCCTCGACGAGAAGTCGGACACCGACGGCGACGGTGTCGCCGATGTCGACGAGGAGCGCCTCGGCACCGACCCGCAGGACCCGAAGAGCACCCCGCCGGCCGCGTTGGTCATCGACGAGTTCTTATCAAGAGGTTTGCCCTCGTTCGAGGGGCATTTGAGCGAGCTCGTTATCCTGCCGGTGCTCACCTCCGAGGGCGACGCCCTGCGCACGCTCCTAGGTGACATCAGCCTCCATGAGGAGAACTCCGGCTTCATCGACACGACCAGCGATCTGATCACCGGCCTGACCGCGGGACGAGGATCTCTGCTCGGTATCGCCGGCACCCGCATGGACACCGACCCCGGCAACGCTGTCTCGGTCTTCCTCGCCACGACGTTCGGACCACAGGCGGTGGCGAGGGATGTCGGTGAGGTGAGCTGGGGCGTGGACGGCGGCACCACCTCCGTCGAGGTCGGTAGCACATCGCTTGTCGCCACCTACTCGACCTGGGCCGAGGACGGGGGGGACACGTTCGAACAGATCGCGTTCAGCCTCTTCGCACCGGACGCCGAACAGCTGAGCGGCACCTGGAACCAGTGCCTGGAGTGCGACGGTGAGGACACCGGCGACGGCGGCGACGGCGGCCCGGCTGGTCCCGGTGGAGACACCGGCGACGGCGGCAACACCGGCGGCGACACCGGTGGAGACAACGGCGATGGCGGCGACGGCGGGGACAGCGGCGCTGGCGGCGACACCGGTGGAGACAACGGCGATGGCGGCGACACCGGTGGAGACAACGGCGGAGACGGTGGCGACACGGGTGGAGACAACGGCGACGGTGGCGACACCGGCGGAGACAACGGCGACGGCGGCGACACCGGCGGAGACAACGGCGACGGCGGCGACACCGGCGGAGACAACGGCGACGGCGGCGACACCGGCGGAGACAACGGCGACGGGGGCG
>JBQGBY010000100.1:0-42141 GCA_052038195.1 Micromonosporaceae bacterium | reverse complement strand
ACCTTGGGCGCCGGCGGTACGGCCTTGGCCGCCGGCGCCGGCCGCGCCCCCGCCGCCGCGACGGTCAACGGACTGGGCTGTCGGGATTGGCTCTCGGGTTTCTCAGACGGTTTCGTCATGGCGTCCACGCCTTCACTGAGTGACCTGTTGATCATGTATCCGCTTCGGTGAGCTTGCGAGCCGAACCGGCAAGCTCTGCCGGACCCCCACACACGAAAAGAGCCCCCGTGCAGGGCACGTGGGCTCGCGCGTCGCAGCGGGGTCTGCGACGCGCTAGGTGATGAGTACTCGGACGGACCGGTACGGCATGGTGCTCAGCCTGCACCACGCCCACCCTCCGAGTCAAGCCGTCCCACATGCTGGTAGACGATCAGATCACGAAACAATAACGGAGCACGGCGTGCACCGCTGCCCGACTCAGTGGAGGTGTTCCCGACCCCGACGCGCACGCGTGTCAGACTTGTTGGGTGTCTGACGTGTCAGACATGGTTGGCGCCACGGAGGTGACCTATGACCATCATGGTCGAGCTGTCCGAGACGACTCACGACTGGCCGTGGCAGCGTCCGGAGGTCACCGGGTTTAGGTTCGAGGTCATCGACGGCCGCATGGAGGTGACTCGGCACGTGCCCGGACCCTGGCACCAACTGATGGCTGCCCTGCTACGTGATTACTTCAGCCGCGTCGGCCTGTTCGCCCTCGAGAACCTTGACGTGGTCGCCAATGATGACTTCGCACCGACCGCGGACGTGGCGGTGTTCCGTTCCCGCAAGGACGTCCTGGCGCTCAAGGGACGGGCCGCCGAGGTCTCGGCGCTGGTGGCCATCGCCGAGATCGTCTCCCGCGGCCACGAGTCCGCGGACCGCGATCGCAAGATGCGGGAGTACTTCTCGGGCGGACTGCCCGAGTACTGGCTCATCGACCGGCTTGCCGCCGACAACTACGAGGACGGCATCGCCCGCCGGTATGTCCGGGGCGAGGCCGGCTTCGATCTGGCGTCGACGACCAAGGTGTCGGAGCTGTAGGGCGGCTGGGTGGGGGTGGAGGGCATGGAATTCTTGTAGTCCAGGTCACCTCTTGCGGTCCGTCGGGTCGGGCGCACACTTGACGGATGCCAGAGCCGTCCGCTCCCCGCAAGCCCCCGAAGAAGGCCAGCGCCGCCAAGGCAAGGCCGAAGGGTCCGTCCCCGGAGTCATCGACGTCGCCGCGGCCGGCCGCGCCGACCGCGGCCCATGACAACGCTGCGGGCAAGGTCGCCGGCCGTACGGCTGGCAGCGCTGGCCGGTCCGCCCCGGCGGCGGCAAGGCAGGCCGGCACGGCCGCCGCCTCCGGGACCGCGAGCCGTACGGTCGGCAACGGCGCACCGCGCCCGCTGCGCTCAGCCACCTCGACCCAGGGCCGCAACATGGCCGGCGCGCGGGCGCTGTGGCGGGCCACCGGCATGACCGACGGCGACTTCGGCAAGCCGATCGTTGCGATCGCGAACTCGTTCACCCAGTTCGTGCCGGGCCACGTGCATCTGAAGGACCTCGGTGCCCTGGTGGCGGACGCCGTCGGGGAGGCCGGCGGCATCGGGCGGGAGTTCAACACGATCGCGGTCGACGACGGCATCGCCATGGGGCACGCGGGCATGCTCTACTCGCTGCCGAGCCGGGAGCTCATCGCCGACGCCGTCGAGTACATGGTCGAGGCGCACTGCGCCGACGCGCTGGTCTGTATCTCCAACTGCGACAAGATCACCCCGGGCATGCTGATGGCCGCGCTACGGCTCAACATCCCGACCGTGTTCGTGTCGGGTGGTCCGATGGAGGCCGGCAAGACCGTCGCCGTCGAGGATCCGTCGGGGCCAGGAGCATCGCAGCGAGCGCCAGCCGCGAGCGCGAGGAGCGAGCGCCAGCGAGCCCCGCAGTCGCGAGCAGACATTGGTCCCAGCGAGGAGCGCACCGGCGCCGGAAAGAGCATGATCGTCCACGCGAAGCTCGACCTGATCGATGCCATGATCGCCTCGGCGGACGACCAGGTGACCGACGAGCAGCTCGGCGTGATCGAACGCTCGGCGTGCCCCACCTGCGGGTCATGCTCAGGCATGTTCACCGCCAACTCGATGAACTGCCTGACGGAGGCGATCGGGCTCTCCCTACCGGGCAACGGCTCGACGCTCGCCACGCACGCGGCCCGGAAGGGCCTCTTCACCACGGCCGGCCGGCTCATCGTCGACCTCGCCCGCCGTCACTACGACTCGGGCGACGACTCCGTGCTCCCGCGGTCGATCGCCACCCGGGCCGCGTTCGAGAACGCGGCCGCGCTGGACGTGGCGATGGGAGGCTCCACCAACACGGTGCTGCACCTGCTGGCCGCCGCGCGTGAGGCGAGCGTGGACTTCGGCGTCGACGACATCGACGCGGTCTCCCGGCGGGTGCCGTGCCTGTCGAAGGTCGCCCCGAACACGCCGAAGTACCACATGGAGGATGTGCACCGGGCCGGCGGGATCCCGGCCATCCTCGGCGAGCTGGACCGGGCCGGGCTGTTGCGCCGCGACGTGCACGCCGTCCATGCGTACACACTGGACAGTTGGCTGGCCGATTGGGACGTGCGGGGCGGTACGGCGACCAGCGATGCCGTCGAGCTGTTCCACGCCGCTCCCGGTGGGGTCCGCACCACCGAGCCCTTCTCCACCACGAACCGGTGGTCCACACTGGACACCGATGCCGTCGACGGGTGCATCCGGGACGTGGCCCACGCCTACTCGGCCGATGGCGGCCTGGCCATCCTCTACGGCAACCTCGCCCCGGACGGGTCCGTGGTGAAGACCGCCGGAGTGCCGGAGGAGAACCTCGCCTTCCGCGGACCGGCCCGGGTCTTCGAGTCCCAGGAGGCCACCGTCGACGGCATCCTCTCCGGCGACGTCAAGGCCGGCGACGTCGTCGTGGTGCGCTACGAGGGACCGCGGGGCGGACCCGGGATGCAGGAGATGCTCTACCCCACGTCGTTCCTCAAGGGACGCGGCCTCGGCCGGGCCTGCGCGCTCATCACCGACGGACGCTTCTCCGGCGGGACCAGCGGTCTGTCGATCGGGCACATCTCCCCCGAGGCGGCCGCCGGCGGCCTCGTCGCGCTCATCGAGGATGGGGACATCATCGATATCGACATCCCCAACCGGAGGATCGCGCTGGACGTCGCCGCGGACGTGCTGGACGCGCGCCGGGTCGCCCAGGAGAAGCGCGACAAGCCGTACACGCCCGTCAACCGCCACCGTCCGATCTCAGCCGCGCTGCGTGCCTATGCATCGATGGCCACCTCGGCCAGCGACGGCGCCTACCGTCGCGTGCCAGACTGATCACCGAGCGGCACCAGGCCGGTTGAGACGTGGTCGGTGCTCGACGGGGACGCAGATCGTCCGGGCGTGACCGTTGTGCCGGTGTTGCGAACCGGACGCACCAAAGGCCGTGGCGGCACGCGGGACAGGCGCCCCTCGTACTAGGCTGGTCGAGGAACTCGCGACTGGCGTTGAGGTGGAACGGACCACCGGGAAGCGACTGGCATACGGCACCGCAGCGCCTGGGTGCCGGCCTGACCCGGAGGTATGCCATGCACGTGCCAGCCTTGCCGCACCTTGCCGCCGCTGATCCGGACCTCGCCACGCTCGTCGAGGCCGAGGCGCGGCGCCAACACGACAAGCTCCGCATGATCCCGTCCGAGAACTACGTCTCCGCCGCCGTGCTCGAGGCGTGCAGCACGGTGCTCAACAACAAGTACTCCGAGGGGTACGCGGGCAAGCGGTACTACGAGGGCCAGCAGTTCGTCGACCCGGTCGAGGAACTCGCGCAGGCCCGCGCTCAGGCCCTGTTCGGCACCGAGCACGCCAACGTGCAGCCGTACTCGGGCTCACCGGCCAACCTCGCCGTTTACCTGGCGTTCATGAACCCCGGGGACACGTTCCTGAGTCTGGAACTGGCGCACGGCGGCCACCTGACGCACGGCTCTCCGGTCTCGGTGACCGGCAAGTGGTTCCGGCCGGTGCACTACGCGGTGAGCCGCGAAACCGGTCGGATCGACATGGATCATGTGCGCGACCTGGCCCGGGCCGAGCTGCCCAAGATGATCATCTGTGGTGGCACGGCGATCCCGCGCACCGTGGACTTCCCGGCATTCGCCGATATCGCACGTGAGGTGGGCGCGGTGCTGGTCGCCGACATCGCGCACATCGCGGGCCTGGTCGCGGGTGGGGCGCATCCGTCGCCGGTGGGCTACGCCGATGTCATCTCGACGACCACGCACAAGACGCTGCGCGGGCCGCGCGGCGCCATGCTCATGGCCAGCCCCGAGCACGCGGCCACCATCGACAAGGCCGTGTTCCCGGGCCTGCAGGGTGGGCCGCACAACCACACCACCGCCGGCATCGCCGTGGCGCTGCACGAGGCGGCCCAGCCCTCCTTCGCCGATTACGCGCACCAGATCGTCGCGAACGCCAAGGCGCTGGCCGAGGCGCTGACCGAGCAGGGCTTCGACCTGGTCTCGGGCGGCACCGACAACCACCTGATCCTCATCGACCTGACGAACAAGGGCGTCGAGGGTCGGCCCGCGGCCAAGGCGCTGGACCGGGCGGGGATCGAGCTGAACTTCAATACGGTCCCGTTCGACCCGCGCAAACCGTGGAACCCGTCCGGCATCCGGCTCGGCACTCCCGCGCTCACCACCCGTGGACTGCGCGAGGAGCACATGCCGGCGGTGGCGGCGTGGATGGACCAGGCGCTGACGGCGCTCGTCAAGGACGACGAGGCCGGGCTCGACTCGATCGCCGGCGAGATCGCTGAGCTGCTCGCCGGCTTCCCGATGCCCGGGTGGTCCCCCACCCCCTGACACTTTGGCGCGACTCGCCGCCGGCCGCGGGCACGCACCGGCGGCGTTTCGTGACGTGTACACGCTCGGCCGCCCTGGCTCCCTGGACGGCGCCAGCCGTTAAGCAGGGACCCTTGCCGATACAGGGTCACCGGCTAAACTTCGCAAAATGTCGGCCAGACCGCAGCGTTCGTCCATCGCGCTCACACTCCTCACGGTCGCGGCCTTGGGCGGGTGCGCGTTCGGCCCGCCGGACGGGGTCGAAGGCGGCTCTCCGCCGAACCTGACTCCGCCGACAAGCACCTCGGTCAACGACGGCCCGCCGAGCGTGGTCGCCACTGTCATCGCGGAGGGGCTGGCCATCCCATGGGGCATCGCCTTCCTGCCCGACGGGTCGGCGCTGGTGACCGAACGCAACACACGGCGGATCCTGCAGGTCACCCCAGCCAACGGTGACGCCGAGCTCACGGTCACCCCGGTGCAGACCATCGAGGAGGTCCGGCCCGCCGGCGAGGGTGGACTGCTCGGAATCGCGGTCTCGCCCGACTACGCGTCCGATCGGCTGGTCTTCATCTACTACACCGCCGAGAACGACAACCGGATCGCCCGGCTCCGGCTCGGCGAAGCGCCGGAACCGATCGTCACCGGCATCCCCAAGGGCGGTATCCACAATGGAGGACGGCTGGCGTTCGGCCCGGGCGGGTACCTGTACGCCTCGACGGGTGAGGTCGGCGACGCGCCACGCTCGCAGGTCCTGGACACGCTCGCCGGCAAGATCCTGCGGATGACGAAGGACGGCGATCCCGCCCCGGGCAACCCGTTCCCGGATTCGCTGGTGTGGAGCTACGGCCACCGCAACGTGCAGGGCATGGCCTGGGACTCCGAGGGGCGGATGTTCGCCACCGAGTTCGGTCAGAGCACGTGGGACGAGATCAACCGGATCGATCCCGGTCGGAACTATGGCTGGCCCCACGTGGAGGGCATCGCCGACAATCCGTCCTTTGTGGATCCGATCCAGCAGTGGAATCCGTCCGAGGCGTCGTGCTCGGGTGCCGCCATCGCGGGCAATGTGCTGATCGCGGCGTGCCTTCGCGGGCAACGGGTCTGGCTGCTGGCGCTGGACGCCGACGGCAACCTGCAGGGGCCACCGGTCGCCGCGCTGGTCGGCGAGTACGGCCGCCTGCGGGCCGCCCAGACGGCGCCGGATGGATCGGTCTGGGTCTCGACGTCCAATCTGGACCGTCCCGGTGCGTCCGGCGACGACAAGCTCCTGCGCCTGGTCGTCGGCGGAGGCGGCGGCAGCCTCGTGCTCACGTGACGGCCGGGGGCGCCCCGCCGTCGGCGCGGGTCACCAGGAGCAGCGCCCGCCCAGGCAGGCGAACGGCAGGGGCAGCCTCGACCCGTCCGCGCCCGCGATCGCCACCGACCCGTCGGCGGAGGGCACGAGCGCCCGCCCCTGGGCCGTGAACGCCAACGCTGGGTCGGCCGGCTCGAAGGTCGAACCCGTGACGGTGGAGACGAACAGCGCGTTGAGCGGTTGGTAGAGCAGGAGTCGTCCGTCCGGCAGGCTCATCCCGCTCAGGCCCGCGTCCGGTATCCCCGCGGAGAACGGCACCACCAGCGGCTCCCAGGTGCCGCCGGCGTCGCGGCTGCGCCACGCCCGGAACGAGCCTTCGTCGACGAGGTAGACCGTCACTCCGTCCCCGGCGTAGAAGCCGTACCGGTGATCCTCGGCCGGATGGCCCGCCGGCCACGGCACGGGCGCCCACGTGCGTCCTCGGTCCTGGCTCCGGAACACCGTGGTCGTCCCCGTCCCTCGCGTCACGACCCAGTGGCTGCCGTCCGGGGCATCGACTACCTCCGTCTCGACAACACGGTACGACGGCGTCGGCGTCGAGCCCAGCACCGCCGACGTGCCGTCCAGGCGGACCAGCCGGACAACGATCCGCTGTGACGGCCCGTCGGACAGGGTCGCGAAGGCACGGGCGCCGGTCGGGATCTCGTCGAGCGTCGCCACCGGGTCGGGCCGGACCGGCGACCATGTGCGCCCACCATCCGATGTGTACCATCGCCGTCCCGACGGTGGTCGGGCCGACGCCACCCGCTCATCCACGACCGTTGTCACGGCGAAGTTCTCAAACCCCTCGATGATGGCGCGGTCGGCGTCGAGCGTGATGAGCCGGGCGTCGATGGGTTCCCCGCCCTCGAACGGCAGCCCCGGCACGGCGGCGGCGTGCCAACTCTGGCCGCCGTCGTGGGTCACCCCGACCCAGGCCTCGCAGGTCTGCCTCGGGCAGCGACCGAGCAGCAGGTAACCGTGGTCGGCGTCCACGAAGTCCGCCTGGGGCGGCGACAGCACACCCAGGTCGGCCGGAAACGGCGGATCCGGCGGCGGATCCCGGCGCAGCCAGGTCGCGGCCACGGCCGCCACGAGCACCAGCGCCGCCAGGAGCGCGAGTGGAAGGCGCCGGTCGCCTCCAGCCGACGTCGACATATGTCGACGCTACTCCGAGCGGTCCCCGACCCCCGTCAGGTCAGGCGGGCCAGGACCAGCTCCCGTACGGTCTTGGCATCGGCCTGACCCTTGGTCGCCTTCATCACGGCGCCGATCAGCACCCCGGCCGCCTCGACGCGGCCGTCGCGGATGCGCTGGGCGACGTCCGGGTTCGCCGCGATCGCCTCGTCCACGGCGCGAGTGAGCGCGTCGGTGTCGGAGACGACCGCCAGGCCCCGGGCCGCTACCACGGCCGTGGGCGGGCCCTCGCCGGCGATGACCCCCTCCAGGACCGTACGGGCGAGCCGGTCGTTGAGCGTGCCCGCCTCGACCAGGCCCTGCAGCTCCGCCACGTGGGCCGGCGTAACGCCGAGTGCCGTGAGGTCGACGGACTTCTCGTTGGCCCGCCGGGCGATCTCGCCGAGCCACCACTTCCGCGCGCCCTCCGGCGACGCCCCGGCCGCGACCGTCTCCTCGATGACGGCGACCGCGCCGGCGTTGACGATCGCCTGCATCTCCTTGTCGCCCAGACCCCACGCCTGGATGAGCCGCCGGCGGTGCTCCCGCGGTGGCTCGGGCAGGCTCGCCCGCAACGACTCCACCCAGGCGGGGTCGGGCTCGAGCGGGGCGAGATCCGGCTCGGGGAAGTACCGGTAGTCGGTCGCCGTCTCCTTGCTACGACCGGACGTCGTCTCGCCGGTGTCCTCGTGGAAGTGGCGGGTCTCCTGCGTGATCCGGCCGCCGTTCTCGAGGACGGCCGCCTGCCGGATGATCTCCGACCGAACCGCCCGCTCCACGCTGCGCAGCGAGTTGACGTTCTTTGTCTCGGTGCGGGTGCCCCACTCGTCGCCGGGTCGGTTCAGCGAGGTGTTGACGTCGCAGCGCAGCGAGCCCTGCTCCATGCGGACGTCCGAGACCCCCAGCGACCGGACCAGGTCCCGCAGCTCCGTCACGTACGCGCGGGCCACCTCCGGGGCGCGCGCACCGGTGCCGGCCACGGGCTTGGTGACGATCTCGACCAGCGGGATACCGGCGCGGTTGTAGTCCACAAGGGACTCCGTGGCGCCGTGGATGCGGCCCGTGAGACCGCCGACGTGCATCGTCTTGCCCGTGTCCTCCTCGAGGTGCACCCGCTCGATACCCACCCGTACGGTCTGCCCGTCCAGGTCGACGTCGAGATAGCCGTCGATGCACAGCGGCTCGTCGTACTGGCTGATCTGGAAGTTCTTCGGCATGTCCGGGTAGAAGTAGTTTTTCCGGGCGAACCGGCACCAACCCGCGATACGGCAGTTGAGGGCGAGCCCGATGCGGATGGTCGCCTCGATCGCCGCCTTGTTCGCCACCGGCAGGCTGCCCGGCAGACCCAGGCACACCGGGCAGATCTGGGTATTGGGCTCGGCCCCGAACGTGGTCGGGCAGCCGCAGAACATCTTCGTGTTCGTACCCAGCTCGACGTGCGTCTCCAGGCCGATGACCGGCTCGAACACCGCCACCGCCTCGTCGAAGCTCACCAGAACTGCCGTCATGCCTCGTCCCTTCCTGCCACCCGACTCAGCCTACCCATCCGGCGACCGGCCTGTACGGCGCCAGGCTGCCCGGAATCGCCCGATTTCCCCCGGGTCAACGGCTCTCGTCGCCGCCTGCGCCACCATGAAGTACATGGGTGTGATCTTCCGCAAGTCCTTCCGGCTCGGCCCGTTCCGGTTCAACTTCACCAAGCGGGGGTTCTCCTCCTGGAGCTTCCGGCTGTGGCGCTGGTCGTGGAACTCCAAGCAACGCGAACACCGGGTCGACCTGCCCGGCCCCGCCTCTTGGACCTCCGGCAACCGGGGCTGACGGGGTCGCAGCTGGGCGGGGGTTCGAGTAGCGAGCGGCCTCTCGGGGCTGCGACGTACGCCTACGGACCATCCGGTCGGCGCATCACGCCGTCGACGGTCTGCAGCTCCGGCGGAGTGGGGGGCGGAACGACCGACTCGAGGGCGGCGGCGACCCGGTACATGCGGTCGTCGGTCATCGTCGGTGCCGAGATCTGGAACCCGACCGGCAGGCCCTCTGACAGTCCACAGGGGACGGAGATGGCCGGCCCGCCGTAGAGGTTCACCGGGATCGTGAACAGGTCCGCGAGGTACATCTGGTACGGGTCGGCCGTCCGGGACCCGAACGGGAACGCGACGAACGGCGTGGTCGGGGAGACGATCACGTCCACCCGCTCGAACGCCGCGGCGTAGTCGCGGGCGATCAGCGTCCGCACCTTCTGCGCCTGCCCGTAGTACGCGTCGTAGTAGCCGGAGGACAGCGCGTAGGTGCCGATGATGATGCGCCGCTTGACCTCGGAGCCGAAGCCGGCTTCGCGGGTCAGCGACATGACCTCCTCCAGCGACCGCTGCCCGTCATCGCCGGTCCGTAGCCCATACCGGACTCCGTCGAACCGGGCCAGGTTGGAGCAGCACTCGCTCGGCGCGATGAGGTAGTACGCCGGCAGGGCGTACTCGAAGTGCGGGCAGGAGACCTCGACCACCTCGGCGCCGAGCTTTACCAGCGCCTCCACGCCCTCGCGGAACGCCGCCGTCACGCCCGGCTCCGCCCCCTCGCCCCCGAACTGCGCGACCAGGCCCAGCTTCACGCCCGACAAGTCGCCGGTCGCGCCGAGGCGGGCCGCCCCGACCACGTCCGGAGCCGGGGCGGGGATCGAGGTCGAGTCGCGCGGATCATGCCCGGCGATGACGGCATGCAGCAGCGCCGTGTCCTCGACCGTACGGGCGCACGGACCGGGTGTGTCCAAAGAGGACGAAAACGCGACCAGGCCGTAGCGGGAGGTGCCGCCGTACGTGGGCTTCGCGCCCACCGTGCCGGTCACCGCAGCCGGCTGGCGGATCGATCCCCCGGTGTCGGTGCCGATCGCGAGCGGCGCCTCATAGGCCACCAGCGACGCGGCCGACCCACCGCCCGACCCGCCGGGGATCCGGGTCAGGTCCCACGGGGTGTAGGTCGGGCCGTAGGCGGAGTACTCAGTGGACGATCCCATCGCGAACTCGTCCATGTTGGTCTTGCCGAGTACGACGAGGCCGGCCTCGCGGAGCCGGGTGACCACCGTCGCGTCGTAGGGCGGCCGCCAGCCTTCGAGGATCTTCGACCCACAGGTCGTCGGCACGCCACGGGTGGCCATGACGTCCTTCACCGCGATCGGCACGCCGGCGAGCGGCCCGAGCGGCTCCTTCCGGGCGCGGGCGGCGTCCACGGCGCGGGCGGCCTCGAGCGCACCCTCCGTATCGACGTAGAGGAACGCGTGCACCCGCTCGTCGACCGCGGCAATGCGGTCCAGATGCGCCTGGGTCGCCTCGACAGCGGAGACCTGGCCGGCCGCGAGCAGCCGGCCCAGCTCGACGGCGGGCAGGCGGGTGAGGTCACTGGTCGCCGGCGCCGCCGGCCGTACGGCCCGGCCGTCCGCCTTCGCCGGGGCGCTCTTCGCACCACCCGCCTTCGCCGCAGTGCCCTTTGTCGACGCTGCCTTCGCGGCCTTGGCGGGCGCTGCTTTGGCGGGCGCGGCCTTGCGAGCCGGCGCCTTCTTGGGCTTGCCGGTCACCGCGTCCGCCCCTCGTTCGTAACCGAGCCGGTCCTGCTCGCGGTGCTCGCAATCGCGCTCCTCGTGCTCACCGTTCAGACCTCCTCTTCCAGGATCCGTGGCACGCGGAACCTGTGCTCGGCCGCGTCGGGTGCACCGGCCAGCGCGGCGTCCCGGTCAAGGCAGGGCGCCACGACGTCGTCGCGGAGCACGTTGGTGAGCGGGACCGGGTGCGACGTGGGTGGGATGTCGGCGGCGGTGACCTCGCCAACCCGGGCAACCGCCTGGAGGATCACGTCGAGCTGGCCCGCGAACCGGTCCAACTCCTCGTCGCTGACGGCGAGTCGGGACAGCCGCGCCAGATGCGCGACCTCCTCCCGAGAGATGGTGGCCAATGGAACCCCCCAGCGTCGCGGACAGTGCGCCGACCGGAGCGTGCCACGCCCGGACCGACCAGGCGAGTCTATTCGCCGGGCTCGGGCGCGACCGTCGCCCGGTACCGGGCCACCCAGGTGGCGAACGCGTCGGAGGGCATGGGCCGGGCGAAGTGCCAGCCCTGGCCGACCTCGCACCCGGCCGAGATCAGCATCCGACGCGTCTCGTCGTCCTCGACACCCTCGGCGACCACGCGCAGGCCGAGCCGGCGGCCGAGGTCGATGATCGAGCCGACGATCGCTTCGTCGTCGGTGTCGGTGGCCATCCCCAGGACGAACGATTTGTCGATCTTCACCTCGGAGAGCGGAAGCCGCCGTAGATGCTGCAGCGACGAGTAGCCGGTCCCGAAGTCGTCCAGCGAGAGCGCGACCCCGAGCTTGTCGAGCCGGTGCAGCGTCACCAGGACCCGTCGCGGGTCGGCGATGAGCGCGCCTTCGGTGATCTCGATCTGGAGGAGGTTGGCCGGCACCCCGCGCTCGGCGAGGAGCTCGGACAGGTCGTCGACGAACTCTCCGCGGTGCAGGTCGCGGGCGCTGACGTTCACCGACACCCGCAGGTGCAGGCCCTCCGCGCGCCACTTGGCGAGCTGCGCCACGGCCTCGTCGAGGACCCGGGTCGTAATGCGGCGCATGATCGCCGTGTGCTCGGCGACCTTGATCAACATCTCTGGGCTGATGAAGCCGCGCTCGGGGTGGTTCCACCGCAGCAGCGACTCGGCGCCGGAGATCTGGCCGCTGGTCAGGTCGACCTGCGGCTGGTAGTGCAACTGCAGCTCATCGCTGACCCCGTCCAGAGCCCGCCGCAGGTCGGCGAGCAGCTCCAGCCGCTCAGGCGAGTGCTGCTCGGCCTCGGGGGTGTAAACCGCGAAGGTGGCCCCATGGTCCTTCGCGTCGTACATGGCGATCTCGGCGTGGCGCAGCAGCGTGACGACATCGTTGCCATGGTCCGGGTAGATCGCGACCCCGATCGCGGCACTGACATCGATCGGCAGCCCGTCGAGGACGACCGGATCGGCCAGCGCGTCGGCCACGCGGAACGCGAGGACGCCGGCCGCCTCCGCATCGACCAGACGCGGTGCGAAGACGGAGAACTCGTCCCCGCCGAGCCGGCACACCATGCCGTCCGCACCGATGGTCTGGCGCAGCCGGATCGCGACCGCGATCAGCAGCCGGTCGCCCACCCCGTGGCCCAGTGCCTCATTCACCCGGCGGAACTGGTCGATGTCGAGCAGCAGGAGGGCCATCCGGCGGGCGTCCGCGCCGGGGCGCGCGCGCCGGGCCCGCAGGCCGTACGACTGCGCCTGGGCCCGCACGTGACCGTACAGGGCCTTGCGGTTGGGCAGCCCGGTCAGCTCGTCCGTGGTCGCCTTGCGCGTCTCCTCGGCCGAGTACCTGGTGAGCTGCCCGACGATGAACAGCGGCACCAGGATGAGGGTCGAGAACAACGGATTGACGTTCGCCGCCGTGACAACGAGCGGGCCGAGGGCGAGCAGGCTCAGCGTGGCCCGCGTGTTCTGCCGCAGGACCCGGTCCAGCGTCGTCGACCATCGCTCGCCGAGGCTGACCGCCACGGCAGTGGTCGCGAGCACCGTGTTCGCGACGAACCACGCGCCGCCTGCACCGAGGATCGCGACCACGTCCCAGTTTCCGGGCCGGGCCGCCGCCATGTCCTCGGAGAGCTGGGGGACGCCGGCGAGGGTGAGCACACCGGCCGCGGCGCCGAAGCTCAGCGCGTAGCGCGACACGTCAAACACGGCCCGCCAGGGTGCGTGGCGCAGCCGGACGGCCGACACGGTGACCGCCAGCGCCTGCGCCACGACCGCCGGGCCGAGGCCCCATCCCAGCAGCAGCGCGAAAGTGAACGTGACGGACGGAAAGACCGTGGCGCCGCGGGCCCGCGCCATGAACGGCCACGCGTCGAGGATGACCGCGAAGGCGGCGATGAGCCACAGCTCCGGGTCGGCGGCTCGCACCACGTCGGGCAGGTAGCGCATCGAGAACGCCGTGGCACCGATGGCGGCCGCCCCGACCAGGAGGGTCACGATGATGATCGACGTCGCCCGCTCCGGTGGCAGCGCGGGCGGAATGTCGTCCGAACCGGCCGCGCCCGACCGGTCTCGAGTGGGGGCGGGGAACCGGCCTCCGGTGGACCGGTAGAGCGTGCCCAGGGCCCGACCCGGACCGATCGCGCCGTCGGGCCGGACGCGGGTGGGCGCGCCACCGGCGGCTGCGGGGTCCCCGGGCCGTCCCGCTCGCGGGGCCTGGTCGGCACCTGGCGCGCCGGCGCCCGCCGCGACGCCCCCAGACGCCCGAGCGGAACGACCCGGCTCGGGTCGAGCGGCCGCCTCCATGACACCTCCGCGGACCCCAGGGGATCCGTGACGCAGAAACCAGGGTTGTGGACAGGGCGCGGTTTGGGACGGGGGTGAGAGTGCCCGCATCGTCCGGCCTTTCAGGCCGTTCGCCGGAGCGCGCCTCGTGCCGACGCCACGGCACGCCGGGCGCGACGCGGAGACGCGCTGCGACGCACGACGCGCTATGGCGTTCGATCAACCGCTCAACGATCAAACCACCCGTACGTAACGGATACGCCGGTTATTTACGCTATACCCATCCCGACAGGATTTCCGGACGATGGTGACAGCGCGTCTCAGGCCGTTTCGCCCGTCGACGCAACTGCCCGGGCCGCTTCGGGACCGTCGTCGAGAAGGACCTGGAACCCGTCGTCGTCCAGAACGGGAACCTTCAGGGACACGGCCTTGTCGTACTTCGACCCCGGGCTGTCCCCGACCACCACGAAGTCGGTCTTCTTCGACACCGACCCGGTCACCTTGCCGCCTCGGGAGGTGATCGCCTCCTGGGCACCGTCGCGGGTGTAGTTCGCGAGTGTCCCGGTGACCACGACCGTCACCCCGTCGAGGGGTCTCGGCCCGGTGTCGACCCGCTCCTCCGCCAGGGTGACGCCAGCAGCCCGCCACTTCTCCACGATGGCGCGGTGCCAGTCGACGGTGAACCACTCGGCGATCGCCCCGGCGCTGGTCGGCCCGACCCCTTCCACCGCGGCGATTTCTTCGGGCCGGGCGTTCGCGATCGCGTCCAGGGAGCCGAACTCGGCCGCCAGCGGCACGGCGGCGCTCGGCCCCACGTGCCGGATCGACAGCGCGACCAGGACACGTGACAGTGGACGGTTGCGCGCGTCGGCCAGGTTCTCGAGCAGCTTGCCGGCGTTCGCCTTGAGCGTGCCCTGCTTGCTGACGAAGAACGGTGCCCGGGAGAGCTTCTCCTCGTCGAGAGAGAACAGGTCGCCCTCGTCCTCGATGACATTCGTGTCGAGCAGGGCCAGCGCGGACTTCTCCCCCAGCACCTCGATATCCAGCGCGTCACGGCTGGCGATGTGGGTGAGCCGCGCCAGCAGCTGGGCCTTGCACCCTCGCGCGTTGGGGCACCGGATGTCGACGTCGCCCTCCTTGGCCGGCGCCAGCGCGGTGCCGCAGACCGGACACGTGGTCGGCATCTCGAAGGAGCGCTCGTTGCCGGTCCGCTTCTCCACGACCGGACCGACGATCTCGGGGATCACGTCGCCGGCCCGGCGCACGATCACCGTGTCCCCGATGAGCACGCCCCGCCGCACGACGTCGCTCGCGTTGTGCAGGGTGGCTCGGGCGACCACCACACCACCGACGTGGATGGGCTCCAGAACCGCGAACGGCGTGATCCGCCCGGTCCGGCCCACGGCCACGAGGATGTCGTGCATCACGGTGGTCGCGGTCTCCGCCGGATACTTGTAGGCGATCGCCCATCGAGGTGCCCGGCTGGTCGACCCGAGCCGCCCCTGCAACGCCCGACTGTCCACCTTCACGACCACGCCGTCGATCTCGTGCTCCACGTCGTGGCGGTGCTTTTCGTAATGAGCGATGTACTTCGATACCTCGCTGAGGGTGGAGACGACCTTCCACATCGACGACGTTGGCAGCCCCCACGCCTGCAGTTGCAGGTAGGCCTCCGACTGCGACTTCGGCTCGAAGCCCCTGTGCGCGCCGATGCCGTGCACGGTCAGCCGCAGCGGGCGCGACGCGGTGATCCGGGGGTCCTTCTGCCGCAGGCTGCCCGCGGCGGCGTTGCGGGGGTTCGCGAACGGAGTCTTTCCCTTCTCCATCAGCGCGTCGTTGACGGCGGTGAACCCCTCGACGGTGAAGAAGGCCTCGCCGCGAACCTCGAGCTGCTCCGGCACGGTATCACCGTGCAGCCGGTGCGGGATCTCCTTGATGGTGCGGACGTTGAGCGTGACGTCCTCACCCGTACGGCCGTCGCCGCGCGTGGCCGCACGCACGAGGCGGCCCTTCTCGTAGACCAGGCTGATCGCCAGACCATCGATCTTCAGCTCGCACAGGTACGTCGCGGCCTTGGCGCCGACCTCCCGTTCCACCCGATGCGCCCACTCGGTGAGCTCCTCCGGGCTGAACGCGTTCTCGAGGCTCATCATCCGTTCGAGGTGGGTCGCCGGCGCGAAGTCGGTGGAGTAGGCCCCGCCGACCCGCAGCGTGGGCGAGTCGGGCCCGCGCAGCGCCGGGTACTGCTCCTCCAGCGCCCGCAGCTCACGCATCAACGCGTCGAACTCGCTGTCGCCGATGACCGGCGCGTCGAGCACGTGGTAGCGGTAGTTGTGCTCGGAGACCTCGGTGACGAGTTGGTCGTACCGGTCGCGTGCCTCCGGCGGCGGCTGCGCGCCGGCGGCGCCCACGGCGGCGGTGGTGGTGACCGTGCCGATCTCGTCCTCGCTCACCGTGTGAACTTAACGCGCCGGTACGACACCCGCCCGCATGTGGTGTAAGGAGGCACACCTTGCTGACATCTGGTGCCCTCCCTGACACCTGGGGGTACGGCTCGCTCAGACCGGCTCGCTCAGACCGGCTCGCTCAAACCGGCTCGCTCTGACCGGCGTGCTCAGACGGCGCGCTAGACGGCGCGCTCAGACGGCGCGCTCAGACCTCGAGGCGACGGGCGGCCTCGACACACGTGGCGAGGGCCGCGCGGGCGTACGTCGGGGTAGCCCCGGCCAGGCCACAGGTCGGCGTCACCACCACCTGCGCCGTCACGGCGTCGAGCGGGAACCCCAGCCGTCGCCACAGACCCGTAACGGAGTCTGCGGCCGCCACCGACGTCGGCGGCCGGCGGCCGGTCGTCGGCACGACGCCGGCGAAGAGCCCGAGGCCGGCGTCGATCAGCTCCCCCAGCTCGTCCAGGTCGGCGGTGGTCGACCCGACCAGATCCACGTCGACCGAGACCGCCACCGCGCCCGCGTCCCGGAACAGCCGCAGCGGCGCTCTGGCGGCACAGCAGTGGATGACCACCGGCACCTCGCCGGCTGACCCGCCCTGACCCGAGCGCCCGACGGCGTCCACGATGTCGCGCAGGGCCGACTCCACTGTGGACGCCGGAACGCTCCGCAACGTACGCAGCCCGCTCTCGGTGGGGATCCGCCCGGCCAGCACCGCGGGCACCGCCGGCTCATCGATCTGCAGAAGTACCGTGGCACCCTGCACCCGGCGCGCGACGTCGGCCACGTGCTGACGCAGGCCGTCCGCGAGCGAGGCGACGAGGTCGGCCACCGCACCGTGGTCGTGCAACAGCCGCCCCCCGATCGGCAGATCTACCTCGGTGGCCAGCGTCCACGGCCCCGGTGCCTGGATCTTGAGGAGGCCGGCGTAGCCCTGCGCCGCCTGGGCGAGGGCGTCCAGGTCCCGCTCCATCAGATCCCGGGCTCGGCGCAGATCCCGCCCCGCGTGCGAGGCGACCCGCCACCGTCCGGTGGCCAGCTCGACGGGCAGGCTGACCAGCAGGCCCGCGCCCCGGCCGATCATGTCGGCGCCGGGGCCACGGTCGGGCAGCTCGGGCAGGTGGGGCAGGCCGGGCAGCTCACCGAAGACCAGCTTCGCTGCCTCGACGATGTCGTCGCCGGGCAGCGACCCGATTCCCGTCGCCGCCCCCGGACCCCACAGCCATTGACTCACAGCGCCAACCCTAGGTCTTTCGTTGGCCACGACGCTCCAGACCCCCGGTACGATGGCCAGGTGCGTACCGTCGTCGTGGGCGAGCCGCCCCCGGAGGTGGTGGAGCTGATCGGCCGCCGGCGAAAGCTCGGACTGGACCTCTTCGATGAGGTCTGGGAAGGCGACTGTCACATGGCTCCAGCACCCCACGGCCGGCATGCCCAGGTCGAGTTCGCGCTCGCGATGATTCTCGGGCCGCGGGCCAAGCGGGCCGAGCTGCAGGGCGCCGGCCCGTGCAACATCGGCTGGCCGGACAGCTTCCGGGTTCCGGATCAGACCTACTTCCGCGCCGGCACGCAGATGGTGGCCGACCCGAGGACGATGTCGCCGGCCGGGTCGGGGCGGTAGGCGACCATCGCCTGGCCGGCCGCCACCCCCCGCACCGGGTGCCGGAGTGCGGCCTCGAGACGCCCGTCCACAAGGGACACCACCGCCGGCACCGGATCACCGTGAGCGCGCAGCTGTACCTCACACTCCACCGGCCCGGTCGGCAGCGGGCCAGCAGTCCACAGGGGACGGTCACCAGTGACAGTCGAGACGTCGAGGGCCGCCGCGGGGCCGACCGTAACGGTGTTGGTGACCGGGGTGACGGACAGGACGTAGCGGGGGTTGCCGTCGGCGGCGGGCCGGGTCAGGTGCAGCCCCTTGCGCTGACCGACGGTGTAGGCGTACGCGCCGGAATGGGAGCCGACGACCTCGCCGGTGGCGGCATCCACAATGGAGCCCGGTGCCTCACCCAGGCGGGAGCGCAGGAACCCTCGGGTGTCCCCGTCGGCGATGAAGCAGATGTCGTGCGAGTCCGGCTTGTCGGCCACCGCGAGCCCCCGGTGCGCGGCCTCCCGGCGTACCTCGGCCTTGGTCGAGGAACCCAGCGCGAAGACCGACCGGTCCAGCTGTGCCCGGGTCAGCACGGCGAGTACGTACGACTGGTCCTTGGCCTGGTCGACCGAGCGCCGCAGCAGCCCGTCGGCGCCGAGCCGGGCGTGGTGACCGGTGACGACGGCGTCGAAGCCCAGCGCCACCGCCCGGTCCAGCACCGCCGCGAACTTGATCTTCTCGTTGCAGCGCAGGCACGGGTTGGGCGTGCGGCCGGCCGCGTACTCGGCCACGAAGTCGTCCACGACGCCCGTGTGGAACTCGTCGGCCATGTCCCAGACGTAGAACGGGATCCCGATGACGTCCGCGGCTCGGCGCGCGTCGCGGGCGTCTTCGATGGTGCAGCAGCCGCGGGCGCCCGAGCGGTACGTCTGCGGATTGCGGGACAGCGCCAGGTGTACGCCGGTCACGTCGTAGCCGGCGTCGGCCGCCCGGGCGGCCGCGACCGCCGAGTCGACGCCGCCCGACATGGCGGCCAGCACCTTGGTACGCACCCGTCGAGGGTAGCCGCCGGTACCCCGCAGCCAGGAAGTCAGTGACGAGGTCAGCTACGGACGGGACCTCAGCGCGCCCGCGCGCCGGGCCCGCTCGACGGCCGCCGGTAGCGCGGCGATCAGCTCGTCGACGTCGGCCGCGGTGGAGGTGTGGCCGAGGGTGAACCGCAGCGTCGACCGCGCGAGCCCGTCGTCGGCGCCCATCGCCAGCAGCACGTGGGACGGCTGCGCGATACCGGCCGAGCAGGCCGACCCGGTCGAGCACGCGATCCCGGCCGCGTCCAGCAGCAGGAGCAGCGCGTCGCCCTCGCACCCCGGGAAGGTGAAGTGGGCGTTGCCGGGTAGGCGCAGCTGGGGGTCGCCGTTGACGACGGCGTCCGGAACCGCTTCCCGTACGCGGGTGACCAGGTCGTCCCGCAGCCCCTTGACCCGGGCCGCCAGTTCGGGCTGCCGCTTCACCGCGAGCTCGACCGCGACCGCGAACGCGGAGATCCCGGCCACGTCGAGGGTGCCGGACCGGATGTCGCGCTCCTGCCCGCCGCCGTGCAGGATCGGGGTCGCCGCCACATCCCGCGCGAGCAACAGGGCGCCGACTCCCGCCGGCCCGCCGAGCTTGTGGCCCGTCACAGTCAGCGCCGACGCGCCCGTGCCGGCGAAGTCCACGCCCACCTGGCCGACCGCCTGGATCGCGTCCGTGTGGAAGGGCACACCATGCGCGGCGGCCACCGCCGCCAGCTCGGCCACCGGCTGGATCGTGCCGACTTCGTTGTTGGCCCACATGACGGTGACCAGCGCCACCTCGTTGGCGTGCTGCTCTAACTCCTCCCGCAACGCCTCGACCGATACGCGGCCCAGTTCGTCGACGGGCAGCCAGGTCACCTCGGCGCCCTCGGCCTCGGCCAGCCAGGCGACCGCGTCCAGAACGGCGTGGTGCTCGACGGCGGAGGCGACGACCCGCGTGCGGCGAGCATCGGCGCCACGCCGGGCCCAGAAGACTCCCTTCACCGCGAGGTTGTCGCTCTCGGTGCCACCGGCCGTGAAGATCACCTCGGAGGGCCGGGCGCCCAGGCTGGCGGCAACCTGCTCGCGCGCCTCCTCGACCCGCCGCCGAGCCGACCGTCCGGAAGCGTGCAGTGACGACGCGTTACCCACCGTCGCCGTCGCGGCCACGTAGGCCTCGACAGCCTCGGCCAGCATCGGCGTCGTCGCAGCGTGATCCAGATAAGCCATGGGCGGCCGGGCGGGCGAGGCGGGCTCGGACTTCGGCATGGGCGGCTGCGTGCGGGAGACGGGCTGGTATTCCGACGACGCCTGCGGAGCGGAATCAGCTGGCAATTCCGGCGACGCCTGCGGAGCGGAATCAGCTGGCAACCCCGACGACGCCTGCGGAGCGGAATCAGCTGGCAACTCCGACGACGCCTGCGGAGCGGAATCAGCTGGCAACCCCGACGACGCCTGCGGAGCGGAATCAGCTGGCAACTTTTGCATCGCCGCCACCCTATCCCGGCGGTCTGACCCGCCGACGACCTCCGTGATCCACCGCTTCGCCAAGGACGGCGAGCCAGGGGTGGCCCGGCTCGGCAGTCGTGAGGCCGGTGCGCAGGCGGTCACGGGCCTCGGCATCAAGGGTGGGCAGCACCGCGCTCAGGTCCCGCTCGTCCTTCGGGCGAGGGTGCCTGGCCTTGCCGAGGAGCGCCAGCTCTGGTCGCAGATAGGGGATCCCCGAGTCCGTACGGGCGACGGCGAGCGACATCGGGTAGCGGACCAGCGGCAGCCAGTGACAGGTCCACCAGCCGCTCGGCCGCGCTTCGAGGAAGGTGTCCATCCGCCAGACCCGCTCGGCCGGGTCGCGCAGCCAGACCTGGTGGTGCCGCGGATCCGGCTCGTCGCCCCGATCCAGTCGCCGGAGCCGCCCGCGCCCTGCGTCATAGAACACGAAGTCGGCCAGGTAGGCGCGCCAGGCGGGAAAGTCCGTACGGTCGATCGCGAGCTCGATGTCCTGGTGCTCCCGCGTCTGGCGACCGAGCCACAGGTCGATCGCCCACCCGCCGGCGACGTACCAGTCCACTGTGGATGCGGATAGGCGGCGGTACGCCTCCTCCGGGCTCCAGGCCGCCCAGTCCTCGACCCCGGGTGCCTCCGTCGGCAGGGTCCGGACCATCCAGTCGCAGATCTGCCTGGCCGGTCGCAAGGCGCCGTCGGGACCACGCTCGTCCCAGACCACCTCGACCGGTCCATGACCCCAGTCGACGTACCCGAGCCGTTCGTAGAGGCGCCGGGCCGCGGGGTTGTCGACGCCGACGCCGAGGCCGACGCGCCAGTAGCCGAGCGCGGCGGCATGCTCCTCGGCGGCGCGCACCAGGGCAGTCCCGACGCCCCGGTTCTGCCACGCCGGGCTGACCTCGAGATGGTTGAAGATCGGAGTCCAGCGCAGATGCTCCCAGACCGGCGCCTCGATCGGCCGCTCCCGCCATAGATACACATCACCCACCGGCGTGGCGCCGGCCCAGGCGACGAACAGCTCGCCGTTGCCGAGATCCTGCCGCACCAGGCGATCCCGGAAGAACCACTCCTGCCCCAGCGCCGCCACCACGGCCGGCAGCTCAGCTTCCCGCAGGATTTGCACATCGACGGACGTGCTCACGGTGCGTCACTCTACCCACCCGGCCCGGGGCGCCGCCACGCACATTCCGGGTGGCTAGATGGGCGAGGCGGGCCGAACGGCAGTTGCGCGTCAGCTCGGCGACCGGCTGGGCGCCGGCATATGCGAGACCACCGGCGCCGGGCCATGTTCCACCCGGTCCGTTGGGACGAAGTAGAGCAGTCCGCCGACACAGACCACGACCGGTACAAGCAGGACGACGGCGGTACCGGCGTGATCGCAATGTCGGGGCACCTTGCTGTCCGTAGCCGCGAGCGCGAGGAGCGAGCGTGCGCGAGCCCGCAGTGGCGAGCAACGCGTCACAGTGTCAGCACGGTGCCCTTCCTTACCGAAGAAGGGTCAGCCCTTGCGCTTGCGGATCTCGTCGTTGGCCTGGGGGACGATCGAGAACAGGTCGCCGACGATGCCGTAGTCGGTGAGCTCGAAGATCGGCGCCTCGGCGTCCTTGTTCACGGCAACGATGGTCTTCGAGGTCTGCATGCCGGCCCGGTGCTGGATCGCGCCGGAGATGCCCAGCGCGATGTACAGCTGCGGCGAGACGGTCTTGCCGGTCTGCCCGATCTGGAACTGGTGCGGGTAGAAACCGGAGTCGGTGGCCGCCCGGGAGGCACCGACGGCGCCGCCGAGCAGGTCGGCGAGCTCCTCGACGAGCGCGAAGTTCGCCGCCGAGCCGACGCCCCGACCGCCGGCGACGACGATCGATGCCTCAGTGAGCTCAGGGCGGGCGCCCTTGGCCTCGGCGACCCGCTCGGTGACGGTGGCGAGGGTGTCGCTGTCGCGCAGCGCCACGTCGACCGGCGTCACCACCGGTGTCACGGGCGCCGGCGTCGGCGTGACCGACGATGGGCGAACAGTCACCAGCGGGATCCCGCGCGACACCCGGGACTTGACGATCGTCGAACCCGCGAAGACCGCCTGGGTCGCCGTGCCGTCGGCGGCCAGGTCGACGACGTCGATCAGCACGCCGTTGTCCAGCCGGACCGCGAGCCGACCCGCGACCTCCTTGCCCTCCTGATTGGACGCAATGAGCACCGCCGCCGGCGTCACCTCGCGTACCAGGGTCTCCAGCGCCGCGACCTTGGGCGTGACCAGGTAGCCGGCGAACTCGTCGGACTCGGCGACGTAGACCTTCGCCGCGCCGTACTCACCGAGTCTGTCCACCAGGCCCGCCGCCGTGCCGGGTGCCTCGACCACGACCGCGGACGGCTCGCCCAACCCGCGCGCGATCGTCAGCGCCTCGAGGGTCGGCTTGGAGACCTTGCCCGCGGTGACCTTCACCAGAACCAGAACTTCAGCCATGCCAGTCCCTCACTCGCTCAGACGAACTTCTCGGAAGCGAGGAACTCGACGAGCTTCACGCCGCCGTCGCCCTCGTCGGTGACCCGGGTGCCGCCCTGTCGCGCGGGGCGCTTACTCGCCTCCACCACGGTGGTCGATGCGCCGGCGAACCCGACCTCGTCGGGGGTGATGCCCAGATCGGCGAGCGACACGACCTGGACCGGCTTCTTCTTGGCCTCCATGATCCCCTTGAACGACGGGTACCGGGGCTCGTTGATCGTGTCCCAGACCGAGACCACGGCGGGCGTGGCGGCGCTGACCACCTCGTAACCTTCCTCGGTCTGCCGCTCGATGGTCAGTGACCCATCGCTGACCGTGAGCTTGCGGGCGCCGGTCAGCGCCGCCATGCCCAGGCGCTCGGCGAGCATGTGCGGCACCACCTGGCCGCCCGCGTCGGTCGACTGGGATCCGGTGAGGATCAGGTCCGGTTCGAGGGTGCGAACCGCGGCGGCGAGCACCTTCGATGTGGCGAGCGCATCGGTGCCGTGCAGCGCGTCATCGACGACGTGTACCGCCTTGTCCGGCCCCATCTGCAGGGCTTTGCGGATGGACTCCGTCGCGTGGTCGGGACCCATGGTGAGGACGATCACCTCGCCACCGAACGCCTCCTTGATCCGCAGGGCCTCTTCGATGGCATTTTCGTCTATCTCACTGATGACGTTGTTCGCCGACGCCCGGTCGACGGTGTGGTCGTCACTGCGCAGGCTGCGCTCGGACCCCGAGTCCGGCACCTGCTTGACGAGTACGACGATCTTCATCGCTCTCCAACGGTCCTGTTGACGTGCCGACCGCGATGTTACCCAGTAGTAGGTTGTTCGGCATCGTCGGTACCGACACCCTATGGCACCGACCTGACCGCGCCGGACGGCCGACTCGCAACGCTGCCGACCTCGCGTGATCGAGGACTTGTGCGTAGGAGTTGATCTCCAATCACACGCATAAGTCCTCGATCACCGCGACAGGTATGCGCCGCCGCGGCCTGCCGGTCGGCACGGACTTGCGGGGCCCGGCATGATGCATGCCATGGGTCGCTTCTACCCCTTGGTATTCGCCCTCGAGGTCCTGCTCGTGGTGCTTGCGTTGATCAGCTGTCTCTCGGCCGAGGAGGGCGCGGTCCGGGCCCTGCCGCGGTACATCTGGATCATCGTGATCCTGCTGTTCCCGATCGTCGGCTCCATCGCCTACTTCGTGGTCGGACGCCCGGTCACGACCGCGCCGCGGAGCACCTGGCGAGCGGGCGGCGGCTTCCCGGAGGCGCAGCGACCGCGGCCGGCTCCCGATGATGATCCAAAGTTCCTGGCCAGGCTGAACGAGGAGTCCCGGCGCCAGGACGAGGAGATGCTGCGCAAGTGGGAGGCCGACCTGCGGCGGCGCGAGGAGGATCTACGCGAGAACCCGTCCCGGCCCTCCTCCCCCGCCAAGCCACCGGAAAAAGAGGACTCAACTGGCGGCGATGCCTGAACCTTCCTAGGGTGGGCGCCCATGAAGCGCTCCGCGCCCGCCTCCCCCGCCCAACCACCCGCGAAGCGCTGGGCCCTGGGGTTGACGGCCGTCCTCGTGGGCGGTGCTCTCGTTTCGCTCGTCGCTGTGCCGGCATCGGCACACGAGGAACGTGAGACGACGGCGCCCGACGGTTCGGGCAGCGTCCCGGAGTACCGGACCGAGGACCCGACACTGCTGGTGTGCAAGACGGACCTCGTCGACTTCACCGTGCGCATCGCCGGGTTCGAGGCGGAGCTGCTCGCCGCCAACCAGGCCCTGTGGGACCAGTGCCAGACCAGCGGCTTCCGCGACCTGCAGGCGGCGGTCGACGCCGTCACGGCGCCGGGGGCGATCATCAAGATCCTGCCCGGGGTCTACACCGAGGAGCCGAGCCTCGCCGAGCCGAGTGGGGAGTGCGCGAGCCTGGCCGCGCCTGAGGCCGCGGCCGGCTACCAGGTGCTCACGTTCGAGCAGCAGGAGGCGTGCCCGCACAACCAGAACCTGGTCGCGATCCTGGGCATCGACGATCTGCAGATCGAGGGCACCGGGGCATCGCCCGAGGACGTCATCATCGACGCCCAGTACCGCAAGCTCAACGCGATCCGCGCCGACCGGGCCGACGGCATATATCTGCGTAACTTCACGGCGCAGCGCACGACATTCAACGCCGTTTACATCATGGAGACCGATGGGTTCGTCATCGACACCGTGATCGGCCGGTGGAACGACGAGTACGGTTTCCTCACCTTCGCCGACGACCACGGCCTCTACACCGACTGCGAGGCGTACGGCAACGGCGACTCGGGCATCTACCCAGGCGCGCCCGCGAACATCAACGTGGACCGGGAGCACGATGTCGACCGGTATGCAATCGAGATACGTAACTGCTACAGCCACGACAACCTGCTCGGCTACTCCGGTACGGCCGGCAACTCGGTGTGGGCGCACGACAACCGGTTCGTCGACAACAGTGTGGGGATCGCCACCGACAGCGCCTTCCCTAATCACCCGGGGCTACCACAGAACCACGCTCTGTTCGAGCGCAACATCATCGGCAACAACAACGCCGACTACTACGGCTACGTACGGGATGGGACCTGCGCCAAGCCGTCCAATGAGCGCGACTACGAGCTCGGCGTGGTGTGCCCAGCGGTCGGCGTGCCGGCCGGTACGGGTGTGCTCAATCCCGGTGGCAACTACAACATCTGGCGCGACAACTGGGTCTACGGCCACGCCTATGCCGGCTTCGTCACGTCGTGGGTGCCGGGCTTCGTCCGGGGCGACAACGGAGTGCGGGCGCAGTTCGACACGTCGCACCACAACCGCTACTACGGCAACCGGCTCGGCGTCACCCCCGACGGCGAGGCGGGGCCGAACGGGATGGACTTCTGGTGGGACGGGCAGGGCGCCGGCTCGTGCTGGCAGGAGCCCAGCGGCGCCGCTTCCGAGCCGCTCGCCCTGCCCCTGTGCGGCGAGGACAACCTGCCAGCCGGCTTCGGCACCGCCCGGTACTTCGCCGAGCCGGCGAAGGTAGTAAAGCTCTACGTCTGCTCGCAGTACGACCTCGCCAGCGCGCGGCTCCCAGGTAACTGCGAGTGGTTCGGCGCCCGGGGCCTGGCCCGGGTAGAGGTCCAGTTGGCGGCCGCCGAGGCGGCGCTGCTCGTGGCGGTGCTCATCGCGGTCTGGTGGCGGGTGCTGCGCCGGTACAGTCTCGGACTGCTCGGCCTGGTGCTGTCCGTGGCCGGTCTGGTTGTCGGCGTGTTCGGCACCATCGAGGAGGCGTCGCTGCTGGCGCCGATCGGGCTGGCCCTGCTCGGTGCGGGCTGGCTGCTGTTCGGCGGCATGCTGTCCCAGCGGGGACGGCCGGGGCTCGGCTTCCTCACCGTGGCCCTGGGCGTGCTGGCGGTGGCCGGCGCTGTGGACCGAAGTCTCTACATACTTCCCTTCGTCCCCGTGCCGCCGTCGTTCTGGCGGATGACACTGGAGGTGTTCTGGGTACTGGCCGCCGCCATGGCCGCGGTCCGGAGCCGCCGGCGCCGGCGAAGGGCCGCCGCCAAGCCGAAAGGCGACGCCCTGGAGTCCTTCACCGCCGCCCTGAGCGCCGGCTCGTGGCGCTGACGGGCCCGCTCGTTGCGCTGACGGGCCCCAGTGGCGAGGCGACGTGATGACCCTCCGGGAGCTTCCCGTGCGACGACGCCGCATACCGCGCCAGCGCCGTCGGCACGTCGCTGGTCATGCGAGGTTGGACGAGCGGGGGTACTGGTCCTCGGGGTCGGTGAGCACGTTGACGAGGTACGGCACGCCGGCGTCGAAGGCCCGCCGCAGCGCGGGGCCGAGATCAGCCGGCTTCGACACCGTCTCGCCCGCTCCGCCGAGCGCCTCGACGACGCCGTCGTAGCGCAGGCCCGGCTGCAGGTCGGCGGCGACGTCGTAGCCGTACAGGGCCTTCATCGGGTGCTTCTCCAGGCCCCAGATGCCGTTGTTGCCGCAGACCATCACGACGGGCAGCCGGTGCCGGACGAGCGATTCCACATCCATGAGCGAGAATCCCGCCGCGCCATCCCCGAGCAGCACGCAGATCTGCCGGTCGGGGTAGGTCAGCCGCGCGCCCAGCGCATAGCCCATGCCGGTGCCGAGGCACCCGTACGGTCCCGGGTCCAGCCAGGTGCCCGGCTGCGTGGGCTCCAGGTAGCGACCGGCGTACGACACGAAATCCCCGCCGTCGCCGATGGTGACCGCGTCAGGCTCGAGGACGTTGCGCAGCTCGCCGTAGACCCGGCCCGGCTTGATGGGGTCAGTGTCGGCCTCGAGCTCGGCCACCTCGGCCGCCCGGGCGGCGTCCTCCACCTGGCGCAGCTGCGCCACCCAGTCGTCGTGCCCAGCCCGCACGCCCCGGTACTCCGCTATCGCGGAGAAGATGAGTCGCAGGTCACCCGCGGGCGAGGCGGCCGGCGTGACATGGCCGGCGCGCTGGCTCGGCGCATCGACGATGTGCACCACCTGGGCCTCGCCGAAGTCGCCGAAGTTGAGGCGGAAGTCCAGCGGAGTCCCGACCACCGCCACGACATCGGCGCCCTTGAACGCGGCCCGGCGTGCCTTGGTGAAGGCGAGTGGGTGGCCGGGCGGTAGGCTCCCGCGCCCCATCCCGTTGGTGAACACCGGGATGCGCAGGGCCTCCGCCGCCTCGCGCAGAGCCGCGGTCGCGTCACCGGCGTAGACGTCCGAGCCCGCGACGATCACCGGGCGCTGGGCCGCGGCGAGCAGGGCGGCGGCCTTGGCCACCTCGTCGGGGTCCGGTTCGACACTCTCCACTGTGGAGTCCGACGGGAGCGACGCGGCGCCCTTGTCGTAGATCACGTCCAGCGGCACGTCGAGGAAGACCGGACCGCGGTGGGGGCTCAGGGCCGTGAGCGCCGCCTCCCGCAGGGCAGTGGCGACGTCGCCGGTGGCGGTGACCGTGGCGGCGTGCTTGGTCACCGCAGCCACGAGCGGCACGTGGTCGATCTCCTGCAGGCTGCCGGCACCCCAGCGGAACAGCGGCGCCCGCCCACCCAGGACGATTACCGGGGCGCCGTTGAAGTAGGCCGAGGTGATCCCCGAGACCCCATTGGTCACCCCCGGTCCCGCGGTCAGTGCCGCGAGGGCGGGGCGGCGCTGCAGCTTCGCCACCGCCTCGGCCGCGAAGACGGCGGACTGCTCGTGCCGTACGTCGACGATGCGGATGCCGTCGTTGCGGGCCGCGTCGTAGAGCGGGAAGAGGTGACCACCCGAGAGGGTGAACAGCTCGGTGACCCCGAAAGGCTTCAGCGCGCCGAGCGCGAGCTCCCCGCCGTGCCCTTCGAGCTTGTCGGACGGTTGAGCGGTCATGATCTGCCTCCCGGGGCGCTCCGGCTACTGGTCGGTAACTGTAGGAGGTCGGCCAAGGTCGGCCGCACCTGGGTGAGGTTAGCGGCCGGTGAAGCTCGGCTTACGCTTCTCCACGAACGCGGTCATGCCCTCGATCCGGTCCTGCGTGGCGAACAGCCCGGCGAACAGCCGGCTCTCCAACTCCAACGCCGCCTCCAGCTCCAAGTCGAGACCGCCGTCGATGGCCAGCTTCGCCGCTCGGATCGCCTGGGCCGGGCCGTCGACGTAGCGGCGCACCATGGCGAGGGCGGCCTCATAGACACTCTCACCGGCCGGCACCACGGCGTCGACCAGGCCCATCGCCAGCGCCTCGGTGGCGTCGACGATCCGGCCGGTCAGCACGAGGTCCTTGGTCCGGGCCGGGCCGATCAGGCGGGACAGCCGCTGGGTGCCGCCGCCGCCGGGGATCACACCCAGCGCGATCTCGGGTTGGCCGAGCTTCGCGTCGGCGGAGGCGACCCGCCAGTCGCAGGCGAGCGCGATCTCGCACCCGCCACCGAGCGCGTACCCGTTGATGGCAGCGACGACGGGCTTCGGTACCCGCGCGAGGCACCCGAGGGCGCCGGTGAGCGCACCAGCCCGGGCCACCATGTCCTCGTGTGAAATCTGCAGCATCTGCTTGATGTCGGCACCGGCCGCGAAGACCTTCTCCCCCCCGTAGACGACCACCGCCCGTACGGCGTCGTCCTCGGTGGCCTCGGTGGCGGCGGCGACGAGCTCCTCCTGCACCTGCGCGTTGAGCGCGTTCATCGGTGGTCGGTCGAGCCGGATCGTGCCGATGCCGCCCGACTTCTCCAGCACGACGAACTCGCTAGCGACTGCGCTACTGTGCTCACGCTCACGGCTGAACTCTCCCACTTCCGGCCTCCTTGCCTTCGCGGCGTTGCGACGCCCGCTGCCGTGCCGGCGTCGCCTGCGAGCCTAGAACCCCCTGGCGGCCAGGCGGCACAATGGACCAGACGCATCGATATGGGGTGACCATGGCTCGCCTGTTCGACCACGATGATCTGGTGATATCCGAGGACTGGATCCGCACCCCGACCGCCCGCTACGCCATCACCGAGGTCCGCGAAGTGTGGGTGACCCGAAGGCAGGTCGCCCGCGGCAGCCGGTGGTTCGTCTACGGACTCGGCATCGGTGCGCTGCTCATCCTGATCGGCGGGGCCGGCCTGACGGGCTGGTTGACCCGCAACTGGCTGTGGCTGCTCGCCACACCGGTGATCTTCCTCGCGGCGGGCACGATCGGTCTGCTCGACCCGGTCGCGATCTACCTGGAGAAGCGCCATCACGAGCTGTGGATCACCATCGGTGGGGGCTCCGTTCTGCTGTGGAAGGCGAACGCCGTTGAGGCCGGCAAGGCGCTCCGCCAGATCCAGCGGGCGCGCGAGCGCCACCTCGAGGCCCACGACATCTGATCGTCCTCTGTAGACGGACACTCCACGCTCGCGGCCGTGGCATGCCCCGAGATGCCCGAAGACACTGGCCGGGCGGCATGATGGGCGGGTGGACAGCGACGAACCGATCTACCGCAAAGATCTTGCGTACGTTCACGACCAGGGCTACGGGTTCCACGCCGACATCTGTGCACCCGGCATCCTGACCATCCTCGAGCCGCTCCGGCACCGCGACGGTCTCGTCCTCGAGATCGGCTGCGGGTCGGCCTTGCTGACGCGGTACCTGGTGGAGCGAGGGCACCGCGTGATCGCGACCGACGCATCGCCGGCGATGCTCGACCTGGCCCGGGACGCGGTACCGGGCGCGCACGAGATCCGCACTCTGGTCCTCCCCGACGACCCCGTTCCTGAGGTCGATGCTGTCGTCGGGATCGGGCACGCGCTGAACTACCTACCCGACCTCGCGGCGATCCAGCGCGGGCTCGGCGCGCTGGCCGACGCGCTGCGGCCCAACGGGCTGATGGCCTTGGATTTGTGCGACCTCGAGTGGGGGAGGCTGCGGACGGGCGCCGCACCGCACGCTCGGGTCGGTGACGACTGGGCGATCATCACCAGGTTCAGCCAGCCGACACCAGGCCGCTTCGACCGCGACATCACGACGTTCGTCCGGGAAGGCGATGGTTCCTACCGTCGCGATGACGAGTACCACCGCAACGTGCTGCTCGACACCGCGACGGTTCCACCCCTCCTGCGGCGCCACGGCGTCACGGCCACCGTGGACACGTCGTTCGACGATCCGGAGCATCCCTTGCCGCGGGGGCTGCGCACCATCGTCGGTCACCGGGGATGATTCCGGCATGGCCCGCACACCCGATGCGAACAAACTCGCCGCCGCGCCCTTGACCTATCGCGAGCACGGTGCGACGCGTGGGCCGCTGCCCGCCGGCTACCACCATGTCGTCCGGTGGGAGCGGATCGGCGCGGGAGCGGCGTCGTTCGATCGAGCCGTCGACGCGCTGTCCGGGTGGCGGATGCACCGCGGCGCCGGACTCGCCGTTCTCGTCGCGCCGCCGGCGCCCGCCGTTGGCGAGATCGTCGTGACCCGGCTCGGCCCGCCACCCTTCGGGCCCGTGGCGCCATGTCGCATCGTCTATGTCGTCCAGGAGCCCCGGCGGCGGGGCTTTGGCTACGGCACCCTGCCCGGCCACCCGGCCAGCGGCGAGGAAGCGTTCGTCGTCGAGTGGGTTGACGACGACGGTGTATATCTGTCGATCCGGGCGTTCTCCCGTCCGGCCACCGTGGCGGCGCGGCTGGGCGGTCCGGTCGTCCGTCGGATCCAGGACATCGTCACCAACCGCTACGTCAGCGCCATGCGCCGGCTCGGGTGAGCCATCCGGAGGCGGCGAGGACGAGGCCGGCCGCCTCCTCCGGGGTGCGCCCGCTGGTATCGACGCGGTGGCCGATGCGGTGACGATCCAACGCCTGCGCCTCATCCACCGCGGCGTCGGCCACCCGCCGCAGGTGGTCCGCGGACCGTCCGACGAGCGAGTCACCCGGTTCGCGCCAGCCCTCGCCGCGCCCCCGGGCGAGGATCCGGGCGGTGAGGTCGTCGCGCCCGGCATGCAGCCGGCACAGGGTAAGGTCCACTCCCGACAGTGTGTCCGGGTCTCCGGCGGCGGCCCGCTCGTCGACCGGGCCGACCACGACCATCGCCCGCGCGCCGGCCTCGCGGTAGGTCCGCCACATCGCCCCGAGGATCCGCGCGCGCACCGCGTGACCGGCGGGCGTCGGCCCGCAGACGTCGATCTGACTCAAATCGACGAACGCCGCCGTCAGACCACGACGGAGCGCCTCCTGGTAGACCCGGAAACCCACGCTGGACTTGCCGACGGCGGTGGCGCCGTAGAGCCACAGCACCGCCCCGCCGGGATCGGCCGGGTGCTCTTCCCGGGCCGGGAAGGGCAGGCCGTACGGCCGGTGGCGCGGGCGCCAGCCCGCGATCACCCGCCGGACCACCTCGGCCGCGGCCAGACGGCTGCTGTCCACAGTGGAATCTGCGAAGGTGCTGCCGTCGAGGGCCTGCGCCTCGCGCAGCACGGCATCCGTCGCTTCGGGCTCGCCTCGGCGTCCGCCGAGGCGTCCGAGCAGCACGTCGGCGTCGGCCCGCAGCCGGACCAGGCTGACCGCGGAGTCCCGCAGCTCGTCGAGGTGGGCGCCGTGGACCGGATCGACCACTCCCGACACGACGATCCCCGCGCACCCGGCGGTGCGCATTCCGGCCACGACCGCGGCCAGGTTGCGGGACTTCATCCGGTACCGACCGGGATCCGACTCGGGCTCGGGGTAACAGATGCCCAACTGGTCGATGTCCACGTACCCCGTCTGGAGCCCGGACGCAACCAGCTCGGCATACACCGCCCAGCCCACCGTTGTCTTGCCAACGCCCGGCGGCCCGCACAACCAGAGCACGGGCATCGGCACGACGGGAGCCTAGGCGTGCGCCCCGTCGACCGCACCCACTTTCCGGCTCGGCTGGTCGGAGGGCATCTGGCCGGCGCCGGGGTACCGCCGCGTCAGCCGAGGAAGCCCGCGAGCGTCCGCACGAACCAGGCCGGATCGTCGACCCACGGATAGTGCCCGGCGCCCGGCTGCACGGCCAGCTCGGCCTGGGGGAACAGGCCGGCGTACTCGGCGGCACGCCCCGGTGGGAGCTGCGGGTCGTGCTCGCCCGTGAGGAACAGGACGGGCGCCCGCAGCTGGCCGAGGGCGGATCGGGTGGCGTCCGGATCTAGCGCGCCGGCGGAGTAGTAGACGGCCGCAGCGTCGGCGTTGCGCAGGCGCGTCTGCTGGGCGACGCGGGCTTGGCTGACCGCGTCCCACCGGCCGTGCAGGAACGGCTCGATCGCCGTCCAGTGGGCGTCCGTGGCATCGCCCGCCCAGATCCGCTCGAACGCGGCGAAGGCTTCCGGGAACCAGGGCTCGTCCCGCCGCGTTTCGGCGACCTGCCGGCGGTCGGCGTCGGTGACGGCCAGGCCGACGACGCGAGGGCTGGGGCAGACGAGCACGAGACGGCTCACCCGGTCGGGGTGCCGGGCCGCGTAGAGGATCGCGAGCGCACCGCCGGCCGAGTGGCCGAGCACGTCGATCTGGTCCTGCCCGAGGTGCACGCGCAGCGCCTCGACATCGTCCACCTGGCGGTCGCAGCGGTAGGTCGCCGGATCCGCCGGCTTCGCGGACTCCCCGGTGCCGCGCAGGTCGAGCCGCACCAGCCGGCGATACGCGGACAACCCACCGAGGTCATCGAGGTACGCCGAGGCCTGCATCGGCCCGCCTGGTAGGCAGACCAGCGGGGCACCCTCGCCGACGCCGTGGTAGGCGAGGCGGGTTCCGTCGGGTCCACCGTAGGAGTCCAGCCGCGAGCGCGAGGAGTGAGCGCCAGCGAGCCCGGTAGTCGCGGGCGACGAGTAGTCCACGGAGGAATCATCGCCCACGCACAGGCCGGTGCCGGCGTCGGTTTCTGTCGGACGCCCTGGCTAGGGTGCCGATCATGGCGACGCTGAGCGAGGTGGCACGGATCGCGTTGGCCCTTCCCGAGGTCATCGAGAACGACGGCGACCGGCGAGCATGGTCGGTGAAGGGCAGGACGTTCGCGTGGGAACGCGGCTTCAGCAAGGCCGACATCAAGCGGTACGGCGACCAGACCCCGCCGGACGGTCCGATCCTGGCCGTGCGGACGGCCGACCTCGGCGAGAAGGAGGCCGTGCTCGGGGCCGGGCACGAGGGGTTCTTCACGATCCCACACTTCAATGGCTACCCCGGCCTGCTCATCCAGTTACGCGTGGTGGCCCGGCCTGCGCTGCGGGAGGCGATCGTCGACGGGTGGCTGGCCTGCGCGCCGCCCGCCCTGGCCGAGCAGTACGTGGCCCGCCGCCGTCGGGTGTGACCCGTCAGCCCCCGGTCCGGGAGACGGGGACGATCTCGTGGCCGAGGGGGAACAGCGACACCGGCACGAGCTTCACGTTCGCGATGCCGAGCGGGATGCCGATGATGGAGACGAACTGGGCGATCGCGAGCACGATGTGCCCGAGCGCCAGCCACCATCCAAAGAGGATGAACCAGATGACGTTGGCCACGCCGGAGGCGACGCCCGCCGATGGCTTAGGCACCAACGTCCGGCCGAAGGGCCAGATCGTGAAGTTCGCCATCCGGAACGCCGCCACCCCGAATGGGATCGTGACGATCAACACGAAGCAGACGATCCCGGCGAGCACATAGAGCAGGGCGACGATCGCCCCACCGAAGATCAGCCAGATGATGTTCAGGATGAGGTTGAGGGCGCCGCGCATGCCCCGATCATGTCGGACCCGGTCAACCCGTGGGGCCGATCGGCCAGATCAGGCGGCCCGGGCGGTGAAGCGCCCGTCGGCGTAGTCCACCTGCAACGGCACGTCGAATGTCGCGCTGAGGTTCTCACTGGTCAGCACCGTGTGGATCGGGCCCTGCGCGACCACCGCCCCGCGACGCAGCAGCAGCGCCCGGTCGAAGCTCGGCGGGATCTCCTCCACGTGGTGGGTCACCAGGACCAATGCCGGCGACTGCGGGTCGTCGGCGAGCGCGGCCAGGCGGCGTACGAGATCCTCCCGTCCACCGAGGTCGAGCCCCGCCGCCGGCTCGTCGAGCAGGAGCAGCTCCGGGTCGGTCATCAACGCCCGCGCGATCTGGACCCGCTTGCGCTCACCCTCGGACAGGGTGCCGTAACGGCGGCCGACCAGCGCGCCGACGCCGAACTGGTCGAGCAGGGCCCGGGCCCGATCGGTGTCGAGCGGGTGGTACTCCTCCCGGAACCGGCCGACCACACCCCAGGCCGCGGTGCGCACCACGTCGAGCACCACCTCATCCGCCGGGATCCGGTCGTGCAGGGCGACCGTGGTCAAGCCGATGCGCGTACGTAACTCGTTCACATCGACGTGGCCGAGTGTCTCGCCCAGCACCCGCACCGTGCCGCGGGTTGGGAAGAGCCGGGCTGCGGCGAGGTTGAGCAGCGTGGTCTTGCCGGCCCCGTTGGGCCCGAGGACCACCCACCGCTCGTCCAGCTCCACCCGCCACGAGACACCGCGCAGCATCTCGGTGGTGCCGCGGGTGACTGTCGCGTCATCGATGGCGATGACGAACTCCAGGCCCTCCTCCCTCACCCAACCACCCGTAACGAATTCCATTCCATCCACCCCCGCGCGGACCGGCGGCAGCTCCGAGGTCGGCGCGGCCCAGGAGGGTACGGCCGCGCCGGCGGCGGTACCGAACGTGAACACGGCCACCATCTTGCCAGTGCCGGCTCAGTTGAGGCCGCGCAGGAACGACTCGACGATCGGCACCGCGGCGTCGCCGCTGTCGCCGCCGTTCTCGACGAAGACGGCGAACGCGATATCGCCCTGCCAGCCGATGGTCCAGGCATGGCTGTCTGAGGAGTTGAACTCGGCGGTGCCGGTCTTCACGTGGACCGGCAGGCCGGGCCCGTCGCCGAGCGCGGTCGCCGTGCCCGCGGTCACCACCTCGCGCATCATCTGCTGCAGCGCCGCGACCGCGTCGGCCGGTAGGGCGGTGCCGTCGGCGGGCGGATCGCCGGCCGGGCCCGGTACCGCCGGGGCGGCGCCAGCGGGCAGCTCCCCGAGGAGCTTCGGCGCAATCCAGCTGCCCCGCGCGACCGCGGCCGCGGCGGCCGCGAGCGATGCCGGGCTCACCAGCGTGGTGCCCTGTCCGAACGCGGCGGCGGCTCGCTCCACATTGGACTCATTCGCGCCGACCGACCCGCTGAACACCTCGGTACCGAGGTTCCACGTGGTGCCGATACCGACAGTCCTCGCCGCCGACCGCAGGCCGTCGGCGCCGAGCTTCGGGGCGAGCGAGGCGAACGCGGTGTTGCACGACCGGGCGAACGCAACGTGGAACGGCACCGTGCCGAGTTGGAAGTTGCCGGCGTTGGTGAAGGACCGGCCGTCCACGGGGAAGCTCTGTGGGCAGTCCACCGAGGTGTCCGCGGTGATCTGGCCCGAAGCGAGCAGAGCCAGGGCGGAGACCATCTTGAAGGTCGACCCTGGCGGCACGCTCGCGGCGAGGGCGAGGTTGAGCTCGCCCCCGTCCGGACCGTTCGCCACGGCGACGATCGCGCCGTCGCTGACCCGCACCGCCACGACGGCGGCCCGGCGCGGCTCTGCCTCGAGCGCCGCGTCCGCGGCCAGCTGCACGCGCTGGTCGAGGGTGGTCGCGAGTACCCCGCCCGGCTGTGGCTCGGCACTGAACAGGACGTCGCCGACCAGCGGGCCCTCCTGCCGGTAGGTGATCTCGACGCCGGGAACGCCCCGCAGCAGCCCATCGAACTGGGCCTGCAGACCGGACTGACCGATGAGCTGGCCGACGAGGTAGCGTCCCGGGCTCGCGTCGAGCTGCTCGCGGGTGGCCTCGCCGACCGTGCCGAGCAGTGCCCGGGCGAAGTCGCGGGTCGGCGCGAGCGGCAGCGTCGCCTCCCGGAAGACCGTGCCGTCGAGTGGGTGGATCCGGTCGCGGATCTGGTCGTATGCCTCCCGCCGCAGCGTCACCACCTCGACGAACGCGTCCGGGTTGGCCGCGGCGATGCGCTGCGGCAGGTCCGACACGACACCGGTCACCCCGACCGCCGCCAACGCCGCGTCGAGCTCGGCGACCAGCGAGTCGACGTCGGTGACCCGCTGCGGCTCGACGCCCACGACCACCACGGGCCGCTCACTGAAGATCGGCTCACCCGTGCCGTCCACGATCGAGCCGCGAGCGGCCGCGGCCGGCGCGACGGTGAACTGGTCGCCGGTCGCGAGCTTCGGATGCACCGTGGCGGGCGTGAAGACGACCCGCCAGGCGCCGTCGACCTCGTGCAGGCGAACTGTCGTCGGGTACGGCCAGACCAACCCATCGACGATGGTCCACTCAATGTTCATGTCGATGCTCGCGTAGCCGTCCTCCACCTGGGGATCTCCGGCGGCCTGCCCGCGCACCCGCCGCGGGTCCAGGTCCCCGGAGAGCGCATCGATCTGGGCCAGCACGTCGGCCGGCGCGAGCGTCGTGCCCTCTTCGCCCTCGAACGCGACGCCCTCGAGGTTGCCCGAGGCCCAGCCGGCGAGGAAGGCCTGCGCGGCCTGCTCGGGATCCGGGTCCCGCGAGCAGCCGACCAGTCCTGTGCCGACGACCAGGGCGAAGACGACGAAGCCGACCCGTAGGGGCGTTGATCTGGCGGGTGGTCGCATGATGGTCCCTCCGTGATGTCCGGTCTGCCATTCTGCGCAACGTTTGCCGCCCGCGTGGGGCACCCGGGGCGCATCGGATTGATGGGACGTCTGATCGTGACGATATTGATATGAAGCCGCGGCGCGCGGGGCGCATGTCGACCGACCGTCACGGCAAGTAACCCGTGGTGCACGGTCGTGGGCAACGCCTACGGCTGGCCCAGCCGCCGACCGCCGCTGGCCGCAGCGGCCTAGGCTTGGCGGCGAGGCCCGACAGCGTCGTCGGGCCACCGAAGGAGACAGTGATGAACGGGCGTTTGCCGGCGCCAGGAGCATGGGGGCGGAGAGTCCAGGACACCCTCACCGCAGAGGTCGACGAGGATCACTCCGATCCACCGCCCCGACCCGATGAGGCTGAGGAGCCCACGGTGCCCAACCTCGAGCGTCTTGTGATCGACGCTATGGCGCTGGCGGCGGCGACCGGCGGTGACGGAGACCTGGCCGAACTGGTCAACCGGTTCTGGCGCCTGGTTCCCGACGAGGACCTCATCGGCCGTACAGCCAGTCAGATGCTCACGGCGGTGACCGCCCACATCGACCTCGCGACCCAGCGCCGGCCGGGCCAGACGAAGCTCGCCGTCGAGCGCGGCGCGGACCGGACCGCCTACCTGGTGGTGACCGATGACATGCCATTCCTCGTCGACTCGGTCACGGCCGCGGTCACCAGCGCCGGGCTGGATCTGGAGCTGCTCGCGCACCCCCAGGTGGCGGTGCGCCGAAAGGCCCCCGGGGACCTTGACGAGATATGCCCACACATCGATCCGGACGCCGCCGCCGAGGGCGTGACCGTCGAGAGCTGGATGCGCATCGAGGTCGCCGCACTTGACGACCACGCGGTGACCCGGCTGCGCAACGACCTGGAGCGCGTCCTTACCGACGTGCGTGAAGCCGTCGAAGACTGGCAGCCGATGCGCCGGCAGGCGCTCGCGCTCGCCGACGAGCTGGTCGCCGCCGTGCTTCCGGTGCCGGACAAGGACATCACCGACTCGGTGGAGTTGCTGCGCTGGCTCGCCGACGACAACTTCACGTTCATCGGTTACCGCGAGTACCGCCTGCGCCGGGACCTGCCGCAGCTGGTGTCCGAGGGCAGCGCGGCGGTCGGGGGGACGGCGGCCAAGGCGGCGCCGCGCCCGGCCGAGACGACCTCGGTCGAGGCCGGGCCACCCGAGCAGATGCTCGAGGCGGTGCGCGGCACCGGGCTCGGCATCCTGCGTCGCGATCCCGTCGGGTCGGCGGCGGCGCCGGCCGTGAGCCCGGAGGCGTTCAGCCAGCTGATGGCGCGGCGCCTGCTCACCATCACCAAGGCGAACTCCCGCTCGACCGTGCACCGCTCGTCCTATCTGGACTACATCGGCATCAAGACCTTCGATGTGGATGGGAACGTGGCCGGCGAACGGCGCTTCCTGGGGCTGTTCTCATCTTCGGCGAACCGCGCCTCGGTCAAGGACCTGCCGGTGGTCCGGCGCAAGGCCGAAGAGGTGCTGAGCCGGTCGGGGCTGTCCGAGCGCAGCCACTCGGGCAAGCAGCTACTCGCGACCCTTGAGGACTACCCGCGCGACGAGCTGTTCCAGACCTCCACCGACGACCTGTTCCGTACGGTGATGGGGGTGCTGCGCCTCGCCGGGCGGCGGCAGGTGCGCGTCTTCGCCCGCACCGACCCGTACGGCCGGTTCGTCTCCTGCCTCGTCTACCTTCCCCGCGACCGGTTCACCACGGCCAACCGCCTGCGTATCCAGGAGATCCTGCTCCGTGAGCTGCACGGTACCGGCCTGGACTACACCACCCGGGTCGCCGACTCGACCCTGGCGCGGCTGCACTACATCGTGCGGGCCGAGCGTGGGGTGCACGTGGCCGGCGTCGATACCGAGGCACTGTCCGCCCTGATCGCCGACGCGACCCGGTTGTGGGAAGACGACTTCGCCCACGCGCTCGAGGTACGCATGGGAGGCGACCACGCGCGGCGGTTGCTGGACCGGTACGGACAGTCGCTGCCCGACACCTATAAGGATGTCCATACCCCATTCGAAGCCATCCAGGATCTGGCCAAGCTCGAGCTCCTGGAGGAGCCGGGCCAGCTCGTGGTGCACCTCTACCGGCGGCGCAAGAGCGACGAGGACGTCAGGTTCAAGGTCTTCCGCGCGGGTGCGGACCCGATGACGCTGTCGGAGGTGCTGCCCGTCCTGCACTCGCTCGGCGTGGGTGTGGTGGACGAGCGGCCGTACGAGATCCAGTTGCCCGGCACGCCGGTGCGGCTGTACGACTTCGGCCTTAGGCTTCCGGCCGGACACTGGGACGTGCCCAGCCTGCGCGCCAACGTCGAGAACGCCTTCGCGGCCGCCTGGCGGGCAGAGTCCGAAGTGGACCAGTTCAACCAGCTCGTCCTGCGGGCCGGGCTGACCTGGCGCGAGGTCGTGGTGCTGCGCGCCTACGCGAAGTACCTCCGCCAGGCCGGAACGGTGTTCTCGCAGGACTACATGGAGTCCGCGCTCAACGCCTACCCGAAGGTGGCTGGGCTGCTCGTCGCGCTGTTCCAGGCCCGGCTGGACCCGCGCTTCGCCGGCGAGGACCGGGCCATGCGCGAGGCGGAACTGACCAAGGAGATCCGGCGCCACCTCGACGAGGTCGCCTCCCTGGACCAGGACCGGATCCTTCGCTCGTTCCTCACCCTCGTGCACGCAACGCTGCGGACCTCGTTCTTCCAGCGCGGCGCCGACGGCCGCCCCAAGCCGTACATCGCCTTCAAGCTCGACGCGCAGTCCATCAGTGACCTGCCGGCCCCCCGCCCCCGGTTCGAAATCTTCGTCTACTCGCCCCGCTTCGAAGGGGTGCACCTGCGGTTCGGCGCGGTCGCCCGCGGTGGTCTGCGCTGGTCGGACCGGCGGGAGGACTTCCGCACCGAGGTCCTGGGCCTGGTCAAGGCGCAGACGGTGAAGAACGCCGTCATCGTGCCGGTCGGCGCGAAGGGTGGGTTCGTGCTCAAGCAGGCCCCACCCGCGAATGACCGTCCCGCGTTGGCGGCCGAGGGGGTGGCCTGCTACCGCCAGTTCATCTCGAGCCTGCTCGATGTCACCGACAACATAGTGGCTGGGCAGGTCGTGCCACCGTCCGATGTGGTGCGTCACGACGCCGACGACCCGTACCTCGTGGTCGCGGCCGACAAGGGCACCGCGGCCTTCTCCGACATCGCCAACGAGATCTCCGCGTCGTACGGCTTCTGGCTCGGCGACGCCTTCGCCTCCGGTGGCTCGGCCGGGTACGACCACAAGAAGATGGGGATCACCGCCCGCGGCGTGTGGGAGTCGGTCAAGCGTTACCTGCGCGAGATGAGCCTTGACATCACGCGCTCGGACCTCACGGTCGTCGGCATCGGGGACATGTCCGGTGACGTCTTCGGCAACGGCCTGCTCTATCCGGGTGGCTGGGCGGGGCTGGAGGGAAGGGACGGCATTGCCGACCACCTCCGCCTGGTCGCCGCCTTCGACCACCGACACGTGTTCGTCGATCCCGATCCGGACGCGAAATGGTCCATTGTAGAGCGTCGTCGGCTGTTCAACCTGCCAGGGTCGTCGTGGGATGACTACGACCGGTCGCTGATCTCCACCGGCGGCGGTGTCTGGCCGCGTACGGCCAAGGCGATCCCGGTCTCGCCGGAGATGCGGCGGTCGCTGGGCATCGACGACGAGACGGTCACCTCGCTCGCGCCGACCGCTTTGATCAAGGCGATCCTCCGGGCACCGGTCGACCTGCTCTTCAACGGCGGCATCGGTACGTACGTCAAGTCCACAAGAGAGAGCCACACCGACGTCGTCGACAAGGGCAACGACGGGGTCCGGGTCAACGGCGCCCAGGTGCGCGCGAAGATCGTCGCCGAGGGCGGCAACCTCGGCCTGACCCAGCGGGGCCGGGTCGAGTACGCGCTCTCCGGTGGGTCGACGGACGCCGCCGGCGAGCGGCTGGCCTATATCGCCACGGACTTCATCGACAACTCGGCCGGCGTCGACTGCTCCGACCACGAGGTCAACCTCAAGATCCTGCTCGGCGGCGCCGTGGCCGACGGCGAACTGTCGCGGCCGGAGCGCGACGAACTGTTGGCGGCGATGACGGACGAGGTCGCCGCGCTGGTGCTGCGCGACAACTACGACCAGGCCAACACGCTCGGGGCGTCCCGGGCGCAGGCCGCGGTGCTTCTCCCCGTGCACCGCCGGATGATCACCGAGATGGAGCGGGCCGGCCATCTCGACCGCACCCTCGAAGGGCTCCCCAGTGACGAGGCCCTCGCCGCCCGGCTCGCGTCGGGCACCGGCCTCACCTCACCCGAGCTGGCGGTGCTGCTCGCCTACGCGAAGATCAACGCCACCCGGGACGTGCAGGCCTCGGCGCTGCCGGACGACGACTGGACCGCCCAGGTGCTGGTGGAGTACTTCCCGTCCCCGGTGGACCAGCGCTTCGTCGACCGGATGAACCAGCACCGGCTGCGGCGTGAGTTGGTCACCACGGCCGTGGTGAACGAGGCGATCAACCGGGGTGGGCTCTCGTTCCTGTACCGGGCGCAGGAGGAAACCGGCGCCAGCGTCGCCGACATCCTGCGGGCGTTCGTCGTGGTGCGCGAGGTGTTCGACCTGCGGTCGTTCTGGGCCGCGGTCGAGGCACTGGACGGCACCGTGCCCGCGGGTGTGCAGACCTCGTTGCTGCTGGAGATCCGGCGGTTGGTCGACCGTTCCGTGCGCTGGTTGGTGGCGAACCGGACCACCATCGACGTCACCGCCGAGATCGCTCATTTCCGGCGAGCTCGGGAGGCGGAACAGGACGGGCAGAGCCGGCCGGGCGTGCTAGGGCTCCTGCCCCACCTGGCCGAGCTCTTCCAGGGCCGCGAGCGGGAGACCCTGCTGGCCGACGAGGCCGCGCTCGTGGCGGCCGGGCTGCCACCGGCGATCGCCGGCTGGGGGTCGCGGCTGCGGTACGGCTTCGGGCTGCTCGACGTCGTGGAGGTGGCGAACCGGAGCGGCTACAACGAGCGCGAGGTCGCCAGCGTCTACTTTGGTCTGTCGGACCGGTTCCGGGTGGACGAGCTGCTGTCGCGCATCTCCGCCCTGCCCCGGCAGGACCGTTGGCAGACGATGGCCCGCATGGCGCTGCGGTACGACCTCTACGCCGCACTCGCGGAGCTCACGGCGACGGTGCTCGCCTCAACCGAACCCGCGGCCGACGCTGCGGAGCGGATCCAGCGATGGGAACACGCGAACGAGGCCAACGTCGCCCGCACCACGCAGGCGCTGGCCGAACTCGCCGACTCATCCGCCGA
>JBQGBY010000099.1:0-29641 GCA_052038195.1 Micromonosporaceae bacterium | reverse complement strand
TCTAGACCACGCCGACTCGACCGGTCGACTAGACCGGGCCGACCACGCCGATGTCAGGAAGGGCCCCCTCCTGTACACCAGATGTCAGCAAGGTGCCCTTCCTTACACAACGGGTACCCCGGGCACACCGGTGCACACCCGGACGCCGCGGACGCATGGCCGCGCACGCATGACTGGGCCGGCGCCTCGCGGGGGCGCCGGCCCAGTTGTCGATTGTTAACTTCGTGGTGGTGGTTGCCTGCCCTCACCAGGCGGCGGCTGACCTCGTCCCGGATGCTGAGCCTCTTCGACATGCGGTTGCTCACCGGCGGTCGAGCCCCGGTACGGACCCGCGTGCGGGGTCTGCCCGGCGTACGGCGGCTGTGGTCGCCCGGCCTCTGTCTGCCGCGTACGCGCGGCATCGGGTGCGTCGACCCGTCGGCGGTCGTCGGCCTCGGCCATCATCCGCTCGCTGGCTCCGGCGGTGGTTCCCGGCCCAGCCGGCTGCGGTTGCGGACGACGCCGCGCGAGCAGACCGAGCAGGCCGGCGAGGAGCGCGAGCGTGCCGAGGGTCCCGAGAACCCAGGGCCAGGTCGAGCCGACGGTGTTCAGCGCGTTGCGACGGTCGCTGGCGTACCGGCCGGCCGCGGCCACGCTGTCGTCGGTGTACCGGGTGTCCACGTTGTACACCGGCATGCTGGCGAGCACCGCGCCGCCCGGACCGGCGATAGTTCCGGTACGCACCTCCTGCCGCGCCACATCGATGACGGTGCCCGTCGTCGGCTCGACCCAGTAGATGGTGGCGCCCTCGTACGTGTAGGTCACCGGCACCTGCTCGGGCAGGCTCGGTAGCGCCTGGCTGAGGGAGCCCATCTCGTCCGCCGAGAGCGGGAGCGAGGGGGCGATGCCCTGGAGCGTGTTGCGGGACAGGCTCGTCGGCAGGCTCGAGAGCACGGCCTGGTCCCTGATCGGTGTGGGTTCAACCTTGGACTGGTAGACGAACGCGTTCACGCCACCGCGCGACTCCTCCCGGACGAACCGGATCGGTGTCGTCTCCTGGGTGTCGTTCACCCAGCCCGAGTAGTCGCGGCGCTCCGCCCCGATCGGGAAGCTCACGGTGAGCCCCTGGTGTGGCTCGACATCCCAGTCGCTCGGCGCGCCGGTGGCCGGCTCCAGTGACCTGCGGTTCACCGCGTAGGTGTGTGAACCGGAGCCGACTGGCTGACCACCGGAGACGAGGGTCCGCTCGTCTATGACGCGGGCGTTGTTGCCGCTCGTATCCAGGACACGAACGGTGCGCTGCCCGGTGACGGGAACGTTGGCCATCAGCGCATTGCCGGCGTCGCCCGACTCCAGCGCCTGCGGGTTCAGCAAGGTGTTGGCCGTGCCGCTGAAGTCCCGGGTGGTGTTCACATCGGACGGCAACTGCTTGCGGCCGGGCGCGACACCCCATCCGAGGATCGCCGCCAGGGCGAGCCCCAGCAGACCGAGCAACGCCAGCGGGATGGGCCACCTGGGCCGTCGAGCCGCGTCCTGCCGCTGCGACGCCGGTCGCGCCCGCATGTCGCGCGTCTGGTTCTGCTCCATCCGCCGGGACCTTTCCCCCGGCCGGTTGGCTGCGTCCTCCTCTAGCTGTCCGCGCGCGTCCTTCGCGGCGCCCCGCGTGTCTGACGTCGACGACCGCGGGTCATCGGACCCGGCTGGGTTCTCTTTCGACCTGCCGGGGAACTCCTCCCCCGAAGCACGCATGTCTCCCCCCGACTGACGTACCTGCTGGATTAGGCCACGCTATCCGGGTTCTACGGCGGGAGTCGTGGTTTCGGGGATATGCCCGGTTCCGCTGGGGTGTAAGGAGGGGCACCTTGCCGAAACCTGATGGACAGGAGGGTGCCCCTCCTGCCTGCCACGTGACGTGTCGAGGGCGGTCAGGCCACCGGGGTTTCGGCCGATGCTCCATCGCGAAGGGTGATCATGCGGGTCAGGCGGACGGCGTCGAGCATGCGCCGGTCGTGGGTCACCAGCAGCAGCGTGCCGGGGTAGCTCGCCAGCGCCGACTCGAGCTGCTCGATCGCCGGCAGGTCGAGGTGGTTGGTCGGCTCGTCGAGGACGAGCAGGTTGACCCCCTCGGCCTGCAGCAGAGCCAGCGCGGCCCGGGTGCGCTCCCCCGGCGACAGCGTGGCGGCGGGACGCAGCACATGGGCGGCCCGCAGTCCGAACTTGGCAAGCAGCGTCCGTACCTCCGCCGGGCGAAGACCCGGGGCAGCCGCACTCCGGCCATGTCGATCCGGCTCCGCAAGCTGTCGCCGGAACGCATCGACGAGCGGCTCCGGCCCGTGGAACAGAGCCCGGGCCTGGTCGACCTCGCCCACGACGACACCCGGCCCGAGGTAGCGGTCGCCCGAGTCAAGCGGGATCCGGCCGAGCAGCGCGGCGAGCAGCGTCGACTTGCCCGACCCGTTGGCGCCCACGATGCCCACCCGGTCCGCCCAGTCGATCTGCAGCGACACCGGCCCCAACGTGAAGTTCCCCCGATGCACGACCGCGTCGCGCAGGCTGGCCACCACGGCCCCGGCGCGGGGGGCGGCGGCGATCGTCATCCGCAGCTCCCACTCCTTGCGCGGCTCCTCCACGACCGCCAGCCGCTCGATGAGGCGGTCGGTGGCGCGGGCCTTGGCGGCCTGCTTCTCGCTCGACTCGGCCTGGAAGTGGCGGACGAATTTGTCCTTGTCGGTGGCCTTGCGCCGGGCGTTGCGCACGCCCTTCTCCATCCAGGCCCGCTGCATCCGGGCCCGCTCCGCCAGCCGCGTCCTGGTCTCGGCGTACTCCTCATAGGACTCACGGGCGTGCGCCCGCGCGACCGCCCGTTCGTCCAGATAGGACGCGTAGCCTCCGCCGAAGGAGTTCACCTGCTGCTGCGCGAGGTCAAGCTCGAGGACCGAGGTGACCGTACGGGTGAGGAACTCCCGGTCGTGGCTCACCAGCACCGTGCCGACCCGCCGGCTGGTCACGAACTCCTCCAACCGCGCGAGCCCGGACAGATCAAGGTCGTTGGTGGGCTCGTCGAGGAGGAACACGTCGTAGCGGCTGAGCAGCAGCGCCGCCATCGACGCCCGGGCCGCCTGCCCGCCCGACAGCCCAGCCATCGACCGATCGAGCTGAATCGTCAGCCCGAGCTCGGCCGCCACCTGCGCGGTCCGCTCGGGCACGTCAGCACCGCCGAGTGCGAGCCAGCGCTCCAGTGCGGCCGAGTACGCCTCGTCAGCGCCGGACTCTCCCTCGGCCAGGGCGGCCGCGGTGCGGTCGAGGTGGTGCTGCGCGTCGGCGACGCCGGTGCGCCGAACCAGGTACTCCCCCACGGTCTCGTCCCGGGGCACCTCTTGAGGCAGGTAGCCGATGGTCGCGGTGGGCGGGCTCAGGCTCACCGTGCCCGCGTCGGGGCGGCGTTCACCGGCGAGGATCCGCAGTAGGGTCGACTTGCCGGCCCCGTTCGCGCCGACGAGTCCGATGATGTCGCCGGGGGCCACTACGAGGTCGAGGCCGCTGAACAGGACCCGGTCGCCGTGGACGGCGGACAGCCCACGGGCGACGAGAGTGGCGGTCACGGCGCCGCCTCCGCGCGAAGACGTACGTCGGCGGTCACGTCGGTCACCCTACCCGCGCAGGACGGCCGCCTTCCTCATGCTTTTCGCCGGCACGACCCTTCCAGGCCCGAGGCGCGCATCCCCGACAGAGCTCAGGGTCGGCTCAGCGCCCTTCGATACCGTGGCGGGGCATGCGGGTGACGATGATCCTCCCGGCTCTCACCGAGGCGACCAGTCCGTTGTTCCGGCCGATCAAGTACTCGCTGTTCCCGCCGCTGGGGCTGGCCACCCTCGCCGCATACCTGCCGCCCGACACCGAGGTCAGGATCCAGGACGAGCACGTACGCCCGCTGCGGCTCGACGAGGACCCCCCGCCGGACCCCGTGGCGATCCAGGTCTATATCACCTCGGCCCGGCGCTCGTACGAGATCGCCGACCATGACCGGGCGCGCGGATCGTGCGTCGTGCTCGGCGGCCTGCACGTAACCGCACGGCCGGACGACGCCGGACCCGGGCTCCGCACTGTATGAGCGGATGGCCTCCGCGGGCCGGATACGGCACCACGACTGGGATCGGTACGACACCCGGCATGTGGTGTTCGAACCGCGGGGCATGACAGCCGAGCAGCTCGAGACCGGGTACTGGCGGGCGTACCGCGACTTCTACCGGTGGTCGGCGATCTGGCGGGGGGCCTCCACAAAGGACAGCCTTGGCGACCGCGCCCGGCACCTCGCCTACGCCGTCGGGTGGAAGAAGTTCGAGCCTCTGTGGGATCTCGCCATCCGGTCCAGGCAGGTGCTGCGCGGGCTGCCGCTGCTCGAGGCGACGCTGGCGGCGTTCGGGGCACGGCCGTCCACACACGACAGTGCGTGTGGCGCACCACCAAGATCATCACGATCATGGACTGAAGCGTACGCAATGGAGATCGACCCACACGCACAAGGCCGTGACCGTGTGGATCTTGGACAACCGCGCTAGCGTCAGGGCTCGATGCCCAGCTTGCGCTGCAGCGCGTCGCGGCGGGCCTCGAGCACCTCGAGCAGTGCCTCCTGCTCCTCGGCTGAGGTGATCGCGGCGGCGCTCTCGGCCAGGTCCATCGGGCCCGCGTTGCGCCCGCCCAGCAGGCTGTGCAGCGACTCGATCTCGGTGCGAAGCTGGGCCAGCTCGTCCTCGACGACGCCCAGCTCGTCACGGGTCGCCGCGTCCGCGGCGCGTTGCTCGTCCGCGTTCACCTTCGCCTTACCCACGAAGACCCCCGCTCTCCCCGGAATCCATGGTTCCGCTCCGCAAGCGTCGCCGACCCGCTACATGGTTCCGCTCCGCAAGCGTCGCCGGAACTCCTTGCCGGCGCGGACCTGCTGGCGCCGCCTCTCGCGTGACGCTAGCACCGCCACCCCCGACGGGTGGCCGGTCGGGGAAACCCCACCGACCCCACCGGTACGCCCCCACGATGGCAGGCATGGCCAGCGACGCCGAGCGCGCCTCCGAGCCCGCCTCCTGGGACGAGTTGATCGCCCGACTGCTGCGGCTACCCGAGACCCGGCGGCCGGTCTACCGGGTCGACATCAGCAAGTTGCTCAGCGCCCAGGCACGGGACCTGCTCGTGGACGCCGCCCGCCGGGCCAGCGACCTCGGAGCCGCCGACATCGACACCAATCACCTGCTGTGGGCCGGGCTGCAGCGGCACGCGCTGCGCTCGCTCATCTACAAGGCAGGCGGCGACCCGGACATCCTGCTGGCCCAGCTCAACCGGGAGAGCCGCCGCCCGGACGGGGCCCCGCCCCGGCGCCCCGACGAGGGGCTGACCCTCACGCCCGGCACGAAGCGGGCGCTGCTGCAGGCGCACCAACTCTCGCGCGCCGCCGGCTCGTCCTACATCGGACCCGAGCACCTGCTGATGGCCCTGGCCAGCAACCCGGACTCCATCGCGGGCCGGATGCTCGGCCGGGCCCGGGTCGACGCAGACTCGCTGCAGCGAGCCAAGGAGGCCGGCGCCCCGACCGCCGGTGCGGCGGCCAAGGGCGCCACCGGCACATCCGCCCTGGACCAGTACGGGCACGACCTGACGGCGATGGCGCGCGACGGCAAGCTCGAGCCCGTGGTCGGGCGCGAGGAGCAGATCGAGCAGGCGGTCGAGGTGCTCTCCCGGCGTACCAAGAACAACCCGGTACTGATCGGCGAGGCCGGCGTCGGCAAGACCGCGATCGTCGAGGGCATCGCCGAGCGAATCGTCGAGGGCGACGTGCCCCAGACGTTGCAGGGCAAGCGGGTCGTCCAGCTCGACCTGGCGGGGCTCGTCGCCGGCACCCGGTATCGCGGCGACTTCGAGGAGCGGGTCAAGAAGGTGCTCGACGAGGTCCGCGTGCACAGCAGCGAGCTGATCATCTTTCTCGACGAGGTGCACACCCTTGTCGGGGCTGGCGCCGGTGGTTCCGACGGCGGCATGGACGCGAGCAACCTGCTCAAGCCGGCCCTGGCGCGCGGGGACGTGCACGTCGTCGGTGCGACCACAGTGGACGAGTACCGCCGGACGATCGAGAAGGACGCGGCGCTCGCACGCCGGTTCCAGCCGATCCTCGTGCCGGAGCCCACAGTCGACGATACGGTCGCGATCCTGCACGGACTCCAGGACGGGTACGAGGCGCACCACCAGGTCCGGTTCACCGACGAGGCGCTGGTCGCCGCGGCCGAGATGTCCGACCGCTACGTCGCCGACCGGTTTCTGCCGGACAAGGCGATCGACCTGGTCGACCTCGCCGGAGCCCGGGCCCGGCTGCGGGCCGGCACCCCCGAGGCGGGGCGGCGGGAGACCGAGCAGCAACTGGAGGCACTGCTGCGGGACAAGGAGCAGGCGGTCTCCGACGAGCAGTACGAACGGGCCACCGCGCTGCGCGACCAGATCGCCTCGGTCCGCTCGCGCCTCGAGGCGCCGGCCCCGGGCGAGGCCGGCGCGGTCCCCGTGGTGGGCGTCGCCGAGATCGCCGAGGTCGTCTCCCGCGCCACCGGCATCCCGGTCGCGCAGCTCACCCAGGAGGAGAAGATCCGCCTGATGAACCTGGAGGCGCAGTTGCGGCGCCGGGTCATCGGCCAGGACGAGGCGGTCACGGCGGTGGCAGAGGCCGTACGGCGCTCTCGGGCCGGGCTCGCGGACCCAAACCGCCCCGTGGGCAGCTTCCTGTTCCTCGGGCCGACCGGCGTCGGCAAGACCGAGCTCGCGCGGGCGCTGGCGGAGACGCTGTTCGGCGACGAGGACCGCATGGTCCGTCTTGACATGTCCGAATATTCGGAAGGCCACACGGTGTCCCGCTTGGTCGGGGCACCCCCGGGGTACGTGGGCTACGGCGAGGCCGGCCAGCTCACCGAGACGGTCCGGCGGCGACCGTACGCGGTCATCCTCCTCGACGAGATCGAGAAGGCGCACCCGGACGTCTTCAACGTCCTGCTTCAGGTCCTGGAAGACGGCCGGCTCACCGACAGCCAGGGCCGTACGGTCTCGTTCCGCAACGCCGTATTGATCATGACGAGCAACGTGGGGTCGGACCTCATCGGCCAGGGACGGCAGGCGATCGGCTTCGGCGGCGAGCAGACCGAGCCCGACGCGGGGGTCACCGACGCGCTGATGCACGACCTGCGCGAGCTCTTCCGGCCGGAGTTTCTCAACCGTATCGACGGCATCATCACGTTCCGCCGCCTGGAGCGCGAGCACCTGCGGCAGATCGTCGAGCTGCTGCTGGAGCAGACCCGCCGCCGGTTGCACGCACAGAACGTGAAGGTCGACTTCACTCCGGCCGCCATCGACTGGATCGCCGACCGGGGCTACCAGCCCGAGTTCGGGGCCCGCCCGATGCGGCGCGCGATCCAGCGCGACGTGGACAACACGCTGTCGAACATGCTGCTCGCCGGGGAGTTGACGCCCGGAGCCTCAGCCACCGTCGACTCCGACGGCACCGACCTCACCATCTCCGTCGCCACCCCCGTATCGTCCACGGCAGAGTGACCGGCCGGTTCACCGCTCAGAACTGGTCGCCCCGGTGGCGCGGGGCAGGGTGACGGTGATGGTGGTGCCCTGACCCGGCCGGCTGGCGGCCGTTATCTGTCCACAATGATCGTCGATGATGTGCTTCGCGACCGCCAGACCCAGACCGCTGCCGCCGGTGGCCCGGCCCCGGGCGCGGTCGGCCCGCCAGAACCGGTCGAAGATGTGGGGCAGGTCGTCCGGATCGATTCCCATGCCAGTGTCAATGACCTGCACCGAGCCCGTGTCCACGGCGTCGTCGACCAGGCGCAAGGTTACCGACCCACCCGATCCCGTCGCCCGGATCGCGTTCGTGACGAGGTTCCCCAGTACCTGCCGGAGGCGGTCGGGGTCGGCGTGGACCGTGACAGATGCGGCTGCGTCGACCTGGAGCCCGACACCGGCCGTGTCGGCGGCCGCCTGGTGCGCGGTCTGGCAGGTCGCCAACAGCTCGCCCAGGTCGACCTCGGTGCGGTGGTAGGCGAGCACGCCCGCCTCGGCGAGCGCGAGCTCCTGCAGATCGTCCACAATGCGCTGTTGCAGAACGGCTTCGCGGTGCAGGTTCTCGAACAGGCTCGGGTCGCCCGCCACCACGCCGTCCTTGAGCGCCTCCAGGTAGCCCCGCAGGTTCGACAGCGGCGTCCGAAGCTCATGGGCGACATCGACGATGAGCTGTCGCTGCCGCTGCTCGGCGCGCTGCAGGGAGTCGGCCATGCGGTTGAAGGACCGGGCCAGCTGCGCCACCTCGTCGCGGCCCCGCACCGGGACCCGGCGGTCGAAGCCACCCTCGCCCAACTGCCGTGACGCGGCCGTGAGGGCCCGGACGGGCCGCAGCACACGGCGGCTGACCAGAACCGTCCCGCCGAGCGCGAGCACGGCGACAAGCCCGGCCGCGGCGGCCACCGGTCCCGGATCCAGCGAGGTATCGCGCACCGCGGCGGCGCCGAGGTAGAGCCGCACCGGCCGGGGCCCGAGGCCGGCGGTCAGCTCGGCGAAGAGCTGCTCGAGGCAGGCCTCCGAAGCGTCGTCGATGGCTCCATCGCGCACGTCGTCGGGCGGCGAGATCTCATCTCCGCGCACACACACGGCGGCCGCGGAGAGTTCCTCGGCGGTCGGTTCGTCCGGCAACGCCGACTCGCTACAGGCAGCGACCTGATACGGGTCGCCGATCCGCGCCTCCTCGCCCGCCTCGTAGACCGGCACACCGTACGGTCCGACGCTGACGACCACGGGGAGCCCGTGCTCGGTCAGGCAGGCGAGGAGCCGAAGATCGTGCCGGTAACCCGCGATGGTGGACGCCACCTCCATGGGCTTCCTGCCCGATGGGGGCACCAGGCCGGTCGGCAGGGTGAGGGTCGGGCGGGGGTCGATGGCGATCGGCAGCGAGTCCACCGGCCGGGCCGGGCCGCCGGCGAGCGTGTCACTGTCGGCCAGGATCGCGTCGGCCTCGCCGATCAGCCGGATGCGCTGTCCCGTCTGCCGGGCGAGCTCGCCCACGATGGACTCGACACCGACCCAACTGGCATGCTCCTGGGCGTACGCGGTGAGCTCAGTAACGATCCGCTGGCTCGTCTGGTAGTCGGCCGCCGCCGACTCGGTAACCTGACGGGCGCTCTGGGTGTATGCGAGGAAGGCGGTCGCCGCCACCGCACTGAGCGCGACGACGCCCACCAGAGCCAGCAGTCGGACCCGGAAGCTCACGACCCCTCCCCCGGCGTCTGCTTGGGGCCGGCGAGGCGGTAGCCCCGGCCGTATACGGTCTCCACATAGGACGGATCGGTCGGGTCCGGCTCGATCTTGCGGCGCAGGTTGAGGACGTGGACGTCGACGGTGCGCTCAAGCACGTCATGGTCAAAGCCGAAGGCCTTGTCGATGATCTGCGACCGGGTGAAGACCCGTCCCGGCTCGCTCGCCAGGGTCTCGAGAATGCCGAACTCCTTCGCAGTCAACGCGACCGGCTCGCCGCCGACCCGGACCTCGAAGCGATCAGCGTCGATCTCCAGGTCACCGATCCTGCGCACCGCGGTGGCCAGGCCGGTGCCGGCCCGCCGCAACAGCGCCCGCACCCGGGCCGTGAGTTCCCGCGGGCTGAACGGCTTGGTCATGTAGTCGTCGGCCCCGAGGTCCAGCCCGAGCAGCAGGTCATCCTCCGTGCTGCGCGCGGTCAGCATCAGGATCGGCACATCCGACTCCGTACGCAGGACGCGGCACAGGTCGAGGCCGTCCAGCCCCGGCATCATCACGTCGAGCACGAGCAGGTCGGGCCGCCGGGCCCGGACCTGCTCCAGCGCGTGCCGTCCATTGTGGACAAGGCGTACACCATGCCCCTCCCGCTCCAGGTACAGCCGGATGAGGTCCGCCTGCATCGGGTCGTCCTCGGCGACCAGGATCCGTGCACTCACCCCGCTCACCCTTCAGCTCTTGGCCCTTAGTGATGTCGGTCACGGCGTAGCCAGTGCCTCCGTCGGCGCGAGCCGGGCCGCCCGGATCGCCGGGTAGAGGCCCGCGACCCCGCCGATCAGCAACGTCACGACGACCCCCCCGACGGTCGCCCAGGCCGGTACGACGACCGGGAAGCCCTGGATGGCAGCGTAGGCGCCGGTCACCAGGATTCCCAGTAGGGTGCCGCCCAGCCCGCCGAGCGCCGACAACAGGAGCGACTCGGCCAGGAACTGGAGCCTGATCTGGCCGCGGGTGGCGCCCAGGGCCCGGCGCAGCCCGACCTCGCCGCGGCGTTCCAGCACCGAGATGACCATCGTGTTGGCCACCCCGACACCGCCGACAACGAGGGCCACCGCGCCGAGCCCGAGCAGCAACGCGCCGAGCGTGGCGTCGGTCGCCCGCACGGCCGCCAGGGCGTCCGACGGCCGCTCGACCGCGACCTCGCTCGGCCGCTCGGGGTTCGCCGTGGCCGCGAGGACCGCGCGTACGGCCTCGACCGAGTCCTCGCGTGAGCGGGTGTAGATGGTGGTCGGATGCCCATCGAAGCCCAGCTCTGCCTGGGCGATCGGCCAACCGATCAGCGCCGCGCTGTCCAGCTCAGGGGCGAGCGGCACCGGGTGCAGTACACCGACCACACCGAACCACTCGCCCCCGAGCCACACCAGTTGGTCGGGCCCGGCCGCGCCGACCCCGAGCCGTTGCGCCGCCCCCGATCCGAGGACCACCGCGGGAAACGCGGCCGTAGCATCGGTCAGGAAGGCGCCACTGGAGACCGAACCCCCGACCGTGGCGAGCAGATCGGTGCGCGCCGCCAGGACCGAGATGCCGCCGGTCTGGCCGGGTGCAACCAGGTCATTGCGGTAAACCCGCGCGTCGACGTCCCCCGTCGCCGTCACGGACAGGATCGGTGGTATCCGATCGATCATCGCGATCGCGCTCTCGGGCAGGTGGGACGGCTCGCCCGTGAGCGAGTCCCCGGGCCCCACGCGCAGCAGGTTGGTGCCCAGCGCTGCCAACTCCCGGTTGAGCATCTCCTGGCTCGAGGCCGAGATGCCCACGACCGACACCATCGCCCCGATCCCGATCGCGATGCCGAGCGCGGAGAGGAACACCCGCGCCGGTCGGGTGCGCAGGCCGGCGGCGCCCACCCGCAGGACGTCGCCGATCGGCATCCGGGCCGGCTTCAGCCGCCTGAGGTCCCGAACTCGCTCCATCGTGAGGGCGAAGGCGGCCGGTTGGCTCAGCGCGGGCCTCATCGGGCCGCTCCCGCAGGTCGGGTGGTGGTGGTGTCCAGCAGGATCCGGCCGTCCCGCATCTCGACGAGCCGGGCCAGCCCACTCGCGATCCCGCGGTCGTGCGTGACGATGACGACCGTCGTGCCGGCCCGGTTGAGGTCGTGCAGCACCTGCAGCACCCCCGCACCGGAGGCCGAGTCGAGGTTGCCCGTCGGCTCGTCGGCCAGCAGCAGAGCCGGCTGCCCGACGACGGCGCGGGCAATCGCCACCCGTTGCCGCTCACCGCCGGAGAGTTCGTGCGGCTCGTGGTCCATCCGGTGGGCCAGGCCCACCCGCGCGAGCGCCGCCCGGGCCCGCCGTCGTCGTTCCGGTTGGACGACGCCGGCGTAGAGCAGCCCGTCGGCGACGTTGTCGACCGCCGGTACGCCGGCGGCGAGGTGGAACTGCTGGAACACGAAGCCGATCCGGGTAGCGCGCAACGCCGACACCTGCCGGTCCGACAGGGCGGCGACGTCATACCCATCGATGCTCACCGTGCCCGAGCTCGGGCGGTCCAGTGTGCCGAGCAGGTGCAGCATCGTGGACTTGCCCGACCCCGAGGGTCCGACGATTCCGACGAGCTCGCCGGTGTCGATGCGCAAGGACACCTCGTCGAGTGCGACCACCCCACCGGGGTACTCCCGGGTCACCGCAGTCAGTTCCGCGACCGCTGTCATGCCGGCACCCCCACGACCGTGCCCTCCTCGACCCCGGTGACCTCCACGCGACCCATCGCGAACATCCCGGTCTCGACGGCGACATAATGGCTGGTCGACCCCTCGATGACCTGCACGCCGTATCCGCCTTCGGCCAGGGCCACGAGGGCACCGACCGGCACCGTCAGGACGTCCGCGTGCTCGGCCACCACGATCTCCAGGCCGACCGGCGCACCGTCGAACCCACCGAGGTCGGCGCCCTCGGCGAGCGTGACCGTCGCGGGCACCGCGAGCGCGCCGCCTCCGCCGCCCGTGTCTGCCTCGCTCACCGCCGCCACCGTGCCGACCGAGGCCACCGAGCCAGTGACTGACCCGCCGTCCGGCAGGGTGAGCGTGACCGACTGTCCAACCTGGACCAGGTGCCGGCGGTTCACCGGGACGTCGAGCGTGACCAGGGGCGCGGTACCGGTGTAGGCGAGCACCTCTCCGGCGGCCTCACTACCCACGGTGGTGCGGTGCTCGGCCACCCGAAACTCGGCCGGCACCACGATGACCTGGTTCACGTCGACGGTTCCGGTCTGCGGCACTCCCAGGTCGCCCTGCCAGCGCCGCAGCTCCGCGGCGGTCGCGGCGGTGAAGCTCTCGTCGACGGTCAGGCCGGCGTAGCCGAGCGCCGCGAGGTTCGCCTCCAGCACGGAGACGTCCGGGCCGACCAGCCCCTCGGCCAGAACCCGGAACAGCGGGGTGTCACCCACGAGGAGCACGACCGGAAGGTTGTCCACTTTGTACACCGGCTGCCCCCGCGCGACCACGGTGCCGATCGGTGCGAGCCAGGTGATCGTGTTGGTCGTGAACGGAGTCGGGGAAGCGGTCGGTGAGGGCGACGGCTCCTCGGTGGGCGGCGCCTCGGTCGTCGGGTCGGGCGACGGGGTCGGGGACGGCGTCGCCGTCGGGCTCGGCGTCGGTGTCCCGCTCGGCTCGATCAGACCGTGCGCGGTGAGGCCGGCCGAAGCCGGGGGCGTGGCGCTCGCCCGGGCGGTGAGCACGCTCACCGGCCCGTAGCCCAGCGTGCCGGCGAGGCGCTCGGTCTGCGTCAGCGTCATGCGCTCCACGGTCGCCGTGGCCGGTGGCGCGCCAGAGCTCGGCTCTAGTTCCGTCGTCGGCCCACCGAGCCCGAGCGCCGCGATCGCCGCCACGACGACCGTCAGTCCGAGGGCGCCGACGCCGACCGCGGCCCGGATCTGCCGCCGGCGGCGATGCCGACCGAGGCCGGACGGCGGACCGTCCACTGTGGTCGCCGCCTCGCCATCGGCCACGACTGGGTAGACGGCGGTGGGTACGTCATCCTTACGGCCGGGCTGCTCGGGCGACAATCTCGCCTCCGGTGTCTGCGGCGTCACGCGCCCGCCATCCGGGCCTCGAGGAACTTGTCGAAGCACGCCGCCTCGGCCTGCTCTTTCACCGCGGCTTGCGGGTCCTCAGCCCGCGGGTTCTCGTCGGCCGGGCCGTCCTCGAAACCGTACGGACCGGGATCGGGCTGGTCGACGCCGTGGTCACGCATGCACTGCGCCCACTCCCGGAACAGCCGCAACTGCTCCTCCGACATCGGGGTCGGGTCGCCGAACTCCTGGTACGCCGTCTCGTACTCCAGGCAGGCCTCCTGCGCCGCCAGGTTCGCCTCGGCCCCAGGCTCGCCCTTACCGGGTCCCTCGTAGTTGAACGTGTACTTGCCCGTCTCCGGGTCGAGGTAGGGATCGGGCATGTCGACGCCGTGGTCTCGCATGCACTGCGCCCACTGGCCCATCAGGTCCAGCAGGTCCGCTGTGGCGCTGGCGCTCGGCCCCGCCCCGCCGTCGGCGGACGGAATGCCCGGGTCGGCGGCGTTGGTGCAGCCGGCCAGCAGGGCGGCCAGGGTCACCACGACCGCGACAGTCAGCCGCCTCATGGCGCGCTCCGAGCGGACCGAAGCTCGTCTTCGCACGCCCGCAGAGCCTGGTCGAGCACGGCCGGCTGATCGCGGTACGCCTTGGGATCGGGAAAGGGCGGTAGTCCGGATGCCTGGTCGGGATCGGCCACCTCCACGCCGTGGTCCCGCAGGCACTGGGTGAAGGCCCGCCACAGTGTCATCTGCTCATCAGAGAACGGGTCGCGGTCGATCTCCTGGTACGCGACCTCGTAGGGTTCGCAGACCTGCATCGCCGTCACGAACTGCTCCTCCATCGGATCGCCCTTGGCAGGCCCTTCGAAGCCGAACGTCGGCTTGCCGGTCGCCGGGTCCCAGTACGGATCGGGAACGTCAAAGCCCTGGTCCCGCATGCACTGTGCCCACTCGCCCATGGCCGCGAGCACGTCCGCCGATGTCGTCGGTGCCGGTCCCGCGGCGCCGCCACCCGTCGTCGGGATTCCCGCGTCGGCTCCGCTCGTGCAGCCGGCCAGCAGGGCGGCCGCGGTCACCACGGCCGCGACAGTCAGCCGTCTCATGGCGCGCTCCGCGCGGCCAACTTCTCGTCCTGGCACGCCTCCATGGCCTGCTGCACCAGCGCGCGTTCGCCGCGGTAGCGGATCGGGTCGGGGAACGGCGCGATACCTTCGGCCTGGACGGGATCGTCCACCTCGATGCCGTGGTCGCGCAGGCACTGGGCATACACCCGCCAGAGCGCCGTCTGTTCGTCTGAGAACGGCCGCCGGGGCTCAAGGTCCTGGTATGCGAGCTCGAGCGGCTCGCAGACCTCCATCGCTATCACGAACTGCTCCTCCATCGGATCACCCTTGCCCGGCCCTTCGAAGCCGAACGTCAACTTGCCGACTCCGGGTCGAGATACGGGTCGGGAATGTCGAAGCCCTGCGCCCGCATGCACTGCGCCCACTCACCCATCGCCGCCAGCACATCCGCCGTGGTCGCCGGCGCCGGCGCCGGCGCACCCTCGCCTCCACCGCCCTGTGCGGTCGGGATCTCGTCCTCGGCCGGTCGTCGCTGACAGCCCGTCAGCAACGCGGTCATGGCCGCGGCGACGGCGAGCAACCCCCATGTTCGTCGCATGCTCCAGCTCCTTGCGTCGACCTCCTGCCCGACAAGCTAGGGACCGCTGATGAAGAACCTGTTGAGATCCGGCTGGAGCGCCGTTGGGTTTGTGGCCAGCCGATATCCAACCGATCCACAACGACTTCTTCATCGGCTCCGAACCAGCTCCGTCATAACGTGTCGCCATGCGACGGTTCGGGATCGACCTGCTTGCATCCGTGCTCGTTCTTACGCTGGGCGCGGCGGGGTGCGCCGACTCCGCCGGCAACGGCCTGCCGTCGGCCGACGGCTCAGCGCCCACCGCCGCCCCGTCCATAGATCCCGTCGCGTTGGCGTTCCAGTGGGCCCAGTGCATGCGGGAACAAGGCATCGACATGCCTGATCCAGTGCTGGTGGGCGGCAAGTCCGAGATCAATTTCGAGTACCCCCCGAAGGGATCGGCCGAGGCGCTCGCGCTGGAGGAGGCGCAGAGGGCGTGCGAGCAGTACGCGGCGTCCGAGGAGGGAGGAGGACGGGACACGCCGATGAGCGATGCCGAACTCGCCGCCTGGCAGGCGTACGCACAGTGCATGCGCGACAACGGGGTCGAGGTGCAGGATCCCGACCCGATGTCGGACGGCGTCTCCGCCCCGGACGCGAACAGGCACCCTGAGCAGGCCGGCGTCATCGAGGCTGCGAACGCGGCGTGCGCGGACGAGTACCAGGCCGCCCGGCTCGCTCGGGCCCTGCCGGAACCCTAGACGAGCCGGGTGATCTCCACGGTGACGCCGAGATCGGTCGAGGGCGCGCCGTTGTAGACACCCTTGAGCGGCGTGATGTCCGAGTAGTCACGACCGCGCGCCACGATGACATGCTGCTTGCCGGGGGTCAGGCCGTTCGTGGGATCGAACCCGGTCCATTCGCCGATCCACCACTCCACCCAGGCGTGCGACTGGCCGGCGGCGGTGTCGCCGACCTCGGCGTCGCCGCTGGGGTAGAAGTAGCCGGAGACGTATCGGCACGGGATGCCGACGGCGCGCACCATGCCGGCGGTGAGCTGGGCGATGTCCTGGCACACACCCTTGCGCAGGTGCCAGGCCTCTTCGGCGCTGGTACGCACGCCCGTGGACCCGGGCACGTACTCGACGTTGGCGCGGACCCACTCCGCGATCGCGTGGGCCGTCGGCGCCGGCGCGTCGGCGGCGAGCTCGGTGGCGGTGGCCGTGAGCTCATCGTCCACAGTGGTCAGCGCGCTCGGGGTGAGGAACTCCAGATAGGTGTCCACCGTGGACTCGTCCCGCAGCACCGACCACGGCGTGTCCGGCGCCGGGACACGGTCGCGGAGGGCCGTCTCGACCAGGCTGCTCGCCGTCACCTTGAGCTGGTCGTGCGGGCGCTGCAGGTCGAAGACCGTGACGTGGGTGCCCCAGTAGTCGCGGTAACGCCACGTCGTCGCACCGGGATTGCACTCGACGTGGCTGAACAGGGTGTTCTGCCCCGGTACGGTCAGGGGCGTCATCCGGGCCTCGTTGTACGAGGCCTGCGCCATCCCCGGGTAGGCGAACCCGGTAACGTGCTTGATCCGCAACCGCCAGCCCTCGTTGTTCACCGCCATCGCCCGATCACACCGCCTCGTGCTCCCAGTGAACCGGCACGGTCTGGTCGAAGTACCGCGCGGTGATGGCCGCGCTCGCCGCGGCGCAGGCGTCCTGCAGGTCGCGCAGGCGCTGCGGCAGATCGTCCAGCAGGGTGGCCACATCGGCGTACTCGAGCCGCCCGCGGGCCTGACCCACGAGCCGGCGGGCCGGGTCGGCCATACCGGCCCGCTCCGTCGCAGGGGCGAGCGCCTCCAGGCACTCCTCCGCCTCGGTTAGCGCGTGCAGCGCCGACCGCGGGAACAGCCGGTCCAGCAGCAGGAACTCCGCCACCCGCTGCGGTACCACCGCGCCGCCGTGGGTGCGCAGGAACGACTCGTCGGCGCCGCAGGCCCGCAGCACAGTCCGCCACTGGTCGGCGAAGTCGGAGTGTTCGGGTGGCTGGGTGGGGGAGGAGGGCCGGTACGGCGACTCGGTGATCTTCTGGATCGACAGCAGTCGGCCGGTCATGTCGACCCGCTCGAGGTTGCGGCCGAGCGCGAGGAACCGCCAGCCGTCGTCGCGGCTCATCGTCGACTCGGCCAGCCCGGTGAGCGCGGCCGCCCGCTCGCGGACGAATCCCAGGAACAGCGCGGGTCCCAGCCGCTCGGCGTGCAGCCGGCGCTGCGGGAGCTGGTTCCAGGTGACGTTGAGACACTCCCACATCTCACTGGAGATCGTCTCCCGCGCACCGCGCGCGTTCTCCCGTGCGGAGCTCAACGCCCCCGCGATCGAGCTGGGGTTGTCGGCGTCAAACCCCAACAGCTCCAGCACGTCACCGGTGGTGAGCCGGCCGTCATGGGGCGCGGCCGAGCCGAGGATGGCGAGCAGCGACCGGCAGGCGGCGTCCTCGTCCACCCACGGGTCCTCCAGGATCCCGGCCAGGAAGGCGTCGAGGATGCGCGCGGTGTCGTCGGCGCGCTCGACGTAGCGGCCGATCCAGAACAGGGACTCCGCGATCCGGCTGAGCATGCCGTACCTCATTGCTGGCTCGCCATCGCCTGGCCCGGCCCGGCGTCTCGGGTCGAGACGTCCCGCGCGGCGACCGCCACCGCGACCGGGGGCACCGCCCGCTGGCGGGGTGGGGTTATCGGCTCCCGGGCCAGCACCCAGGTGTCCTTGGATCCGCCGCCCTGGCTGGAGTTGACCACGAGCGTTCCCTCGGGCAGCGCCACCCGGGTGAGCCCACCGGGTAGCACCCACACGTCGCTGCCGTCGTTCAGCGCGAACGGACGCAGGTCGATGTGTCGCGGCCCCAGCCTGTTCCCGATCAGCGTCGGCGAGGTGGACAGGGCCACGGGGCGCTGCGCGACCCAGCCGCGCGGGTCGGCCGCCACCGACTCCCGCAGCACCGCCAGCGTCTCCGCCGACGCCTGCGGCCCGATCACGATGCCCTTGCCGCCGGACCCGTCGACCGGCTTGAGCACGAGCTCGTCGAGGTGGCCCAGCACGTGGTCGAGAACGTCGGGGTCGTCGAGCCGATGGGTCTCCACATTGGAGACCAGCGGCTCCTCGTGCAGGTAGTACCGGATCAGGTCCGGGACGTAGGTGTGGAGGAGCTTGTCGTCGGCGACGCCGTTGCCGATGGCGTTGGCCAGCGTGACGTGCCCCGCCCGGGCGGCGTTCACGATGCCGGGGCAGCCGATGAACGAGTCGGGGCGAAAGTGCAGCGGGTCGAGGAAGTCGTCGTCCGTACGGCGGTAGACCACATGCACCGGCCGCTCACCCTGCGTGGTGCGCATCCGGACCCGGTTGCCGCTGCACACCAGATCCCGCCCTTCGACGAGTTCCACACCCATGAGCCGGGCGAGCAGGGCGTGCTCGAAGTACGCGGGGTTGTAGACGCCGGGGGTGAGCACCACCACGCAGGGGTCGGTCACGGCGGCCGGCGCCGCGGCGCGCAGCGTGGCGAGCAGCCGGGTGGGGTAGTCATCGACCGGAGTCACCCGCGCCTCGGCGAACACGCTCCGCAGGGTCTGCGACAGGGCGCGCCGGTTCTCGATCACATACGAGACCCCGGACGGGATCCGCAGGTTGTCCTCGAGGACCCGGAACTGGCCGGCCTCGTCGCGGATCAGGTCCACACCGCTGACGTGCACGCGCACGCCGTTGGGCGGGTTGATCCCGTACGCCTGGCGGTGGAAGTGGGCGGAGGTCAGCACGAGCCGGCGCGGCAGCACGCCGTCGGCGAGCACCTGGCCGTTGCCGTAGATGTCGGCGAGGAACGCCTCCAGGGCGAGTACCCGCTGGCGGACCGCCCGCGCAATCAGGTCCCACTCGGCCGCGTCGAGGATCCGCGGGATCAGGTCCAGCGGGAACGGACGCTCCTCGCCGGCGTACGCGAACGTGACCCCGCGGTCGGTGAAGACCCGGGCGAGCTGGTCCGCTCGGGAACGGAGGTCGGCGACTGACAGGGGCTGCAGTGTCGCGAACAGGGCCCGGTACGCCGGGCGGGGCTCCCCCGGGCGCTCGAACATCTCGTCCCAGGCGTCCGCCATCGAATACTGGTCGAAGACGTCCGCCATGCGTGCTCGCCTCCCAGCTCGCCTAGATGCTCACTCGCTCGCCGGGCTCGGTCATGATCGGATCCTAGACATCTGGCGTTTCGGTTGGATTACGGGCGGCTGGGTGGGGGAGGAGGGCAGGAACTGCGTTACGGGCGGCTGGGTGGGGGAGGAGGGCAGGAACTGCGTTACGGGCGGCTGGGTGGGGGAGGAGGGCAGGAACTGCGTTACGGGCGGCTGGGTGGGGGAGGAGGGCCGGTACGGACCACAGGCTGTGAGCTGACCAGGGCGCCCCAGGTCGGCGCCGCGGCAAGGGCGCGGTTCGGCGTGGCCGTACGCATCGGTAGGCTCGCCGAGTGCGCGGTGCTGGGCCGAAGCGACGCAATGGCCGAGCCAGGCTGGCGACGGCCCGGTGGATCGCGGTGCACCTGGCGGTGCTCGCCGTCGTGGCAACGTTCCTGCGGCTCGGTTGGTGGCAACTGGACCGTGCCGCCGCGGGCAACCTCCTCTCGTACGGGTACGCGATCCAGTGGCCGGCCTTCGCTGTGTTCGTGGTGTGGGTGTGGGTCGTCGAGATGCGCAAGGCCGTAAGGACGAACACCGACGCCGCTCCGGCCGAGCAGGCCGACGAGCAGACCGTACGGGCGGAGCCGACCGTACGGGCAGAGCAACCCCGGCGACGCCGCCGGCCCCGCAACGACCACGCCTACGACGACTCCGACGACCCGGCTCTGGCCGCCTACAACCACTACCTGGCCTGGCGCAACGCCCACCCCCACGCCACGCCCGCCGACTACCCCGGAATGCCGTTCCGGCCCTCCTCCCCCACCCAGCCACCCGAAATGCCAAGCCCCACAAGGAAGGTCGAGGAGAAGAGCTCATGAACGCCGCGCTGACCAGGTTCCGGGTGATGGCCTACGTGACCGGCGTGCTGCTGCTGGTGCTGGTGCTCGTCGCCATGCCGCTGAAGTACATCGGGGACTCCGACACCGCGGTCGCCGTCGTGGGGCCGGTGCACGGATTCCTCTATATGGTGTATCTGGTGACCGCCTTCGATATCGCGGTGCGTCGCAAGTGGCCCTTCGTGCGCACGGTGCTGGTGCTGCTGGCCGGAACCGTGCCGGCGATGTCGTTCGTCGTCGAGCGCAAGGTCACCGCGTGGGTGCGTGGCGGCACGGTCGAGGTGAGCGCGCCCGTGTAGTGCGGGCCGCGGGCACCCATACGGGTGCGCGTTCTGCAACCGCCTGATCGGGTCTGCGCCAGGCAGTGACGATGGGCCCATGCGACGGGTCCTTGTACGCGCACGTACATCGTTGGTTGTCATTCTCACCGGTCTGACGGGACTCACCCTCGTCTCCTGCAGTCGTCATGACGCCCAGGCGACCGAGGATGGCGCGGCCGCTCCAGCCCCACCGCCGGGCGCGACGCTGAACCTCACGCCCGAGCTCGGCGCCGCGAACGTGCCGGTCTCGGCAGAGATCGGTGTCAATGTCACCAACGGCGACCTCGACACCGTGCGGCTGGTCCGGGCCGGCACCGCCGAGGAACTGCCCGGCCGGATGCGTCCCGACGGCAGCGCGTGGGTGCCCGCCGCTCCCCTGGCGTACGGCGCGGTCTACGAGGCGACCGTGACCGCGAAAGGTCAGGACGGGCAGACCGTCACGCGGACTACGACCTTCACCACGATGGGCGAGCCGCAGTCGGTGAGTTATACCGGCCTGTACGCGTTCGACGGGCAGACGGTCGGCGTGGCCTACCCGGTGACCATCGAGTTCGACGGTGACATTCCACCGGCGGCCCGACCAGAGATCCAGAAGCGTCTCTTCGTCGAGACGAACCCGCCGCAGCCGGGGGTGTGGTCCTGGGATCCGACCGGCAGCCAAGCCTGGTACCGGCCGCCGGACTACTGGAAGCCCGGGACGACGATCAACATCCGCGCGGCGCTGGAGGGCGTGCCCATGGGCGACGGCTCGTTCGGCGACGAGGACCGGTCGGCCTCGGTTACGGTCGGCGACAAGGTCTTCATGTACGTCGACAACGCGACGAAGCAGATGCAGGTCTACGTCAACGACCAGCTGGCCAAGTCGATGCCGGTGAGCCTGGGCAAGCCGAGCACGCCGTCCTCGTCCGGGTTCATGGTCACCATGAGCCATGACCCCTGGACCACCTTCGACACCCGGGGCGAACCCGACGGTGGGTACGTCATCGACGTCCAGTGGGCCATGCGCCTGACCTGGGGCGGCGAGTTCATCCACTCCGCGCCCTGGTCGGTCGGCTCGCAGGGTCGCTACAACGTCTCGCACGGGTGCGTGAACCTGGGGCCCGGCAACGCCCAGTGGCTCTTCGACATCACCCACGTCGGCGACCCGATCATCGTCCGCGGAACCGAGGTGACGCTGGAGCACGGCAACGGCTGGACCGCGTGGGACCGGCCGTGGGCGGACTACGTCGCCGGCTCGGCGCTCCCGGTGCCCCCGGAGCTCGCCAACGCCCCGGCCGTCGACCCGGTCACCGGCGTCCCGCCGGCGCCGCCCGCGTCCACGGAGCCGTCGCCGACGCCGACCTCAGTCGACCCCGCCGCGCGACCCACCGACTAGCCGTGTGTTGTTTGTCCGGTGTCAGGAGGGCACGGCAAGGGTGGCCTTCGTGACACCGTCAGCTAGGGGACGCCGGGTTGCCGCCGCGTCGCGGGCGTGCGCAGGATGAGTGCATGCGCATGCTGCGGAGGGTAAGTGTTCCTGTCCTGGTCGTGCTCGCCGTCGCGTTCGGGGCCAGCGCCTGCACGGGAGACGGGGCCAGGTGGAACCAGCCCGGCGAGACGCCCGACCCTCCGAAGATCAACCTCGTTGCGCCCCTGGATGGGGCCACCGGAGTTTCCACGGCGGTCGAACTCCAGTTCACCCTGGAGGGTGCCAGCACGGCCGACGTGACGCTCGCCGACGCGAACGGGACCGCCGTCACCGGTGCGATGCGCGCCGACGGCAGCTCCTGGATGCCGGACCAGCAGCTCGCCTACGCGACGCAGTACACCGCGACGATCAAGGCGACCAAGTCCGACGGCACGTCCGCCGAGGCGAAGGCGACCTTCACCACGATGGACGAGCCGTACCAGGCCGTGCGCGTCTCCAGCTACAACGGCGATGGCGTCACGTACGGCATCGGCATGCCGATCATCGTCGTGTTCGACACGGACGTGCCCGAGCACGCTCGGGCGGAGGTCCAGCGCCGGATGATCGTCGAGACAACCCCGGCCCAGGAAGGCACCTGGCACTGGATCTCAAGCGCGTACCACAATCCCGGCAGCCAGGTGAACTGGCGACCCAAGGAGTACTGGCAGCCCGGCACCACCGTCCACGTCCGTATCGCGACCGGCGGGGTGGTCTGGTACGACGGCATCCACGGTGCCAACGACCTGACCCTGGACTTCTCCATCGGTGGCTCGTTCATCATGGACGTGGACAACGCCACGAAACAGATGACCGTGACCCAGGACGGGCAGGTCGTCCGTACCATCCCGGTGAGCCTCGGCAAGCCGAGCACCCCGTCCTCGAGCGGCACCATGCTCGTGATGACCCGCCACGACCGGTACACGTTCGACACCCGCCGCGAGCTTGGGGTCAGAGAGGGCTACGTGACCGACGTGGACTTCGCCGAGCGGCTCACCACCGGCGGTGAGTTCATCCACTCCGCACCGTGGTCGATAAGCCAGCAAGGGAACACGAACGTCTCCCACGGCTGCGTGAACATGTCGCCCGAGAACGCGGAATTTATCTACAACAACGTGAAGATCGGTGATCCGATCACCGTCCGGGGCACCGAGGTCCAGCTCGAGTGGGGCAACGGCTTTACCGACTGGAACATCCCGTGGGAGGAGTACATCAAGGGCAGCGCCATCCCTTACGAGCCCCCGGGGTCGCCGTCCCCCGCGGCGACGGCCTCCCCATCCCCGTCCTCCTAGCCGGGGGCTCCTAGCCGGAGGCGAAACCCGATGGCGTTGCCGGGGTGGCCGGTGGATATCATGGTCGGGCGCCTCAGGGCGCGATGGTGCCTGTAGCTCAGCTGGCAGAGCGCTGGGTTGTGGTCCCAGATGTCGCCGGTTCAAATCCGGTCAGGCACCCCAAAGACCCTCAAAGCCGTACGACCGGGACCTCACCCCGGCCACCTAGCTCGCCGCCGGCTCCGCACCACTCGACGCGCTCGACGGCGGCTCCGCACCACTCCGCTCACTCGACGGCGCCTCCGCACCACTCGGCTCACTCGACGGCGCCTCCGCACCGATGGGACGGCGCGCGGTCACCTCGGCCGCGATCCCCTTGGCCTGGTCGACGTCGGGGCCCGGCGGAGTGACGAAGACGGTTCGCCGGTAGTACTCCAGCTCCCGGATGCTCTCCTGGATGTCTGCGAGTGCCCGGTGGGCCAGACCCTTGGCCGGCTGTCCGAAGTACGTCCGCGGGTACCAGCGACGGCACAGCTCCTTGATCGAGGACACGTCGATCATCCGGTAGTGCAGGTACTGATCGAAGCGGGGCATGTACCGGGCGAGGAAGCCGCGGTCGGTGGCGATCGAGTTGCCACACAGCGGGGCGGTCCGGGCCTCGGCCACGTACTGGGTGACGTAGTCCATGATCAGCTGCTCGGCGTCGGCCACCGTGACCGTGGATGCCCGCACCGCGTCGGTGAGACCGGACTTCTCGTGCATCTCCTGGACGATCTCGACCATCGACCCGAGCGCCGTCTCATCCGCGTGGATCACGACGTCGACGCCGGGGCCGAGCACGGTGAGTTCGGCGTCGGTCACCAGCGCCGCGACCTCGATGAGGACGTCCTTCTCTACATCGAGGCCGGTCATTTCGCAATCGACCCAGACCAGGTGCTCGTTCGCCACAGCAGGCCCCTTCGCCGCAGATCTGGAACCCACCCTAGACTCCGCTCTCGGGCCTTCGCGCCGGCCATCGGCAGGTAGCGTGGGCCCGACCGATGAGCGGTCACCCCGAGTGTGTGCGAGAGGAGTCGTGTGAGTCGCGAGGCGCCCGCCCGCCGGCCCCGGCGCTGGTTCGCGCCCGGACTCGGCATCACGGCGGCACTCGGCAGCCTCGCGTTCGTCCTGATCCACGTGCGGCTGGAGAACCGATTCTTCGACCTGATGGTCTACCGGAATGCGATGGGGTGGTGGGTCGACGGCAACCCGCTGTACGACTACTCCCAGCCCGACCCGTTCCAGGACTCGCTCGGCTTCACGTACCCGCCCGTCGGGGCGTTCCTGCTCCGGCCGCTGGCCTATCTGTCCCGAGACGGATCGATCGCCGTCTACGCCGTCCTCAGCGTGCTGTGCGTCGCGGCGACGATCTGGTGGCTGACCCGCGCCGTGGCCCGCCGGCATGGCTGGTCGCGCCCGCTGCTGTTCCTCGTCATGATGCCGCTGGTCGCCGGCGTCGGCGCGGTCTGGATCGGCTTCGACTTCGGCCAGGTCAACCCGCTGCTGTGGGCGCTCGTGGTCTTCGACCTCGCGGTGCTCGCCCCCCGGCGCAGCCGGTTCCTCGGCGTGGGGATCGGGCTGGCCACCGCCATCAAGCTCGTCCCGGGGATCTTCATCGTCTACCTGCTGTTGACCCGCCGCTGGCGCGGCTCGATCGTCGCCGCCTCGACAGCGGCCCTGGCGACCCTCATCGCCCACGTCGCGGCGCCGGCCGACTCCTCGCGCTACTGGACGTCGGTCGTGTGGGGCGGCGAGGGTGTCGGCAACCTGTGGTTCTTCATGAACCAGTCGATCAGCGGGTTACTCGCCCGGATCTTCGAGCCCGACCCTTACCCGACCCTGCTGTGGCTCGGGCTCTGCCTGCCGGTGGCCGCGTACGGACTCCTGCGCGCCCGCCGCGCCGCGCTCGCCGGCGACGAGCTGGCCGGGATGGCGCTGGCCGGTCTTACGGCCAGCCTGATCAGCCCGGTCACCTGGCCGCACCACAACTTCTGGTGGATCCCCGCCCTGCTCGCCATCGTCGACACCGCACTGGCGCCGCCCCGGGCTCCGGTCCGGTCCGGGCTGCGCAATCCGATCGCGCTCGGTGCGGTGGCCCTGCTGACGTACCCGATCGTGGCGATCAACGCGATCGGCCATCCAGAGAACGGGTTGCTCGACGTGATCGTGGGCAACTGGCTCGTGTGGCTGATGCTGCTGCTGCTCGTCACGGTACCCATCGATGCCGACCGGGCGACGGCGGACCGGGCCGCCGAGGAGCGCCGGGTCAGCAAGGGCACCCTCCAGACACCTGGGGTACAGCAAGGGCACCCTCCAGACACCTGGGGTACAGCAGGAGGGGACGGCGCCAGGGTGTAACCGGACGCCGGCGGCGCGCGTCTGCAGGATAGACACTGTCCGGTGTCACCTCGTGCGGTGAGCGGAGCAACCGTGTCGGATTCAGCTGATTTCGATCAGTTCTACCGGCAAACGGCGGCGCGGGTAACGCGGTACGTGTACGCGCTCACCGGCGACATGGGCGCCGCGCAGGACCTCACCCAGGAGGTGTTCATCCGGGCCTGGCAGCACTGGGGCCGGGTCCAGGCCTACAGCAGCGCCGAGGCGTGGGCGCGGGTGGTCGCGGCCCGACTCGTGGCCGACCGCTGGCGGCGGCTGGCCGTGCGCCGGCGGGCCGGGCCCCCGGCGCTCCCCCAACACGTACCGCCCCCGAGCGACGACACCGTCCTGTTGGTGCGGGCCCTGCGCTGCCTCCCCCCGCGCCAGCGACAGGTCGTGGTCCTGCACTACCTGTGCGACCTGCCGGTCGCCGTCATCGCGACGGAGATCGATGCGCCTGAGGGGTCCGTCAAGGTCTGGCTCGCCCGCGCCAGGGCGGCGCTCGCCGCAGAACTGGGCGACTCGCTCTCGGAGGCCAGCAATGCCTAGAGACCTGAAGCAGATGTTCGACGAGCTGGGCCGCGAGACGGTGACCGCCTTCCTGGTCGACCCGGAGATCGTGCGCCGGGTGGGGACCCGGCGCCGTCGGGTGCGCGGCGCCATGGCAGCCGCCGTCGCGGCGGCATCTGTGGTCCTCGTTGCGGTGATGCTGAACGCCGTCCTGCCGGCCCCCCGGGCCAACCCGCTGCCAGCCGCCCCCGGCACAACAGCACCGGCGTCAGCGCCGACGACGCCGGCGACGATCCCGGACAGCGCACTGCTCCCCGGCGACGACATCGATGGCCAAGCTGAGGACGTCCCCGACACCGTCCTGCCTGGGCTGTGCGGAGCGAGCGCGATGATCACCGATCCGGCAGCGCTCGTCGCGGTGCGGACCAGGCACTCCACGTTCGAGCTCAACCAGGGTGATCAGTTCCCGGAGGGCACCGTCAACTCCCGGATCATGGTCTTCTCGAACGGCGGGGCCCGGCAGTACATGGACGTTCTGCGGTCGGCGCTGGCGAGCTGCCCGGGCGAGGTCGACCCGTGGGGGACGCGGCTGTCCTTCGCCGTACGCGACGAGCTGCTGCCCGGCGACGATTCGATCACCTTCTTCGCGGCCGGCCGGTTCGAGATCTACCCGGAGCAATTTCTCGATCGTGAGGATCCGTACTACGCGGTCCGGGTGGGCGAGGCTGTGCTCAGCCTGTCGGTGCGAGGCTGGGAGGGCCAAATCCCCGACGCGGCCCGGGCGCGGGAGATGCGCGACCGCGCCATCGAGCTCTTCGTCGCTTGGGCCGTCGACCGCTGAGCGTTAGGTGGCTGTGTAGACGTACGGGGAGACCTCCTGTACGAGGTCTTCCTCCGGCTCGTCGTCGTCCTCCAACAGGTCGTCGACGGTCTCCAGGCGCGGCCGGCGCAGCAAGAGCACGGCCAGTCCGGTCACCGTGGCGAGAACACCCCCGAGCGACATCACCGCCGTCACCGCTCCCCACGATGCCGGGGCGAAGCCGACCCTGATCGCCACCGTGAGATCGGGTGTGCCGTCCGCGCGGTGGACCACCAGGGCGACCGGGCCGGCGGTCGGCACGTCCAGCCCGAGCGTCACGTCACGGGCGCCCGTCGTGCCTGGCGTCTCCCACGGCGCGGCCCGCGCCAGCGCTACTCCCGCCCGGTCCACGGACTGCACCGGCTGCGGCCCGGTCGCGTATCCGACGGTCAGCACCTCGGCATGCGCGGTACCGAGTAGGTACCGGGTCGCGTCGGACCCGGGCACGAGCGTGGCGACGATGAGGTCGGTAGAGAGGACGGACGTCGACCGTACGGAGATCGTCAGCCGCCCGTCGCCCAGCAGGCGGCCGACGCCGTGGCGCGCCAGCACGGCGCCCACATCAGGCACGACGATGGCGTAGCCGTCGGTGTGCACCGGGGCCAGGTTCGTCGTGAACGCGGCCTCGGCGGCGGCCCCGGCCGTGCGTTCGGCAACGTCGGGCGCGGTGCGGTGTCCGCCGACGGCCCAGGCCGCCAGGCCGCCCGTCAGGGCGAGGACCCCACCGGCGACCAGCGCCAGCCCCGCTATGACGCGCACCGCCGTGCGCGCCAGTACGCCCAGCACCGCAGGCATCAGAGAACCCCATCCCCGCTCATGTGTCAGCCACACGCCGGATCAACGAATCCGGTGTCACGCGGGTTAACGAACTACAAACCGTGAGGTATCAGCTACCCACTGTGAGTGTCGTGGTGACGATACCGTTCGTGACCTCGTCCAGGCGCAGGGTGAAGCGGAAGGTCCAGGCGCCGGCCACCGGCAGGCCCAGCTGACCCCTCGCGTGGTCATCGGTGACCCGCGATACTGCAGCCTCGATCGCCTCGATGCCCGACGGGTGCGAGGCCTGCACGGACCACTCCACGACGTCCAGCGGCAACCCGTCCGGCGTCGTGGCGTACATGTGCAGGAAGTTGATACCGACCCGGGCCGGGCTGAGGTCGACCGTGAGGGTGAACCGCGGATCGTTGAGAACCGCGCTCTGGACCCCACCCGCCTCGACGTCCGCGGCGGCGGTCCGTCCAGGTGTCAGCTGCACCAGCACCGACGTGATCCCGATGATCACCAGCGCCAGGGTCGCCTCGATCAGGACCAGGCGCCGGAGCCGTCCAGCCGCGCCGCCGGGGCGCCGTTGCTCCACCGCCTCCTCGGCAGCAGCGCCGGCGTTGGCGTGGGGCCGTTGCGCGACCGCCTCCTCGGCAGCAACGGCGCCCGCCTCAGCCTCAGCGTCGCCTACCTCGGCCGCAGCGTCGCCCGCCTCAGCCTCAGCGTCGCCCGCCTCAGCCTCAGCGTCGCCCGCCTCAGCCTCGGCGTTGCCTGCCTCGGGCTCTCCGCCGACCCGGCCCGCCGCGATCACCGGCACCAGCCGCCGGCTGAGCAAGGCCACGGCGAGCACCCCGCCGACGAGCGCCACCTTGGCCAGCAAGGTGAGGCCGTACGTCGTCGCCACGAGTCCTCGGAGCGTCCGGACCTCGATCAGGCTCTGGGCCACGCCGGTCAGCAGCAGCGCGCCGATGGCGTAGCCGGCCCACCGCGACCAGACCGGGACAATCGCGGCGAGCTCGGTGGCGTTGGCGCGCGGTAGCAGGAACACCACGAGAATGACGAGCCCGCCCAGCCACGCGCTCATGGCGGCGAGGTGGATCATGTCGGCGGTGATGCTCACCGTGGCGACGTCGGTGGCGCTGGGATGGCCGGAGATCGACCACGTCGCGACGCCGATGACGCCGAGCACCGAGAGCAGGACCCGGTCGGCGTCCGACGCTCTGGCCCTGGCCACCGTCCGCAGCAGCACCAGGGCCGCGGCCAGCACACCGAGCCGGACCAGGTGGGCCGCACCGTACTGGCTGGACAGGACCTCGCGCAGGTCGGCACTCGTAGCATCGCCCAGCCCACCCCCGGCGACGTAGGGCACCTGCAGACCGAGCTCGAGGACCGTGCCGAGCGCGACGATCCCGGCGCCGGCGTACGCCGCCACGCTCGGCGCTGCACGGTCCAGCCGCCGGGGCCACAGGAGCGTGAGAACCAGCGCCGAGCCGACCAGCAGCGCCAGTCCGAGGTACCCGATCCATCGCGCCACCGGTAGCGCGGCGAGGACGAACCCGGATGTGCCCGCGCCCGCCCCATCGGCGCTGGGTGGCCCGCCCGGGGAGACCACCCGGTAGGAGAAGCTGAACGCGCCGGGGACCGGATGGCTGTCGGTCGAGATCACCCGGAACGTCACCAGGTAGGTGCCAGACTGGGTGATCGTCCTCAGTGGAATGATCAGCTGCTCGCCCGCCGGACGGGCCTCGTCGCGGTCCACCCGGCTTCCGTCCGGCGCGATCACCCGGACCTTGCCCGCGACCGGGTTCACGGCCTCGGTGAAGGTCAGCACCACCTGGGTGGGCGCCTCCTGGATCAGCGAGTCCACTGCGGGGCTGCTGCCGACGAACTCCGCATGCGCGCTGGCGGGGCTCGCCGGTCCGGCGACGACGGCCAGCAGGCCGACCACGACGGCCAGCGCCGCGCGGATGCTGCGACCACGGCTACCCGTGCGTGCCGACCTTGCTCGGCCCACGTTGCCCGTACGCATGATCGGCTCCGCGGGTTCAAGGTCATCCGACAAGACCTCCAAG
>JBQGBY010000098.1:0-23599 GCA_052038195.1 Micromonosporaceae bacterium | reverse complement strand
CTGCTGACCCTCGTCCTCGCACCCCTGGGCCGGCGCGGCCGAGCGCTGTCCCTGCGGCTGGTCCTCGGCACCGACCTGCCGCCGGCCATGACCGAGTTCGTTCTGCTCATCCACAAGCACTTCCGGGCCCGGCGCGAACTCGTCCCGCGGCTGACCGACGAAGCTCTCGCGGACCTGACGATGCCCGTGCTCGCCGTCGTGGGGGGTCGCGACGCGCTCCTCGACTCCGCTGGCACCCGGCGGCGGTTGGCCCGGCACGCGCGCGATGCCACGGTCCTGCTCATCCCGGAGGGCGGGCACCTGGTGCTCAACCAGGCCGACCGTGTGGCGCGGTTCCTCGCCGGTCAGCGCCGGGCGTGAACTCCCTCATCCGCTTGAGATAGCGCCAGGCGCGGGCGAGTGGAACGGCACGCGGCCAGTCGGCGGCTCGGAAGTACGCGTCGGTGCCGCCATCGACGAACACCACCGATCCGACGAGGAAGTCGGCGGCCGGTCCGAGCATGAAGACGACCCAGTCCGCGAGCTGGGAGGGGTCGCCGAAGCCGCCGATCGGTACCGGGAACCGCTCGATCCGCGCGCGCTCGGCCGGTGTCTCCAACTGCCTGCGCAGCAACGGAGTGAGGACCGCCCCTGGCGCGATCGCGTTGAGCCGGATGCCGGCGCCGGCCCAGTCAGGTCTCACCGCCTGGCGCCGCACCCAGCGCGTGACCGCGATCTTGGAACCGGCGTACGCGAGGGCGGGCGCGTAACTCCGGCCGCGCCGGTTGGCCACCTTCTCTGCCTTGTCGGCATTTCCGGCGAGCAACGCCAGGACGACTCCGCGGGGCACCACGGGAACTGTCGTCGTCGCGTTGCTGGAGAACACGACGACGCGCGCTTGCCCGGACGAGGCGAGCGCGGGACGCCAGGCATCGAGCAACTCGACGACGCCGAGATAGTTCACCTGGACGATGCCGTGCACCTGCCCGGGCTCGGGGCCCGGCCCGACGCCCGCGGCGAGCACCGCTCCGTCGAGTCGCCCGCCCGCCGACCCGAGAACGGCCGTCGATGCTTGCCTGCGCCCCGTGGACGTCGAGAGATCGGCGACCACCTCGACGTCGCGCAGGTCGACCCCGATGACGGTGTGACCCGCCGCCCTGAGCTTCTCCGCGACCGCCTTCCCCATCCCGGACGCCGCCCCGGTGACCGCGTAGACACCCATGCCTCATTGTTCACGTCGCGGCTTCAGCTGCCCAGCCGCGCTCGCGCGACGAACTTCGGCACCACCATCCGCCAGGCCTCGGTGACCAACTCGGTCATGTAGTCGGCGTCCAGCCTCGCGAGCTGACAGCACACCCAGTGAAAGCGCAGGTCGGAAGGCCTGGGTAGGAAGAAGAGGTCGGGCTCGCCGGCGATCAGCGCATCGCGCTCGTGCTTCGGATAAGCGAAGCCCATCGACGTCTCGTCCCGGGAGAAGGCCACGTAGACGATGGACCCGACCCGGAACTTGACCCGGTCGTGGATCAGATGCTCGGTGGTCCGGGGCAAGGTCTGGGCCAGTGCACGGACATCGGCGACGGTGACCATGGGCCCACCGTACGCGGGGTGGGTGACAGTACGGCCGGGTCGCGACCGTGCGCTCACCCCCTCCGTGCGGACGCGTCCCGGACGCGTACCCAGTCGATGTACCGTCGCACCTCGGCCAACTGGGCGGGCGTGAGCTGTTGCCCCTGGTAGCTCACCCCGCGCGCCGGGCTTGTCTCGGCCCACTCGTACGGTCGGGGCGAGGCTCCGACGAGCTGGCGCAACCCCTGGTCGAGGTCCTGCAACGCCGCCCGTACCTCTGCTTCACCGGCCCGAAGGGCCAGGGCGAGCTGCGGGAGGATCGCGGCGAGGACCTGGGCCCCGGCGAACGTGACTGCGACGCCGTCGTCGGTCAGCTCGACCATGCGGGAGCGGGCGTCCTCGGGATTGGGCATCTCGCGCAGGTGGCCCCGGCCGGTGATGCGGCGGACCGTGCCATTGATGGTTGTGAGCGGCATACCGGTCCACCGCGCGATCTGGGTCTGGCTCACCGGACCGAATGCGTAGATCAGTGAGTACATGCCGAACTCGTCCGCGGTGACCCCGACCGGGCGTAGGGCGTCGTCGAGCAGCCGGCCGGTGAGGTTCATGACGAACCAGACATCCAGCAGCAGCGTGCCCTCGCCGGTACTACCTTTACGTGGCATAAAAGCTACGATACAGTAGTAATCGTGCTCCGCTTCCTCATTCGTCGTAGCCGGGCCCGTCATCTCTTGCCTGTCCTGCTTGTCTATGGGCTCGCAGCCGCGGCCATGTTCGTCTGGCCCGGCCTCGTCGCCCGCGTCGCTGACCGCTGCGGCGCCGCTCCGCTGGACGTCCGGGGCTACTGGACCGCGTCCGACGCCCGCGGGCTGGCGCAGTCATGCGGGGCCTCGGGACGGGAGGCCTACGTTGCGCTGCAGCTACTCGATCTCGTCTACCCGGCGGCGGGAGGGGCGGCGTTGCTCGTCGTGACCGCGCTCCTGCTGCGCCGCTACGGCGGTCGCGGGTGGGTCTTGCTGGTGCCAGCGATCGTGATGACCGTCTTCGACTACGCCGAGAACGCCGCCGTCTGGACGCTGTTGGTCGGGTGGCCCGAGATCGACCCGACGGTGGCCGCCGTGGGCGGCGCGGTCACCGCCGTCAAACGGGTCGCCGGGTTCGCCGCGTTCACCGTCCCGATCCCGCTCGGCCTGGTCGAGCTGGTCCACCGTGGACGGTCGCGGCTCCGCTCGCCCAGCCGCAGCCGCTCCACGGTCTAGGAGGCGTTGCGTCGGCGGAGGTCGGCCAGCTCTTCGCGGCTCCGGGCCCGGCTGAGCAACGGTCTGGCACCGCTGCCTGGCCGCTATGCGCTAGCCAGGCCGCGCTCGATCGCTGCGATGATCTCGGGACGCAGTTGCTCCGGCCGGATGATGGCATCCACCGAGCCGACCTGGACCGCACGCTGGATGCTGTGCACGGCATCGAACTCGCCCGCCACCTCACCGAGCTTCTCCGCCCGTACGGTGGCGCGAGCGTCCAGCAGGCGTTGGTCGAGGTCGGCCCGTTCGCCGCCGGTCGCGGCGGCCACGCGAGCCTCGAGCTCAGCCACTCGCGGATCCTTCGCCGTACGGGAGTTGACGTCACCGGCGAAGACCACCGCGGCGGCTGGCGCCCCGCCGATGACCGATGCAAACGAGCCCTCCACGGCGAGCACAGTCATGTTCGGGTTCAGTGCCTTCGAGAACACCACGAACGCTCCGCCGTGATAGCGGGAGATGACACAGAAGATGATCGAGCCATGGAAGTTAATGATTGCCCGGCCGATCTCGGCGCCGTACTCCAGCTGCAGGCGACGCATCGACTCCGGTGAGCCGTCGAAGCCGGACAGGTTCGCCAGGACGACCAGTGGCCGGTTGCCGCTGGCCGCGTTGATGGCGCGGGCGACCTTCTTGGACGACCGCGGGAACAAGGTGCCCGCGGTGTACGTGTCCGGGCCGTCCGTGGGTGGGAATCCGCGCCGAGGCACCGACTGGGACTCGATGCCGATCAGGCACACCGGGATGCCGCCGAGATGCACGTCCTGGACCACCGCGGTCTCCGCGTCCGCCATGCCCGCCCAGCGTTCCAGAACCTCATGATCCTGGTCGGCCAGGGCCCGCATCACGGTCCTGATGTCGAACGGCTTCTTGCGATCCGGGTTGTGCTCCTCGGAGAAGATCTCACCCACGGTCGCGAAGCCGGAGTCGGGCACCGCATGCGGGTAGTCGCGCACGTCCCGGTCGCTCGGGTCGGTGGTGACCGCGCGGCGCGGGTGAGCCTCGCCCGGGGCGATGTACGTGTGGTCGTAGTGCCCCAGTAACAGGTCGCAGGCGGCGCGCAGGTCAGCGGCCCAGTACTGGGCCTGCCCGTTCGGGCCCATCACCCGGTCGTAGCCACCGATGCCGAAGTTGTCCTCGGCCGACACCCCGCCGGAGAAGTCCAGCGACTGCTTGCCGGTGAGCACCATGGCCGAGTCCGGGGTCATCACGAGGATCCCCTTGGTATGCATGAGCATCGTGGCCTCGGCGTTCCAGTACGGCTGGGCGCCGACGGTGATGCCCGCGACCACGATGTTGATCTCGCCGCCGGCCTGGGTGAACTCCACGATCCGCTTCAGCGCGGCGGCCACCCAGTCCATGTTCTCCGTGCCGGAGGTCATCGAGATGCGGGCTCCGGACGAGAGCGCGAACCACTCCAGCGGTACGCCCATCTGCTCCGCCAGATCGAGCGCCGCGATCACCCGCGCGCACTCCGGCTCGGCGAGCGCACCCAGCGACTTGGTCGGGTCGCCGAGCAGCACAACCCGCGTAACGCCCTCCGGGTGGCGTTCGGTGGGCGTACTCACCACACCGGCGACGATGCCGGCGCGGTTGCGGCCTCGGGGCCGCTGCACCGGCACCAGGGCGCCATCCTCGGCCAGGTCGTACTCGAGGAAACTGCCCCGCGGTCCGGCCAGCATCTCGGTCAGCTCGTACGGGTAGGTGGCGCCACGCCGGCGAGCGCCGAGCACCTTCAGGCGGTAGTCGTCCAGCGGCTGGATCGGCTCTAGCGTCGGCTCCGTGATCGTCATCCGCATACCAGCGTCGTAGGAGACCCGCACCGCGATCGCGACCATCTTGCCGGTGGCTCGGTCTGGCTGCCGGCCAAGGAACAGCACCTCTTCCAGGCCGGCATTGCCGGTCATCGGCAGCAGCCGTTGCGCGACCGAGTTGAGATCCTCGATGGTGAGGTCGTTCGGTGGCCAGACGTAGATGGTGATCCGGTTGGTGTCGAGCCGCTTCTGCGTGGGGCCCTCCGCCCGCGCGGTGCGGATCGCGTCCAGGCAGGCGGCGAGGGCACCCTCGATGGCGGGCAGCGCGAGGATGCGCCCGTCGGTGTCACGCAACGGCGTCAGGTCGCGCACCTGAGCCATCGCCGCGAGTCGCTCGTCGGCCGGGTTGTCGGGGGCGACGCAGTGGAAGACATATACCTCCTCGTCCACCGACGGCAGCCGGGTCAAGTCGAAGTTGCGCAGCCGAGCCAACTGCAGTCGCTCGGCGATGCGCGGATGCAGGCCTCGGATGACTCGGTCCTCGCCCACGGCGGGGCGGAAGGTGAAGTGGTGGTGCATCCCGGTGCGCCCCGCCACCGACATCGTGATTCGCGAGAGCACCGTCAGCACTCCGGCGCGCTTGAGGATGTCCTGCAGCGTCGTGGCCATCGCGTCGACGTCCGGCTGCTCGGGCCACGTCAGGTACACGTCAGCGACGGCGTCCACAGAATCGTCCACCGTGGACGATTCGCCGACCTGAGCCAGCACGGCGGGCAGGTCGCCGAAGTCGGTGGCCGCCGCGATGACCCGGAACCGTTTGTCGGTTCGCTCCGCCGCCGGCGCGAGCTGCTCGCCGTCGCGGTTGTACTCGGCGATGAACAGCGAATGCCCAGCCAGCGCGAGACAGCGCGCCTGCGCCATGCCGCGGTTGCCGTAGTAGCGGCGACTGAGCACCTCGAGCATCGGCCCGTGATCGGCCCCCGGGGTCCCGATGCGCTGGCCAAGTATGCGGACCAGCGGCTCCGGCGAGGCGACCATCGTCGCGATCCGTTCCGCCCGGTCAGGTGCGGACGGGTTGCGGTCGAGGTAACGCAGATGGCCACGCACGCTCGCGTACACCTCGGCCCGCCGCCGACGCAACGACGGCTGGGCGGCCCACCGGAACACCACGCTGCGGGCCAGGTCGGCCACGGTCGGGAATCGCAGCTGGGTGGCGAAGATGAGGTGCTCCAGTGCTTCGCCGACGAGATCGCGCAGTCCCTCGGCCGGCAACGGTTCGGTCAGCCACTGCTGCAGGAACGTCACGATGACCGAGGCGTCGGCTGGGGCGCGTTCCTGCGCGAGGAAGATCCGGAATACGGCCTCTTCCAGTGCCGGTGTGCGCTCGAACCCCGCCACGCCGTAGTGGGCGAGCGCGCGGGCGAGCCGGGTGCGGAAGGTGTCCGGCAGGGCCGCCCGCTCCACGTCGAGGCTCTGCAGGTATGCGTGGAAGTATTCGCGCGGACTGTGCACCCGGTTGTCGGCCGTGGTCTCCTCACCGGCCGGCCGGTTGCGGCTGAGTTCGGCCAGATCCGCGAACACCTGCAGTAGGTCGACTTCCTCTTCGAGGGGGCGCTGGCCGGGTTGCCCCGCCGGCCCTCCCTCCCCACCCGGCCGCCCGAGCTCTGCCCGCGCGGCCAGGTAGTCCGACAGAACCCGGCTCTCGTCGCGCGGATCGACGTCGTAGCCGAGCAGCAGGCTGCGCAGGTCGGCGAGGCCACGCACCACCCGCTGACTGGCGCAGAGGTCGGTCGGCTCCGGTGGCAGGTGCAGGTCCACGGCCTGGGCCTGGGTCGCCTGGACCGCGCCGGAGTCACCGATCGGCTCCAGGCGCAGCAGCGCGGCACCCGTGGCCACCTGGCTGCCGACAGACACCAGGCATTCGCGCACCAGCGCCTTGACCGGAGCGCGCAGGACGGTCTCCATCTTCATGCTCTCCAGGACGAGCACGGGCGCCCCCGCCTCGACCTCGTCGCCGACCTGTCGCGGAGTGGCGACCACCAGTGCCGGCGCGGGCGAGCGCACCACGCCGCCCTCATCGCGCCCGACCCGGTGCGTGACGCCGTCCACCTCGACCAGGTGGATGGGTCCATGCGTGTCGGTGACCAGCCGGAACCGGCGGCCGTTCATCAGCAGGCGGCCGGTGTGTTCATCGAACCGCTCGAGTTCGGCGTCCACAGTGGAGGCACTGCCGGGATGCTCGGCCCGCGTGTTCGCGGAGTTCCCGAGGCTGATCCGGAACCGGCGCGGCCCGATCTGCGCCACGCGGACCTGGTAGGTCGCGCCGCGCAGCTTCAGGTCGATCGGTCGGCCGCTCTCATGCTGGACCTGCGGACGGCCGCCGTGCGCGGTGGAGAGCAGCCGCTGCCGCTCGACGTACGCCTCGTTCTCGTACGCCTCGATCGCGGCGGCGGCGAGTGCGACACCGGAGTGCTTGGTCGACACCAGGCCGCCCTGCTCACGGACACGGTCGATCCAGCCGGTGTCAGCGCTTGCGTCGATCACGGCGGGCTGGTCGAGGAGATCGAGCAGGAAGCTCTTGTTGGTCGCACCCCCTTCGATGATCACGGTGGTCTCGGCGACCGCGCGGCGCAGCCGGGCGAGCGCCTCCTCGCGGGTGCGGCCATGGGCGATGATCTTGGCAATCATGGAGTCGAAGTCCGACGGGATCACGTCGCCTTCGCTGACGCCGGTGTCGACCCGGATGCCGGGCCCGCTCGGCAGCACCAGACGCTCGATCCGCCCCGGCGCTGGCGCGAAGTCACGATCAGGGTCTTCGGCGTTGAGCCGCGCCTCGACGGCGTGCCCCACCTCGGTCGGGGTCTGCTCCGGAAGCCGACCTCCCGCGGCCACGTGCAACTGGGCCTTGACCAGGTCGACATCGGTGGTGATCTCGGTGATCGGGTGCTCGACCTGCAGTCGGGTGTTAACCTCCAGGAAGGCCAACAGGCGCTCCGTCGGGTGGTAGAGGAACTCGACGGTGCCGGCACCCCGGTAGTCGACCGCGAGCGCGAGCCGTTCGGCTGCCGCCTTCAGGTCCTTCACCTGCTGCGGGTCGAGCACCGGCGAGGCGGACTCTTCGATCACCTTCTGGTTGCGCCGCTGCACAGAACAGTCGCGCACTCCCAGCGCCCAGGCGGTGCCCTGGCCGTCCGCGATCACCTGCACCTCGACGTGGCGCGCGCCGGTCACCAGGCGTTCCAGGAAGACGACGCCGCTGCCGAACGCGCGCTGCGCCTCTGACCGTGTGCGCTCGTACGCCTCGACCAGGTCGGCCGCGCTGCGCACGACGCGGATGCCCCGCCCGCCGCCGCCCGCGGTCGCCTTGAGCATCAGCGGGTAGCCGATCACGTCCGCCGCCCGCCGGGCCGCGTCAAGGTTGTCCACGGCGCCGCGACTCCACGGCGCGACCGGCACGCCGACCTCCTCGGCGATCAACTTCGCGCCGATCTTGTCACCCAGCCTGCGCATCGCCTCGGCGCTCGGGCCGATGAAGGTGACTCCGTTCTTCTCGCACAGCTCGACGAAGGCGGGGTCCTCGGCGACGAACCCCCAACCCACCCATGCCGCGTCCGCCCCGGTCTCGGCCAGCGCCCGGGCCAGCACCGCGTGATCAAGGTACGGGCGAGCCGCGGCCGGGCCCAGGCAGTAGCTGTGATCCGCCTCGCGAACGAACGTGGCACCGCGCTCACCGTCGGTGTACAGGGCGATGGTCTCGACCGGAGCCGCCCCAGCCTCGGCGTTGAGCTCGCGGACGGCGTGGATCAGCCGCATGGCGGCCTCACCCCGGTTGACGATGGCGATGCGGCGAAACACCGGGCAAGCCTCCAAGGTCGTACGGCGACGGGCGAGCGATACACCCCGAGCGCGGGGCCCGATCATCAACCTTCGCGGCCGCCGCACGGGATGGAAACCGTCAGACCTCACACTGGGCGACAACGGAGGTTGTAGGAACCCTCCAAGGAGTCATACCCCGAGGTGGCGCAGCACCGCCAGTACCCGGCGGTGGTCGGTCTCGGACGGGGGCAGGCCGAGCTTGGCGAAGATGCTCGTGACGTACTTCTCAACCGAGGCGCTACTGAGCCGGAGGGTGCCCGCGATGGCCGCGTTCGACCGCCCCTGCGCCATGAGCTCCAGCACCTGCCGTTCCCGGCCGGTCAGGGTGTCCAGAGTGGACGATCGCCGGCTGGCGCCAAAGATCTGGCTGACCACCTCGGGGTCGAGGACCGTGGCACCAGCGGCCACCCGGGTCATGGCATCGAGGAACTCACCGACGTCGGCCACCCGGTCCTTGAGCAGATACCCGACGCCATCGCACCGGCCGGACAGCAGCTGGGCGGCGTAATGGGTCTCGACGTACTGGGACAGGACCAGCAGGGCGACCGTGGGATGCTCCCGGCGCAGGATGAGCGCCGCCCGCAGTCCCTCGTCGGTGTGGGTAGGCGGCATCCGTACGTCCACGATGGCGACATCGGGCCGGTGCTCGTCGACCGCGGTGAGCAGTTCGGCCGCGTCGGCGACGGCGGCGACGACCACGTGCCCGCGTCGCTCCAGCAGGTGGGTCAGCCCTTCGCGGAGCAGTGCCGAATCCTCGGCGATCACGACCCGCATCGTTGCCTCAGGCTCGCACCGGTAGTTCCACGGCCACCACCGTAGGCCCACCCGGAGGGCTGGAGATGTCGATCCGGCCATCGACCGTACGGACCCGGTCGGCCAACCCGGCCAGGCCGCTGCCTGGTCGCGCCCCGCCAACGCCGTCGTCCCGCACGCACAACCGCAACCACCCCGGCGCCGGCGTACTCAGCATCAGTGCGGCCGTACGCGCGTGGCTGTGTTTGGCCACGTTGGCCAGCAGCTCGGCTGCACTGAAGTAGGCAATGGTCTCGATCGCTGGCGACGGCCGGTCGGCCAACTCCAGGCGCAGTTGCACCGGTAAAGGGCTGCGGGCGGCCAGGCTCTGAAGCGCCGGGACCAATCCGCTGTCGAGTACCGGCGGATGGATCCCCCGCGCGAGGTTGCGCAACTCGACGAGAGCCTGCTTGGCCCCCTCATGCGCGGTGTCGACCAGTTCGAGGGCGGCGGCGGTGTCGCCGGCGGTCAACTCCTCCTTGGCCAGGCCGAGCTTCATCGCGAGCGCCACCAGCTGCGCCTGGGCGCCGTCGTGCAGGTCGCGCTCGATGCGACGCAGGGCCGCCGCGGAGTCGTCGACCGCGAGCGCCCGGGTCTCCTGCAGGTCGGCCGTCCGAGTCGGGCGGAGCAGGGTGCGCAGGACCAGCGTGTCCAGCGCCACCACTGCCCGCGTCACCCAGGGCGCGGCGAGGAGCAGCAGCACCCCGACGAGAGCCACCAGTGGTAGGTAGATCCATGGACCAACATCGACGCCGTTGATCCGGTAGTCCGGCGACAGGCCGTCGCGCCAACTCGAGTCGTGCGGGAAGTTGACCGGCCGCGACCAGGCAGGAAAGCTGAGCGCCAACAGCCCGTACAACCAGAACGCGGCGGAGAGAAGGAACGCGGACACCGCCAGCGGGACCTTCACCACGAGGTAGAGCAGCGCCCGCCAACCGGTGGCGTCGGCCAGGCCGGAGCGCACCCAGCCGAGCACGCCCGGCCGAGGCCGGAACGGCGGCGGGTGTTCGACGGTCGTGGCCAGCAGGACTCCGGCGAGCCAGCGGTGGGCCGCGGCCGGGCCTCGGGCGCCGACAACGCCGGCCGTGAGCCAGGGCAGCCCGACCACGGTCACGGACAGCACCACGCCGGGCACCACGGCGAGCAGCGCGTACGCGAGGCCGAGCAGCGCCACCGGGCCGCCAACCAGGGCATAGAGCAGCCGACGCCAGGTGCGACCGCCGTACGCGGCGCGCAGGAACCGGGCAACCACGCGTCCAGCGTGCCCGAACGGTGGCGCGGTGGACACCAGGTAAGCCCTACCGGCCATCCCGAACAGACCGCTCCGGCGGGCTGGCTACCGGCCCACGCGGGCTCGGGCGACGCTGAGCCGCATGCACGCTATTCGCGCGATCGGGATCACCAAGAGGTACGGCCGTGGGCCAGCCACCGTCACGGCACTGGACGACGTCTCGGTGGCGATTACCGCCGGCGGATTCACGGCGGTGCTCGGACCGTCGGGCTCGGGGAAGTCCACGCTGCTGCACTGCTTGTCCGGTCTGGACACCGTCGACGCCGGCGCGGTCTATCTCGGCGAGACCGAGCTGACCGGGCGGTCGGATCGGGAGCTGACCCGGCTGCGCCGGGAGCGGATCGGCTTCGTGTTCCAATCGTTCAACCTCCTGCCGATGCTGACCGCTCGGGAGAATCTGATGCTGCCGGCACGGATCTCCGGCCGCGGCTCCAACCGGGCGTGGATCGACCGCGTGATCGACGCGGTCGCGTTGCGGGACCGGCTCGGACACCGGCCGGATCAGCTGTCCGGTGGACAGCAGCAGCGACTGGCCGTGGCGCGGGCGCTCGTGGCCGAGCCGATGGTGGTCTTCGCCGATGAGCCGACCGGCAACCTGGACTCGGCCGCGGGAACGGATGTGCTGCGCCTGCTGCGGGCATGCGTGGACGAGTTCGGCCAGACGATCGTCATGGTGACCCACGACCCGGTCGCCGCGGGATACGCGGACCGCGCGCTGTTCCTGGCCGACGGACGGCTGGTCAACGACATGCCGAGACCGACGGCGGAGCAGGTGGTCAGCCAGATGACCCGCCTGAGGAGGACAGCATGATCCGGGTCGCCGTCAGGAGCGTGTCGGCCCGCTGGTCTCGGGCGCTCGCCACCAGCGTCGCCGTGGTGGCCGGAGTGGCCGTGGTGTCCGGGACGCTGATCCTCAGCGACACCGCCGACCGGCTCGGCGTACAGCACGAGGGGCTCGATGTGCTCCGCGTGGTGCTGCCCATCGCCGGCGCGGTCGCGCTGCTCGTCGGCGGCTTCATCGTCAACCTGACTCTGACCGTCACCGTGGCGCAGCGGCGCCGCGAGCTTGCCCTGCTCCGTTGCCTTGGTGCCACGGCCCGGCAGATCCGGCGCATCGTGATCCTGGAGTCCCTGATCATCGGAGCGATCGCGGCGCTGATCGGGGTGCTGGCCGGCTTCGGCGTCGCCGCCGGAGCGCGGCGTCTGGTCAACACGGAGGTGTTCCCTGGCGACCTACCCGGCACCGCCCTTGTGCTCACCCCACGGACCGTGCTCGCGGCGCTGCTGCTCGGGTGCATGGTGACCACCTTGTCCGGGTGGGCGGTGGCCCGCCGGGCCGGCCGGCTTGCGCCGCTGGCCGCGCTGCGTGACGCCACGGCCGGCGTGACCGGCCGTCCCGGCATCCTGCGCACCGCGACCGGTCTCCTCACCATCGCGCTGGCCGTGCTGGTGGGGGTATCCGCGGTGCGGACGGGCACCGGCCAACTGCTGATTCCCGCGGGCGGACTGGCCGTGGTCGGAGCCCGCCTCGCGGGTCCGCGGTTCGCGCCGGCCCTGGCCGCGACCGTCGGATGGCCGGTCGGCCGGCTGCTGCGCCTACCGGGCGAGCTCGGCGCTCGCAACGCCGCCCGCCACCCCTATCGGTTCGTCGCCGTGGCCTCCGCCGTACTGATCGGCGTCACCCTGATGGGCCTCGTCACAGTCGTCTTGACGTCGATACGAGTGGCGATGAAGAGCGATCTGGACCGGTACCGGGCCGACTACGAGATCCAAGCCCTCGATGATGGCCCGGGGATCTCGCCGCGCCTGGTTGCCGAACTGCGGGCACTGCCGGAACTCGCCGCGGTTGTGCCCGAAGCCTGCACTCCGCACGCAGTGGCAGCCGGAGAAGACCTGGTGTGCGCGGCCGACCCGGCCGGTCTCCTCGACGTGTTCGACCTGGAGGTCGTTGCCGGCCAGTTCACGACGGTCAGCACCGGTGGGATCGCGGTCAATGCCGTCCAGGCCCGGACGGAAGGCTGGACGATCGGCAGCCCGGTGACCGTACGGTTGCCCGGCGGCGCGCGAACGTTCCCGGTCACGGCCATCTACCGCGGCTTCTACTATCTCGGGGCGCCGATCATCGCGCCAGATGAATATGCCCGGCTCGGCGGTGACCCCGCGCCGACGACCATCTACATCCGCGCCGCCGTCGGCGTCGACGAGGCGACGGCCCGGAAGGCGGTCGACCGCACCGCAGCCGCGGCGGATCCGGTCGTCCAGGTCACCACTCGGGCGGAGGTACGCGCCGCCAATCTGGACCAGATCGATGCGGCCACCTGGGTCTACCGCGGCCTGACCGGGCTGGCCATCATGGTGGGACTGGTCGGCATCTTCAATGTCCTCGCTTTGTCCACTGTGGAACGAAGGCGCGAGCTGGGTGTGCTCCGCGCGATCGGTCTCGAGCGCGGCCAGGTCCGCTCGATGGTCCGGGCCGAGGCCGCGGTCATCGCGACCGTCGGGGTCGGTGCCGGCACGGGACTCGGCCTGCTGTTCGGTTGGGCCGCGACCCGGGTCCTCGAAAACGCCTCCCAACCGATCCGGTTCGCGGTGCCCGCGGGCACTCTGGCCGTCATCGCCGCCGCGGCGGTGGGAGCGGCCCTTGTCGCCGCGGCCGTGCCCGCCGCCTGGGCGAGCCGGCTTCCCGTGCTCCGCACGGAGTAGCGGTCTTCAGTCGTCGGGCCGCCAGCCCTCCCCAGAGGCCACGTGACACCGCCGATGACATGGATGCCGGCCGGCCTGCGACTAGGGACGCGTCGCAGCCACGGAGAGTCCGTTCATGAGGAGTGGAAGTAACTGGTCGGGAGGCATCGGCCGTGCGAAGAAGTAGCCCTGGGCATCGTCGCAGCCAGCCTTCACGAGCCATTCGGCCTGGCCGATGGTCTCAATCCCCTCCGCGAGACTCGTGAGATCCAGCGCCTTCGCGATTCTGATCACGGACCCGGCCAGGGCAGCCGCGCCTTCATCGACGTCGACCTCGCGAATGAATGAACGGTCGATCTTGATGATGTCGAACGGGAACTGTCGCAGGTAACCCAAGGCCGAGAAGCCCGTGCCGAAGTCGTCGAGCGCCAGGCGGATGCCCATGGCTTTGATCTCGAGCAGCTTGTCACGGTTCGCCTCGGTGGTTTCGACCAGCGCGCTCTCGGTGAGCTCGAAGATCATCCGCGAAGGGTCAGCGCCGGTCTCACTGATGACATTGGCGATCAGCTGCGCGACGTCCGGCAGCGCGAACTGCCTTGGTGAGAGGTTGACGCCGACCGTCAGTCGGGCCAGGTCGGGCCGGATAGCCGCCCACTCACGTTGCTGGCGACAGCTTTCGCGCATGATCCATGTCCCGATCTGATTGATCAGGCCAGAGTCCTCTGCGACGGTCATGAACTGTGCCGGCGGGACCATTCCACGCCCAGGCCGGTTCCAGCGGACCAGAGCCTCCACGCCGGAGATCCTTCCCCAGTCGTGCAGCTGGACAATTGGCTGGAAGTACAGCTCGAACTCGTCGCCGTCCAACGCCCGCCTGAGGTCAGACTCGAGCTCAAGCCGTTCCACGATGGACGCGCGCATGGCCGGATCGAACACCCGGTAGCTCTCGCCCTCGGCTCCTGAGGCCACAATCACGGCAACCTCGGCGTTACGCAGAAGATCGCCGGCGGTCCGGGCGTCCCGGCTGGATATCGCCACTCCGATGCTGCTGCGCACGGACACACCAGCGCCCGTGTTCAGAAGGCCAGGCAAGGGCTCGTCGAGATTAGCCATGACTCGGGCAGCGATCTGCTCGGCCTCGGCTCGGTCCGCGACCTGATCCACAACGATGGCGAACTCGTCGCCACCCAGCACCGCGATCGTGGAGTGAGGTGGGACAGCGCGTCCGAGCCGCGCGTTGAGGGTGGCGAGCGCATCGCCGCCGGCGATGTTACCGAGCGAGTTGCCGATCGCCCGGAACCGATCGACACGGATCAGCAGCAGGGCGACCTGCCGGTCAGCCTGTTCGAGCGCCCGCTCCAGGCGCTGTCGCAGCAGCTCGCGATTGGAAAACCGCGTGCCCGGATCCGAATAGTTACGCTCACGAATCCCCTCCACACCCTCCAGGGTGAGTTCGATCGACCCGAGTGCGACCTCGGCGAGTCTGGCCACGTACTCGATACCCGCGCGTGCCTGTGGTGCGATGACCCCGCGTGTGGCCACCGACAGCGCCCGGATCTGCTCGCGATGGCGCAGCGGGACGATGAAGACCACGCCGCCGATCGGCTCGAAGCCCAGCATCCGCCGCGACTCATCCACGTCGAAGGATTCCCGGTAGACGGAGCGGCCATCTTCGAGGGCTTCGCGAGCCCAGGACAGTGCCGTCAGCGGCTCACCCCCGCCCGTACGCACCGCGTCGGCACTAGCCCCGCCCGCCACGCTCGGCCTCAGGCTTTCCGGTTCATCCCACACGATGACGCGAGCCTCAGCTCGGTCGGGAAGCAACTCCAGCACGGCCCGGATCATCGCTGTGTGCACGTCGCGTCGTCCCTTGGCGGCCGCGATGTCGCCGGTGAGTCGATCGAATACTTGCTGACCACTCGTCACCGACTGCCGATTGCGGATGAGTCGGACCGCCCAGACGCACAGGAACGCGAGTATCGCGGCGATCACCACGACCGGCAGCCTGCGCGAGAGCCCGGCCGGGCTCTGCACGAAGCCGACGTAGATCGCTGCGACAACGGTCAATGCCCGTACCGCCGACTGCGCAGGCGTGCTGTACGTCGACCGGAACCCCAGCGCGAGCAACGCGAAGGACAAGGCAAAGACAAGCCCCCCTGAGCCCGTCGGATGCCGCCAGGCGATCGCGGCGACGGCAACGGTCTCCAGCACATCGGCCCAGACTGGGAATCGCCGCAAACGCAGCGCCACACCCTCCCACACGCAGGCGCCGATCAGGCCAGCTGTCGCGGCGAGACGCAGCGGCCAACCCGCCGTATCGATCAAGAGTGTCGGCAGCGTCAGGCTCATGAACACGACGACGTTCACCAACCAGTACCGCCGCCGGAACCGCTCAACCAGACCGGCATCCGCACCGGCACCGGACTCGGGGCTCCCGAGCCACGACCGCCTCAGAACGTCGACCCGCGAGACGTCGTCGGCCACCCTCATCCCCCCGTGCTCGCAAAGCGCCGGTATCGACCGCACTGCGCCGTTACCTGACCAACCTCCCCGATGCCCGATACGGCGCGTGCCGCCGCGACCAGACAAGATCAGCCCGGCGCAAACCGGGCCGGTCCAACGTGATTTTCCCAGACGGCAGGTCCACGAGCTGCCCGGTTCTCATCAGGGGATCCGCCAATCGGCCCGACTGGCCAGTCACATTCAGGGCTGCACATCCCTAGAAGCCTGAGGGCGGGCGCGGAGTGTAGGGCTCCTCGAGGGCGCGGATCTCCTCGTCCGAGAGGGTGAGGTCGAGCGCGGCCACGGCGTCGGGAAGGTGGTTGGACTTGGTGGGGCCGACGATCGGTGCGGTGACCAGCGGGTTGTGCAGCACCCAGGCCAGGGCGACCTGCGCCATCGGTGCCTCCCGCGCCTTCGCGACCGCTTCCAGGGCGCTGACGATCGGCTTGTTCTCCTCGCCGGTGTAGCGGGATTGCAGCGGGTCGGTGGTGGCGCGCTGTGTCGTCTGCTCGCCCCACGGCCGGCTGAGGCGGCCCTTCGCCAACGGGCTCCACGGGATCGAGCCGATGCCCTGGTCGGCCAGCAACCCGAACATCTCCCGCTCCTCCTCCCGCTGCACCAGGTTGTACTGGTTCTGCATCGAGATGAAGCGGGTCCAGCCATGGAGCTGCGCCGCGTGCTGCATCTTCGCGAACTGCCAGGCCCACATCGACGACGACCCGATGTAGCGGGCCTTGCCGCTCGTGACGACGTCGTGCAGGGCCGCCATGGTCTCCTCTACCGGCGTCGCGGGATCGAAGCGATGGATCTGGTAGAGGTCGACGTAGTCGGTGTCCAGCCGGTGCAGCGAGGCGTCGATCTGCTCCATGATCGCCCGGCGCGACAGGCCCGAACCGCCGGGACCGTCGTGCATCTTGAAGAACACCTTGGTGGCCAGCACGACGTCCTCGCGGCGGGTGTACTTGCGGATCGCCCGGCCGACGATCTCCTCGGAGCTGCCATGCCCGTACGCGTTGGCGGTGTCCCAGAACGTGATACCCAGGTCGACCGCCTGCCGGAAGATGGGCTCGGCGGCCTCGTCGTTCAGTGCCCACTCGCTGAAGCCTCGGGCGGGATCGCCGAAGCTCATGCAGCCCAGCGCGATCCGGCTCACCTTCAGGCCGGAGGTTCCCAGGCGGGTGTACTCCATCGCTCATCATCCTCACGTCGGGTGTTGCACCGCATCCATTATCGAGCCAGTCCGACACCGGGACACGTGCGATAGTTCGGGCATGCGCAGGCTCATCGTGCACGAGTACGTGTCCACCGACGGGTTCGTTGCCGGTCCGGACGGAGACATCGACTGGGTGGGCGACCTCGGCGGCGAGGTCGACGAACTCATGCTTCGCGAGCTGGATGACATCGACACGATCCTGCTCGGGGCCAGAACCTACGAGGGGTTCGTGCAGTTCTGGCCGACGCCCGACGCTGCGGGCGAGCTGATCGCCGAGCGCCTGAATGCGACGGCGAAGATCGTGTTCTCGACCACGCTCGGCCGTGCTCCGTGGGGCGATTGGCCGGAGGCCCGGGTGGACTCCAGTGGTCGGCCGCCGGAGAGTGTCAGGCAGCTGAAACGGGAGCCCGGCCAGTCGATCGTGGTCTGGGGCAGTATCACCTTGGCCCAGGCGTTGATCGATGCCCGCCTGGTCGACGAGATCTGGCTGGGCGTGGCACCGGTCGCGCTCGGCCGGGGGCGCGGCCTGTTCACGAGCCGGACTGCGCTCGAGCTGATCAGCGTGCAGAGCTTCGCTGATACCGGGGTGGTGATGACGCGGTACCGTCCAGCATGACCACGGACTGGCAACAGTTCCTCCGTGAGGTGTCGTGGTTTCTGGGACCCGGCGAGGGCGCCGAGCTGGGCGAGCCTCAACCGTGGACCCGCGGATCGGTCGACTCCCTGCCGCAGCTGTCCGTGCTGTTCGACTCGGCGACGCTCACACCCGTCTCCGTCGACGGCCGAGGCTACGAGTTGCTGGCATGGGGAGCACCGGACCGGCGGCGGGGATGGCTCTGCCACCCGCCGCACGCCGGGGAGAGCGACGCCGTCCCCGAGGTCCACCGGGACTTCTGGACGCTCTGCGGCGGCATCGTCGAACGGTTCGGTGAGCCCGAGACCTGGTGGCTCAACCAGAACGAGGTGCTCACCGTTGACGCGGCCCGCGTCCGGATCGCGGACGCACTCGGCGACTACGCGTGGCTCTGGCACGGCGACGGCCTGGCCCTTCCCATCAACCCCGATGAGTACTATGCGGTAGCCGTGGAGGCCAACGGGAACCTGACGCTCGCGCACCGCCGGGACGGCGGGCTGGTCCTGTTCGCACCGGACCACGCGTTCGACGGTGTTACGCCATTGGCGGGCTGCCCGCCCTACTCACTGCTCACCATCGACGACGTGCCCGACCTCGCGACCTGGATCGAGGTATGCGCCGATACCTGGCGACGGCAGTAGCATCGCGGTCTGCGCTGACCCTCACCACCTGGGGGCGGAGCTGCTGCGGGCACTCGCGTCTCGACACAGCCAATGCCGCCGCACACTGCGAGCGAGCTCGGTGAGCAGCGCGGCGGCGACGGCGGCCCACGCGGCCACGGCCACCCAGATCTCGCCGCGGCCGATCGCCGCCACGACCGGCAGCTCGACGGTCTCGCCGAGCGTGCGCGACGCCACACCGTACATGCCGAGCGGGAAGATGATGCTCCACCACGTGGCCTCATACCGCAGCGGAACCCTCCGTGTGAAGTGCCGCCACCAGCCGGCGGCCACCAGTGCCGGAATGAGCCACGTGGCGAACGCCCAGAAGACCACCGAAGCGCCGACGATCAAGTCATGGATCGCGGTCAGTGCGGGTGCCTCGGTCATCTGGAGGATCCTGGCACCGGCCAGCACGGTTATCGCGCTGGCACCCATCGCCACCCAGTACGGCGGGGTGAGATCCGCCGGGCTCAGGTCGTAGAGCACCAACCGCGCTGCCACGAGCACGCCGACGGTGGCGTAGAGGAGTGCGCCGACCGACCAGCAGCACACCGCCAGCAGCGCCAGCTCGCGCCGTCCGGACACGACCGTCGGCTCGATCGCCGCCGCCAGCACCGCGACCGACTGGGTGGCGACCACCCAGATGAACCAGGTGCCGTTGGCGGCGGCTACCAGCGGGCGGCCGGCTCCACCGAGCGCCGCGGTCCACGGGACGAGGTACCCGAGCGCGAGCCAGCCGACTCCGCCGATGACCAGCAGCACCTGTGCAGTCTCAAACTCGTGGTCCATCCCCAGACGAACACCGAGTACGTTCGTGCCGGCGACGAACGTGAAGAAGCCGAATCCCCGCGCGGGATTGGCGAAGTCCCGCCGCATCTCGCCGGAGAACGCCGCCGCCCGCCACCCATAGAGCACCACGAGAACGAGGTAGGCCGCGACGGCGACCCACATCAGCGCGGTGGACAGGACGGGTGGGCCGCGGCCGACGAGCCCGACCGACACGATGCCGGTCGCCATGACCAGCGCGAAGTAGCCCGGGTGGAGCGTGCGTACGCCCTCGCGCACGGCCGCCCACGGTCCGGGCGGGGCCACCCGCAGGTCGTCCACGACACGCTCCATCCATGGCGGGAAACGGGCAGCCGCTGCTGGCGGCTTCATGACCCACCGGGTCACGGTGGATCAGGACTCGCCCGGCACCATGGCCAGCAAGCGCTCGCATTCGGCGGGATCGACGCTCTCGAGCATGTGTTTCAGCTCGTGCGCCTTCTCATCTTCGTCGATCTCCTTCATGATCGATGCGAAGGCGGTCTGCAGCTCCTCGTCGTCGCAGAGCGCCCACAGCCTGGGCAGGACGCGGCGTTCCTCTTCGTCGAAGTGGGTCAGGCACAACGCGGTGAAGCGCTGCATCGATCGATAGAACTCCAGGCCCAGCAGCGTGCGCTCGCCGGGTTCGGGTTGGGACATGAGGTGAGACAGATGGTCGTCCATTCTTGCCTCGAAGGCGTGGATCTCCTCGTGCTCGACGTACCGCGCGTCAGCCTCCCCTGGGGAGCGCTTGGCGAGCAACGGCCAGATGTGGTCGTCCTCGTGCCGGCTGTGCCCGCCGAGCGCGCGACCGGCAGCCTCCCAAGCCGTACGGAGCTCCTCGACATCGGCGTGATTGGTGTAGTCGGTCCGACCGGCCTGAACGTTGAGCTCGAGCAGGGCGTCGCGAAGCCCCTTGTGAATCATGGTAAACAGGTCGAAGCGGCTCACGAATCTCCTCCTTGCCGAGTTCGCGCAAGCGTCATGCCGGTCCGCCGACCGGGGCAGAGGCCAAGGTCCTACCCGGGCAGCGCTGGACACTCATAATTACGGTTGTAGATGGAGTCCCAGGCTTAGGTTGGTTCGTCGGAGGCCGCACGGCTCGGGACCTCGGCCCCTAGGGTCTCCATCCGACCACTGTGGACTATTGGCAGATGCCGGTGACGCAAGGAGGCGGTCCATGGCTGGCACGGGGGTCGACGACTACCCGGCCCGGATCGGCATGGCGGACGTACGGACGCGCGATCCCGACCTGCTGCCGGAACTGCATCGTCGGCACCTGCTCACGGCGCCACCTCGACCGCGTTCCCGTCCTCAGATCGCCGAAGGCCCGGGCCTGACCCGACGCCCCCCGGCACTCCGGGTCCGCCGGTCCGTCGCGGGGCGGGCCGCTGGCAGCCACATCACGCACGCGGTGGGCGCTCCGAAGGGATCGAGGACCGCGGCGTCGGCCGCTGGACTGCCGGCCGCGGCGAGCACCCCGCGGATCAGGCCGAGGTGCAGAGCGCACATCGCAGTGGGGTCCTCGACCACGAGCTCCGTGAATGGGCACACCAGCAGGTGCACCTCGACCAGGCCGTCGGCCGGTCGCGACCGGTCGACCAGCCGCGGGACGAAACCCAGCCGGTCGAGAACCTGGACCACGGCATCGACCGGTGGGGCGCCCACGACCCCCGTGGCCAACCGCCGGCCCCACCGCTCGCCGACGCACGCCGCCTCCGCTCCCCCACCCGCCTCGTCGACGACGCGTCGCAGCCGCGCCGCCGCCAGGCTCCCGTACATGCCGGTGGCCGGGGCCGGCGACGCGCACCGGTAGAGCCACGCCGGCCGTCCCCGTCCGCGGCCGTCACCCTTGGCCTTCACCAGCAGACCCGCCTCGGCGAGGCGCTCGAGGTGCGTGCGTACGGTCGAGGCGTGCAGGCGCAGCGTCGTCGCGATGTCGCTGGTGGTCAGGCCGTCCCGAGCAGCCCACAGGTGGCGAAGGATCGCAATCCGGGTCTCCGAGGCGAACAGGCGACTGCGTTGGTTGTCGGCGCCTGTACCAACGGACTCACCCACCAGCGCGGTCATCACATCACGGTCGGTCGGCCATGGTTGGGTTGGCACGGCTATTGGACCCCCGCAGACAGGACCAAAGACTCTGTCCGCTCGCCCGGCATCGGGAGCCGCGCTGTCGGCGCTCACGCCGAGTGCCGCCAACCGTCGCACCGGTGGGACGGTCGACCAGCGCAGAACGTGACATGCGGACGCACCCATCTGGCGAGGTGCCGGCTGCGAACTCCTCCTGGCAGGTGCGCGCAACCGGCGGCTGCGCCGACCCTGCGACTCCGTATCCACAGAAGGGCATCAGATGAACGAGATCCGGGTCAAGGAGGGCTCCACCGATCGGACGCGCGGCGCTGCCCGGCCCGCCCGCCTTCGCCTGCACGTGCTGCTCGGTCTCCAGTCCGCGATCGTCGTGCTGGTGTCGGTCAACCGGCGGAGCGACCTCACCACCGGCTTCGTAGCCGACAACGAGTTCCTCCGCTGGGTCGACCTCGACAATCTCATCCTCGCCATTGCCTCGCTGGTCACCGCGAACCTGCTGATCCGCCATCTGGAGTACGACTCGCCGCGGCGCGACGGCGCGGCGCACCGGACACTGAGCTTGACCTTCTTCGTGGGGACGTCGTTGTACGCGGTCTCGTACGGCAACCACGAGGTGACGAACTACCTCAACGACCGGTTCTGCACCGGCACGAGCGACGCCGGCGGCGCGCAATGCGAGATCATCGCCTACCACGACAACCAGTTCTCGCACTACCTCTTCTTCGCCGGCTTCACGATCATCACCGTCGCCATCATGCTGACCCAGGTCCTCTTCCCCGACGACCGGCCGTCGAGCCGGGCCGACCAGGCGTTGGTCGCGCTCAATGCCCTGTTCATCGCGGCCGGTATCGCGGCGAACCTCGGGTTCGAAGAGATCGGTCTGGACCTGTACGTGGTCGCGGCGGTGGCCGTCCTTGCGGTGTCCTTGCTCGTTCGCCAACCGAGGCAGCTGATCCTGCGGTACTACGCCATCGCGTACGTCGTCGGCCTCGCCGGCGCTGGTGTTGCCCAACTGACCTGACGACCCGCCGACGACGACCGGCACGCGCCCGTACGGTCGCCAAAGTTTGTCCTGCCGCCGTGCTGTGCAAAGCGGGCCCCGTCCTATAGCGTCACCATGCGACTCGCTCGCGAACCGGGCCGAAAGCCCGCAAATGGTCCGAGCCGGGCGATTCGTACATGGCACAAGAAACGGCACCGGTGAACAGCACAATGGGATTCTTTGACGAAGGATACGCCCGCGAATTCGAGTTGCTCGGGTGGCTCCACATCCTGATTCTCGCCCTGGCGGCGGGCTCCCTCCTCGGCACGTACTACCTCCGGGAACGCCTGAAGATACCGATGGTCGGGAAGATCGTCCGTTACTCGGTCGCGTCCCTCATTCTCATCGGCGAAGTCACCTTCCAGGTATGGATGGCGTCACTTCATGGGTGGCGCTGGGCCGACGTCGTTCCCCTGGGGCTTTGCGCCATGGTGGAATGGATCACCGTGATCGCCCTTTTCTTCGACCTCAAGAACGTGATCAAGGTCGTCCTCCCGTGGGCGTTCGGCGGCGCGCTCCTCTCGTTCGTCGTCGTCAACATGGGAACGTCCTATTCCTTCCCCCACTTCCGGTTCTTCCACTACTTCGGAATCCACTGGCTGTTTCTCATCGGGAATCTGTATTACCTGTTCACCCAGCGGTTCCGCTATAAGTACCGTGACCTGCTAGCCTCCAGTGTCTGGCTGGCCGGCGTCTCCCTCGTCGTGCTCGCGATCGACCTCGCGGTCGACCAGAATTTCATGTTCCTCGTCGAGTGGCCGGAGGAGCTGGATTTCATCAACGAGATGCTCGCCTTCCCGCTGAACACGCTCCTCCTTATGCTGGGCATCTTCATTCTATTCAATGTCTTCTATTTGGTCTTCGTCCGCAGACGCTTCGACACGGGAACGGGCGCGGATGGAGTCCACGACGTCTCCGAAGCCCGCCAAGTCCTACCGACGTAGAAGGTCGCAACCCCGGTCGGACAGCGCCGGCTGCCGGTTCAGACCGCGTCGACGTCGCTGATGCCGGCCGCGCCGAGGCGGCGGGCCCAGGCCGTGACCTGCTGCGGCGTCGCCGCCGGCCAGCGGCGGGCGGTGGCTCGCACGCCATGCCGCCGAAACCCGATCACCTTCACCCGGATGCGGGGGTCGACCTCGCGTAGCCAGGCCGCCGTCGTCGCGAGCGTCTGGTCGTCGTCGTTGACGCCCGGAATGAGCAGCAGGCGCACCTCGAAGAGCTTGCCGTGCGCGGCGAGGTGGCGGATCGAGGTGAGCACGCGGTCGTTGTGCCGGCCGGTCAGTCGAACGTGCAGGTCCGAGTCGAGCGCCTTGAGATCGACCATTGTCTTGTCCACGACCGGCATCAGGTCGTCCCAGACGGCGAGCGGCGCGTCCCCGTTGCTGTCGACGTAGCGGGTCAGCCGGGCCAGTTGCCGGT
>JBQGBY010000097.1:0-7361 GCA_052038195.1 Micromonosporaceae bacterium | reverse complement strand
CCCGGGTCCGGCTGGTCACCGAATCTCCGGCCTCCCCGTTCCCGTCGCCGTACCGGCTGGAGCTGCCGGCGCCGTACGGTCTTAGGCCGGACGCGCTGCGGCGCCTGCTCGACCTCGCCGACCGCCACCAGGCCGGCGTCGTCCGGGTTGAGCCCGCAGAGACCGGGGGGAAGGTGCTGCTGTGGCGCACCGCCGCGCTGGGCCGCGCGGCGTGGGTCCGTGCACCCGGTGAGCCGCTCATCGACGCGGTCACCGCCGTCCATGGCCGCCGGGACACCACAGCGGCGGAGATCGGCATCGTCGACCTGACCGCGTTCTCGCCCGGCGAGCTCAGCACCGGAGTCCCGGCCGGCGCGGCCGGCAGTCCGCGCCGCGGCCGGTTGGTGCCGACGACCGTCGAGGTCGAGGGCGTCCGGTCACTGGCCCGGGCAGCGGTGGTCGTCGCATGGCTCGGCGCTCGGCGTGTCAGGGCTTGGTTGCGCAGCGCAGTCACACGGTGGAAGGGATCGAGGGCCACCACGACGAGGGTGACCTGACCCACCAGACCGTACCGCAGACCCGTAGGATGCTCGACGTGTCGCGGATCCAGGCGCCGGGTGCTCGCGCGGTGTCTCCTCCGCGGACCGGGATCGAGGCGAGCCTCGACCGGGACAGCAGTAGTTCTACATCATTGCCATTGACGCCGGCGGCGGAGGCGAGTAGACCAGCCTCGACCGCTCGCAGCGTCCCCGTGGGGCCGCGCCCCGAGGTTGTGGAGTCGCCGTGACGAGAACCAAGGGCAGCTACGTGTGCTGCGGGGTGCGCCTCGACGGCGTCGGCCCCGAATCGGCTGTGCGCGCGCTGCTGGACTCCCGGTACGGCCACGCCCGCGGCGTGCACCTGTGCAACTCCTATACCCTGGCGCTGGCCGTCCGCGACATCGAGTACCGGCAGGTCCTCAACAGTGGCGACCTCAACCTCGCCGACGGTCACTACGTGGCCATGGTCGGCCGCTGGCGCGGTCAGGCGGACCTCACCGGCCGGGTGTACGGCCCCGACCTCATGCTCAACACCATGGACCGCGGCCGTGAGATCGGCCTGCGTCACTACCTTTACGGCACCACGCCCGAAACGGTCCAACGGCTCGCCGACACGCTCGCCGAGCGATACCCGGGCATCACGATCGTCGGAGTCGAAGCGCCGCCATTCCGGAAACTGCGCGCCCACGAGGAACTGGAACTCGCCGAGCGCATCTCCGCTGCCCGGCCCGACATCCTCTGGGTCGGCGTCGGCACGCCCCGCCAGGACCGATTCGTCGCCGACCACACCCGCCGACTCGCCTGCACCGTCGTGCCCGTCGGGGCGGCCTTCGACTTCAACTCGGGCACCAAGAAGTCCGCTCCGGACTTCGTCAAGCGGGCCGGCTTGGAGTGGCTCTACCGATTCGCCCAGGAACCCCGACGCCTCTGGCGGCGCTACCTCATCGGCATCCCCACCTTCATCTGGGGTGTGCTCACCGACCCGTTCCGCCGGTCCCGGCCCACAGCTAGGCCCGCCACGCCGACGCAAGTGCTGGTCCGGCAGCGCCACGGGCAGGTGCCGAGCGAGCCGGCGAGCGACGGCGCACACAACGGGAACGGGACCACGCATTCAGGCAACGGCGCCGCCCACTACGACCCCGCCGCCACGGTCCCCTACCAGCACGGCTCGGTGAACGGCCACACCGGTGGGGCCGTCGCGCTCCCCGGCGCCGACCCGTTAGTACGGTAAAGACATTTGTCGATGTCTCGCGCAACCGCCGGTGTGTCGCCGGCCCAGTCGTCTTAACCGCCACCCGGTAGCATGCGGAAGTGATGGGTCGAGAGTACGGCAGCCGCAGTGCGGGTGACCTCCTGCCGGACCGGGAGGTGTCGGAGGGCTGGCCAGAAAGCGGCTGGCCAGCAAACGACGCCTGGGCTGGGACCGACCGCCGCTCGACGAACGGCCGAGCCCGGCGCAACGGTCGGCGAACCCCAGGCCCTTACGGATCCGGGTCCCGGAAGCGGAAGCGGGACAAGCTGCCCTGGTACCACAAGGCGCTCATCATCGTCGGCAGCCTTTTGCTGGTCATGTCGGGCGCGTTTCTGGCCCTCTCGTTCCGGTACGAGAGCCTAACGGGGCACGAGGACATTCTCGACGAGAGCATCAGCGGCGGGCTGCCGCCGAACGGACCGTGGAACTTCCTCGTGCTCGGCACCGACTCCCGTGCCGGCGAGGCCGGCAACGAGGCCGCCCTCGAGGGCGCGAACTCGGACACGATCATGCTCGTGCACATCGCCGAGGGTCTGAAGAAGGCATTCATTGTCTCCATTCCCCGCGACAGCTACGTTTACGTGCCCGCCCCCGACGAGGATGTGACCGCGCTTACCGCCACCCAGCAGCCCGGCTTCGGTAGCTACATCTACACACCAGCACCCGGGACCGGTGCGGGCACACTCCAGAAGGTCAACTCCGCCTACGCCAACGGGGGCGCCGCGAGCACCGCCAAGGCGATCTGGTGGCTGACCACCACCCGCACCGTCAACACCGATGGCACCACCTCGTACGACCACATCCAGCTCGATGGCGCCGTCATCGTCAACTTCAACGGCATCCAGCAGATGGTCGACGCCGTCGGTGGCGTCCGCGTCTGCCCACCGTACGACGTGCCCAGCAACCAGCCCGGCATCAGCCGCCACTACCCGCAGTACGCCGACGGCTGGCGCAAGGGCCAGTGCTACGACATGTCCGGTGAAGAGGCGCAGGTCTTCGTCCGCATGCGCTACGACGTCCCGGGCGGCGACTTCGGCCGCATGAAGAGCCAGCAGCTCGTCATGCGCGCGCTGGCCGAGAAGGCCACCTCGCTGGGGGTGATGGCGAACCCGTTGGCGCTGGACAGCCTGCTCACGAGCATCGCCCAGTCGCTCACCCTCGACCAGTCGATGAACCTGCGCGATCTGGCCCTGCCGCTGTCGGGCATCCGCCCGAACGACCTTCAGTTCGCCACCCTGCCCTTCGTGCAGACCGAGCCGATCGAGGGCGTCGGGTCATCGGTCGTGCTGGACATGGCCAAGTGCGAGGAGCTGTTCCGCGCGATCCTCGACGACAAGACCGACGAATGGCTCGCCGCCAACCCGCAACCGGATGTCGCCGACTTCGAGGGCACTAGCGGGTCGGGCTGAGCCTTGAAGGTCGTCCTCGCCCACAATCGGTACGTCTCGGCCAACCCGTCCGGTGAGAACGCCGTCGTCGCGGCGGAGGCGGATGCGCTGGCTGAGGCCGGTGTGCAGGTCATCCCGTTCCTCCGCGACTCGGACGACATCGCCCGCATGCCGCTGGCTCAGCGTGCGTCGCTCGCGATCTCCCCCGCGTACGCCTACCGCGCGCAGCAGGAACTGGCCGACCTGCTGGCGCGCGAGCACCCCGACGTCCTGCATCTGCACAACCCGTACCCCCTCCTCTCCCCCTGGGTGGTGCGCACCGCACATGCCCACGGCGTGCCGGTAGTGCACACGCTGCACAACTTCCGCCAGACCTGCGTCAAGGGCACGTTCTTCCGCGACGGCACCGACTGCCATGACTGCGCGGGCCGGTTCGTCGGACTCCCCGCCGTGCGGTACGCCTGCTACAGGGGATCCCGGGCGCAGTCGGCGATGATGGCGGCGACGCTGGCCCTGCACCGGCGTACCTGGCCGACCGTGGAGCGCGTGCTCGTGCTCACGCCGGCCATGGCCGGGTACGCGCGGGAGATCGGCATCGCCAAGGATCGCATCGTGGTGCGGCCCAACTCTGTCCCCGACCCGGGCCGCCATGCGCTGCCAGGCGACGGGTTCCTCTTCGCCGGGCGGTTGTCGGCGGAGAAGGGGATCTCACTCCTGCTCGACGCGTGGGAGCGCCTTCCCGTGGGCGGGCTGGGTCCCCTGCGGATCGCCGGTGACGGGCCGCTGGCCGAGGCGGTCCGCACCCGGGCAGCCACCCGGCGCGACGTCGAGTACCTCGGCCGGCTCGACGCCGCGGGCGTCGCGGCGGCGATCCGGCGGTCGGCCGCAGTCGTCGTACCGTCCACATGGGACGAAGTCTGCCCCATGGTGGTCCTCGAGGCACTGGCCCACGCGCGGCCGGTGGTCGGCACGGCCCGTGGCGGCCTGCCCTGGCTCATCGGCGACGCCGGCTGGACGGTGCCACCGACCGTCGACGCTCTCGCCGCCATCCTGCCGCTCGCGCGGGCCAGCGCGGCGGGCCTCACGCTGCGGGCGCGGGCCGCCTACGAGGTGCGGTTCACGCCCGAACTCGCGACCAAGGCTCTGATCGACGTCTACGAGGACGTTGCCGCACGCACACTAAGGGATGTGTAGATCGGCTACATCGGCCGGCGACGCACGCCTGCGGCCAGGTCGGCGGTCAGGGCGCGTAAAGCGGCCAGCCCCTGGTCCAGCTCGACCCCGAGCAGGCAGGAGACCAGGGCGCTGCCCACAATCACGCCGTCGGCGTACGCCCCGACCTCGGCAGCCTGATCGCCGTTGCGTACGCCGAGGCCGACGCCGACGGGCAGCCCTGGGTTCGATGTCGTCACGGCCTGGCGTACTCGGGAAACCAGAACCGGGGCGGCCTGCGACGTCTGCTCGCGGACCCCGGTGACGCCCATGACGCTGGTCGCGTAGACGAAGCCCCGACACGACGCGACGGTGGCCTCGATGCGGGCGTCGGTAGACGACGGGGCGACGAGGAACACGCGGTCCAGGCCGAGCTCATCCGAGACGGCGATCCACTCCGCCGCCTCGTCCGGGATGAGATCGGGGGTGATCAGTCCCGATCCACCGGCCGCAGCGAGGTCGCGGGCGAAGGCCCCGACGCCCTGGCCGCCGTGGTAGTGCTCCACCAGGTTCCAGTACGTCATGACGAGCGCCGGCACCCCGGTTGACGCCACCGCCTCGACCGTACGCATCACGTCCGGGGCCCGGACGCCCCCGGCGAGCGCAGCCTCGGTGGCCCGCTGGATCACGGGGCCGTCGATGACCGGGTCGGAGTAGGGGTAGCCGACCTCGACGAGGTCCACGCCGGACTCCGCCAGCGCCCGGACGGCCGCGATCCCACCGTCGACCGTGGGGAAGCCAGCCGGCAGGTACCCGACGAGCGCCGCCCGCCCCTCGGCCCTGGCCTTCTCGAAGGCGACACCGACGCCCGTCATAGGACGCCGAACCACTTGCCGGCGGTCTCGACGTCCTTGTCGCCGCGGCCGGACAAGCACACCAGGATCGTCGCGTCCGGTCGCCCGAGCTCCTTAGCCACCCGCGCGGCCCCCGCAAGCGCGTGGGCGCTCTCGATCGCCGGGATGATGCCCTCGCTGCGGCAGAGCAGTTGGAACGCCGCCATGGCATCGGCGTCGTCGACCGGTTCGTAGGTCGCCCGCCCGGTATCGGCGAGCCACGCGTGCTCGGGGCCGACGCCCGGGTAGTCCAGGCCCGCCGAGATCGAGTGCGACTCGACGGTCTGGCCGTCCTCGTCCTGCAGCACGAAGGTACGGGTGCCGTGCAGCACCCCGACCGAGCCGCCAGTGATGCTGGCGGCGTGCCGGCCGGTGGCAACACCGTCCCCGCCCGCCTCGAAGCCGTACAGGCGCACCCCGGCATCGTCCACGAACGCGTGGAAGATACCCAGTGCGTTGGAGCCACCGCCGACACACGCACAGACCGCATCGGGCAGCGTGCCAGTCAGCTCGAGGCATTGGGCCCGCGCCTCGACGCCGATGCCGCGGGCGAACTCGCGCACCACGGCCGGGAACGGGTGCGGACCGGCGACCGTCCCGATGAGATAGTGAGTACTGTCCACATTGGTCACCCAGTCGCGCAGCGCCTCGTTCATCGCGTCCTTGAGCGTGCGCGACCCGGTGCTCACCGGGATAACCGTGGCGCCGAGCATCCGCATGCGGGCCACGTTGAGCGACTGGCGCCGGGTGTCCTCCTCGCCCATGTAGACCACGCACTCCAGGCCGAACAGCGCGGCAGCGGTCGCGGCCGCGACCCCGTGCTGCCCGGCGCCGGTCTCGGCGATGACGCGCGGCTTGCCCATCCGCTGGGTGAGCAGGGCCTGACCCAGCACGTTGCGTACCTTGTGCGCGCCGGTGTGGTTAAGGTCCTCGCGCTTGAGCAGGATCCGCGCACCGAGCCGCTCCGACAGGCGGGTGGCGTCGTAGAGCATGCTCGGCAGACCCGCGTACTCGCGCATCAGCCGGTCGAGCTCGGCGGTGAACGCCTCGTCCGCCAGGGCGCTGTGGAACACCGCCTCCAGCTCGTCCAGCGCGGAGATCAACGCCTCGGGCACGAACCGCCCCCCGAAGCGTCCAAAGTGGCCACTCGCGTCGGGCAGGCGGCCCGCGTCGGTCATCGTCCCGTCCTCGGGGTGGCCGGATGGCTGCCGGCGGTGACCAGCTCGGCGACGGCGTCGCGCGGGCTCTTCCGGGTGACGAGCCCTTCACCCACCAGCACGGCGTCGGCACCGGCGGCGGCGTAGCGGATCAGGTCGTGGGTACCGCGCACGCCCGATTCGGCGATCTTCACGATGGTGTTGGGCAGGCCGGGCGCGATGCGCTCGAAGATACGGCGGTCGACCTCGAGCGTGGCGAGGTTGCGCGCATTGACCCCGATCACCCGGGCCCCGGCCAGCAGCGCCCGGTCGGCCTCATCCTCGGTGTGCACCTCGACCAGCGCGGTCATCCCCAGCGACTCGACCCGCTCCAGCAGTCCCATGAGGGTGTTCTGGTCCAGCGCCGCGACGATCAGCAGCACGATGTCGGCCCCATGCGCCCGGGCTTCGTGCACCTGGTAGCTGGAGACGATGAAGTCCTTGCGCAGCAGGGGAACCCGCACCGCGGCCCGGACGGCGTCGAGGTCAGCCAGCGACCCGCCGAAGCGACGGGACTCGGTGAGCACACTCACGCAGCGCGCGCCGCCGGCCGCGTACTCGCCGGCGAGCCACGCGGGATCGGCGATGTCGGCGAGCTTGCCCCGCGACGGCGAGGCCCGCTTCACCTCGGCGATGACACCGACGCCGGCGGCCCGGAGCACCGCCAGCGCGTCCTTGGCGGGCGGCGCCGCGGCGGCCCGCTCCCGCACGGCCGACAACGGCACCCGCTTCTCCCGGACCGCGCGATCCTCGCGCACGCCGGTCAGGATCTCATCGAGAACCGTCACTGGATGGCCGTCCCACCATGGCCGCCCCGCCTCGCCGGTGCCTGCGCCGAGGGGAGCCCGCCGGTTGCGCGCGGGGTTGCGGGTGCCATGCGGCCGATGGTAGGGCTCCCTGAGACCGGGCTGTGGCCCGGGGTAGCCGCGAGCGCGAGGAGTGAGCGCCAGCGAGCACCGCAG
>JBQGBY010000096.1:0-9786 GCA_052038195.1 Micromonosporaceae bacterium | reverse complement strand
CGCTGTCGCGATCGACACGGCCGGGATCGCCGAACAACGGCAGCGCACAGCCACGGCTCGCCAACTAATGGCACAGGCAACGGCGACTGCGGCCAGCAGTCTGCGTCGTCGTCGACCACCATTGCGGCCTCGTGCACGGCGAGCCAGGCGTGTCCAGGTCCTGTCTCGACGGCGTCGAGCAGCTGGGATTCCACAGTTGACTGCGCGGGACTGGGCCGACCCTCAGGCGTCGGACGACCGCCCAGACTGATCCGCAGGAGGAAGACATCCGCTCGGACCGCCCGCGATCCTATCGTCCACATCAGACAGTTGCGGCTCACAGACCGCCCGCCATCCTCGGTCAGCTGCTCGGCCTGGGCCGCACCGCCGTCCACGAGTGGTCGACGCTCGCGGGCAGGCCCTGGGCCGGCTATGTCGCCTACCGGCTCGTCGATGACTCACCATCGGCATCGGACACTCCCTGATACGGCGCTGCCGCGACGATCCAGACCACCGCAGCGGCCACCGCGGGTCGGACTTCGGCTCGTACCTCGGCGAAGCCGGCCGAACGCAGCCACTCAACAGCCTCGTCAGCGGTGGGCACGGTGCGGTAGACGGCGGGGTCGAGGCGGCGCGGCAGCGGGTGCTCGCCGGCCCGGAACGCGAGGACGAGCCGGCCGCCTGGTCGTAGGACGCGGGCGAGTTCGGCGAGTGTCTCGGCGGGTTTGGGCCAGAAGTAGATGGTGTGGACGCTCAGGATCGCGCCGATGCTATCGGTGTCGATAGGCAGCGTGACCCCGTCGCCGTGCAGTAGGCGCATGGCGCCGTTGCGGATGTGCTCGCGATTGCGGCGGGTCGCGGCGCGGAGCATCGCCGGGGAGGTTTCGACGCCGACGACGGTAGCGCGGGCGGCGGCGAGGCGGCCGAGCGTGCGCCCAGGGCCGAAGCCCAGCTCGAGGACGCGTTCGCCCCGAGCGGGCGCGAGCAGTCCGATGGCGATCTCGTTGACCGCGGCCGTCTCCGAGATCCAGATCCGGGCGAGCAAGCGCCCGACGAGTCCGTGCGGGTAGCGGGCTTGTCGGGACAGCAGCCGCCACAGAGGGGCCATCGGCGTGCGCGCCAGCCGGGGCGGCCGGGCAGGGTGGTCAGCGGGTATCGGGCACGAGCGTCGCCGAAGCATCGAGTTCCTCCACGTGTCTATGGGCTTGCGTGCGGTGTTAGGTCAGGAGCGGGTGACTGCCGAGTCGGATTCGGCGTCGGTCGCAGCCTCCGACGCGGCGACCGGATTGCGTCCGATGCGGACGGTGCCGGCTGGTCGGGCGGGCCACCAGTTGTAGCGGCCGAGCAGGGTCATGGTGGCCGGCACGAGCAGGAGCCGGACGATGGTCGCGTCGAGCGCGACGGCGAGCACGAGGCCGAGTCCGATGGCCTTGACGGGTACGAACCCGGCGACGAGGAAGCCGGCGAACACGACGCACAGCAGCAGCGCGGCGGAGGTGATGATCCGGCCGGTGCGTTGCAGTCCCTGGGCGACGGCTTCGTCGTTGCTGGCACCGGCGAGCCATCGTTCGCGGATGCGCGAGAGGAGGAACACCTCGTAGTCGACGGATAGACCGAACGCGATGGCGCCGACGAGGACCGGGACGGACAGGTGGGTGGCGTCGAGTCCTTCGGTGCCCAGCCAGGAGGCGAGGTGGCCCTGCTGGAAGACCCAGACGACCGCGCCGAGGGCGGCACCGATGGACAGCAGGTTGGTCAGGACCGCCTTGACCGGTAGCAGGACCGAGCGGGTGAACCCGTACAGGAGCAGCAGGGTGCCGATTGCGATGACGAGCACGGCGAAGGGCAGTCGCCGGGTGAGCATGTGCTGGTAGTCGTCGAGCAGGGCCGCGTCGCCGCCGACGGCGACCTCGAACGGCGTGTCGATCGTGCGGATCGCGGCAACGGCAGCACGGGCCGCGTCGGTGTGGCCGGCGGCGTCGAGCGCGGTACGGAGCAGGGTCACCGGGCCGGCCGGGATGGTCTCCACCGTCGTAACGTGGGGAAGTTCCTCGATTCGGTTGCGGAGCGAGGCGATGCCATCGGTGTCGGCTGGGCTGTCGGCGACCACGAGCAGGGTGCTGGGATGGTCAAGCTCGGGGTAGTGGGTGGCGATCGCGTCGTGCAGCTGGCGGGTCTGGGTTGCCTGCGGGAGGAGCCGGGCGTCGATCTGGCCGAGGCGTAGTTGCAGGACCGGGGCCGCGATCAGCAGCATCATCCCGGCGGCGAGGGCCAGGGTGAGCAGCGGCCGTCGTTGCACGATGCGCGCGATCCGGACGAACGCACCGGCCCGGGTGGCGCGGGGTCTGGCTGGGCTGATGCGCCGGCCGAGCAGGGCGAGCAGGGCGGGCAGCAGGGTGACGGCGGCGGCTACGACCACAGCGACCACGGCGATGCCGGCCAGGCCCATGGAGCGCAGGAACGAGTCGGGGAAGACCAGCAACCCGGCCAGGACGGCGGCCACGGTGAGCCCGGAGAACACGACGGTGTGTCCGGCGGTGGCGCCGGCTCGTACGACCGCCTCGGGGACCGGCGCTCCGGCGGCGCGTTCCTCGCGGAACCGGCTGACGGTCAGCAGCCCGCAGTCGACGGCGAGCCCGACCGAGAGCATGGTGGCGACCTGGATTGCGTACACGGACACGTCGCCGAGAAGGCTGAACCCATAGAGGATCGCGAAGGTCCCGCCCACCCCGACGACCGCGACCAGCAGCGGCAGGCCGGCGGCGCGCAGGCCGCCGAAGATGAGCAGCAACAGCAGCAGCACGACGGGGGTGGTGAGCAGCTCCGCGCGTTGCACGTCGGACTGGGCCTGGGCGTTGAACTCGTTGTCGGTCAACGGCCCGCCCGCGACGGTCACCGTGAGGCTCGGTCCGGTCCGTTCCCCGCTTCGCTGCGATGCTCCCGGCTGCCGAGCGGACACGTCGGCGACGTCGATGCCGCGCAGTCGTTGCGCGACCGCGTCCGCCGTCTGTGCGTAGTCGCGCTCGGGTGAGAGCAGGATGCTGATCAGCACGGCCTGACCGGTCGTGGCCGACGGCAGCGGGTCGGCGACCTCGGCCACGCCGGGCATCCGGCGAAGGTCCGTCACGGCCGCCGCGACGGTTTCCCGCACGGATGCGTCGGTTGTGGACTGTCCATGCAGGACGGCGGTCAGCTCCACCGGGCGCAGGCCGGCCTCGCCGAGCATGTCGTAGGCCCGCTCCGACTCACTGCCAGGCACAACCCCGACGTCCGGTTCCAGCCGGTTGAACACGCCGACGCCGACCGCGAAGCAGCCGACCACTACGACCAGCCACGCGGCCACGACCAGCCACGGGCGGCGGGTGCACGCCCGGGCCACGGCGGCCAGGGCACGGCTGTGCGAGCGGGATCGGGGCATGGCGACCTCCGGGCAGGGCTTGGACGCCGCGGCCGCAAGGCCGGAGCATCAGGCGATGCCTCGATGCTCGACCGGGACGGGCGCCGGCGGAACCGTCGTGAGAGGGAACCCCGCGCTCACTCGTGAGAGTGAGCGTTGCCGGCGACGACCAGCCCGGACTCGTAGGCGAGCACGACCGCCTGCACCCGGTCGCGCAGGCCGAGCTTGGCCAGCAGGTTGCTGACATGGGTCTTGACGGTGTGCTCGGTCACGAACAGCTCCGCGGCTATCTCCGCATTGGACAGTCCCCGGGCGAGCTGGCGCAGCGTATCTGTCTCGCGCGGGCTGAGCCCGGACAGCCGGGCCGAAGCCGCGCCAGCGGGAGCGGGACGGTCCGTGACCCTCGGTCTGGCCACCACGTCGGCGATAAGCCGGCGGGTCACCGTCGGCGCGAGCAGCGCCTCGCCGGCGGCGACCACTCGTACGGCGTCGACGAGGTCCTGGCGTCGCATGGTCTTGAGTAGGAAGCCGCTGGCGCCGGCCCGTAGCGCCTCGTAGACGTACTCGTCGAGGTCGTACGTGGTCAGCATCAGCACCCGGGCCCTGGTTTGGGCGCAGATGGCCGCGGTGGCGGCGATGCCGTCCATGCCCGGCATCCGCACATCCATGACGATCACGTCCGGGTTGAGTGTTACCGCCGCCGCCACGGCCTGCTCACCGTCACCGGCTTCGCCTACCACGGTAATGTCCGGCTCGGCGTCGAGGATGACCGTGAAGCCGGTACGCACGAGGGGCTGGTCGTCGACGACCAGCACTCGCAGCAGGCTGGCTGGCTCAGGCACGGCCGTCCCGTGTGCCGGCGGAGTGGGGCAGGCGCGCGGTCACCCGGAAGCCGCCACCGCCGGTGCCGGGTCCGGCGTCCAGGGTCCCGTCGAAAGCGCGTACCCGCTCGCGCATGCCGACCAGGCCCCGCCCACCGGGCGCGTCACCGGCGGCGGCTCCGTGACCGTCGTCGACCACATCGACATCAAGTACTGTCTCGTGCCAGTGCAGCGTCACCGTGACATGGTGCGCGTGCGCGTGCTTGACGGTGTTGGTCAACGCTTCCTGCACCAGCCGGTAGACCGTGGCGGCCAGGTCCGCGGACACCGGGCGGGGCGTGCCGCGGATGGTCAGCTCGGCGTCCAGACCGGCGGACCGGGCCTGGTCCACCAGGGTGGGCAGGTCGGACAGGCCGGGCAGCGGAGCTCGGGGGTCGCCGTCGCCGCGCAGCACGCCGAGCGCCCGGTCGAGCTGGGCCACGGCCTCCCGGCCGGTGGCGGAGATGGTGTCGAAGGCGGCCTGTGCCTTGTCCCGGTCGGCGGCGAGCACCGTGCCGGACTCGGCCTGCACCACCATGAGGCTGACCGAGTGGGCCACGATGTCGTGGATCTCGCGAGCGATGCGCTCCCGCTCCCGTACGGCCGCGGCCTCGCGTTCCTCGACCAGCCGGCCCGCTCGTTCCTCCAGCATCGCGATCCGGTCCCGGCGCGCCCGCGCCCCGGTCCCCATTGCGTAGGCGACGACGAACGGCAGCACAGCGGTGGCCGCAACCGACGGTGCCACGCCGAGCACCCAGACCACGACCAGACCGACGCCGGCTGCGGTGGCGAGCATGACCAGTGCCCGCCACAGTGGCGGACACAGCGCGGCCACGGTGTAGGTGGCGACGAGCTGCCCGTACGGCAGCGGGATGAAGTTCTGCGCCCCGGTCATCGCCAGCCCGATCGTGCCAGCCCCGACCACGGCCGCGACCACCACCGGCCCGCGCCGGCGCCACACCAGCGGCACCGACGCGACTGCGGTTAGCACGAACAGCGACCAGCCCGTCGTCGTGGCGGCCTTGACCGGCACCGCCACGGTGGCCAGATAACACACCACCGCGATCCCGGCGTCGACCACGAGTGCCGGCGGCGCCCCGAGCCCGCGCCGCACTGCCTGCCTGATTCGCCTCCGCGCTCGGTCCGCTCCTCGCTCGTTCCTCGCTGCGAGGCTCCCTCGCTGTCGGCGAACTGCGCCGAGCCGCAACCCTCGGCCCACACCGCCGGGCCGGTCGGCCATCCCGTTCACCTCCCGCCTTTCTTGCCCAGTATCCGGAGCCCGCCTCGGGCACACCTCACTCTCAAGAGCGAGCCCGCCACCATCAGCCGTCAAACGGCTTGCGGGCGGCGACGCGCTCTACTGAGCCGGCCATGAGCCGCTGCGACTCCTCGACGACCAGGCCGGCACCGACGATGAGCGGTAGTTGCCGGCGGGTGAAGTGCTCGCCGGCCGTCGGAACGGTCAACCGTTCCAGCAAGCGCTGCCCGACCCGGATCGGCCACCAGGTCGATACCACGTGGTCCAGTAGCAGCAGCCGCCCGCCGGGGCGCAGCACCCGGCGCATCTGGCCTATCGCCGCGGCGGGGTCGGGAACGGCGCACAGCGACAGGGCACAGACCACCGTGTCGAAGCTGTCGTCGTCGTACGGCAGGGCCTGCGCGTCTGCTTCGTCCAGCACTACGTCTCGGCCGACGTCGGCCGCCCGCCGTCGCGTCAGGGCGAGCATGGCCGGGCTCAGATCCACGCCGGTCAGCGAAATGTCGGGCGGGTAGTGCTCGATGTTGCGGCCCGTGCCGATCGCAACCTCGAGAACCTCGCCATGCACCCGCTCGGCGAGCCATTGCCGACCGCCGCGGAACCACAGCCGTTCCATCAGCGCCATGTCGCGGTCGTAGCGGGGTGCCATCCGGTCCCACACCCGAACGGCCTTCGCGGTCGCGTCGTTCACGACGCCCTCCGTCGTGCCGTTGCGGCCCGGCGTTTGTCCACCGTGGACGCAGCTGCGGTGGCGATGACCGCGTCGATGGCCTGGTCGATGCGGCCGGCCGCGCGTTCCGCGTCCGGCGCTCCGGCGTCGATCCAGGCGATGACGGCCTCGACCGCGACCACCGGCGCCAGCTGGGCCGCCCACCGCGCCCACGCCGGGTCGGCCACGACGGTGGCGATCTGGGCGTGCGCGGCGTCGGTCATGACCTGGCGGAACTGTTGCGCCCAGTCGCGAAAGGCCGGTTCGCGGGCGGCGTGCTGGAACAGCAACCGGAACCCGTCCGGCTCGGCCGCCGCGGCCCGTACCAGTCCGTCCACGGCCGCGCCGGTGAACCCGCCCACCGGCTCGTTGATGCCCTCGGCGAGCTTGCCGCAGAACCGGTCCAGTACCGCCCGGTACAGGTCGGTCTTCGACTCGAAATGCCGGTACAGGATCACGCGGGTCACGCCGGCCTCGGCTGCGATGTCGTCCAAGCCCGTGGCAGCAAAACCGTTGCGGGCGAACGCGCGGGTCGCCGCCGCCAGGATCTGCTCGCGCCGCTCGGCCCGGCGCATCCGCCGGACCGGCTCCACCCGGCCGTCCACCACCGCCACCTCCTTGTTGACCGCAAAGTGTACTCGACCGTATGTTTACGTGGAAGTGTACTCAACGGGGTAGACGTGGAGGTGGCGATGGAGCCGGCTATCGAGGTGGATCGGGTGGTCAAGCGGTTCGGCGCCGTGCCGCCGGCGCTGGACGCGCTAAGCATGTTGGTACCGGCCGGCATCGTGTACGGGCTGCTCGGCCCCAACGGCGCCGGAAAGACCACACTGATCCGGATTCTGGCGACCCTGCTGCCGGCCGACTCGGGTGTGGTGCGCGTCGCCGGGCTGGACGTGCGACGTGACGCCGCGGCCATACGGGCGCGCATCGGCCTGGCCGGGCAGCATGCCGCCGTCGACGGGCATCTGACCGGGCGGGAGAACGTGGAGATGATCGGCCGGCTCTACGGCCTGTCCGGCCGCGACGCGCGGGCCCGCGCGGCGGCCGTCGTGGAACGGATCGGGTTGTCGGCAGACGCCGACCGGCAGGTTCGTACCTACTCCAGCGGCATGCGCCGGCGCATCGACCTGGCCGCCTGCCTGGTCGGAGCACCGCAGGTGTTGTTCCTCGACGAGCCCACGACCGGAGTCGACCCGGCCAGCCGCCGCGCCCTGTGGGAAATCATCGGCGAACTGGTCGGCGACGGCACCACCGTCGTACTCACCACGCAGTACCTGGAAGAGGCCGACCGGCTCGCGACCCGCATCGGCGTCATCGACCACGGCCGAATGGTCAGCGAAGGAACCCCGGATCAGCTCAAACGACGCACCGGACCGGCCGTGCTGCGACTGTCCATTCCCGACAGTCAACGCACGCGTGCCGTCGAAGCGCTCCGCGGCTTGGCGCCGCAGCCGCCGACTACAGATCCGGCCCGGGGCTTGCTCGTGCTACCCGCCGCCGACGGCATCGCCACCCTCCGCGCGGCGCTGCGGGCGCTGGACGACGCCGCTATCACCCCCACCGACGTCGACCTGCACCAGCCGACTCTCGAGGATGTCTTCCTCGCCCTCACCGGCACCACGTCCGATCTGCACGCGAGGGCAGCGGCATGAGCACCGGCAGCCTCGCCATGCCGCGCCGCCGGAGCGGGACGCTGGCCCACACCGCCGTGCTGGCCCGCCGCAGTCTGCTGGCCACCTTCCGGCTGCGTGACGTGCTGGTCCTCTCGGCCGCGCAGCCGATCGTCTTCATGCTGCTGTTCCTGTACGTGTTCGGCGGCGCGATCGAGGCCGCGCTTCCGCCGGCGGCGGGCGGGGCTTATGTCAACTGGCTCGTCCCCGGCATCCTGGCCCAGTTCGCCGTCTTCGGCGCCAGTGCCACCGCCTACGGACTCAGTAACGACCGTGCCAGCGGTGTCATCGACCGGTTGCGGTCCCTGCCCATGTCCCGCAGCGCCGTGCTCACTGGCCGGACCCTGGCCGACCTGGCGCGCAGTGGCGCCATCCTGCTGCTCCAGTTCGGCGTCGGTGTACTGCTCGGCTTCCGGCCGCGCGCCGGGGTCCTCGGCCTGCTCGCCACGCTCGGCCTCGCGCTGGCCTTCGGCTACGCCTGCTCGTGGGTCATGGCGACCATCGGCCTCGCGGTGCGTAACACCGAGGCCATCCAGGCGACCGTCTACAGTGTCGCGTTCCCGCTGACGTTGCTCAGCTCGGTCTTCCTGCCGACCCAGACGATGCCCCACTGGCTGCAGTCCTTCGCCGACCATCAACCCGTCACCGCTGTCGCCAACGCAATGCGCGGGCTCGTGCTAGGCCCCGATGCGCTACCACCCGGGCGGAGCGTCACCGGCCAGACGCTGATCGCTCTCGCCTGGATCGCGGCGATCCTCGCGGTCGTTGTGCCGCTGGCCACGCGAACCTACCGGCACACGGTCTCCTGACCCGACACCCGCCAGTTCCGGTGAGCCCGCGTCATTTCCGCCGTCGGGCGCGTAGCACCAGCCAGCGGCCACTGGCCCAGCATCGGACAAGGCCCGACCTGACCCGGTTCCTCAACGCCAGCAGGCTGGCTGTACGGCGTAGCCACCGCTCGCCCGTGCCGCTGTCGCAGACACAGAACTCATTGCCTTCCGGGTCGGTCATGAGGATCCAGCTCGTGCCGTGTTCGTGCAGTGCTGCGGGCTGTGCCCGTCGAGCGCCGAGCGTTTCCAGCCGGCTGGCTTCGGCCTCGATGTCGGCGGCGTGGATGTCCAGGTGCATCCGGTTCTTGACGGTCTTGGCTTCGGGGACACGCTGCAGCAGCAGTTTCGGGCCGGGCCTGCCGGCAGGGAGCAGCATCACGTAGGAGCCCGCGCCACCGATGACGACATACCCGAGGGCCGCAGCCCAGAACTCGGCGAGCGTATCCGGGTCTCGGCAGTCGAGCACCAAGCCGATCGCGGGTGGGTTGCTGGTCACGGCGAACCGACTCCCTTCCAGGTCACGGGGTAAGTCCGTGTTCGTTGGGCCCAGACGAGCACGGGGATGAGCAGCAGGGCAAGGATTCCGCCGGCCAGCGCCAGGGTGCTGTAGTCGGTGGCGGACATGACCACGCCCGAGGCCGCGCCGCCGCCGGCACCGGCCAGGGCGATGAGCACGTCGATCGTGCCCTGGGTCCGGGCCCGGTTGTCGGGGACAGTGGCGTCCACAACCAGGGCCGTGCCGGCGATCAGGCCGAAGTTCCATCCCAGACCGAGTAGGGCAAGCGCCACAATGAGCAGGCCGAGCGACCCGCCGGGCACGATCGCGGCGACGGCCCCGGCGAGCAGCAGCGTGCCCGCGGACGCGATCGCCATCGGGGTGCGGCCGAGCTTGTCGACCAGCGCTCCGGTGACCAGCGACGGCAGGTACATCGCGCCGATGTGCACGCCGATCACCAATCCGACCTGACCCAGCCCGTGGTGGTGAGCGAGCATGTGGACGGGCGTCATCGTCATGATCGCCACCATGGCGACCTGGGTCAGCACCATCACGGCTGCGCCGACGTAGGCTCCCGCGCCGGG
>JBQGBY010000095.1:0-2808 GCA_052038195.1 Micromonosporaceae bacterium | reverse complement strand
TTCGTCATCGCCCACCGGCTCTCCACCATTCGCGACGCCGACCTGATCCTCGTCATGGAGTCCGGCGCGATCGTCGAACAGGGCACCCACACCGAGCTTCTCGCCCGGCGGGGCGCGTACTTCGACCTCTACAACAGCCAGTTCGCCGCTGCCCAGACGACCGCCGAGTGAGCGACGCCGCGTGCTGCCATCCTGGTGCGGTGGTGGCGATCGTCAGCCTCGTCCACTTCGTTCGGACGCGGGAGACGGCGCGTCGAGGTGTACCAGCAGGCGGTCGGCCATCTCGCACAGCGCGGCGATCTCCGCCGTCGACAATGCGGAGAACCACGCGCCTAGGGCGGCGAGGTCGGACTCGTCTCGCGATCGCCAATAGCTGTCGTTCGCCTCCGTGGCCACGAGCAGCCGCCGGCGCCGATCCCCCGGATCCGGCTCGACCCGCAGGAAGTCCTTGCGTCGAAGCGCGGTCACCAACTGGGCGACGTTCTGATGCGTCGTGCCCAGTGCGGCGGCGGCCTCGCTCACCGAGGGCCGGCCGAGTGCGATCACGGCGGTGAGCAGCGCCGCCTGCTGGGTGGTCAGCCCGTCGGCCCGCATGCGTTCGTCCATCAGGTATCGCAGCCGCTGTGCGAGGACCAGCACGGTCCGGAATGCCCGCACCGGCAGTGCCAGCTCGGATCCGGTGCCGATGCCGAACGGCGAGGGCTTGACAGCGGACATGTGCAATATATTACCATACTAGAGCCCAATATATTGCGTGAAACACAGGAGGCGCCGTGATCTGCCTGCTTCCCCAGTGCGCCTACCTTTCCGAGACCACCCGGATGCTCGAGATCCACCGGGCCCTGCGGCAGCGCGGCATCCCGGTTCGGGTCGCCACCCACGGCGGTACGCACGAGGCCCTGGCACGGGGCGCCGGCGTCGACTACGACATCGTCGGACCGCCCATGGACGCGCGCCGCAGCACAGCGTTCGTCCGCGCCGCGGTAGGGATGGGTCACGTCGGGCAGAGCATGTACACCGACGAGGAGATCCGTTCCTACGTGTCCGCGGAGGCCGAGTACTTCAGGGCCCACGGGATCACCGTCGCCGTCACCGGTTTCCTGCTGACCACGATGCTGTCGAGCCGGCTGGCCGGTGTGACGGTCCTGACCGACCACGGCAGCTGGGTTCCACCCGTGTACGAGCACGGCCTGGTGCCCGCACCCAGCCAACCCCCGTGGCCGATCCTGCGCGCGCTGCCGGAGCGGGTGATGCGATGGCTCGCCAACGCCGCGCTTCCGCGGACCCGTTTCTACTGCGGGGGCTTCAACCGGGTTGCCGCGGAACTGGGCATCGAACCGGTACCGAGCCTTTCCGCCCTGGTGCTGGGCGACCTGGCGATGGTCACGGAGGTACCCGAGGTCCTCGGGGTTCCCGCCGCCGAGATGTCGTCCTGGCGTCCGGCCGGACGGCGTGCGTACCGGCCCGGCACCCGGCTGCGCTACACCGGTCCCCTCTACGCGCGACTCGACATCCCGCTGCCCGAAGCGGTGGAAGAGTTCCTCGACCGGCCAGGACCGATCGTCTACGTCGCGATCACGTCGACCTCGCCGCGCATCGTTCGCGCCGTGGTCGCTTCAATGGCCGCGCTCGAGGTGCGGGTGCTGGTCTCCGCCACCGTGCACGACCTTGCCGACCTCGCCGGCGACCGGGTCATGGTCGCCGGAACCCTGCCCAGCCACCTGGTGATGCCGCGGGTGGACCTGGCGATCACGGCGGGCGGCCAGGGCAGCGTGCAGACCGCGATGGCGGCCGGGACCCCGGTGCTGGGCATCCCGCTGCAGCCCGAACAGGACCTCAACGTGGCGCTGCTGGAACGCCGGGGTGCGGCCCGCCTCGTTCCCCGGCGCGACGCGCACACCTCCCGACTGACGTCCGTCGCCGACCACATGCTCCGCCACGAGCACTACCGCGCCGCCGCCGACCGGATCCGGCGCCTCTACGACGCGGTCGACGGGCCCGCCAACGCCGCGGACGTCGTCATCGAGACCGCCGCGACCTCGACCAGTGTCGGGTCGAGGGGGTGAGGGCCGTGGAAAGGGCGCGTCTGGCCGTCATCAGTCTCGTCCACTTCGCACTGGCACCCGGGGTCGTCATCGGACTGATTCCCTGGGCGATCAGCGGATGGGACCAGAACACGCCGCCCTGGTCGAGCCCGGCCCTGCGAATACTCGGTACGGCGCTGATCGCGGGAGGCGTCGTGGTGCTCGTTCGCCTCTTTGCCCGGTTCGTGACCGACGGACTCGGCACGCCAGCGCCCATCGCCCCGACCCGCCACCTGGTGGTCGGCGGCCTCTACCGTCACGTCCGCAACCCCATGTACATCGCGGTGGTCGCGGCCATCGCCGGGCAGGCGTTCCTGCTCGGCCGTGCCGACCTACTGGTCTACGCGGCGACCGTCTGGGTCATCGTCGCGGCCTTCGTCCGCTGGTACGAGGAGCCAGCGCTCCACGCGCGGTTCACGGCGAGCTACGACGAGTACCGCGACGCGGTTCCCGCGTGGCGGCCGCGCCTGCATCCGTGGCACCCCGACGCGCCGCTCCCACGAGCCCGCGAGCAGCGGTCGGCGACCTGACCCAGCGGCCCTACCCGCCGGTCTGCTCCGCAGGGCCCGCGTCGACGCCGGTTTCCTTGCGCTGTTCCGCGGTGATGGGCGCCGGTGCTCCGGTGAGCGGGTCGACGCCGCCGCCCGACTTCGGGAAGGCGATGACGTCGCGGATGGAGTCGCTGCCCGCGAGCAGCGCGGTGATGCGGTCCCAGCCGAATGCG
>JBQGBY010000094.1:0-1916 GCA_052038195.1 Micromonosporaceae bacterium | reverse complement strand
GAAGCTCGGCGGGCGGCTCGACGCCGCCGAGATCGCCGCTCTCGACCCCGCCGCGTTCGAGGCGATCTTCAGGGGGCCGCCGGCGCTGCACCGCTACCCCGGCTCCATGGCCAAGCGGACGCAGGCCCTGTGCCAGTACCTCGTCGACCACTACGGCGGCGACGCCGCTGCGGTGTGGACCGGCGTCGACGACGGTGACGAGCTGCTGCGGCGCGTCCGCGCGCTGCCGGGCTTCGGGGCGGACAAGTCCAAGATCTTCACCGCACTGTTGGCCAAGCGCTTCGGCATCCGACCCGCCGGGTGGGAGCGGGCCACCGCGCCGTTCTCCGACGACCAGCCCCGGTCGGTGGCCGACGTCGACTCCCCCGAGACGCTCCAACGGGTGCGCTCCTGGAAGAAGGCGATGAAGGCACAGGGCAAGAGCAAGGCCGATTGAGGCCCTGCGGGTAGGCGGGTAGGTGGGCACCGAACCGTACGGAATTAGCGGTGCAAGCCCAGGCAAGACGGCTCGGCCTCCCGGCAACACTGACCACCGTGAGCCGAGACGACGTGCTAGTCCGCGCGTGCTCTGAAGGACCGAGTCAGGGGCGCCGCCGCCGCTTCGCCGCATCGCTGAGCTGACCGGGCTCGAGGATCTGCTGTCGGACGAGTGACACGAGACGGTCGCCCGGTGGGACGGCAAGCCCGTCCGCCATTGCCCACTTCCGCCGTGCCGGGCTCGGCAAAGAACGTGACGTCTGCATGACGGTTGGTTTGTCGGCTGGACGATTGGGAACTCCTGCGGCAGGACATTCACGGAGACGAAGGCGGGGTTCAAGACAACGGAGTTCATGGTGGCACTGGCCGCCATCGTCGCGATCCTCATCGCCACCTATGTCGCAGACGCAGACCTCGGCGCTAACGAGGGCTGGAAGTACATCGCATGGGTGGCGGTCGCGTACATCGTGAGCCGCGGACTGGCAAAGCTCGGCACCCGCGAGCCGTACACCGGGACCTACGACGGCGACTGAGCCCATGGCAACGGGTAGTGGCCTGTGCGCCGGAGGGGCTTAGCTCTGTCCACGGGAAGTCGCTCCTCGCTGCCTTTCGCGTCGAGAACCCGCCGTCCCGTTCACTGCGCAAAGCTTGAGCGCACGCCATGGTGATGGCGTTCCGGCACGACCGGGCCCGCTAGGGGTGGAGCTGCTCGGTCACCTGAGCCAGGTCAGGGGCGCCGCCGCCGCTCCCAGAGTGTGGCGTTGAGCATCGCCGAGGCGACCATCAGCCGGCCGAGCAGGTACAGCCAGGCCAGCAGCGCCGCCGCCACCCCGAGGGAGCCGTAGAGCTCGGACGCCTTGTCGATCCGGTGGGCGAGGAAGTAGACGCTGAACAAGTGGGCCAGCCACAAGCCCGACCCGACCATGAGGGCGCCCGGCAACAGTGCGGTCTTGGGGGCGGCCGGGTCGTGGGGCAGCAGCACCGACACGAGCCACCACAGCGCCACGAGGGGCGCCACGCTGAGCAGCGCTGCGCCGATGCCGAACCCGGGCGTCTGCTCCCGGATCCACTGCGTGACGCCGACCAGCGCGAACGCCGCGAGCGTCACGAGGAAGGTCACCGCTGCGGCCGCAACGTTGCGGCGGAGCCGTTCGGGCGGCCGGTCCCAGGCCACCGCATGCACCGCGCGCAGCACCTTCGCGGCACCGACCCCGGCCGTGTACACCGCCCAGACGGCGAGCGGCACCAGGAACCACAGGCCGTGCTTCGACTGCCGTGCGGCGCTCTGCACCGAGTCGGCCAGGTAGGCGCTCATCCCCAGCTCGCTCCCCAAGCGCCGGGGACCATCGTCGTCGAACCCCGCGACCAGTCCGATGAGCACGATCACGGCCAGGAACAGGGGCAACAGGTAGACGAAGATCCGGAACGCCAGCGCCCCC
>JBQGBY010000093.1:0-41866 GCA_052038195.1 Micromonosporaceae bacterium | reverse complement strand
TTCTGTCGGGTGGGCAGCGGCGCCGCCTCGACGTGGCGGTCGGCATCGTCGGCCGGCCGCGCCTGCTGTTCCTCGATGAGCCGACCACGGGCTTCGACCCCCAGGCGCGCCGCCAGTTCTGGGAGCTGATCCGCGCGCTCGCGGCCGAGGGCACCACGATCCTGCTGACCACGCACTACCTGCAGGAGGCGGAGGCGCTCGCCGACCGGGTGGCGGTGATCGCCGGTGGGCGGCTGGTGGCCCAGGGACCGCCGGCCACTCTCGGCGGGGCCGCGAAGGCCACGCCGACCGTCTCGTGGCGGGAGGACGGGCAGCACCGCGAAGTCACCACCCCGACCCCGGCGCCGCTGATCGCCGAACTGGCCGCGCGCTTCGGCGGCGACGTGCCGGACCTCGTCGTCCGGCGGGCGACATTGGAGGATGTCTACCTTGACCTGATCGGAGAAGTTAGATGAATGAGCAAAGGGCGCTGCCGGGTGCACTGGCTCTCGGCTTCTCGCGGGCGACGGTGGAACTCAAGGGCTTCTTCCGCGAGAAGGACACGATGGTCTTCACGTTCTCGCTGCCGATCGTGATCATGGTGATCCTCGCCAGCACCTTCGCCGACCTCATCGGGGAGACCGGCGTCACCGTCTCCCAGCTCTTCGTCGGCGGCATGATCGCCGGTGGCATTGCATCTACATCATTCATCACCTTGGGCGCCGGCATCGCCACGGACCGGGAGGACGGCACGCTGAAACGACTGCGGGGCACGCCGATGCCGGCCGCGTCGTACTTCCTGGGAAAGGTCGCTCTCGTGCTCGTCGCAAGCCTGGCCGAGATGGCGATCCTGCTCGGCATCGGCGTCCTCGCGTTCGACCTGGACCTGCCGACTTCGCCCGGCCTGTGGTTCACGCTCGCCTGGGTGTTCGTGCTCGGCGTGACCGCGTGCTCCCTCGCCGGCATCGCGCTGTCCAGCCTCGCCCGCACGTCCCGCAGTGCCAACGCGCTGTCCAACCTCGGGCTGCTCGTGCTGATGTTCGCCTCCGGCATCTACTTCGTCCCGGTGTCGGCGCTGCCCGCACCGTTGATCGGACTCGGCTCGCTCTTCCCACCCAAGTGGATGGCGCAGGGGATGCGGTCGGTCTTCCTTCCCGACGAGTTGACCGCCATCGAGATGGCCGGATCATGGGAACATGGGCGGATCGCGCTGGTCCTGAGCGCCTGGTGCATCGGAGGTCTGGTCCTGTGCCTGAGGACGTTCCGCTGGCGGGGTCGGCGGGAAGGGTGACCACCCCCCACACCGGAACCTGGGATGTGTCCGAGCGCTTCTGGGAGCTCTACTTCGGGGTTGTGGCGACGGCCGTCGGGGTCTTGCTCCTCGTCATCCCCGACGCCGACCACCTCGGCCCCAACCGGTGGATCGGGTTCGGTCTGCTCGGCGCGATGGTGCTGTGGTACGCGCTGGTTGGTCATCGGGTCATCGCCGAAGCCGACGAGAGCTGGCGCGGCCGGCTGTTCCAGGCTGGGCAGCTTGCGCTCTTCGTGGCGGCGGTGGCGTGGGTGGATCTGTTATCGCTGCTGCTCTTTGCCCTTTGCCCCATGGCCTATATGACCGTACGGCTGATGCGGGCCCACCTTGTGGTCGTGGTCTACGCCTTCACGCCGGCCGCCGTGGCGGCGATCGAGTCCGGGCTGGCGGCGATGCTGTTCACAGTGCCCATCGGAGTGATCGCGACCACGATCTCGGTGGTGACGGCGGTGACCACCGTCCGGACCGAGCGCATCAGCCGCGAGCGGGCGGCGCTGATCCAGGAGTTGGAGGCCAGCCGCGCCGAGGTGGCCCGCCTGTCCCACGACGCGGGCATCGCCGCGGAACGTCAGCGGCTGGCCGGCGAGATCCACGATACGGTCGCGCAGGGACTGTCCAGTGTGGTCATGCTCGTGGAGGCGGCCGACGCGGCGCTCGACCGCGACCTCGCGGTCGCCCGTGACCACCTGCGGTTGGCGGCCCGCGCCGCCCGGGAGAACCTCGCCGAGGCGCGCGCCATCGTGGGCGCGCTGACCCCGGCGCCGCTGGATGGGACTCCGCTCGCCGACGCGCTGCGGCGGGTCGTGGACCGGTTCACCGACGAGACCGGCATCGCGGCCGCGCTGTCCACTGTGGGCGATCCCCGGCCGCTGCCCACGGGTACCGAGGTGGTGCTGCTGCGGGTGGTGCAGGAGGCGCTGCACAACGTCCGCAAGCATGCTGGCGCGTCGAAGGTGGCGGTGGAGCTGTCCTCGACCGACGAGGCCGTCCGCGTGGAGGTCAGCGACGACGGCGTGGGCTTCGACGGGCAGCCATTGAGCCAGGGGTACGGTCTGGGCGGCATGCGTTCGCGGGTGGAGCAGGTCGGTGGTGCCCTGACCATCAGCAGCGCACCGGGTCAGGGCACCACGATCCGTACGGAGGTCCCCGCATGATCTCCATCCTCATCGTCGACGACCATCCCGTGGTCCGGGCCGGGCTGTCGGGCATCCTCGCCGGCGAGCCTGACCTGACCGTGGTGGGTGAGGCCGCCTCGGCGGACGAGGCGGTAACCGTGGCCCGGGCGCGGCAGCCCGACGTCGTGCTGATGGATCTGCGGATGCCCGGTGGCGACGGTGTGCAGGCGACCACCGGAGTTCTCGCCGCCGCGCCAGGGGCCCGCGTCGTCGTGCTCACGACGTACGACAGCGACGCCGACATCCTGCGCGCGGTCGAGGCGGGCGCCGCGGGCTACCTGCTCAAGGACGCCGCCCGCAGCGATCTCGTCGCGGCCGTCCGGGCCGCGGCGCGGGGGGAGACCGTGCTCGCCCCGGCGGTGGCCACCCGCCTGGTCAACCGCATGCGCCGGCCGCAGCCGGCCGATTCTCTCTCCGGGCGCGAGCTGCAGGTGCTGCGGCTGGTCGCACAGGGACTGTCCAATGGCGAGATTGGTCGGGAGCTGTCGATCAGTGAGGCGACCGTGAAGACCCACCTGCTGCGGACGTTCGCCAAGCTCGGCGTCTCCGACCGTACGGCCGCCGTCACCACCGCCCTGGCGGCCGGTCACGACCTCTAGCCGTGATGCCGTTGGCGCTATTTCGGCGCTAGATTGATGTATTCAGTGAATTCTTTTCGGTCCAACGGATGCTGTTTGCTGCAACCCGGCTTGGCCAACCGCTTGCTCGAGGTTGCGTCGGTGCCCGGCCAGTAAGGGACGCATACCGGATCACGCTACGCAACAGGTGAGTCTTAAGCTGTCATCACCGTCCTGGCGGCCGGCCACGACCTCTAGCCGTGCTGCGTCCACCCGGTGGTGTACTGGTCGATCTCGGTCAGAATCGCTGCCTTCGCCGCGGCGTCGAGGAACGAGTAGCGCACGCCCGCTCGGGCCAGTTCGGCTACCCCATGGATGTCGAGCTGGAGCAGTTGGGCCGCGACGGCGTACTCGTGGTTGAGGGTGGTGGAGAACATCGGCGGATCGTCGGAGTTGATGGTGACCGGCACGGCGGCGGCCACGAGGGTCGGCAGCGGATGCTCGGCCAGCGAGGGCACGGCCCGCGTGCAGACGTTGGAGGTCGGGCACACCTCCAACGCGATGTCGTGCTCCCGAAGGTAGGCCATCAAGCTCTCGTCACTGGCGGCGGCGATGCCGTGGCCGATGCGCTCGGGACCGAGGTGGCGCACCGCGTCCCACACCGTCTCCGGGCCGGTGGACTCGCCGGCGTGCGGCACGCTGTGCAGTCCAGCCGCCCGGGCCTTCGCGAAGTGCTCGGCGAACTGGGCGCGCGGGACGCCTCGCTCCGGCCCGCCGAGACCGAAGCTGATCAGCCCGTCCGGACGTCGTCTCAACGCCAGGTCGAGGGTGGTGTCCGCCGAGGCCGGGCCGGCTTCGCCCGGAATATCGAAGCACCAACGCAGCTCGATGTCATGGTCACGGGCGGCCCGTAGCCGTGCGTCCTCGACGGCTTCACAGAACGCCTCGGCCGCGATCCCGCGGACGACCGACGAGTACGGCGTCAGCGTCAGCTCCGCATAACGCACCCGCTGAGCCGCGAGGTCCGCCGCGATGTCGTAGGTCAACAGCGCCACGTCGTCAGCGTCCCGGATCAGGTCGACGACCGACAGATAGACCTCGATGAAATGCGCGAAGTCCGTGAACTGGAAGTAGTGGGCGAGCTGCTCCGGGTCCGCGGGTACGGGAGTCGACCCGGCGTGGCGCTCGGCGAGCCGCGCGACCGTCTGGGGCGAAGCCGAACCGACGTGATGGACATGAAGCTCGACCTTGGGAAGCCCGTCGATGAAGTCGCCGGCTGATTCCGCTCCGCGGGCGTCGCTGGAATTCCCGATCGTCGGCTCCGCGTCGTCGGCGAGCCGTTGCATGGCGTCCTCCGTCTCGAAGGCGCCCTTGCGTCAACCGGCCCGCGGCCGAGCGTGGCGAGACCGTACGGTCCCGTCGCAGCGCCTCTCGGCCCGGTAACCGTTGCGGACGTTACCACACCGGCTGGGGAGAGCGCGCCGTCGATGATCTGGCGGCCGCCGGGGCGACCACCCAAGAGATTGCCGCCCAAGCCATATCTGAGCCCGCGCACGTCGAGGTGATCCTGACCCGGGTCTCCCGCAAGCTCGCCGTCCGGTCCGCACCGAACTCGCCCGCCGGCTCAGGGACACGAGCGCCGGCCCCGACGACTCTGCCGGCCGCAGTGGCTCCGGCCGGGCCTCACTTTAGACATCGCCACCCCGTACTTGGCACCATTGCTGGCGTGAGCGTGCAGTTCCACCTGCTCGGGGCGCTCGAGGTGAGGGTCGACGGCCGGCCCATCGACCTCGGCCACGTCCGGCTGCGGTCCGTGCTCGCGATCCTGCTCGTCGAGGCGAACAGTCCAGTCGCCTCCGACCAGTTGGTGGAACGGATCTGGGGGCCGAGCCCTCCGCCGCGGGCCTCGACCACCGTGTACAGCTACGTGTCCCGGCTACGCCGGTCCCTGGCGGGGGTCGCCCGGGTGGAGCTCGCGCGGCGGGCCGGTGGCTACGGGCTGTCCGTCGATCCGATGACGGTCGATCTGCACCGGTTCCGCCATCTCGTGGCGACTGCGCGGGCGGCCAGCGGGACACACGCACTCACCATCTTCGACGAGGCGCTGGCGCTCTGGCGGGGTTCACCCTTTGCTGGGCTGCACACGCCCTGGTTGAGCGGACAACGCCTGGCCGCCGTCGGCGAGCGGCTCGCCGCCGAGCTCGACCGCAACGATCTCGCCCTGGCCTGCGGCCGCCATGCCGAGCTGCTGGCCGGTCTGCAGACCCATTCCGCCGCCAACCCCCTGGACGAGCGGGTGGCCGCGCAGCTCATGCTGGCGCTGTACCGGTGCGGCCGGCAGGCCGACGCGCTGGACCAGTACGACCGGGTCCGGAAGCGTCTGGCCGACGAGCTCGGCACCGATCCGGGCCCCTTGCTGCGGCAGGCGCAGCGGCAGGTCCTCACCGGGGAGCCCGACCTCGCCGCTCCCGTGTCCGGGCCACCGGCAGTGAGCGGTCGGCGGCCCGGGGACGCGGCGCCGCCGACATGGCTGACAGTGCCCCGACAGTTGCCGGCACCGCCATCGGGGTTCACCGGCCGGTCCGACCAGCTCGCTGAGCTTGACCGGGCCATGGCGCCCCTGGCCGAACGGCCCGCGACCGTCGTGATCACCGCGGTCGGCGGGTGCGGCGGAATCGGCAAGACGTGGCTGGCACTGCAATGGGCACACGAAAACATATCGAGATTCGATGATGGTCAACTCTACGTCAACCTGCGCGGGTTCGACCCGGCCGGCGAGCCGCTGTCTCCGGAGATCGCGGTCCGCGGGTTTCTCGAGGCACTCGGCGTGCCGCCCACCACGGTTCCGGCCCACCTGGACGCCCAGAGTGCCTTGTACCGGAGCCTGACGGCGGGCAAGCGGATGCTGGTCGTGCTCGACAACGCCCGCGGCAGCGCCCAGGTGGTGCCCCTGCTGCCCGGCAGCTCGACCTGCACCGTGCTGGTCACGAGTCGCCACACGTTGTCGGGTCTGGTGACGGCCCATGGAGCCCGACCGATAGTCGTCGATGTGCTCAGCGACGCCGAGGCTCGGCAGCTGCTCACCGGCCACCTGGGCGACCAACGGGTGGCGAGCGAGCCGGGCGCCACGGATGCCCTGATCAGCCACTGCGCCGGCCTGCCGCTGGCGCTGGGCATCGTGGCGGCCCGGGCGAGGATCCGCACCGACCTGTCCCTGGCCGAGTTGGCCGAGCAGCTGCGTGACACCTCGACTCGGCTCGATGCTCTCGATGCCGGCGAACTCGCGGTGAACCTGCGGGCGGTGCTGTCGTGCTCCCGAGATGCGCTCACCACCGACGCCGCCGAGGTGTTCGCGCTGCTGGGGCTCGGGCCCGGGCCCGACGTCGGACTCGCGGCCGCGGCGAGCCTGGTCGGCGTGCCGATTGGCCGGGCCCGGACGCTGCTGCGCGAGTTGGTTCACGCGCACCTCGTCCAGGCGATCGGCCCGGACCGGTACCGGATGCACGACCTCGTCCGGCTCTTCGCCGCCGAGCATGCCGCCCGGTCCGCGGACCACGCCCACGAGGCGACGAACCGGCTGCTCGACCACTACCTGTATACCGCCCACGCCGCCAACGCCGCTGTGGCAGCCGGCCGCGGCACGAAAGTGCTGCCTCCGCCACGGCCTGGCGGCATCCGGGAGTCCTTTACCGATGTTGCCGGCGCGCTGGCCTGGTTCGCCGCGGAGCGGCCGGCACTGGTGAACGCGGTCGAGCATGCGGCCGCGCACGGTTTTGACCGCCACGCGTGGCAGATCGCCTGGGCGTGTTCGACGTTCCTCAACCGCCGCGAGCACTGGCACGACGTGTCGGCGATGCACCTCGTGGCGGTCGCGTCGGCCCAGCGGTTGGCCGATCCACTCGCCCGTACGCACGCGCACCGCGGACTGGCCGGCGCCTATATAGGCATGCGTCGTTATGATGACGCTCGCGACCATCTGGTGCGGGCGCTGGAGTTCGCAGTCGCGGGTGGTGACACGCTCGCCCAGGCCCAGGCCCATCGCAGCCTCGGCCGGCTGCACGCCAAGCAGAACCGGTTCCAGGAGGCGCTCGACCACGACGAACGAGCGCTCACGCTCTTCCGGGCGGCCGCGAACGAGGTGGGTCAGGCGAACACGCTCAACGCGATCGGCTGGCACCTCGCCCACCTGGGCCAGCACCGGCAGGCGGTGACCCGGTGCCAGCAGGCGCTGCGGCTCTACGAACGGCTCGGCGACCGGCACGGTCAGGCGATCACGTGGGACAGTCTCGGCTTCGCCCGGCACCAGCTCGGTGAGTACGGCGAGGCGGTTGGCTGCTACGAGCGGACCACGGAGCTGCTCCGGGGACTGGGTCACGGTCGTCTTGAGGGCGGCGCGCTCGTGGCGCTCGGCGATGCCCTCCAGGCTGGCGGTCACACCCGGGAGGCCGAGGCCGCCTGGCGCGCCGCGCTGCTCATCTACGAGGATCTCGTCGACCCCGCCGCCGGCGCGGTCCGGGAGAGGCTGCGCCGGAGCGCGACCTGACGCTCGGGCTGGATGTCCGATGGAGCGGACGAAGGCGGCCAGATCGGGAGCAATCGATCGCGGTTAAGCCCGTACGGGCCGCCGCCAGCCCGTACGGGCTCGCCCTTCCCCCTCAACTGGTGAGCAGAACCCCCTCGGCAACGGTACGATCGCACCCCCAACCCCACTATGGGTCGAATGTCGTACGCCGCCGAAGGACCCCGTATGCTCGCCCCCGAAGACCGGCTCGAACTGCTGCGGGTGCTGCGCTACATCGGCGAGGCGGAGGAGGTCGACGAGTTCGCGCACCGGGTATGCCGCGAGCTGCTGCGGCTGGTTCCGGGCATCCGATCCTCCTACAACGAAACCAATGTCGTCGCCCATCGGCTGGCCGGCGTCATCCATCCCGATCCGGGCCGCGAGTCGGTCGAGCGCCTGAGCGGGATCTTCGAGCGGCACATGTTCGACCATCCGATCGTCAGGCACTTCGAGACGACCGGGGAGGGTGATGTCGTCACCTGGGCGGACCTCGACCCCGAAGGTGCGTTCTTCGAGACGCCTTTGTACCGCGAGTTCTACCAGCCGTACGGCATCCGCAGCCAGATCGCCTTCCTGCTGCCGGCCCCGCCGGGCATCCACATCGCCCTCGTCATCAATCGCGACGGAACAGCCTTCGACGACCGTGAGCGCCGGCTGCTGTCCGAGTTGCGGCCGCACCTGGTCAACCTGTACCGACTGGTCAGCCACGCGGAGGCCACCCGCCAACGGGACGCCGCGTTGGCCGACGATGGGTGGTCGGTCGTGCTCGTCGACGACGCGGGCACGGTGCTGGAGTCCAACCCCGTCGCGGTGGCGATCGGTGCGTCAACAGGCGTCGATCTCAGTGTGGGGGCCCGCCTCCGGGAGGAGGCGTTGTGGTCGGCGATGTCCGGCGCCGGTGGTGCGCTGTGGACCACCTCGCGCGCGGCGCCGCCGCCCACGATGCCGCCGCCCACGATGCCGTGCGACCAGGGCACCGTCGCCTTCGAGGCTCGGTTGCTGCGGTCGGCGGTCGGTCCGCACCTGTTGTGGATCCGGGAGCCGAGTCGGGTCACCGTGGAGGACGGGGTCGCGCTCGGGCTCACCGGGCGGCAGGCGCAGATCGCGCTGCTGCTCGTCGATGGGCTCACCAACGACCAGATCGCCAACCGGCTGGGCATCGCGAGTGGGACCGTGCGCAAGCATCTGGAGGCGATCTTCGACCGGCTCGGCGTCCGATCCCGGGCGGGCGCCGTTGGTCGGCTCCGGTCGGTCGCGCGGGTCACCCGCCGGGAGCCGACCATCCCGTCACTATGATCGGCGAACCGCACAGGCCGTGCCTGCCGCCGCCGCAGGTACGAACCTTCCCGGCCGCTGCCTGGTCAAGCAGAAAGCGGTCAAAGCGACGTGTCGAAACGTCGTTGTCGTGACAGTACGAGCACCCCTCGCATCGTGACGATGGGTCGAACGTCGTATCCGTCCGGAGGGGGACGCCGTGCTCGCCGATAAGGACAGGCTCGAACTGCTGCGGACGCTGCGGTCCGTCGGCCAAGCGGAGGACATCTTCGACTTCGCGGTCCGCGTCTGCGAGGAGCTCCTGCGGCTGGTGCCGGGCCTCAGCGCGTCGTACAACGAGATCAACCTGGCCGCCGAGCGGGTCGCCGCCTATCTTCATCCCGATCCCGGCCGCGAGTTCTATGACCGGTACCTCGGGTTCTTTGAAGAGCATATGCGGGAGAACCCGCTGATTCCGCACTTCGAGACCAGCGGCGAGAGCGACCCCGCCACCTGGACCGACCTCGACCCGGATGGCGCGTTCTTCGAGACCCCCCTCTATCGCCAGTTCTACGCACCCATCGGGATCCACAGCCAGATCGCGTTCCTGCTCCCGGCCCCGCCCGGAATCTACGTCGGACTTGCGATCAACCGCGATGGGACGGACTTCGACGATCGTGAGCGAGCGCTGCTCACCGAACTGCGGCTGCATCTGGTCAACCTCTACCGTCTCGTCAGTCACGCGGAGGCGGCCCGCCGCCGCGACGTCGCGATCGCCGACGTCGGCTGGTCGGTGCTGCTCGTCGACGATGACGGCACGGTGCTGGAGTCCAACGACCTCGCTGTGGCCATCGGGCGAGCGGCCGGCATCGATCTCGGCGTCGGCTCCCGTCTCCGGTCTGGGCCGGTCTGGGCGGCGATGACGAACGACCCAGGCGCCGGCCAGTGGGCATCAGCACAGACGGCCGCGCGGGGGTTCGGCCCCGGTCGCGGATCGGCGCCACCAGCGCCCTTCGAGGTCCGGCTGCTTCGGTCCCGTTTCGGTCCGCACCTGTTGTGGATCCGGGAGCCGAGTCGGGTCACCGTGGAGGACGGGGTCGCGCTCGGGCTCACCGGGCGGCAGGCGCAGATCGCGCTGCTGCTCGTCGATGGGCTCACCAACGACCAGATCGCCAACCGTTTGGGCATCGCGAGTGGGACCGTGCGCAAGCATCTGGAGGCTGTCTTCGACCGGCTCGGGGTCACGTCCCGGGCGGCCGCGGTTGGTCGGCTGCGCGGGACGAGGTCACGCGCCCGCACCGGGTGACCGCGCGGGGGTCACGGTCGGGCGAGGACGGCGGAGCGGATCGCACTCAGCAGGGCGGCGCACTCGTCCATCGGCCGGCCACCGGGGAAGAGGCCGACACCGATGCTGCCGTAGTCGATCCAGGCACAGGCGACGGCCCGCGCGCCGTCCTCGCCGATATGGTTCCCGCAGCGCAGGTGTCCCCCGAGCTCACCCGGATCGTAGGTGCGGATCTCCGAGGCGTTGGCGATGTCGCGCATCGCCTTCGTCAGGTCACCGGGCGGGTCGAGGATGAGCCGCGTGGCGCCGAAGAGATAGACCGGCCGCTCCGGCGCGTCCGGGTCCTCCAGCACCCGCGCGAACGCCTCGTCCACCTCGAACTGCTGCCGGATCTCCAGCTCGAGCCGGTCGGTCTCCCGGTCGATGTCTTGCCCGGTCACCACGCGGAGCCCGGCCACCTCGTCCGGAATGGTCACCGTCGCTGGGTGCTGGGCGCGGATCGGTGCTGTCAGCGCGACCGCGGCACCGCAGCAGACAAGGGTGAGCAGAGCGAGGGTGCCGACGACCCATGGCCACCGTCGTCTCCGGGGGCGCTCCACGAAGATCACCTGTTGCTCGACCAGGGTGGCATCGGGCAACGCTGGCACAGCCGCGGCACCGTGCCACGCAGTGTCGGTGTCGGCGGCGGCCCACGGGTCGGTCGGCGGCCTCAGCTCACGCGCCGTGAGTGGCTCGTCGGGCGGCTGGTGAGACGTCGTCACAGGACTCCGTTCGCGTCCACGGTCACACGATCGGCCCGATGGTACGCGCGCCGGCGCGGCGCTCCTCCAGCCCGGTCGCGGGACCGCGGGGCCTCGTATGGTCAGGGGGTGGCGGTCCTGCGGGTGACGACCCGGAACGCGCGGTTCCAGCAGTGGGAGGCGTTGCTGGGTAACCGCACCAAGCGCCAACGCAGCGGCGAGTTCCTCGTCCAGGGCGTGCGGCCGATCACGATGGCGATCCACTGTGGATGGCCGATCCGCGAAATCCTTTATGACTCCGACGCGACGCTGTCGGCCTGGGCGCGGGAGACCCTCGACCGCGTCCGGGCGACCCGCGCCGCGGTCGCCGGCGAGTTGATGCGTGAGCTCGGCGGCAGGACCGAGACCACCCCGGAGCTGCTCGCCGTGGTCGGCCTGCCCGCGGACGACCTCGGTCGCATCGATGCCGGTGCCGATATGCTGGTCGTCGTCTTCGATCGCCCCGCCAGCCCGGGCAACATCGGCACGCTGGTCCGGTCGGCGGACGCCTTCGGTGCCTCGGGCGTCGTCGTGACGGGCCATGCGGCCGACGTGTACGACCCGAGGTCCGTCCGGGCGAGCACCGGATCGATCTTCGCCGTGCCGGTCGTCCGGGCCTCGTCTCATCGGACCGTGCTCGACTGGATCGCGACGCTTCGTGACGGTGGCCTCCGGGCGCGTGTGATCGGCACCGACGAGCATGGATCAGTCGATGCGGACGAGCACGACTGGTCCGGGCCGACAGTGCTGGTCGTGGGCAACGAGACGACCGGTCTCAGCACGGCCTGGCGGGAGGCCTGCGACGACGTGGTCCGCATCCCCATGGCGGGCACGGCCAGCTCGCTCAACGCCGCGACGGCCGCGTCCATCGTGCTCTACGAGTCGGCCCGCCAACGGGGCGCGGCGAAAGGACAGTAGCGATGCGCGTCGCGTCTCACGCGAGCGGAAGCGCTGGATGCAGCACCCGGGTCCGTTCGTCGTGGAGTTGGATGATCTGCGCCTCCAACGGCGACGGTGCGGGACCGAGGGCCGCGAGCCGCCGGCAGACCGCGTAGTCCCGAGCGGCGGCGTCATAGGTGGCAAGCCAGTGCTGGAAGTGACGTTCGGCCCGGCCGGCTTCGTACGGCCAGCGACCGAGCGGTGCCCTCATGCGCGGAAGCCGCCACGGCTTGGGTGTGAGTCGAGCGCGGAAGGTCCCGTGGGCCCGGCACAACTCACGGTAGATCGGGTCGGCTCCGAGCTCGGCGAGGATGTGCTCGCCCCGCGCCGACGAAACGGGGTCGTCGACGCCGGTGACGAACACCCGTAGTCCCGACGCGGTCCGGTAGGCGATGACCCCCAGGGCCGGATGGGCGGTCGCCCAGTTCGCCAGCACGCCGAGGCGTTCGATCACTGGTGGTGGCTCGGCCGAAGGTTCGGATCCAGCCATGGGTCGACCGAAGATGCGTCGCAGTACACCGCTGGCGCCGCGCCGTTCCAGCTCGGGTAGGTCGATGTCGGCGATGAGGATGCGGTCGGTGTTGAGGACCTCGGCGCCGTACCGGTTACGAGTCAGGACGAGGACCTGCTCGCCGTCGACGAGGAGCTCGTCCACTATGGGCTCGCGCAACGGTTTCCGTGGGTAGTAGCCGCCAAGCCGGACACCGGCTCGGATACTGGTCAGGGCAGATTGGAGTTGCTCCTGCGCGACGGCCCGTGCCTCGGCCACGGACGACATCGACCATCCCCACGCGCGCCGGAACAGGTGTTCCCCGCCTGGCCCGTCGCCCGAACCCTCGACCGCGGCCCAGAACCGAGGAATCCGCACGCATCCTCCAGATGCTCCCGGCTTGGCGTCGTGACTCCAGCGGCGCCGGCGAGCAGAGTCACCAGGCAACCCGCTCCGGGGATGATCTTAGGCCCATGGGACGGTGGCTGCGAGCATGCGTGTCTGCGATGCTGACCGGCATGCACGTACATGGGGTCACGCCGATCCTCAATGTCAGCAACCTTGAGGAGAGCTTCGCGTGGTTCAGCAAGCTGGGCTGGGCCAAGCTGTGGGACTGGGGCGACCCTCCCGACTTCGGCGCGGTGGGTAACGGCCCATCTGAGATCTTCCTGTCGGCGAACGGTCAGGGCGCCCGCGGGTTCTGGTTGTCGGTCTGGGTCACCGACGTCGACGAGGTCTACGAGACATGCCAGGCCGAGGGTCTCGACGTAATCCGGCCACCGGCGGACGAACCGTGGGGCGTCCGGGAGATGCACCTGCGTCACCCCGACGGCCACGTGTTCCGGGTCGGCCGCGGCCTGGAGCACGACCACGACCATCCGCACGATCACGACCACGACCATCCGCACGACCACGACCATCCGCATGACCACGGCCACGACCATCCGCACGACCACGACCACAGTTGAACGTCTCGCTTTGTATTGAGGCTTGTATCAGTAACCTGGTACGATGCTTGCGACAAAGTGGGCATCGACGGGAGGTCGGCCGTGGCAGCGGGTCGTGAGCAGCGGGTGGCGAGGCGGGTACGTGCCTGGCTGGTCCAGCACGGGGTCGGCGACCGGGAACCGACGCCGCTCCTGGTGGCGCGGCTCCGGGCGCGCGACGACGGGCAGCGGGTGGCCCGGATCGTGACCTTTGCCGCACTCTTTACGTACATATTTGGAATGATTCGGCGCGATGAGATCGATGGCTCGTCGTTGTCCCCGTCGGGAGTGCTCGGGACGCTGGTCGCCACGTCCGCACTCGGCGTGGCGCTCGCACTGGGCATCGTCGCGGCGCTGTGGGTTCAGCGCAGCGCCGACCGCCGCATCGCCGCGTCGTTGCCCCGCCGGGTGGCCCACCCGGCAGCGGTACGCCTCGGCGGGCTGCTGACGGGCTGGTTCGTGGCCAGCGCGATCGTGGTGCACGTGGGTGGGCTGCTGGCCGCGGGCGCCGTCGCGATACTGGCGACGTCACCGGCCGACCGGGCCGCCAGCGCGGTCCTCGCGGGTTGCGTGATCGCCTTCGCCGCCGTGGGTTGCGCGATCGTGGTCGAGGTGGTCCGGCGGCCCGCGGTGGCGGACGACCCACAGTCCCTTGTGGACGACGAGTTGCTGCGCCGTGAGGATGCGCTCAAGGCGGTTGAGCCGGTGGCCGGGGTGGTGGCGGTCATGGCGGCGATCGGCAGCCGGAGCGGGGGCTCGGTCGTGGCCGTCTACCTCATCTACTCGGTCGCGGCGCTGCTCGTCTGGTCGCGCGCCGCCCACGCCGCCACCCATGCCAGCGCGGGCCCGCCCCGCCCCGTCCCGCAGCCCGCGCCACGATGATCGTCATTACGGCCGACTCCCCGATCCCGCCCTTCGAGCAGTTGCGCGCGCAGCTGGCCCAGAAGATCACCGACCGGGAGCTGGTCGTGGGCACGCGGTTGCCGACCGTACGGAGGCTGGCCGTCGACCTCGGCCTCGCCGCCAACACGGTGGCCCGCGCCTACCGCGAGCTGGAGGAGGCCGGGCTCATCGAGACCCGCGGCCGGGCGGGCACGTTCGTCAGCGCGGCGGGGGAACGCAGCCGGGCGCGGGCGCAGGCGGCGGCGCGCGAGTACGCCGAGACCGTACGGTCGCTCGGGCTCGAACCGGGAGAGGCACTGCGCATCGTCAGTGCCGCTCTCGGGTCGACGTCGAGTTGATCCAGGTCTGAGAAGCACTTCGCCGCACCGAGTCTCCCGTGATCCTGTATGCGTCCCTTACTGGCCGGGCACCGACGCAACGTCGAGCAAGCGCCGGTTGGCCAAGCTGGGTTGCAGCCAACCGCATCCGTCGGATCGCGGCTATCCACTGACCGACATCAATCTGGCACTGCGTCGGCGCCAACGGCATCACGAGACACGAGGTCAACGAGGGACTTGCGGCCAGGCGGGTGGGCGGGCCTGGCGGCGTCCGCGCAGTGGCAGGGCCAGGAGCGCCCCGACGGCGAAGCCCAGCACATGCGCCAGGTAGGCCACCGATCCCGCCGAGACAGCGAACCCGGCGGAGTAGACCCACTGGAGCAGGAACCAGCTGCCCAGCACGAGCCAGGCCGGCAGCCGCAGCGGGATGAAGAACAGGATCGGCACCAGGCCCCACACGCGGGCGCGGGGGTACAACACGATGTAGGCGCCGAGAACCCCGGCGACCGCGCCCGACGCGCCGACGAGTGGAGCGCCGTCGTTGGCGTTGGCGAGCGCGAACCCGTAAGCGGCCACGTATCCGCAGATGAGGTAGAAGAACAGGAAGCGCAGCGGGCCGAGACGGTCCTCGACGTTGTTGCCGAAGATCCAGAGGAACAGCATGTTGCCGAGCAGGTGCAGCCAGCCGCCATGCAGGAACATCGCGGTAAGCACCGACAGTACGGGGATCTTCTCGTAGGTCGGCGGCCCGATGAGGCAGCCCGGCCCGGACGGCCCGACGGCGGCCTCGCCCGTGGCCACGAGCGCCTGCGCGTGGTTGCCGATCAGCTCGCTCGGGATGGCGCCCCAGCGTTGGTAGAACGCCTCCTGGCGGCACAGCTCGGCCAGGCCGACGCCCTCGATACCGGAGAGGCCGACCGCGGGCGTAGCCAGGAGGACGGCGAGGTTGATCAGGATGAGCGCGTAGGTGACCCAGGCCGTGCGCCGGGTCGGGTTGACATCGTGGATGGGAATGACCACGCCCCAGTGTCCCCCGGCGGCGCCGTTCTTGCTGCTTATGACCCGCTAGGCTCGTCGTCCACTGTGGCCGGGCGGTCTCGCTTCTCCGAGCGATCGGGGCTCCGGGGGCGGTGACGGGGTAGCCCGGGTGAACCGGTTGGCGAGGTGGGCGGTCGCCGCCGTCAGCTCGGGCGGACCGATGATGCGCAGCTCGACGTCGAACATGCCGGCCCAGGCGGCCAGGCCATTCCACGACCAGGAGCTGGCGGTCACGCGGCACCGGTCGGCGCCGACGGGTTCCACCACTGTGGACGGACCGGCCCAGCGGGCCACGAGCTCGGCCGGTGCGTCGAGCTCGATCTCGCCCCGACACGGCAGCGGTGGGCTGGCGAACTTCGCCGAGATGTAGGACGCCACGTCCTTCGCCGGCAGCTCGCGCGGGGTGAAGCGCGGGCCGGTCGGCGTCAGCGGGCGCAGCCGATCGACGCGGAACGTCCGCCAGTCCTTGCGGTCGAGGTCCCAGGCGACGAGGTACCACCGGCCACCCCATGTCACCAGATGGTGTGGCTCGGCCCGGCGCGGCGGCCCATCGCTGGCCCTGTCGGCCGGGCGTGGCGGGCCGTAGTCGAAGCGGAGGACCTCGCTCGCGCGTACGGCGGTCGATATGGCCAGCAGGTCCTCGCTGCGCACCGTCATCCGAGGCGTGCCCCGGGTGACGCTGGTGACCTGAAGCGTGTCGATTCGACCCCGCAGCCGGGCCGGCATCACCTGACGGATCGTCGCCAGCGCGCGCAGCGCCGGCTCGGCGATGCCGTCGACCGAGGTGGTCGCGGTCTGCAGGGAGACCGCGATGGCGACGGCCTGTTCCTCGTCGAAGAGCAGCGGCGGCAGCTGCGACCCGGCATCGAGACGGTAGCCGCCCTCGGGACCCTTCGTTGCCTGCACGGGATAGCCGAGATCGCGCAGGCGGTCCACGTCCCGGCGCACCGTCCGGGCGCTCACCTCCAGCCGATCGGCCAGCGTCTGCCCGGGCCAGTCCCGCCGGGTCTGCAGCAACGAGAGCAGGCGCAGCAGCCGCGCCGACGTCTCCAACATGCCCTCAGAATGCCACCGATAGCGGACAGAAACTGTCCTCTACCCCTGGCAGCGTCATCCGCAGCGGAGACAACCAAGGGAGGGAAAGTGATCAGGACCAGGGCGCTCACGAAGGACTTCACCGTGAGCAAGGCGAAGACGGTGCATGCCGTGCGGGGGATCTCGCTGGAGGTCGAGCCGGGCGAGCTGGTGGCGATGCTGGGGCCCAACGGTGCCGGCAAGACCACGACGATGCGCATGCTCACGACGCTGATCCCGCCGACGTCCGGTTCGGCGCGGGTGGCCGGGCACGACGTGGTGACGGAGGCGGCAAAGGTGCGGCGGCGGATCGGCTACGTCGGCCAGGGCAACGCGGCGGGGCACAACCAGAAGGCTCGCGACGAGCTCTATAGCCAGGGCCTCATGTATGGGCTTGACCGTACGGCCGCGCGGCGCCGGGCCGGTGAGCTGATCGAGGCGCTGGACCTCACGGAGCTGGCCGACCGCAAGGTGAGTGCCCTCTCCGGTGGTCAGCGCCGGCGGCTGGACGTGGCGATGGGGCTGGTTCACGCGCCGACGCTGCTGTTCCTGGACGAGCCGACGACCGGCCTCGATCCGCACAACCGGGCCAACCTGTGGGCGCACATCGACCGGATGCGACGGGAGCATGAGATGACGATCGTGCTGACCACGCACTACCTCGACGAGGCCGACACCGCAGTGTCTCGACCTGGCCACGCCGTCGGCCCGCCCCGAACCGAGCGGGTCGTGGTGGTCGACCACGGACAGGTCATCGCTGACGACACCGCCGACGCGCTGAAGGCCAAGCTTGCCGGCGACCGGATCGTGGCCACCGCCGCGGACCCCGTTCACGCCACCCGGTTGGCGCGGCTCGCGCGCCGGGTGCCGGGCTCGCGCGACGTAACCGTTTCGGAGTCCACAGTGGAGGCACGCGTCGACGACGGGCCGGCGGCGCTGCCCGACCTCATCCTCGCGGCGCGCGAGGCGAAGGTACGCGTGGTGGGGGCCCAGGTGCACCGACCCACCCTCGACGACGTGTTCCTCAACCTCACCGGCCGCAGCCTGCGCGAGACCGAGACCGTGAAGGAGAATGAAAAGTGACCAGCGTCGCTGTATCTGCGTTCATCCGCACCACCGCCGTTGACCGCCTCCGGACCATGGTCCGCGAGATCGGCATCGTCATGGCGCGGGAGCTCCGCCCGGTCCTGGCCGATCCGTTCTCACTCCTGTTCGGCCTGGTGCAGCCACTGATGTTCCTGGGCCTGTTCGGGCCGCTGCTCGCCGGCTCGGTCGGTGCGTCGGTGGGGGGAACCGTCTGGCAGTGGTTCGTGCCGTCGATCCTGGTGATGACGGCGCTGTTCGTCACCTCGACGACCGGGGCGAACCTGCTCTTCGAACTGCACACCGGTGCGCACGAGCGGATGTTGGTCGCTCCGCTGTCCCGGTCGTCCCTCCTCATCGGACGGTCGCTCAAGGAGATGGCCCCACTGGCCGGGCAGGCGCTGGTCATCCTGCTGGTGATGCTGCCGTTCGGGTTCCGCTTCAACCCGCTCGGTGCGTTGGTGGGCATCGCGCTGCTGGCCGTGTTCGGCGTCGGGCTCGGGTCGCTGTCGTACGCGCTGGCTCTCGCGGTCCGTAAGCAGGACTGGATGTTCTGGGTCGTGCAGCAGGCGCTGCTGTACCCATTGATGATCCTCTCCGGCATGCTGCTGCCGCTGTCGGCCGGTCCGGGCTGGATGCGGGCGGCGGCGCATGCCAACCCGCTGACCTACGTGGTGGACGCTGAGCGGGCGCTGTTCGCCGGCCTGTTCACCACCAGCGTCGGCTGGGGTTGGCTCGCCGCTGGCGTGACCGCGGCCGTGGGTCTGACGGTCGGCATCCGCGCGATGCTGCGCAGCGCCGACTGATCGCTCCCGCACCGTCGATCTTGGGCGTAGCACGGTGGTTTGATCTCCAACCACCTCGCTACGCCCAAGGTCGACAGCCGGGACTTCTTCCCGCAGTGGTTGAGGAGCAGGACCCTACCTGCTACCTGCTGGTCACCGTCCCCGCCTGGGGTGTCCCGTCGACCGGCCTCGTCGTCAACGAGGTGTACGGCGGTGGTGGCAACTCGGGGTCCTTCTACAACCGGGACTTCATCGAGCTGACCAACCGTGGCCCTGATCCCGTCGGCGTCGCGGGCTGGTCGGTGCAGTACCACTCGTCGTCGGCCACCGGCACCTGGCAGGTGACGGCACTGACCGGCGTGATCGCCCCCGGCGCCCTGTTTCTCGTCGGTGAGGCGACCGGCACCAGCGGGGCCCAGCAGCCACTGCCGGCGGTCGATGTGTCCGGCACCAAAGCAATGTCGGCCACGGCGGGCACGGTGGCGGTGGTCGCGGGGACGGCCGCCCTCACCTGCACCGCGGACACGTGCGCCAGTGAAGCGAGCATCATCGATCTGGTCGGCTAGCGGCACGGCGGCCATCCGGGAGACTAACCCCGCACTCGGAGCGTCCAACACGACCTCCGTCCAGCGCCGGGCTTCCGGCGACACCGACGACAACTCGATCGACCTCTTCGCGGCGGAGCCGAGCCCGAAGGCGTCCAATGTGGAGCCTGAGCCGGAGGAGTGCCCGGCCGAACCCGGGCCCACGCGCATCCATGACATCCAGGGCGACGGCTGGCTCTCACCAATCCGGGGCGCCACTGTGACCGACGTCCCCGGGATCGTCACCGGTGTTCGGGCGACCGGCAGCTCCCGGGGCTTCTGGATCCAGGACCCGGCGCCGGACGCGAACCCGGCGACGAGCGAAGGCATCTTCGTCTTCACAAGCTCGACGCCCATCACCGTGCGGGCCGGTGACGCGGTCATGGTCTCCGGGCGGGTGCAGAACTTCTACCCGCTCTTCTCGGGTGAGGTGCTGGCCGAGACCTCCAACCTTTCCATCACCGAGATCTCGTCGGTGACCTCAGTGCTCGTCTGCTCGCAGGACAACCCACTGCCCGCCGCCGAAGTCGTCAGCGGAGCGTCCATTCCGGACACCTACCCCGCGCCGACGACCACGGGCAACATCGAGGACACGGTCCCGGTCGACCCGAGCCGCTCGGTGCAGGAGTTCTGGCGCAGCCGGCTGGGAATGCTCGTGCGGATCGATGACGTCCGCGTGGTCGGGCCGGGCAACGAGTTCGGCGAGGTCTACGTCACGCTGAAGCCGGAGGAGCAGCCGTCCGCCCGCGGCGGCACGCTCATCACCGGCTACGACGCGACGCCGACCGGACGCGTCGTCGTCTTCCCGGTCACCGGCACGGTGCCCCCCGCGGACGTGGGCGACACCCTCGAGGGCCCGACTGTCGGGCCCGTCGACTACATCTTGTTCGGCGGTTTCGGCGTCGCGGCGACCAGCCTCGGCGGCCACACGTCGAACGGACTGGGGCGTCAGGTCGCGGCGACTCCGGCCGAGGACCAGTTGTCCGTGGCCACCTACAACGTTGAGAACCTCGCCGCCAACGACCCGGCCAGCAAGTTCGACGCGCTGGCTGGTGGCATCGTGGACAACCTCAAGTCGCCGGACATCGTGACAATGGAGGAGATCCAGGACAACAACGGCGCGACCGACGACGGAACCGTCGACGCCAGCCTCACGCTCGACCGGTTCGTCGAGGCGATGGCGCTGGCGGGCGGCCCGACGTACGAGTGGCGCCAGATCAACCCGGTCGACGGAGCCGACGGCGGCGAGCCGGGCGGCAACATCCGGGTCGCGTTCCTGTTCAACCCAGCACGTGTGTCCTTTGTGGATCGTCCTGGTGGCGACTCGCTCACCGCGGTGACGGTCCTCGCCGGCACCGGGGGCGCCGAGCTGTCCGTCTCACCGGGGCGGATCGACCCGACGAATGCCGCCTGGGAGGACAGCCGCAAGCCCCTCGTCGGCGAGTTCGTGTTCGGCGGCGAGACGTACTTCGTGGTCGCCAACCACTTCAACTCCAAGGGCGGGGACCAGAACGCCGACGGCCGGTTCCAACCGCCGACCCGGGGGTCGGAGGTGCAGCGGCAACTACAGGCGGCGGCCGTGCGGGACTTCGCGAACCAGATCCTCGCCATCGAACCGCAGGCCAGTATCGTCGTCGCCGGCGACCTCAACGACTACCAGTTCAGCCCGGTGCTGGACACGGTCACGTCCGGAGGGCTGGTGGCGCTGGTCAACACCCTGCCGGCCGATCAGCAGTACACCTATGTGTTCAATGGGATCTCGCAGGTGCTCGACCACATCCTGGTGAGCCCGGCCCTGGCGGACCCGGCCCGGTTCGAGCTCGAGTACGAGGTCGTGCACATCAACGCGGAGTTCTCCGACCAGGCCAGCGACCATGACCCGCAGGTGGTCCGGCTGCGGGCGGTGCCCGCGCTGACGTGCACCCGTACGGTGACGGGCTTCCACCTCGGGGGGCTCACCGCATCGACCGGAACCCTCTGCCTGGACGGGGCGCAGCAGCTCGGCACCGTCACCATCGCCCCAGGGGCCGCGCTCATCGTCACCAACAGCCTTGTGATCGGCAAGCTGCTCTCGAGCGGTGCCACCGGCGTGATGCTGTGCGACTCGACCGTCGCGGGCACGGTGGACATCGCCGGCAGCACCGGTCCGGTTCGCCTCGGCGGCACCGACTGCGTCGGTGACGACGCGCTCGGCACCGTGAAGATCACTGACAACACCGGCGGCGTCGTCGTCGGCGGCAACCGGATTGTCGGCGTGCTCAGCTGCACCGGCAACCAGCCGCCACCCACCAACGAGGGCGTCCCGAACCAGGTGCTCGGCTCCCGCACGGGCCAGTGCATCGGCTCTAGTTGTTGATGATGGGCCGCTTCCCTTGTCCAGCAAGGGAAGCGGCCCATCGGGGCTGAGCTTGACGAGGCGGGACCGTGCTCCGGTTAAGTCAAGCAGCTTGACGAGGCCGGGACCGTGCCGCGGCCCCGTCAAGCAGGGCCCTCATCAGGCCTAGCGCTGAAGGGTGAGCAGACCCGGCCGGTACGGCAGGAGGCCATAGTCACCGCCGGAGCTGGGACTGCGTCCCTGATAGAGGAACTGCAAGTTGCAGGCGTCGATGGTCATGGTCTGATCGGGGCTGGTGCGAATCAGCTCGCCATGGCTGATGTCGTTGGTCCAGGTGGCGCCGCTGTTGGCCTTGCCGGCGAAGGGGTTGCTCTCGCTTGTGGCCTGCGGTGTCCACGAACCGCCCAGACTGGACGACGTGAACGAGCGGAAGTATCTGCCGTTGGCGCCGATTGCCTCGACGATCATGAGGTACTGGTTCTGGCCTTGGACCTTGTAGACCTGAACGGCCTCGAACAGGTTGTTCGTCGAGTCGGTCATGATAATCGTTGATGAGGAGCCGAAGCTTCCCGGGAAGTTACCGATGGGCATGCTGGCCCGGTAGATCCTGCCGTTGTCCCCGGCGAAGAACAGGTACATGTTCTGGCTGTCACCGATGACAGCCTGGTCGATGGGTCCAGTAGGAGAGTTGGAGATGCTGCCGGAGAAGAGCGTCTGCGGCGATGACCAGCTGTTGACACTTGCAGGGTTGCTGGAGGTCCGGTAGGAGAAGGCGGGCCCACCCCACTGGTAGGCCAGCACCCAGATGTTCCTCGGGGCGAAGTAGAAGAGTGTGGGCGCAACAGCGGCGAAGGGCATCGGGTTCTGGCTGGCCGAGGCCATGCCGGACCAGTTGGTGAAGAGGCCGAAGTTCATCGAGCCCCACGTCGATCCCGTGTCGTGCGTTGTCGCGTAGACGAGCTGCTGGCCGTTGTAGGGAGCGTGGGTGAAGTCCTTGAGCGAGACCCACCCCGACCGCGGATTCGCGAGCGAGCCCGTTGACGTCCAACGGTACGTCGATGGCAGGGCGCACGCCCCGCCCGTCGAGTTGTTGACGAACGAAGCGTCGTCGATGTAGAAGCTGTCGGTGCCAGCGGTCGTCTCGACGTAGAACGTTGCGGATGTCAACGTCCCGGTCCAGGACACGGTTGTGGTGCCGGTGAGCTGCGTCCATCCGGACGAGTTCACCGCGCCCTGCGCCAGGCTGATGTAGTTCGTCGCCCCGCCGGCGGTCACCTGCAGAGTGACCTTGCCGGTCGGCGTTCCGCTCTGCGTCCGCATCCATACGCTCGTCGTAAAGCTGGCGCCATTCTGCAGCACGGATGTCACACTCTGGGCGGTCCCGTTCCACGAAGCCGTGCGCCCCGTCCGCAACAGCGAACGCGTGCCGCCATGGACCACGCTCGTGTTCGACGCCAACGATCCAGCGCCGAAGACAAACCAACCGGTCGTGCCACTCTCCATGTCGGGGTTCGTCAGGAGATTCCCGCTCGCGCCGGCAGCGGGAGCACCATGGGCCGATACTGCCACCAGCGAAGCCAGCGTCAGGACGGCGGCAAGACCTAACGAGCGAAGTCTGCGGACCCTGTTCCCCTTCATTCCAATACTCCTGTTCCTATGGATCGGGCCCGCGTGGGCGGAGAGTCGCGCCAGCGGGTGCCCGGAGCCAACGGGGCTTTTCTCGCTTTGTTTGGGGCGGAGGGCGCTCGTCCCGCGCTGACGGCGAGCGACGTCGCCCGATCAGGGCCGGCGGTCCCGTAGACCACCACGCGTCAGATCGACCGTGGCCGCCGCGCGGCGATACCGCCGTCATGCCACCCTCGACCAGCGTCGCGACGTGAGCGTCCACGACCGACGCCATCGCGACCCGCCCGGTCGCGTCAATACCGCAGCGTCTCCATGCGGTACAGCCTCCTCAGAGCTCGAGCCATGCAAGGTTGAGCCGGGTCACGGTGCATGCCGCACGGTCCGACGCTGGACGGGAGCGTCGGGTGTACCCGACCGGCCGAAGACTGTTAGCGCTAACATTTCGATACCGTTTCACACGATAGCCCGCTAGAGCGGAGACAGTCAATACCCCGTACCGCCGCGTTTGGTCGGCCGCCGCGACTGCTCCCTGGAGAGCATCGATCAATAAGTATCCACAGTCCGGCATGTCTCGGGTGGGTGCATCGACGGGACCTCGCGGATCTCTGCGCAGACCCTGTCTTGAACCGATTCAGCCGATCGGACCGGTGTTTGGCCGGCGTCGCCGTCGATCGAGAAGTTCGGCGCGGCGTTCGGGGCCTCCGACCCGCCGCGCATGATCTGATCACCGTCTACTGTGGACTGACATCCGTCCGCGAGCGCGGCCCGAGCACCAGCCCAGCGCACACCCTTGCCTGTGCCGGGTGCGTTGGCGGCCGGTGCCGGCCTGGTCAGGGCCTGGTGCTGGGTGAGAGTTGGCGCCAGGTCTCGGTCTGGTCGCCGACGGTGCTGCCTGGGCCGCCGTGGATCAGGGGTGCAGGCGCGCCGTACTGTCGCGGACGATGAGCTCCGGGCCCAGCAGTTCGCGGCCAGCCGATTCGTCGCCACCGATGCGGCCCAGCAGCGCTGCGACGGCTCGCATGCCCATGGCTTCGAAGTTCTGGCGGACAGTGGTGAGGGCGGGCGGGTAGTACGGCGACTCCGGCACGTCGTCGAAGCCGACCACGCTGACGTCCCGAGGAACACGGCGGCCGGCCAACGCGAGCGCGCGCAGGACACCCAGCGCCATGTGGTCGTTGGCGACGAAGACGGCGGTCACGTCGGGGTCGGCGGCCAGCTGCACACCGGCTTCGTAGCCTGATCGGGCCGACCAGTCGCCGACGAGTCGCGCGGTCGGCACCGGCGCGCCTGCACGCTGGAGGGCCTTGCGCCAACCGCGAGCCCGGGCCTTCGCGTCGGCCCAGTTCCCGGGGCCGGCCACGTGCCAGACCGTGCGATGGCCGAGGCGGAGCAGGTGCTCCGTGGCGAGGCGGGCGCCCGTCTCCTGGTCGATCATCACCAGCGGGAGACCGGCCGTCTCGGCACCGCCGACCACGACCGCGGGTAGGTCCGGGGGAACCTCGCGCAGTGCCGCGGCCGAGGAGGTGTGGGGGGCCACGATGATGGTGCCGTCGACTGCTTGCGCCCGAAGCGTCGCCACGGCGTCCCGCATGGTGTCGGGGTCGATGCGGGGAAGACTGACGATGCTGACCGAGTAGCCCTCATGCCGCGCGGCCTGCTCGATCGCGAACAGAGCGGAGGCCGGGCCGAACAGCGTCGTGTCGAAGAAGACCACCGCCAGTTGCCCCGACCGTCCGGTGGCCAGCGCTCGCGCCGCCGCATTGGGCCGGTAGCCAAGCTCGCGTAGCGCCTCCTCGACCTTGGCGCGCGTCGCCGGGGAGACCCGGGCGGTGCCGTTGAGCACCCGCGAGACGGTCATGTGGGAGACGCCGGCCGCCGTGGCGACGTCGGTCATGACGACGTCCTGCCCGCGCCGGGTCCCCTGGCCTCCGCGCGTCCGCTGCCGCGCAACTCCGCCGTTCATGAGGTCATTGTGATCCACCGTGCCGCTCACCCCTTGACAGCCTCCTGTGTTCGCGCTAACAATGTTCGCGCTAACAGCGTCGTCGCGCAACACGGACGACACGACACGAAACGCGCCGAACCAGGTAAGACCACCAAACATCTCGCGGGGAAGTGTCAAGGAGGAGATCGAATGTCGAACATGAGGCGGGTGCGAGCGTTCTGGGGGATCGCTGCTACCGCTGCCCTCGCTCTGTCGCTCGCGGCGTGCTCGGGCGGCACGGAGGAGGAGTCGGGCGGCGACGACACGATCACGATCGGGTTCGTCGCGGTCGGCCCAGAGGGCGCCTGGCGGGCGGCCAACGAGCAGAACGTGAAGGACACCTTCACCGCGGACGCGGGCTACGACCTGCGGTACGCGCCGGCGACAAACCTCGACCAGCAGTCCCAGATCGCCGCGTTCACGTCGTTTGTCGACGAAGGGGTGGACGTCATCCTGCTGTCGGCGACCGAGGCTACCGGCTGGGAGTCTTCGCTCCGGCGGGCCCAGGAGGCCGAGATCCCGGTAATTCTGGTCGACCGTGGTATCGAGCCGGATGACACGGACCTCTACGTCACCCGCATCGCGCCCAACAACATCGAAGTAGCCAAGTCGGTCGCCGAGTGGGCGGTCGAGGAGTTCCCGGATGGCGCCAAGTACGTCACGCTCGAGGGTCCCGCCGGCGTCGGCGTGGTGAACGAGCGCAACGACGGCTGGGACTCGGTCATGGGCTCCAAGTCCGAGTTCGTCGAGGTCGCCGCGCAGACGGCCAACTGGTCGGCTGAAGAGGGCAAGAGCGTCTTCGAGACGATGCTGCGGGCCAACAACAACGACATCCAGCTCGTCTTCGCGCAGAACGACGAGATGGGCCTGGGCGCGGCGCTGGCGGTAGAAGAAGCCGGCCTCACGCCCGGGGTCGACGTGAAGATCGCAACCATCGATGGCACGAGGGGTGCCCTCGAGGCGCTGGCCGACGGCAAGCTGAGCTTCGTCGCCGAGTACAACCCGCTCTTCGGGGAGACCCTGCTCGACGTCGTCACCAAGGCATTGGCTGGCGAGTCGGTCGAGTCGTACATCATCGTGCCGAGCCTGACCTTCGACTCGCCGGAGGCAGCGTCGGAGGCGCTTCCGGACCGCCAGTTCTAGGCTGATCGGCAACTTAATGATCGGTGCGGGGTCGTCGCCAGCGCGGGACGGCCCCGCATCGATATGCAGTCGAGGTCAGGGGAGGTGCAGTGAACGGAGGATCGCCGATCGTCGAAATGCAGGGGATCAGCATCGAGTTCCCCGGCGTCAAGGCGCTCGACGACGTCAGCTTCCGTCTCTTCCCGGGCGAGGTGCACAGCCTCCTGGGAGAGAACGGAGCCGGCAAGTCGACGCTCATCAAGGCGCTAACCGGTGTCTATGCGATCGATGCCGGCACCATTCTGATCGAGGGGCACGAGCGCCGGCTGCATGGCACCGCCGACGCCCAGGCGGCGGGGATCTCGACGGTCTACCAGGAGATCAACCTCTGCACCAACCTGACCGTCGGCGAGAACGTCATGCTCGGCCACGAGGTTCGAGGACGGTGGGGCATCGACTGGCGGGCCACCCACCGCGCCGCGACCGAGGCGCTGGGCAAGCTGGGCCTTGCGGAGCTTGACCCGCAGCAGCCGCTGTCGAGCATCTCGCTGGCGATGCAGCAGCTGGTAGCGATCAGCCGCGCGATGGTCGTCCACGCGAAGGTGCTCATCCTGGACGAGCCGACCTCCAGTCTCGACGCCACCGAGGTCGCGGGGCTCTTCGGGGTCATCCGGCAGCTTCGCGACCAGGGTGTCGCGATCCTGTTCGTCTCGCACTTCCTGGACCAGGTGTTCGCCATCAGCGACCGCATCACGGTGCTGCGCACCGGCCGATTCGAGGGCGAGTACTTCCGCCGCGATCTGGACCGCGCGACCCTCATCTCGAAGATGATCGGCAAGGATCTCGATGCGCTCAAGGCGCTCGGGTCCAGCCGGCAGACCGGCGCCCGCGACCGCACAGGTGTGCCGCTGCTGCGGGCGAGCGGTCTGGGGCGGCGGGGGTCGCTGGAGCCGACCGACATCGAGCTACATCAAGGTGAGGTCGTTGGCTTCGCGGGTCTGCTCGGCTCGGGTCGCACCGAGCTCGCCCGCCTGCTCTATGGTGCCGACCGGCCCGACGGCGGGCGGGTTGAGGTCGATGGCGAGCCCACCACGATCCACACACCCGTGGACGGGCTCGACCACGGCATCGCCTACTCCACGGAGAACCGCCGCGACGAGGGCATCGTCGGTGACCTCACGATGCGGGAGAACCTCATCCTCGCGGTCCAGGCCCGCCGCGGCTGGGCCCGGCCCCTGTCACGCCGCGAGCAGGACGAGATCGTGCAGCGTTACATGACCGCGCTGAACGTACGCCCGGCCGACCCGGAACGCCTCATCAAGACCTTCTCGGGTGGCAACCAACAAAAGGTGCTGCTCGGCCGGTGGCTGGCGGCGAACCCACGCCTGTTGATCCTGGACGAGCCCACCCGCGGCATCGATGTCGGCGCGAAGGCCGAGATTCAGGAAGAGGTCGCGCGGCTGGCCGAGACCGGCGTATCGGTCGTGTTCATCTCGTCCGAGCTCGAGGAGGTGGTGCGGCTGAGCGAGCGCATCGTCGTGCTCAAGGACCACCACAAGATCGGCGAGCTCGAGAACGGCCCGGGCGTCACCGCGGAGCGGGTCGTCGACATCATCGCCAAACACAATGGCGGCGGCGAGCCAGAGCTCGCCCGCGAGCAACTCGGCGTCGTCGCGAGCGAACAGGTCACCACGCCCGAGGAGGTGTCGTGATGAGCGGGGTGCGGTCGTGGATCGGCGGGCTTGTCCGCCGGCAGTACTTCTGGGGGATCGTCGCGATCCTCATCCTGCTCACGCTGAACCTCATCAAGGACCCGACCTACCTGGCCATCAGGGCGAACCCGGTAACCGGCAACCTGGTCGGCAACCTCATCGACATCCTGCGGGCCTCGGCGCCGATCCTGATGATCGCGGTCGGCATGGCGCTCGTCATCGCCACGGGTGGCATCGACCTGTCGGTCGGCTCGCTCATGGTGGTCGCCGGCGCGGTGTCGATGGAGTTCCTCAACGGGGTCCAGGACACATCGTCGGTCGGCGCCATGCTCGCCGCGCTGGGTCTGGCGCTCGCACTCAGCGGAGTACTCGGCGCGGTCAACGGTCTCCTGGTCTCCGTCGTCGGCCTGCAACCGTTCATCAGCACGCTGGTGATGATGCTCGCGGGCCGTGGCGTGGCCAAGGTGATCACGGACGGGCAGAACACGACGGCCACCAACGAGCCGTACCGCTGGATCGCGAACGGATACCAGTTCGGTCTGCCGGTGGTGTTCCTGATCGCGGTCACGATCGTGGTGCTGGTGGCGGTGACCGTCCGGCGCAGTGCGCTGGGGCTCATGATCGAGGCGATCGGGATCAACCCGCGCGCGAGTCGCATGGCCGGCATCAAGCCGCGGGGGCTCATCATCACCGTCTACGCCGTCAGCGGGGTGCTCGCGGGCATCGGGGGTGTCTTCTCGGTATCAAGCGTTATGACCGTCGATGTATCGCGCACCGGGTACCAGCTTGAGCTCGACGCGATCCTCGCCGTCGTCATCGGCGGCACGGCACTGGCCGGCGGGAAGTTCTCGTTCGGCGGGACGGTCGTCGGGTCGATGCTCATCGCCACGCTCGACAAGACGGTGGTCTTCCTCGGCATCTCGTCGTCGGCGACCCCGGCGTTCAAGGCCGCGGTGATCATCGCGCTCTGCCTGCTGCAGTCCGAGCGGGTGCGGGCTCTGTTCCGCCGGCGGCTCCAGCGTCCCGGTGATCGCGTGTCGCCGGGCGACGCCGAGTCCGCGGCCAGACCGAAGGAGGAGGTGCCGGTATGAGCACGATCTCCACCGAGCCAGGCACCGGCGAGCGGGCCGAGTGGGTCGACCGGCTTGGCCGGCTGTGGCACACCAAGCGTGGCGTGCTCCCCACCCTCGCCGCAGTGGTGATCTTCATTGGTATGGTCATCTACGGCGAGGCGGTCTACGGCCGCATCCTGCAGTACAACACGATATCGAATCTCTTCATTAACAATGCCTATCTGATCATTATCGCCGTGGGGATGACGTTCGTGATCCTCCACGGTGGCATCGATCTGTCCGTGGGAGCCGTGATCGCGTTCTCGTCGGTTGCCGGAGTGATGCTCGTCAACGCGGGCTGGAACCCCTGGCTGGTCATGGTGCTGATGGTCGTCATGGGTGGCGGGTTCGGTGCGGCGTCGGGCACGCTCATCCAGTACTTCCACGTGCAGCCGTTCATCGCCACCCTGGCGACGATGTTCCTCGCGCGAGGGCTCGCGTCGATGCTCAGCACCGAGCCCGAGCGGCTGGCGGACGACTCGTCCGTGCGGCTGGTCCACCACAACGTCAAGTTGGTCGACGGACCACGGGTCAACGACCTGGTGATCACTCCGGGCGTGATCATCGCCGCGCTGGTCGTGGTCGCCGCCGTGTTCGCGCTGCACCGTACCCGGTTCGGGCGCACGGTCTACGCGATCGGTGGCTCGGAGCAGTCGGCGTCGCTGATGGGTCTTCCCGTCGCGCGGACCAAGGTGTTGGCCTATGTGATCAGCGGCGCGCTCGCGGGGCTCTCCGCCGTCGTGTACACCTCGCGCCTGGGCGCCGCCCAGAACATCACCGGCGTCGGCTGGGAGCTCGATGCGATCGCGGCGACGGTGATCGGTGGCACACTGCTCACAGGCGGCGCGGGCTATGTCCTCGGCTCGGTCGTGGGCTCCCTGGTTCTCGGCCTCATGATCGTACTGATCACCCGCGACGGCGGGATCCCGCCCGCGGCCACCACGATCATCACCGGCGGCATACTGCTCGTCTTCGTGCTGCTGCAGCGGGCTGTCATGGGACGTAAGCGTGAGTGAGTCGTTGATTCACGCAACTGACCATCAGGCAGGAGCATCGATAGAGGAGCAGCAATGACTTTTGTCCCGGCTCCGCAGACGGCACCCACCGGCGCTTCGGTTCCGGCTCCGCAAGCGTCGCCGGAGAGAACCGACCGCTACGTGGTCGGCGTCGACTACGGCACGCTGTCGGGTCGCGCGGTCGTCGTGCGGGTGGCCGACGGGACCGAGCTCGGCTCCGCGGTGCACGAGTACGCCCACGGCGTGATGGACAGTGTGCTCACGGCCGGCGCGGCTCGCGTCGAGCTCGGCCCGGACTGGGCACTGCAGGCGCCGCAGGACTACGTCGATGTGCTGAGGACGGCGGTGCCCGCGGCGGTCACGCAGGCGGGTATCGACGCTGGCGACGTGATCGGGATAGCTACCGACTTCACTGCGTGCACGATGGTGCCGGCGCTCTCCGACGGTACGCCGCTGTGCGACCTGCCGGAGTACGCCGACCGCCCCCACGCGTACGTGAAGCTGTGGAAGCACCACGCGGCGCAGCCGCACGCCGACCGCATCAACGCGCTCGCCCACGCGCGGGGCGAGCCGTGGATCGCGCGGTACGGCGGGCTCATCTCCAGCGAGTGGGAGTTCGCCAAGGGGCTGCAGCTGCTCGAAGAGGATCCCGAGCTGTACGCGCGGATGGACCGGTGGCTGGAGGCGGCTGACTGGATCGTGTGGCGCCTGACCGGCCGGTATGTACGCAACGCGTGCACCGCGGGGTACAAGGGCATCTACCAGGACGGTGCCTACCCCTCGCGCGAGTTCCTGGCCGCACTCAACCCCGGCTTCGCGGGCTTCGTCGATGACAAGCTCGCGCACGAGATCGGGCAGCTCGGCGGCACCGCGGGTCGCCTCACCGCGGAGGCGGCGGCCTGGACCGGGCTGCGCGAGGGCATCGCGGTCGCCGTCGGGAACGTCGATGCGCACGTGACCGCCCCCGCCGCGAAGGCCACCCGGCCCGGCCAGATGGTCGCGATCATGGGCACCTCGACGTGTCACGTAATGAGCTACGACCGGCTGGCCGAGGTGCCTGGCATGTGCGGCGTCGTCGATGGCGGCATCGTCGCGGGCCTGTACGGCTACGAGGCGGGCCAGTCGGGCGTGGGCGACATCTTCGCGTGGTACGTCGAGAACCAGGTGCCCGGCTCTTACCACGCGGATGCCGCCGTGGCGGGCAAGGGCATCCACCAGCACCTCACCGAGCTCGCCTACGCCGAACCGGTCGGTGCCCATGGGCTGGTCGCCCTGGACTGGCACTCCGGCAACCGATCGGTGCTCGTCAACCACGAGCTGTCGGGCGTCATCGTCGGGCAGACTCTGGCGACCCGGCCCGAGCAGGGCTACCGGGCACTGCTGGAGGCGACGGCGTTCGGTACCCGGGTGATCGTGGAGACGTTCGCCGCCGCGGGGATGCCGGTGACCGAGTTCATCGTGGCCGGTGGCCTGCTGCGCAACCCGCAGCTGATGCAGACATATGCCGATGTGCTGCGCCTGCCGATCTCGACGATCGTCAGCGCGCAGGGTCCCGCGCTCGGCTCCGCGATCCACGCCGCGGTCGCAGCCGGCGCGTACCCGGACATCCGCGCCGCCGCGGCCGCGATGGGCGCCGTGAACCGCGCCGCATACACACCGAACGAGACGGATGCCGCGGTCTACGACCGCCTCTACGGCGAGTACGTCGCGCTGCACGACTACTTCGGAAAGCGTGCGCGTAGTACTTCCGAACCCGGCGATCGGGGCGGCAACGACGTGATGGGCCGGCTGCGAGCGCTGCGTCGCGAGGCCTTGGCGTCCGTCGTGCCGGAAGAGGTGCCGGAGGAGCTGCCGGTATGAGCGACCTGCAAGTGTCGATAGATCTGGTGCGCGCCGACGTCGCGCGGCTGCACGGCGAGCTGGTGCGGAACGGGCTCGTCGCGTGGACCGGCGGCAACGTGTCGGGGAGAGTTCCCGGTGCCGACCTGTTCGTCATCAAGCCATCGGGGGTGATGTACGAGGAACTGGCGCCGGAGAACATGATCCTCTGTGACCTCGCGGGCAAGGTCGTGCCCGGGACCGAGGGCAGCGAGCGGTCGCCGTCGAGCGACACCGCCGCGCACGCGTATGTGTACCGTCACATGCCCGAGGTCGGCGGGGTCGTGCACACCCATTCGACCTACGCGGTGGCGTGGGCGGCGCGGGCCGAGGAGATCCCGTGCGTCATCACCGCGATGGCCGACGAGTTCGGCGGCCCGGTTCCGGTCGGGCCATTCGCGATCATCGGAGACGACTCGATCGGCCGGGGAATCGTCGAGACGTTGCGGGGCCACCGTTCGCGCGCGGTTCTCATGCGCAACCACGGGCCGTTCACCATCGGCGTCACCGCGAGGGACGCGGTGAAGGCGGCCGTCATGGTCGAGGACGTCGCCCGTACCGTGCACATCGCCCGCCTGGGCGGGCCGCTCGTCCCGATCCCGCCAGCCGCGATCGACGCCCTCTACGCCCGGTACCAAACCGTGTACGGCCAGGCCGGCGACGATCGCCGGACGAGTACCACCGCCGCGACTGCGAGAGTCCCCAGCTCGCGGACGCTCGGCGCCGGAACAGGAGGAGTTTCATGAGTCACGCGACCGTGCAGACCGGCATTGAAGCCTATGAAGTCTGGTTCCTGACCGGTAGCCAGACCCTCTACGGCGAGGAGACGCTGCGGCAGGTCGCGGAACAGTCGCAGAAGGTCGCGGCCGGGCTGGCCGGACTCCCGGTGCAAGTCGTGTGGAAGCCGGTGCTGAAGGACACGGATGCCATCCGCCGTGCCGCCATCGACGCGAACGCGCACGACCAGGTGATCGGCGTGATTGCATGGATGCACACGTTCAGCCCAGCCAAGATGTGGATCGCCGGGCTCGATGCGCTGAGCAAGCCTCTCCTGCACCTGCACACGCAGGCGAACGCCGAGCTGCCGTGGACTGAGATCGACTTCGATTTCATGAACCTAAATCAGGCCGCGCACGGCGACCGCGAGTTCGGGTACATCCAGACCCGCCTGGGCGTGCCGCGCAAGACAGTGGTGGGGCATGTCTCCAACCCGTTGGTGCGGGCACAGGTCGAGGACTGGCAGCGCGCCGCCTCGGGCTGGGCCGGCGTCCGGTCGCTCAAACTCGCCCGGTTCGGCGACAACATGCGCTACGTCGCCGTGACCGAGGGCGACAAGACCGAGGCGGAGATCCGCTTCGGTGTCCAGGTCAACACCTGGGGCGTGAACGAGCTCGCGGACGCCGTCGATGCGGCAACCGGTGCCGAGGTGGACGCGCTGATCGACGAGTACGAGGAGCGCTACGACGTCGCGCCGGAGCTGCGGCGTGGGGGAGAACGACACCAGTCACTGCGCGACGGCGCGGCGATCGAAGTCGGCCTGCGCACGTTCCTGGAGGCGGGCGGTTTCGGGGCGTTCACCACGTCGTTCGAGGACCTCGGCAGCCTGAGGCAACTGCCGGGCCTGGCCGTACAGCGGCTGATGGCCGAAGGATACGGATTCGGCGCTGAGGGCGACTGGAAGACCGCGATCCTCGTCCGGGTCGCGAACGTCATGGGGTCGGGGCTTCCGGGCGGCGCGAGCCTCATGGAGGACTACACCTACGACCTCGTGCCCGGCCGCGAGCTCATCCTCGGCGCGCACATGCTCGAGGTGGCACCGTCGTTGACCACGGCGAGGCCGCGGCTGGAGGTCCACCCACTGGGCATCGGCGGCAAAGACGACCCGGTCCGGCTGGTGTTCTCGGCCGACCCGGGCCCGGCCCTCGTCGTCGCCCTGTCGGATCTGCGCGACCGGTTCCGTCTCGTCGCCAACGTCGTCGAGAACGTCGCCGCGCCGGAGTTGCCGAAGCTACCGGTGGGGCGCGCCGTGTGGCGGCCCGCGCCGGACTTCGCTACCAGCGCCGCCTGCTGGCTCGCCGCGGGTGCCGCCCATCACACGGTGATGACGACCGCCGTAGGAGTCGACGTGTTCCGCGACTTCGCCGAGATCGCGGGCGTGGAGCTACTCGTGATCAACGAGGAGACCACGGTGCCCGAGTTCCGCCGCGAGCTGCGCTGGAACCAGGCGTACTACCGGCTCGCCGGAGGACTGTGACTGGAGAGTTCCGTCACTACATGCGGTCGGGGGCGGTGATGCCGAGCAGGCCCAGACCGAGCTTGAGCGTGCGGGCGGTCAGGTCGCAGAGCACGAGCCGGCTCGACCGTACGGGCTCGTCGGCCCGCAGCACCGGACACTGTTCGTAGAACGTCGTGAAGGTGCTCGCCAGGCCGTGGAGATGGTTTGCGAGCCGGTGGAACTCGAGCGTCTGCGCGACCTTGCCCACCACCGCGTCGAAGGCGAGCAAGTCCAGTGCCAGGGCTCGCTCGGCGGGCGCGCCGACGAGCACGGTCTCGCTTCGGAATTCACCTGGACCCGGCCGCTCGATGCCCCCGCGGCGGAAGACCGACCGGACCCGCGCGTGGGCGTACTGCAGATAGGGCGCAGTGTTGCCGTCGAGCGAGAGCATGCGGTCGAAGTCGAAGACATAGTCCCTCGTACGGTCGGAGGACAGGTCGGCGTACTTAATTGCGCCGATGCCTATCGCGCGGGCCACGCTGTCGCGGGTCGCCTCGTCGAGGTCGGGGCTCTTCTCCTCGACAACCGTGCGGGCGCGGGCGACGGCCTCGTCGAGTAGATCGACCAGCTTCACCGATGTCCCGGCCCGGGTACGCAGCATCTTGCCGTCGGGTCCGAGGACCGAGCCGAAGCTGATGTGCTCGGCCCGAGCCGGTGGGCGCAGCCAGCCGGAATCCCGCGCGGTCTGGAACACCATCTCCAGGTGCTGGCGCTGCGGCGCGCCGAGGACGTAGAGCAGCCGCGTCGCGCCGAGCTCCTGGGTGCGGTACCGGATCGTGGCCAGATCCGTGGCACCGTAACCGAACCCACCGTCGCGCTTCCGCACGATGATCGGCAGCGGCTGTCCGTCACGGTTGGTGAAGCCCTCGGGGAACACGCACGTGGCGCCCTCGCTGTCGCGCAGCAGTCCCGCCTGCTCGAGCTCGCTGAGGACCGGATGGAGCGCGTCGTTGTAGGAGCTCTCGCCGTAGAAGTCCTTCTCGGTCAGCCGCACGTCCATGCGCTCATAGACCGCCGTGAAGTACCTCCGCGACTCCTCGACCAGGACGTGCCACAGCCGTCGCGTCGTCTCCTCGCCCCGCTGCAAGGCGACGACCCGGCGGCGCGAGCGCTCGGCGAAGCCCGGGTCGGCGTCGAACTTCGCGCGCGCGGCCTTGTAGAAGGAGTCCAGGTCGCCGACGGACAGCTCGTGGGCGACCTCCGCCTCGCCGATGTCGAGCAGGTGCTCGATGAGCATGCCGAAGGGGGTTCCCCAGTCGCCGAGGTGGTTGAACCGGTGCACCTCGTGGCCGAACCACTCCAGCACCCGGACCACGGCGTCACCGATGACGGTCGACCGGAGGTGGCCGACGTGCATCTCCTTGGCCACGTTCGGCGCGGAGTAGTCCACCGCCACGATCTCGCTCGACACCGCCAACGGGACGCCAAGACGTTCGTCATGACTGATGCTGGCGAGCAGCCGGCCCAGGACGCCGTCGTCGAGCGTCAGGTTGAGGAAGCCGGGGCCGGCGATCTCGGCCGTCGCGCACAGGTCGTCGAGCCGTGCGTGCCGGAGGACCTCGGTGGCGATCTCCCGCGGGTTGCGGCCGAGGCGTCGCGCCAGGGCCAGAGCACCGTCGGCCTGGAAGTCCCCGTGTCGGGACCGGCGCAGCGCCGGGTCGACGGGTCCGCCCGCGACGGCCTCGAAGGCCGGTGCGAGCCGCTGCCGCAGCAACTCACCCACATCTGCCATACCGGGACCGTAGTCGTCGCCGACCGATTCGGAGACTCAATATCGTGTGCGGACTGGTGCCGCGGTAGCGACATCAGTCCCACACGATGAACTGCTCGGCGTCGGCCGCCGAAGGTTGGTGACGGTAGCCCCTCCCCCGGGGTGGGGATAGCCCTAGGTCGACATCGGGGGTCTGCGGTATCGAAGCCGGTGAGTGATCACCCGTACGGTCGGGCGCATGAGCAAGCTTCCCCTGGCCGCGAGGGTGGCCGGTTTCAGCGGCAGGCACCGCATCATTGCCATCGTCGGGTGGCTCCTGTTCGTCGTCGTCTCGACGGCACTGGCCTCGGCCATGGGCACGCTCACGGCGCAGGAGAGTGACTACGGCGTCGGCGAGTCCGGTCGGGCCGACCAGATCATCGACGGCGCCGGGTTCCCGCAGCATGCCGGCGAGATGGTGCTGATCACCAGTGACCGCCTGAGCGCCGCCACGCCGGCATTCCAGTCCGTGATCCGCGAGGTGCAGGACGCCGTCCGGGCCACCGGAGAGGTCGAGGGCATCCGAACTCCCCTTGACGAGGCAGGGGCGGGGCTGATCTCGGCCGACCAGCATTCGGCCTTGGTCATCTTCGATATGTCGGGCGACCCCGACACCGCCGCTGACCGGGTTGGCCCGGTCCTCGACGCGGTGGCCGGGGTCCAGGCCCGGCACCCCGATATGTACATCGCTCAGGGTGGCGACGCCAGCGGCGACAAGCTGATCGGTGAGTCGCTGGACCGCGATCTGCAGCGGCTGTCGCTGCTGTCGCTGCCGCTGACTCTCGGCATCCTGGTCGTGGCGTTCGGGGCGCTGCTGGCCGCGGTTCTGCCCGTCGGGCTGGCCGTCACCGCCATTTTGGCCACTCTTGGCGGGCTCGCCGCGGCCAGCCGGGTCTTCCCCGTCGTGGACACCACGTTCCACGTGATGCTGCTGGTCGGTCTGGCGGTGGGGGTCGACTACTGCCTGTTCTACATCCGCCGGGAGCGCGAGGAGCGGGCTCGCGGCGCTGACCGGCACCGGGCCCTCGCGGTGGCGGCCGCGACCTCCGGCCGATCCATCCTCATCTCCGGCCTCACGGTGATCGTGGCGATGGCGGGCATGTTCCTCACCTTCAATGTCGTCTTCGTCAGCTTCGCCGTCGCCACCATCCTCGTGGTCGCGACCTCGGTGCTCGGCTCGTTGACCGTCCTCCCCGCAGTGCTCAGCAAGCTCGGCGACCGGGTGGATCTGGGTAAGGTGCCCGGGCTCTACCGCCGGCGGTCGGACGGGCGTGCCTGGCCGGCGATCCTGCGGGTCGTGCTGCGCCGGCCCGCGGTCTCCGCCCTCCTCTCCGCCGTGGTGCTGCTGCTGCTCGCGGCACCCGCCCTCACCCTGCGCACCGCGAACCCCGGCCTCGAGGACTTCTCCGGCGACGCGCCGATCATCGATACGTTCTTCCGCGTGCAGGAGGCATTCCCTGGGGGCGCCGACCCGGCGCAGGTGGTGGTCAAGGCCCAGGACGTGACCTCGGCACCCGTCCAGGCCGCGCTGACCGACTTCCGTGCGGCCGCCCTGGCCACCGGCGAGCTGCATGAGCCGATCGACGTGGTTGTCAATCCAGACCGGACGGTCGCCGTGGTGAACCTCGGTCTGTCCGGTACCGGCGGCAGCGACCCGGTCACGCAGCAGGCCCTGGCGACACTGCGCGAGGACGTCCTGCCAGCGACGCTCGGCCGGCTCGGCGGTGCCGAGGTGGCGGTGACGGGCGGCGCGGCCGGGTCGGTCGACTTCACTGCGGCGATGAACCGTTCCGTGCCGGCCGTCTTCGCGTTCGTGCTGGCGTTGACATTCGTCCTGCTGCTGGTCTCGTTCCGGTCACTGGTCATCGCCGTGACCTCGATCGTGCTGAACCTCCTCTCGGTCGCCGCGGCGTACGGCCTGTTGGTGGCGGTGTTCCAGTGGGGCTGGGGGGCCAGCCTGCTCCAGTTCAGCTCCAGCGGCTCGATCACGGACTGGATTCCGTTGTTCCTGTTCGTGATCCTCTTTGGACTGTCGATGGACTACCACGTCTTCGTGCTCAGCCGCGTCCGCGAGGAACACGACCACGGGTGGTCCACCGTGATGGCCGTCTCCCGGGGCATCACCAGTACCGCCGGGGTCATCACCAGCGCCGCCGTCGTGATGGTCGCCGTCTTCAGCCTGTTCGCAACGATGTCGCTGAACACGACCAAGCAGCTCGGCATCGGGCTGGCCGCGGCCGTCCTGCTTGACGCGACCATCGTGCGCGCGGTCCTGTTGCCGGCGGTGATGGCCATGCTCGGCGAGCGCAACTGGTACCTGCCCCGGTGGCTGGGCTGGCTGCCCCGGCTGTCGCACGGCGACAGGCCGGCGCCGCTTCCGGTTCGCACACCGGTGCCGAGTGCCGAGGCCAGCTCAGCCCGCCGGTGACGGCGTCCACCTGGTCTTGCTCCACTGTGGACGGGAACCGGGGCACCCCGCCGCGGGGCTGGCGGGGTGCCTCGATGGCTGGTCAGGATCAGGTGATGGTGACCCCCGCCGCCTGAGCCTCGGCGATGCCCCTCGCCTTGATGGCGGCGGCACGGTCCAGGTCGGCCTGGGCGACGACGACGCCGCCAAAGGCCTTCACCGCCTGGTAGTACGACCAGGCGAGGCTGTAGCAGGCCGATCGCACGAACACGTTGTACGTAGCGCACTTGGCCCGGAGGTCGAAGTAGAAGGCATCGTCGATGCGTGACTTGTTCTCGGGGAAGGCGTTCATGACCTTGTAGTTGCGGTAGCCGAAGTCATGGCGATGGCAGGAGAGCCGGAAGTCGAAGCCGAGTGGCTGGTCAGGGCTGGTGGAGCAGAAGTCGGTTGACCAGTCGAAGGCGTACTCGGCCCAGGCCCCCTGGTTCTGGCGGGCGGAGTTCCAGGCGTTGTAGCTGGTCGAACTGGGTTGGGACCAACTGCTCATGACAGACAGCTTCTGCTCAGCCGTGACGGCGCTGGCCGGGGCGGCGAGCGTAAGGACGAGGACGACGCCTGCCAGCGGTGCGAGCAGGATTGCGCCGAGAACGCGACGGGACATGGTGACCTCGACTCTCCGGGATGCCTTGGCGAGGTGGTGGGGGGAGCCAAGGCGGGAACGGGTTGCGCCGATGGTCGCATATCAATGTGCTGTAGGGAAGTAGATGGTGTGCGACGGAAACACGAACCTTTGCTCGTGGCGCCCAACCGATCAGCCGGTACGGCCGGTTACCTCGCCGTCCAGCTGCGTCAGCAGCGGCTCGAGCAGGTCGTCCAGCGCCCGGACGAGCACGACGACCGCCCGCTGTGCGAGCGCCGGGACCTCGTCGGTGGGACCGTCCGGCGGCAGCGGTAGCCCGTCGAGCGGTAACGGCGCCTCGACAGACAACGATGTGCGCAGATGCGGGTTGGCGGCGATGTCCCGCGGTGTTGGCAGCACGTACTGGCCGAAGACCTGCGGCCAGTCCCGCCAACCGCGGTCGCGGGCCCATTGCTTCGACCAGGTCAGCTCGGCCGGCCACGGCGACGCCACGGTGACGACCGCGGCGAGCCCACCATCCCACTGGTTGCGCCACAGCCACGCTCCGACGATGCGCCGGTGCCACCGCACGTATCCGGGTTCGAGCTCCGGCGCCACGGCGAGCCGCCAGGCGACCGTGGCGAAGGGGACTGGCGAGATGTCGCCCCAGGCGTCGCTGAACTCGGGCGAGTGAGTGCGGACGTGCTCGGCGTACCGGTCCGCGCGGTCCCGGTCCGACTCGATCCAGAAGGCCCGCATGGACGCAACCCTAGCGACTGCGGGCCGACCGACCGTACGGCCTCAATCCCGGCCCTCGCGTGAGTCCTGCAGCAGGCGCAGGTGTGTGATCACCCCGTGCGCCGCGTGGTACACCTCGCCCAACCGATGGTGCCGGGCGACGAGTTCGCCCTCGTCGGCGTCGACGGCGCGCTGCCCGTCGTAGGTCATGGCCCGCAGGACCACGCGCCCAGGCCTGGGCACCCCTAGGTCGGCAGTGGCCGGCATCTCGTCCACGTGCCGCTCGGCTACCGCGAGCATCGCCCGGGGGGCGTCGGCGACATGGGCGTGCTCGCCGCCGCCGATCACCCCGCCGCCCGTGCTGAGGTACAGGCTCGTCGTGCCGTCGGCGAGGCCGACCAGTGTCGCCGTGGCGTTGGGGTAGCCCATGTCGACGATCAGACCCCACACCCGCGGCAGCTCCGGTGTGGGCACCAGACCGAACTCGGCCGGGTGCAGTGCCAGGAGGTGGCCTCGGAGCGCGTCGTACACGCTGGGCTCGGCCTGGCGACGCCTGCGGAACACCTCGACCTCCGCGGTATTCGAGTGGTCTCGTCAGTGTGCCCCACCGCCACCCACCGCGGGCGACCCCTTGGTGCCTACTCGGCCGGTTTGACGTTCTCCCATAGCTCGTTGACGGTGAGGCTGTCGAAGAACGCCGTGCCGTCGACAACCTCGCCGTCGCGGAAGGTCAGGACCCAGGCGGAGGTGTCGCGATAGGTCGTGCCATCGACGGTGGTTCCCTGGCCGTCCCAGACCACGACGACCGTGTCGCGCTCGTCGTCGGCGTAGATGCCCCGGATGTCCACCGGGCGGAACGGCGTAGTCGGGCCGAACCGCGCGTTGAGGGGGCGTAGCGCCCCGTCGATGAACTGCTGGGTGCCCTCGAACCGCCGCGACACCGCCGACCGGCCGACGATCTCCCACGTCATGTCGGGTGCGAAGATGCCCGTGACAGAGCCCGCTCCCGTCGCCCAGGCGGCGAAGGCGTCGCGCGCGATCTCCCGATTGGTTCTCATGCCGCGGCCTCTCGATGGGCCCGCGACGGGATGCAGGTCGACATGCGCTCAGTCTTCCATCGCCACCATCGCCGTGCGGCTTTGATCAACCGAGGACGATGTGTCAGGCTGCCGGGGTGGCGATGCGGGCGGTGGTGGTCGACCCGGAGTCCCCGGAAGGGTTCCGGCTGGCCCAGGTCGACGAGCCGGTCCCCGGGCCGAGCCAGGTTCTCATCGACGCCCATCACGTCTCGCTCAACCGCGGTGACCTCAATGATGCCCCCACCCACGGCTCCGCCCGCCCGAATGATGCTCCCACCCACGGCTCCGCCGGGCCGACTGACGCGCACTCGGGCCGGCTTCCGCCCGGCGCGGTTCTCGGCTCGGATGTGTCCGGAGTCGTCGTCCGCTCGGCAGCCGACGGCCAAGGTCCACCCGTCGGTGCCCGGGTGGTCGCCTTCACCTCAGGGGCCTTCGCGCAGCGGGTGGTGGCCGACGTCGACTCGCTCGCCGAGGTGCCCGCCGGGGTGGAGCTCGCGGTGGCGGCCGCCCTGCCCGTCGCGGGTGTCGCCGCCGTGCAGGCGCTGCGCGCGGGCCTGCTCGAGACACCGCTGAAGGGAGCGCGGGTTCTCGTCACCGGAGCCTCCGGTGGGGTCGGCCGGTTCGCGGTGCAGCTCGCCGCCTACGGAGGGGCGCACGTCATCGCGGTCGTCGCCGACCCCGCGCGCGCCGCGGAGCTCACCGCCCTCGGGGCCGAGGAGACGGTGACCGAGGTCGAGCAGGTATTCGAGCCGGTGGAACTGGTCATCGACAACGTCGGTGGGGCACAGCTCGTCTCGGCGTGGAGCCGGCTGGCACCCGGTGGCAACGTGCAGTGCGTCGGTGCGAGCTCGGGGCAGCCGTCGACCTTCGCGCCGTACGCCACCGTCGGACCCGCCAAGTCGCTCAGCTCGTTTCTGATCACCCCACCGGTCGGCCCGGATCTCACCAGCCTGGTGCGCCTGGTGGCCGAGGGCAGCCTGCGGGTGCCGCTGGCGTGGCGCGGGCCGTTGGCCCGCATCGCCGACGCCGCTGATGCCCTGCGCGGGCGCCGGGTGCCCGGCAAGGCCGTGCTCGACGTGCGCGCCCGATCCCGGCCGTCGTGACCGTACGGC
>JBQGBY010000092.1:0-2004 GCA_052038195.1 Micromonosporaceae bacterium | reverse complement strand
CGAACGCCGCCAGTGCAGGGACGAGGCGTGGGCCGGCAGCGACGCTGGCCAGCGCCCGCCCCAGTACCTCGCGGGCACGCTCGCCCACACGGCTCGAACGGTCGGCCAGCCCCCGTTCGACACGGGCCAGCGCCAGCTCCAGCATCCGGCGGTCTCCCCGGGCCAGCTCCACGAGCTCGCGGACGACGGCGTCGGTCCTTGGGCCGGTGTCGAGCCCGTGGCGCAGCGCGCGTGCGATCACGATGTCCGTGAGATGGCGGGCCACGGCTCCTCTCCCAGGCTGGTCAGGCCCGTGCAGTATCTCCCCGGCCGGCACGCCGGCGACAGGGACCAAGGTCCCAACCCGGACGGCCCTGTCTCGGGCAAGAAGGCGTAGCCAGGGCTCGGTCGCGCCGGCTCACCAAACCCCGAGCACCGGGGCCTTCGACCCTACCGGCGCCCGGCTGCCCGCCCCACGACGACGTGGATGCCCGGCCCGCACCCTCCGTCGCCGCGGGCGACGTGCGCAGGTACCGCCGTGAGATGCCGGCGAACACGACCCTGTGGGCGGTCTTCGAACCCAGCGACGACCGTGCCTACCGGGCGCTGATCCCCACCCCGTTCGGGCCGGCCCGCCGGCCCCTCGTCCAAGTCTCGGTGGCCAGCCTCGACGACGTGTCGCCGTGGGCCACTCGCGCCCTATCGGGAGGCGACGCTGCGGGTGGCGGTGCGGCTGGGTCTGGCGGAGGGCTGGTATCCCGTGATGATGCCGGTGACAAGCCGCATCGCGCGCTAGGGCGGCACGGCTTCCCCACCGAGATGGCCGAGGTGGGCCTGACCGCCGGCGACGCCGAACGGCGAGGGATCGCTCGACGGAACGCCACCACCCTGCTTGAGCTGCGCCTGACCGACACCTCACCCGACGGCGAGCACATCTTGGAACCCCGGACGCAGTACGTCGGCGTGCCGATCTTCACCCTGGTCCCGCCCGGCAAATGCCCGAAGGCACTGGCTACATCCGTCGACGTGATCGACCGCGGCTCAGTGGTCCGCCAACGCGGCACGCTGTCCGTGTCGGCCGACCCGGCACTGCCGTGGACGCCCCTGCTGGCAACGACCGCGCCAGGCTGCTTCGAAACTTGGCAAGGGACGCATGTGCTCCGACACGGCAGGGTTGCCTCTCGCTTCGCCGAGGCAGAAACCCGGAGCTCTTCGAGTAGGGCTGCGGCCACGCCAGCCGCCGGTTCAGCCCTTGCGCAGTGCGTCGATCAGCTCGGCCCTGCTCATCGACGACCGCCCGGGGATCTGCCGTTCGCTCGCCATCCTGTGCAGCTCGCGGATCGTCATCTCCTCGAGGGGCACGGCGGCATGGGCCGCCTTCTCCTCGGTGGGCTCGGCGGCGGCCTCCCCGTGGATGCGGCGGAGCACCGCGAGCCTGACATCGTTGATCGCGTCGGCGGCGTCGGCCAAACGTTGGCGAACTCGGGCCTCCGCGAGGTAATCGGAGATGCGGTCTCCCGCCTGCTTGGCGGTGTCCTCGAGCTGACCGATCAAGTCCTGGAGCGCACCCTCGCGTTTGGTGGTCCTTCTAGCCATGCCCTTTACCTCCTTCTCCTACCAGCTTCTACGTTTGCTACGAGGGTCGACAGGGCCGATCGTCCCGTTCCACCTCGACCACGCATCCTCGCGGCGGCGGGGAGCGGCCGAGCCGAGCGGCGCACTGGGACCTTCGGCCCTGCCGAACGTCACGGACGGTCGCGACGATGACGGCGATGAGCGAGTCCCGACCCCAGGACCCGGAGTGGCGCGGACCGCGCGGATAGCCGCCCGGTCCGACCCGGTCACCGTCGAGTCGCGACCCGGCGGGCCTGGTCTCACCGCGGTTGGGAACCGGATCGACCTCGACGGCATCAGCAAGCGATACCAGGTCGGCGATGTGGAGGTGGACGCGCTGGTCGAGATCGACCTCCACGTGGATGAGGCGTCGTTTGCGGTCATCCTCGGTCCCTCAGGCAGCGGCAAGAC
>JBQGBY010000091.1:0-2043 GCA_052038195.1 Micromonosporaceae bacterium | reverse complement strand
GCGGCTGAGGTCGCGGTCGTCCTGCTCGACGCCTCCGAGCCGATCAGCGAGCAGGACCAGCGGGTCCTCGGTCAGGTCGCCGAGGCCGGGCGGGCGCTCGTCATCGCCTTCAACAAGTGGGATCTGGTCGACGAGGATCGGCGGTTCCAGCTGGAGAAGGAGGTCGACCGCGAGCTGCGCCGCATTCCATGGGCCATCCGGGTGAACGTGTCCGCGAAGACCGGGCGCGCGGTGGACAAGCTGGCGCCGGCCCTGCGCCGGGCACTGTCCTCCTGGGAGCAGCGCGTGTCGACGGCACGGCTCAACGAGTTTATATCCGTGACCGTACGGGCGACCCCGCACCCGGTGCGCGGGGGCCGGTCGCCACGGGTCCTGTTCTGCACCCAGGCCGGCACGCGCCCACCCCGATTCGTGCTGTTCACATCGGGCCTACTGGATCCCTCGTACGTCCGCTTCGTCGAGCGCAAGCTGCGCGAGGAGTTCGGCTTCGAGGGCTCGCCGGTGGTCGTCACGGTCCGGCCCCGCAAGAAGCGCGGCTCCTGACCGGTCAGGCGGTGAGCTCGCGCTCCAGCGGGGTGCGGAACCGGGGCGTGACCCGGACGGGGCCGATCCACTCGGTCAGGCGCGCGGCCCGCTCGGCGACCTCGCCGGTAGCCTGCGCTCCGACGTCCTCGAGCAGGCGGTAGACGACCTCGCCGTCGGCCCGCTGCGCCCAGCCGCCGACCACGCGCCCGTCGACCCAGACGGTGGGGCCGATGTTGCCGGAGCGGTCGAAGAGCACGGCGGTGGCGTGGGGGCCGAGGTACCAGTCGCGCTGTGACCAACCCATCGGCGTCGGGTCGAGCGCGGGCAGCAGCGTCACCCAGGGCTGGGGCGCCGGCGTGGTCGCGCCGTCACCGGGCAGGATCGCGGCCGCGTGGCCGGTCGACTCCACCTCGACGGCCTTGACGGCGACCAGGGCAGCCTTGACGTGGGCGGCGGTCCAGCCCGTCCACCAGCGCAGGTCGGCGACCGTGCCCGGCCCGTACGCGGCGAGCCAGCGGCGGACGAGCTCGGCCCGGGCGGTCTCCGGCCGTACGGCCTCGACGCCGCCGGGCAGCCACGCCTCGACGGGCGACCAGTGGTACTGGCTGCTCGTCCACGTGCCGCGCGGGCGGCCGCGCACGATGCGCCCGTCGGCGGCGAGCTGGAACAGGACCCAGGTGGTGAGGTTCTGTTCGCGGCCGTACGACTTGCCCTCCGCCACCTTGATCGTTGTCCGCAGCCCGGGGACGTCGGCGGACAGCTGCGCACCCGTGGCCTCGCCCCGCTCGGCGAGCGCGGCGGCGGTCTCCTCAGCCAGTTGGGCCAGGAACCTCGCGTCGCCGACGCCGGCCGCTGACACGAACTGCGCGTAGAGCTTGCGCTGCTTCTCGGCGATCGCGTTCGTGCAGGCGGCCTGCACGATCGGTGCCAGCTCGGTGGGCACCACGAACATGGTCCGCCGCATGCCGAGCATCCGCAGCAGCGTCCGTTCCTTGTAGAGGGCATTCTCGATATCGGCCGGTGTCACACTGTCCACTCTGGCCTGTAGGGAGAGGAACACCGACGCCGGATCGGTGGAGTGCAGCGCCACCACGGACTGCGTCGCACCGGCCACAGTGGACTCCTGTGCGGGCGCCGCCAGGCAGTGCCGCGCACCGAGTCGGGCCCGCCGCTCGTCCAGTCCGAACACCTGCATGCCCTAAGTCCTACCAGCACCCTCCGTCACACCCGTTAACCTAGCTTCCTAGGACGAATTACGGGCTGTGACGTCTCATGCGCGGCCTACGGGTCGAGCCCGTGCGGCGACGGAATAGCCGCGCGCGTCTGGCTCGGGAAGTGCGCTAATCTGTATCGGCTCGGCGGTGCATCCGCCGGAGCCGGGACGTGGCGCAGCTTGGTAGCGCACTTGACTGGGGGTCAAGGGGTCGTGGGTTCAAATCCCGCCGTCCCGACAGCGTGTCAGCAGGCAATATCCAAGCCTGTCAGTGATCTTGTGGTAACTGTCGTGGTAACGCAGAT
>JBQGBY010000090.1:0-4248 GCA_052038195.1 Micromonosporaceae bacterium | reverse complement strand
CAGATACACGAGCCGCTCCTGATGCACTGGGACGGCACTCGCCTGACGGTCAACCCGGGCCCGGAGTCGGGCACGCCGTCAACCGCGTGGGGCGTGTCGGCGTTGGCCAACGGCACGGTCTGGGCGGTGGGCTACAACTCCGTACCGGGCTCGGCCAGTACGACACTGACCCTGCGTACGACGCAGGGATAGCCGCCGCGCTGCAACGGGCGACCGACCCGACCGGTGGACCGCCGGTGCGGTGTCGGTCGCCCGTGCGACGATGGCCGACGTGACCGCGCTGACCCCACCCGCGCTCGTGTTGATCCTCGGCGAGGAGGAGCTGCTCGTCACGCGGGCGATCGCCGACGCCGTGGCGGGGGCCCGCGCGGCTGATCCGAGCGCCGACGTGAGGGACTACGACGCTGGTGCGCTCACCGCGGGCGAGATCGCCGAGATGCTCAGCCCGTCGCTGTTCGGTGGCCGCCGGGTTCTGGTCGTCCGGTCCGGGCAGGACGCCCGGAAGGACGTCGTCGGGGCGCTTCTGGCGTACGCCCGGGATCCTGACCCCGAGGTCAGCCTCGTCGTCGCCCACCCGGGAGGGGCCAAGGGCAAGGCGCTGTCGGAGGGGCTCCAGGCAGCGGGTGCGACCGTCGTGCCGGCGGGCAAGCTGACCCGGCACCGGGACCGGGTCGATTTCGTGCGGGCCGAGATTCGCCGGCACGGCGGGCGGGCGGCGGAGGACGCCGCCGAGGCGGTGCTGGCGGCCGTGGGCAATGACCTGCGCGAGCTGTCCGCCGCGTGCGCGCAGCTCACCGCCGACACCGGCGGCCGGATCAGCGCCGAGACCGTGGCCCGCTATTACCGTGGCCGCGCCGAGGTCAGCGGGTTCACGGTCGCTGACGCGGCGATGGTCGGCGACACGGCGGGCGCGCTGGAGGCCCTGCGCTGGGCGCTGCACGTGGGCGTCGACCCGGTGCCGATCGCCGACGCCCTGGCCGACGGCGTGCGCACGGTGGCCAAGGTGGCGTCGGCCGGGAGGGGGAGCCCGTACCAGCTCGCCAGTTCCCTGGGCATGCCGGCGTGGAAGATCGAGCGGGCGCAGCGGCAGAGCCGGGGCTGGACGGCCGAGGGCCTGGTGGACGCCATGCACGCCGCCGCGGACTGCAATGCCGCCGTCAAGGGTGGTGCCGAGGATCGGGGGTACGCGCTGGAGCAGGCGGTCTTCGCCATCGTCGCGGCGCGGCAAGGCGCAGCCGCCGCGTCCCGGCGGTGAGCGCCCGGGCTCTAATACCGGCGCTCGCTGCGTTCGCGCGGGCTGGTAGCCCGCCAATCGCTCCGGTGGCGCAAGATCCACTCAACTCTTGAAGTAACTATTCAGGTAGGGGTGGGAGCCAGGCGTTGCCGGTGATGGCGTCTTGGAGCGCGGTGAGGATGTGGATGCCGTTTTTGCGGCAGGTGGAGATGTACTCGCGGATGCGTAGCCAGGTGCGGGCGCCGTGTTCGGTGCGCCAGCCGCCGCTGATCTTGGGCTGGAGTTTGATCATGCGGATGTCGCGTTCGGCTTGGTTGTTGTCGAACGGGACGCTGAAGTCGTGGGCGAAGCGCCAGATTTCGGCGTCGTGGCCGCGGAGGCGGTCGATGAGGGCGAGGATCTTGCCGCGGCCCTTGCCGGCCGGGGGTGGGTTGGCGGTGTAGGCGACGTCGAGGGCCCGTTCCCACCGGTGGTGCAGGTCGGTCAGGACGTCGGTGGGTAATTCGTGGCGGCCGGCGGCGCGGGCGTGCTCGACCTGGGCGTGACCCTCGCGGAGCAGGGCCATCAGCGGCCCGGCCCAGGCGTCGCGGTCGGCGCCGGTGTCGGCCCATCCGGTCAACTCGCGCAGGTGGTGGGCGTTGCACAGGGCATGGGCGACGCCGTCGTAACACGTTTTGAGGTAGGGCATCCACCCGTCGTGGACCGCGGTGCGTCCGGCGGTCATGGCGGGTAGGACACCGTGCTGGTCGATCGCGCTCTGGCCGCGTCGGTCGTCGAGGTGGTAGCTGGTCAGCAGCGGGGTGCAGGCCACGTGGATCCACCGCAACCTGCCGGCCACCCGGGCGCCGGTCTCGTCGAAGTGGATGACCGTGGCGCGGCCCAACGCGTCGCGCAGCCGGGCCCGGAACCCGGTCAACGCGGTGGCGGTACGCGCCAGCGCGGCGGCCACCCACCCCGCCGAGACCGGACATGCCAGCAGGTCGGACAGGATCTGCACCACCCGGGCGACCGGCAGGTGCTGGGCCACCGCCAAATAGACCACGACCGCGGCCACGTCCGGCCCGTACTGCACCGGGGCGTTGACCCCGGGCGGGACGGGGGCGGTGGTGACCGCCCCGCAATCACAGCGGCAGGACACGATCCGGTGTTCGCTCACCCGGCGGCGTACCTCGGGCAGCCCGAACACCTGCCGGCGCGCCACATCGGTCACCAGCGCATCAGCCAGCCAGCCACGGCAGCCACGACACGTCTGCGGATAGTGCGTGAAGATCTGATCTGGATCGTCCACCAGGGACAGCGCCGCCCCCGGGGCGCCGGGCTGTTTACCCGGCTTACGCCCCGAGGCACGTCGTAACGACCGCGGCGGCGGCTTGGCCAACCCATCCGACGACGGCGGCTTGGACGAGTTCGACGAGTTCAACCCCAGCCGCCGCCGCAACTCGACGACCTGCGCCTGCAACGCCTCGATCAGCTTCGCCTGCGCCTGGATCTGTTCCTGCTGAACCCGCACCAGACCCACAAGCTCGTCATACGACGGTCGGTCCCGGCCGGTCACAACCGGACACCGTGGCCGAAACCACCCCACCGATCAAGCCGACCCGCCGACCACCTGAATAGTTACCTCTTCACAAGTTGGGGTATCAACGACCGGTTGATACCCCAACTTGTGAAGAGTTGTGATGACATGATCAACTCCCGAAGACCACCCGCGCGGCCGGGGACGTATCTGCCGCCGTCCCGTGCCCCCTTGTCCGTGACGGCGGACGGTCCGCCGACCTGGGAGGCACTAGATGATCCGCACTCGCCCACCTGCCGTACGCCGGCCCGGACACCGCCGTGGCCGGCGGCTGACCGGGCCGCTGATCGCCGCGTTACTGGCCGGCGTCCTGCCGGCGTTCGTCCCCTCCCCGGCCGAGGCCATCACCGGTGGCTATCCGGTAACGAACAACGATTTCGCGTTCGTCGCCGAGATCCGTAACACGGCGGTCGGTGGCCTGTGCACCGGTTCCCTGATCCATCCGAGCTGGGTCCTCACCGCCGTGCACTGCTCCGTGCCCACCTCTGTCGGCGATATGACCGTACGGGTAGGAAACAACGTGTCCAGCACCGGCGGCGAGGTCCGCAGAATCACCCGGATTCTGCGCCATCCCGACTACCAAGGTGGGCACAACGACGTCGCGCTTCTCGAGCTCAGCTCGCCGGTCACCACTGTGACGCCGGTACGGCTGGCCACACCGGCCGACGCCCACCTGTGGGACGGCGTCCAGGGCGGCCCGTTCACCCCGTACGACCAGGGCCTGGCCACCGGCTGGGGACAGGACGCCACCGGCACGCTGCCCACCCGGCTGCAGTACGTCGGCGTCTTCATCACCCCACCGAAGCTGGACAACTTAGGAATCAAAAGGATCATGGTCGACCGGGGTCCGTGCCCAGGCGACAGCGGCGGCCCGCTGCTGGTGTGGGTCAACGGAACGATGGTGCAGGCCGGGGTGTTCAAGGGCGGCATCTGCGGCGGTGCCTCGTCCTACAGCGAGGTGGGCGCCGGCGGCAACCGCGACTGGATCCTCAGCCAGCTCACCAGGTTGCCGTACACGCCGTTCGGGGTGAAGGACTGGGACCGGGACGGGCATCAGGACATCGTCACCCGGCAGGACGCCACCGGCGAGCTGTGGCTCTACCCGGGCGAAAGCCGGCGGGGCTACAGCAGCACGCAGCGGGTCCGGATCGGCTGGGGCTGGAACGGCTACACCGCGTTCGGGGCGGCCGACTGGGATCGCGACGGTCACCAGGACATCGTGACCCGGCAGGATGCCACGGGTGACCTCTGGCTCTACCCGGGCGAGAGCCGGCGCGGCCCGACCAGCACCCCACGGGTGCAGATCGGCAACGGCTGGGGCGGCTATACACCCTTCGGCGTCGCCGACTGGGACCGCGACGGCCACCAGGACCTCATCGCCCGGCAGGACGCCACCGGCGAGCTGTGGCTCTACCCGGGCGAAAGCCGGCGGGGCTAC
>JBQGBY010000089.1:0-11626 GCA_052038195.1 Micromonosporaceae bacterium | reverse complement strand
CACCCCGGCCGGGCCCCCGCCCCGCCCCCGGCCCGGGCGGCCGGGGGCCGGGTTTGTTTTCCTTGTTCCCGCGCAAACCCCACCGCGGAGTTGGATCTTGGTCAGGCGCGGGCAACCGACACCCGTACGGTCTCGCCCTCGCCGGCCTCGCCGGCGAACCCGGCAGCGCCGGCCGTCTCGAAGGACACCGACGTCGCGAGCGTCTCCGCCGCCACGAAGTCCCGGTGCGTCTGCGCGGCGGCGGTCACCGCCGGCGAGGCCTCGACGGTGAGCGTGATGCGGTCCGACACGTCAAGGCCGGCCTCCCGGCGGGCCTGCTGCACCACCCGGATCACGTCCCGGGCCAGACCCTCGGCGGCCAGCGCGGGCGTCACCTCGGTGTCGAGAATGACGACCCCGCCAGCGTCGGCGAGCGGCGCGGCGGCGGCCGCACCCTCGCCGGCCCGGGCCACGAGCCGCAGCTCGTACTCGCCCTCCTGCAGCGTCACACCGGCCGCGACCGGGAATCCGTCCACAAGGGACCACTGGCCCGCCTTGACCGCCTTGATCACCTGCTGCACCGCCCCACCGACCCGCGGGCCGAGCGCGCGGGGCACGACCGTGAGCACCTGCTCACAGTGAGCGGCCACGTCCTCGGTGAATACGACCTCCTTCACGTTCACCTCGTCGGCGACCAGATCCGCGAACGGTTCCAGGGCCGCCGACCGCGGCGTGGCCACCGTGAGCCGGCTCAGGGGCAGTCGAACGCGCAGGCCCTTCGTCTTGCGCAGCGACAGGGCCGCCGAGCAGACGTCCCGAGTCGCGTCCATCGTGGACACCAGCTCATGGTCGGCCGGGAAACCCACGGCCGTCGGCCAGTCCTCGAGATGGACCGATCGCCCACCGGTGAGCCCGCGCCAGATCTCCTCGGCGGTCATCGGCGCGAGCGGCGCGAGCACGCGGCACAGCGTCTCCAGCACGGTGTACAGCGTGTCGAAGGCGTCGTGGTCCCCCTCCCAGAACCGGTCCCGGGACCGGCGTACGTACCAGTTCGTCAGTGCGTCCAGATAGGACCGGACCGACTGGCAAGCCCCGCTGATGTCGTAGGCGTCCATCTGCGCGGTCACCGTCGCGACGAGCTCACCCGTCTTCGCGAGCACATACCGGTCGAGCAGGTTCTGACTGTCCACACGCGACGAAGCGTCGTACGCCTCCGCGTTCGCATAGAGCGTAAAGAAGTAGTACACATTCCACAGTGGAAGGATCACCTGCCGGACCGCGTCCCGGATGGCGGCCTCGGTGACCGGCATGTCGCCGCCGCGCAGCACGGGTGAGGACATGAGCATCCAGCGCATCGCGTCCGAGCCGTAGACGTCGAACATCTCGTAGACGTCCGGATAGTTGCGCAGGCTCTTGGACATCTTCCGGCCGTCCGAGCCCTGCAGGATGCCATGGCTCACGCAGGTGCGGAACGCCGGCCGGTCGAAGAGCGCGGTGGCCAGCACGTGCATCGTGTAGAACCAGCCCCGCGTCTGCCCGATGTACTCCACGATGAAGTCGCCCGGGTAGTGATGCTCGAACCAGTCCGCGTTCTCGAACGGGTAGTGCACCTGGGCGAACGGCATCGAGCCCGACTCGAACCAGCAGTCCAGTACCTCGATCACCCGGCGCATCATGGACTTCCCGGTCGGGTCGTCCGGGTTGGGCCGTACGAGCTCGTCCACCATCGGCCGGTGCAGATCCGTGACACTCACCCCGAAGTCCCGCTCCAGGTCGGCCAGCGACCCATAGACGTCGACCCGTGGATAGTTCGGGTCGTCGGAGCGCCAGACCGGGATCGGCGAACCCCAGAACCGGTTGCGGCTGATCGACCAGTCCCGAGCGTTGGCCAGCCACTTGCCGAACGAACCGTCCTTGACATGGGCCGGCACCCAGCTGATGTGCTGGTTGAGCTCGACCATCCGGTCCCGGAACTTCGACACCGCGACGAACCACGAGGAGACCGCCTTGTAGACCAGCGGCGTGTCGCAGCGCCAGCAGTGCGGGTACGAGTGCGTGTACGTGTCCTGTCGTACAACCAGACCCCGTTCGCGCAGATCGCGGGTGATCGGCTTGTTCGCCTCGAAGACCTGCAGACCCGCGTACGGCGGCACCAGCGAGGTGAACTTCGTGTGGTCGTCCACCGTCACCACGGTCGGGATCCCGTTGGCGTTACAGATGGTCTGGTCCTCCTCGCCGAAGGCCGGTGCACAGTGGACGATGCCCGTGCCGTCCTCGGTGGTGACGAAGTCGGCGGCGAGCACGCGGAACGCGTTCGGCCCGCCGGCTTCGACGAGGAAGTCGAAGAGCGGCTCGTAGCGGCGACCCGCCAGCTTCGAACCCTTCACGGTGCCGGTGCGGGTCCACCCCTCGAAATCCTTGGCGTAGTAGTCCAGCCGGGCCGCACCGACGTAGACCTTCTCGCCGTCCTTGGTCAGCACCGCGTAGTCGATGTCCGGTCCGACGGCAACGGCGAGGTTCGATGGCAGCGTCCACGGCGTAGTGGTCCAGACCACGAGTCGCTCCTTGGTCGGCTTGCCCGTCTTGGTGAGCAGCCGGAACCACACGGTCAGCGACGGGTCATGGCGGTCACGGTAGACGTCGTCCATGCGGGTCTCGGTGTTGCTCAGCGGGGTCTCGCACCGCCAGCAGTAAGCGAGCACCCGGAACCCTTCGTAGATCAACCCCTTGTCGTACAACGTCTTGAACGCCCACATGACACTCTCCATGTAGGACAGATCGAGCGTCTTGTAGTCGTTGGCGAAGTCGACCCAGCGCGCCTGGCGGGTGACGTAGCGCTCCCAGTCCTGCGTGTAGCGCAGCACGGAGGTCTTGCACGCCTCGTTGAACTTCGCCACCCCGAGGTCGAGGATCTCGCCCTTGGTCGACAGACCGAGCTGCTTCTCCGCCTCCACCTCCGCCGGCAGGCCGTGGCAGTCCCAGCCGAAGCGGCGCTCCACCCGGCGGCCGAGCATGGTCTGATAGCGCGGCACCACGTCCTTGACGTAGCCGGTGAGCAGGTGCCCGTAATGCGGGAGGCCGTTGGCGAACGGCGGTCCGTCGTAGAAGACGTACTCGTTGGCGCCCTCAACCCCGGCATCGCGCGCATCGACCGAGGCGGCGAACGTCTTGTCGTTGGCCCAATAGTCGAGCACGCGCCGCTCGACCTCCGGCAGGTTCGGGCTGGCCGGCACCGTAGCCCGGGCGGGCTCGGGCACCTTCCGGCCGCGCGTGCGCGCCGTCACGGGGGCGTTCTTCGGGTACGCCATCTCTGTCGCTCCTCGCACTGTCCACTGTGGCCAGTTGTTGGCGAGGACGAGCCGGGAGCCCGCGGTACCACCTCGCTTGATCCCGACCTCGCCTGAGGCTCGACTCGCAAGCTCGCCGAGAGCCGGGACCCGCTCTTTGTGGGCTGTGACGGGCCGCGCCCGTCCGGTTCTACTGAGGCCGCCCAGGCGGCCCGTTCTTCCGGAGGCTCACCGGTGATTGCCGGGTCGATGCCGTTGCGAACAGGCTACCCGAGGCCGGCGGCCCGCCACGAGCCGGATTGCCGGCCGCGCACACCCAGTGTCAGGAAAGGGCACCGTGCTGTACGCGGCCGCGCGCGCGAGGAGCGCGCGCCAGCGCGCCCCGCGGTCGCGAGCAACGAGACTGAGTGTCAGGAGGGACACCTTGCTTACACCGCGACAGCCATCGGGGCGGCGGCGGGAGCGGCCGCGTACGCCGCCAGCGCCTGCTCGCCGTCGAGGCGGACCAGGCGTACGGCCTGTCCGGACGCCGCCGTGACCACCTCGTGGCACGTGCGGCGCAGCGCGGCCGGTGGCGCCGACACCACCGCGACCACCGCCGCCCGCTCGAGCGGATCGGTGTCGTCCGGGCGCCGGCTGAACCGGACGGCGAGCTGACTGATGCCGGGCGCGAGCGTGCCGTGCCCGGGGGTCCAGCCCGCCACGGTGTAGTGGGTACGGACGGCGCGCCCGCCGCGCCAGTAGGTCCAGTGCTCCTGGGGCGGTCCGTCCAACCCCGTCGCATCGATGAGCACCGGAACGAGCTCGTCCGGCGCGACCGCGCGGGCCGCCCACCCCGCGGCCTCCAGCGTCCGGACGGCCTTGAGAGCCGCCGCCGCGACGGTCCGCTCGACGGCGCTCACGCCGCCGGTCCGCTCCGTGGCGAGCGCGTCGCCCGGGCTGACCCGCACCGCCACCCAGGCCAGGCGGGGCACGCGGGGGACCGGGCCGGCGGTCAGGACCAGCGCGACGGCCGAGACCTGGTCGAGCAACGCGATGATCTCCCGGTAGGGAAGCGCCGCCGCGTCGGTTGGGCGCAGGCGCACCGTGGCGGCGCCCGGGGCCCACGGGCTGACGTCAGCCCCCGATCCCATCAGGTCCGCCCGAGCCGGAGCGAACGGATCGTCGTCCCAGAGCGCGCTGTGGCCCGCGCCAACCCCACCGGCCCACGAGACCTCGACGACGCTGAACCATCCGTCGCCGTCGGAACCGACGGCCAGCGTGGTGGTGCCCATGGTGACCGGACGCATGGCCAGTGTCGGGGCGAGCGTGCGCAGCCACGCCACGGGCGCGGGGACCGAGCCGCCGTCGACCGCCGCCGCGAGCACCTGCACCGCCGCCATCACGCGCCGCCGTCGGAACCGGCGGGTCAGCGCGACGGCCTCGTACCACCACCGGCCCCCCGCGCGCCCGAACGTCGCCAGCAGCACCGCGGCGGCGAGGCTGGCGACGCCCAGCAACACCCACCGGGGCGCGAAAGCCGACACGATCACCACGACGCCGGTCACCTCGGCGATGATCAGCTGTCCCGTCCGTACCCGCCGGCGCATCGCTCCCCTTCCTACCCTCAGTCCCTCGACACACGACTGCCGCACACACGGTAAGGCTTCCGTTGCGACCCGCATACCCCGTAGCCTCGGCCAGTGGGTGGCTGGGCGGGGTAGGAGGGCAGGTTCTGCGTGATGGACCGGCGGTGGCATGTGACCGACTTCCAGCGGATCATCATCTTCTTCGCTGTCGTGGTGGCCGTGTTCCTGGCCGCGATGGCGTGGGGCTCGCAGAACCCGTGGCTGCTGTTCGGTGCCGCCGGCGTCCTGGTCACCGTCGTCGGGGGCGTCGTCGTCGACGTCGTGCGTCGCGGCACCGGCCGTCACCAGATCGCCACCGCGCGCGTGCTGTCGGTCTCGGCCCCACCGCCCACCTCCGGTATCGCCGCCCGCTGCGACCTGCGGCTCTCGGTGCACATGCCCGGCCGCGGCACGGTGGAGGTCAAGCACCGTGACCCGGCGGTGCCGCTCACCCGGTGGCCGCAGGTCGGGCAGACGTTCCCGGTCGATGTGTACGGCGGCAACCCCACCCGGAGGCTGCACATCCGCTGGGACCTGGTGGAGCTGGGCATGGTCCGGGCGCCCGAGGAGAGCCGGACCACGCCCGGCAGCGGTAGCTCCGCGCCCGGTCAGTACGCGGTCTGGGAAGACGACGAGGCGCCGATGATCATCTCGCCGACCCCGCCGCGTCCGCGCCGGTCATCGGCGTACGCTCCGGCGCCGCCGGCCGAGCAGCCGGCGCCGGCAGAGCCGACCGACGAGCCGTCCGGTGTCTACGTGTTCGAGGACTTCACCGAGCAGCCGGCGCGGGGGGCGCCGCAGCGAACCTCGGACCAGAGCCGGGAGCCGGTGGTCGGCGCCGGAACGGCCGATATCGACGCCGAGGCGAAGGACTCGACCGTACGGACGCCACCGCAGCCCACGGTCCGCCCCAATGGCCATGACCCCGACGGATACGATCCGGCGGACTTCGAAGCACCCCGTCTGGCCGGGAACCGGCCCACCGGCCGCGGGATCACGCCGCCGGACGCCGAGCACGAGTTCGAGGCCGTGGTGCTGCCCGAGTTCGACCCCGCCGACATCGACCGCCGCGACTTCGGCGATGACCCGCCCGCGGTGACGGTCAGGCCCTCCGAGTTCGACCCGCCACCGTCTGCGGCCGGGTCGGAGGAGACGGCGCCCAGGCCGGGATCGATAGCTGATCCCGCTCCGCCGGCATCGCCGGAGCCATCGCCCGCGATCCCGCTGCCCCGCGATCCGGTGCCGGGCGGCGCGGCCCGTGGTGGAACAGGGATCAGCGCGACCCGGTTGGTGGCTGACCTGGACCGTTCGGTCGGCTTCTACCGGGGCGCGCTCGGCTTCACCGTCACGTACCGATCGACCGACAGCGCCGTGGTGGAGTTGCAGGGCACTCGCGTCCTGCTCGAGCGCAAAGGCGAGGCGACCGCCGGTCCGACCGGGCGGTCCGGCGAGCTCCACCTCGACGTCCCCGACGTGGAGGCCGCGTGCGCGGCCGCCGCTGCCCGGGCGGGCGAGGTCGCCGAGCCGCCCGCCGCGGTGAACGAGGGCGGCCCCATCCAGTTGTGGCGGGCGGTGCTGCGCGACCCGGACGGGCACGAGATCGAGATCATCGAGTGGCGTCAACGAACCGGCTGACGCCCGAGCACCGTCGCCCGGACCCGCAGCACGTAGAGCCAGACGAGTCCGAAGAGGACACCCAGCACGCCCAGTGACAGGTGCACGAGGAAACCGCAGGCGATGAGCACCAGGGGCAGCAGGCCGCCCGCCCACCACGCCCACCGGTGCCGCGTGAGACCGGCGAGGATGAGGCTACTGACCGCGAGCGCCACCACGACCGCCGTGCCGGCGTTGCCCCCGGCTCCCACAACCCGCAGCGGCACGATCGCGAGCAGCAGCATCAGCCCCTGCCCCCCGAGCGCCGCGGCCGCCACGCCCCGCACCGCCGCGGCGGGGTTGCGCAGTCCGGACGGCGGCGGCTCGGTCATGCTCGCTCGCCTCCGCGCTCGCTCCGCTCCTCGCTCGCAAGCTCGCTACGATGCTCACTCGCTGTCGGCTCGGTCATGCTCGCTCGCCTCCGCGCTCGGTCATGATCGGACCAGCAGGGCGCGCGCGTCGGCGACGGTGACCACCGATCCGGTGATGAGTACCCCGACGCCCGTCAGAGCATCCACATCGGACTCCGCCAGCGCCACCGCCGTCTCGATGGCATCGGGCAGGTCCGGCACCACGGTCACCCGTTCCTCGCCGAAGATCTCGACGGCGAGTTCGCCGAGCTGGTTGGCGGGCATCGCCCGGATCGATGAGCTGCGCGTGCACACGACGGCGTCGACCACCGGCTCGAGCAACTCGAGGATCGCCGGCACGTCCTTGTCCGCGAGCACGCCGAGTACCGCCACGAGGCGGCTGAACGCGAACTCCTCCCGCAGCGCATCGACAGTGGCCGTCATGCCGTGCGGGTTGTGGGCCGCGTCAAGCAGGATCGTGGGTGCCGTGCGGACCCGCTCCAGGCGGCCGGGTGAGGTCACGGACGCGAACCCCGCGCGTACCACCTCGGGGTCGAGCTGTCTCGTGCTGGCGCCGGCGCCGAGGAACACCTCGGCGGCCGCGAGCGCCACCGCCGCGTTCTGGGCCTGGTGCGCCCCGTGCAGCGGTACGAACAGGTCGTCGTAGATGCCGCCGAGCCCCTGCAGCGACAGCACCTGCCCGCCGACAGCCAGACCGCGGCTCAGCACGCCGAACTCCTGGCCCTCCCTCGCCACGGTGGCGTCGACCTCGAGACAGCGTTCCAGCAATGGCCGTACGGCCGGCTCCGGCTGCACCGCGGTGATCACCGTCGCTCCACTGTGGATGATGCCGGCCTTGGCCGTAGCGATGTCCTCGATCGTGTCACCGAGCCACTGCGTGTGGTCGAGGCCGATCGGCGTGATGACGCAGGTGCCGGCCTGCAGCACGTTGGTCGAGTCGTCGGCGCCGCCGAGCCCGACCTCCACGACGGCGACGTCCACGGGAGCGTCCGCGAAGGCGGCCAGCGCCATCGCGGTCGTCACGTCGAAGTACGTCAGGGTCTCGCCGGCGCTGCGCTCGTCCAGGAACGCCGCAACCGGGGCCACCTCCTCATAGATCTCGACGAACTTCTCTGGGCTCACCGGCGCACCATCGATGCTGATCCGCTCGCGGACGGTGGCCAGGTGCGGGCTCGTGTAGCGGCCGGTGCGCAGACCATGGGCGCGCAGCAGGGCGTCGATCATCCGCGCGGTCGACGTCTTGCCGTTGGTGCCCGTGAGGTGGATTGCCGGGTAGGCCCGCTGCGGGCTGCCGAGCAGATCGAGCAGCCGCTCGATGCGGGACAGGTCGAAGACCATCCGGGTGAAGCCGCGAGCCTCGAGCTCGGCCTCCACCTTAGTGAATTCCATGCCCCTCACCCCCACCTTTCCCGATCTGTCGATCAGGAACCGAGCGCTCCCAGTGACGCGGTGACCCGGGCCAGGTCGCCCTCGGCGGCGGCGAGCCGCTCCCGGATCTTCGCCACCACGTCGGCGGGCGCCTTGTCGGTGAAGGCCGGGTTCTCGAGCTTGGCCCGGCACTGGCCGATCTCCTTCTCGGCGGCCGCGCGGTCCTTCTCCAGCCGTGCGCGCTCCGCCGCGACGTCGATGGCGCCCCGGGTATCGAGCTCGACGGTGATCCCGCCCGCAACCGCGAGCGACGCCGTCGTCGTGAAGCTGTCGCCGCCCTCATCCAGCCGGACGAGGGAACGAATCAGTGGCTCATGCCGGTCGAGGCCGGCGCTGGCGAGACCGCCCAGCCGCGCGAGCACCCGCTGCCCGGGCCGCAGCCCCTGGTCGGAGCGGAACCGCCGTACCTCGGTCACCACCTGCTGCAACGCGCCCAGGGTCGCCTCCGCGTCGTCGTCCACAAGGGACTTCTCCGCGGTCGGCCACGCGGCCCGCACCACCGAGGTCTTCCCGGTCAGCCCCGTCCACAACTCGTCGGTGACGAAGGGGATCAGCGGGTGCAGCAGCCGCAGGAGCTGATCGAGCACGTGACCCAAGACCCGCCGAGTGGTCGCCGCGGCCTCACCCTCGTCCGCCAGCACGGGCTTGGTCAGCTCCACGTACCAGTCGCAGACGTCGTCCCACGCGAAGTGGTACAGGGTGTCGCAGACCTTGGCGAACTCGAACGCCTCGAAGTACTGGTCCACCTCGCCGATGACGTGCTGCAGCCGGGACAGGATCCATCGATCCACAGTGGACAACTTCGCCTTCGCCGGGAGCCGGCCCTTGACCGTGGCCCCATTGAGCAGCGCGAACCGGGTTGCGTTCCACAGCTTGTTGCAGAAGTTCCGCGACCCCTGGCACCATTCCTCGCTGACGGGCACGTCCGAGCCGGGGTTGGCGCCACGAGCGAGAGTGAACCGCGTCGCGTCCGCGCCGAACCGCTCGATCCAGTCCAGCGGGTCGACCACGTTGCCGAAAGACTTCGACATCTTCTTGCCGTACTGGTCACGCACCATGCCGTGCAGGGCCACGACGTCGAACGGCTGCCGGCCATCCATCGCGTACAGGCCGAACATCATCATCCGAGCAACCCAGAAGAAGAGGATGTCGTAGCCCGTAACCAGCACGCTGGTCGGGTAGAACTTGGCCAGGTCCTTTGTGGAGTCGGGCCAGCCCAGCGTCGAGAAGGGCCAAAGCGACGAGGATAACCATGTTTCGAGCACGTCCTCGTCCTGGCGCCACCCGTCGCCGACCGGCGGCTGCTCGTCGGGCCCGACGCAGACGGTCTCCCCGTTCGGGCCGTACCAGACGGGGATCCGGTGGCCCCACCACAGCTGCCGGGAGATGCACCAGTCGTGCATGTTGTCGACCCAGGCGAAGTACCGCTTGGCCAGCTCGGCCGGCTCGATGCGCACCCGCCCGTCCCGGACCGCGTCGCCCGCAGCCTGGGCCAGCGGGCCGGTGTTGACGAACCACTGCAGGCTCAGCCGGGGCTCGACGGTGGTGCGGCAGCGGGAGCAGTGGCCGACCGCATGGATGTACGGTCTCTTCTCCGCCACGATCCGCCCCTGCTCGCGCAACGCGGCGACGATGGCTGGCCGCGCCTCGAACCGGTCCAGACCCTGGTAGGGCCCGTGGGCGGTGATGACGCCTCGCTCATCCATGATCGTCAGGTTGGGCAGGTCATGGCGCTGGCCGATCTCGAAGTCGTTCGGGTCGTGCGCCGGGGTCACCTTCACGGCACCGGAGCCGAAGGACGGGTCGACATGGACGTCGGCGATGATCGGGATGCGCCGGCCGGTGAGCGGCAGCTCCACCTCGCGGCCCACCAGGTCCTGGTAGCGCTCGTCGTCGGGGTGCACCGCCACCGCTGTGTCACCGAGCATCGTCTCGGCCCGGGTGGTCGCCACGACAATGCTGATTCCGTCGACGTCGCCGTACCTGATCGAGACGAGCTCGCCCTCGTCTTCGCTGTGCTCCACCTCGATGTCCGACAGCGCGGTAAGGCAGCGAGGGCACCAGTTGATGATCCGCTCCGCGCGGTAGATGAGCCCGTCCTCGAACAGCCGCTTGAAGATGGTGAGCACGGCCCGGGACAGGCCCTCGTCCATCGTGAACCGCTCGCGCTTCCAGTCGACGGAGTCGCCCAGGCGTCGCATCTGACCGAGGATCTGGCCGCCGGACTCGGCTCGCCATTGCCACACCCGCTCGACGAACTTCTCTCGGCCCAGGTCGTGCCGGGAGAGGCCTTCCGCGGCCAGCTGCCGTTCCACCACGTTCTGGGTCGCGATGCCCGCGTGGTCGGTGCCGGGCAACCACAACGTCTCGTAGCCCTGCATCCGCCGACGGCGGATCAGGGTGTCCTGGATCGTGTGGTCCAGCGCGTGGCCGACGTGCAGCGAGCCGGTGACGTTCGGCGGGGGGATCACGATGCAGTACGGGTCCTTGCTGCTGCCGGCATCGGCGCGGAAGAGGCCCTTCGCCACCCAGAACTCGTACCGCCGCCGCTCTACCTCGCCCGGCGAGTACTGGGCGGGGAGTGCCGGTGCTGGTGCGGGTTCGTGTGTCTGGGCCACGTTCGAAGTCTACGGATCCCCACCACCGGAGTGTGCTTGTGGTCCAACCTGCCCCACTGCACCCGGCAGACCCAGAGCCGACGACATCCGCCCGTAAACACATCGGGCGCCCTCCGCATGGAGGGCGCCCAATGATGAAGATGTCCGGCGGCGTCCTACTCTCCCACACCCTGTCGAGTGCAGTACCATCGGCGCTGGCGAGCTTAGCTTCCGGGTTCGGAATGGGACCGGGCGTTTCCCCGCCGCCATGGCCGCCGTAACTCTATGCAACTGTCGCCGGCAACTCGAGCAGCTTGCGGAGTGAATCAGCAAGCTACGTCGCGCGTGGCCGTTGTCTCAGAATCGCACAGTGGACGCAAGCGTATTTGTGGTCAAGTCCTCGGCCTATTAGTACCAGTCAGCTGAACCTGTTGCCAGGCTTACACTTCTGGCCTATCAACCCAGTGATCTAGCTGGGGGCCTTAACCCTCAAGGGGTGGGAGACCTCATCTTGAAGTGAGCTTCCCGCTTAGATGCTTTCAGCGGTTATCCCGTCCGAACGTGGCTAACCAGCCGTGCCATTGGCATGACAACTGGCACACCAGAGGTTCGTCCGTCCCGGTCCTCTCGTACTGGGGACAGCTCTTCTCAAGTCTCCTACGCGCGCGGAGGATAGGGACCGAACTGTCTCACGACGTTCTAAA
>JBQGBY010000088.1:0-1765 GCA_052038195.1 Micromonosporaceae bacterium | reverse complement strand
GGTGGCGGCCTGTCCGACGTCGACTACGGCACGATCATCGACTCCATCGGCAACTCCGTGTGACCGAGCAGCACAATCACGAGGACGGCGCCGGGCCGATGACCGACGCCTACGAGCCCGCCGAAGCGGAGGCCGACCGGGACGTCGAGGGTGCGCCCGACACCAGCGCCGAGGGCGCGGGCGAACCCGTTCCGGCGGAGCTCGAGGAGTCGCTCACCGACGAGCCGGAGCCCTTGCCGGTCGTCGCGCGAGCCCGCCGCTCGGCGGCATGGGCCCCGGACACCCTCGGCATGCCGCCAGCGGGCCCCACCTTGTCCTTCGGCTTCAACCTCGCGAAGGTGCCCGGACAGGGTGAGGACTCCGACCCGATCGTCCGGGAGGGACGCGAGCTCGGACTTATCGGCGTCTTCGACGGGATGGGCGGGGCCGGCGGCACCGTCTACGAGACCCCCGATGGACCGCGGACCGGCGCTTACATCGGCTCCCGGGTGGCCCGTGACGTGGTCGAGGAGCGGATGCTCGCGCTGCTGGACCCGGAGTGGAACCTCGATGGCCCGGCGGCCGCCGAGGAACTGCAGCGCGCCACCAGACGTGCCCTCGCCGCGGCGCTGGAGGCGCTCGACGCCCCGAGGAGCGGCCTGCGGTCACGGCTGCTGCGCGCGTTGCCGACGACCATGGCGGTCATGGCTCTGCAGCGGCGCGAGTCGCGGAAGGGACGGTGGGCCGCCCACCTGTTCTGGAGCGGTGATTCGCGGGTCTACGTGCTCGACCCCGAGGCCGGCGCCCACCAGTTGACCCGCGATGACCTGCGCGACCAGGGTGACGCCCTGGTCAACCTGCGGCAGGACTCGGTGGTCAGCAACGCCATGTCGGCCGACACCGACTTCGCGGTGAACCACCACAAGGTCGAGCTCACCGCCCCGTTCGTGGCGGTCGCGGCGACCGACGGCTGTTTCGGCTACGTGCGCACGCCGCTGCACTTCGAGCACATGCTGCTCACCGCCCTCGCGGATTCGACCGACACCGAATCGTGGTCCCAGCTGCTGCAGCGACACATCTCCGAGGTCACCGGTGACGACGCCGCAATGGCCGTGCTCGGCGTGGGCGCCGACCATGAGGAGTTCCAGCGGCTCTTCGCGGCTCGCACCCGTGACCTCGAGCAGCGCTGCATCGCCCCGCTGGACAAGCTCGAGGGCGAGGTACGCCAGGCGGAGGAGCTCGCCGCTGCAGCCCGGCGCCGCCAAGCCGAGACCCAGACCGCCTTGTGGAGGCAGTACAAACCCGCCTACGAGCGATACCTGCCGGGGAAGGAGAAGCGGTGACGCGCAGCGACGTGTTCCGCGCCGGTGACGTGCTCAGCGGCTACCGGCTGCTCGAGGACTTCCGCGTCGTCGGCGCCGGCCTGTCGGAGTGGAGCTTCGCCGAGCGCGGCGGCCGGATCTTCTTCATCAAGCGGTTCCTCAGCCCCACGTTCCCCGATGACGACGCGCCGGGCAGCGAGCGCATCAAGGCCAAGAAGCGTGCCCGGTGCGCCGCCTTCGAGGCGCACCACCGCGGCATCCAGGCGGCGATGGCCCCGCTCACCACCTACGGCGGCAACCTCATCGCCACACTCGACTTCTTCCGCATCGGCGCCAAGTACTACAAGGTCACCGAGAAGGTCGACGTCGCCGGCCTCCAACCCGCAGACGTCGCCCGGCTCAACTTCCCGGCGCAGCTGGTGCTGCTCAAGACCGTCGCGCACAGCCTGAAGATCCTGCACGAC
>JBQGBY010000087.1:0-2232 GCA_052038195.1 Micromonosporaceae bacterium | reverse complement strand
CAGCGGGCCCTGTGGGTCGGATGTCAGGGCGACGTCTCGGCGATGCGCGCGCTCGCCCGGTCCGTTGCGGCTGCCGGCCGGCGCACCGGGGCGGCGGCGGCGGAAAGCCGGCGGTTCCGCGCCCACGTCACCCTTGCCCGGGCCCCACGACCGGTCGACCTACGGCCATATGTCGCAGCGCTGGGTCCGTTCCGCGGTCGCGTGTGGACGGCCGACGGGGTGGCGTTGGTCCGCTCACATCTGGGCGCCGGCGAGGACCGCCGCGCTCGCTACGAGACCCTGTCGACGCATCCATTCACCGACCGGCCGGCGTAGAGCCGCACCACGACGGGCGCGCTGACGGCACCACGATCACGTCACCAGGCGTAGGCCTCGGGGGCAGGTCCGGGGCCGGGAAAGATCTCGTCCAGCCGGTCCAGCGTCGGGCCGTCGAGCGACAACGCGACGGCGGGCAGCATCGACTCGAGTTGGTGGGCGACTCGCGGTCCGATGATCGGCGCCGTGATGCCGTCCTGGTGGAGCAGCCAGGCGAGCGCGACCGTGGCCGGCTCGGCGTCCAGGCCGCGGCAGAGCTGCTCGTAGGCCTCCAGGCGGTGCCGGTGTACGGCGAGGTAGTCGGCAGCGCGGCCCTCGGCGGATCGGCCGCGGTGCTCCTTGGTCAGTACGCCGCCGAGGGCGCCACCGTGCAGCGGGCTCCAGGGGATCATGCCGAGCCCGTAGGCGAGGGCCGCCGGCAGGACCTCCATCTCGACGGTGCGCTCGGCGAGGTTGTAAAGGGACTGCTCGCAGACCAGGCCCTGGAAGTGACGGGCCCGGGCCGCCTCCTGCGCCTGCGCGATGTGCCAGCCGCCGAAGTTGCTCGACCCGACGTAGAGAACCTTGCCCTGGCCGACCAGCGTCTCCATCGCCTGCCAGATCTCGTCCCATGGCGTGTCCCGGTCGACGTGGTGCATTTGGTACAGGTCGATGTAGTCCGTCTGCAGCCGTCGCAGCGATGCGTCACAGGCATTGCGGATGTTGCGCGCGGAGAGCCTGCCGTCGTTGGGCCAGTCGGACATGGCGCCGTAGAGTTTCGTCGCGAGGACCACCTTCTCGCGGCGCCCACCGCCCTGCGCGAACCACCGGCCGAGTATCTCCTCGGTGCGGCCCTTGTTCTCACCCCACCCGTAGGTGTTCGCGGTGTCGAAGATGTTGATGCCGCGGTCCAGGGCGAGATCGCAGATCGCCTGGGACTCGTCCTCGGGCGTCACCGGGCCGAAGTTCATGGTGCCGAGTACCAGCCTGCTCACGCGGAGCCCGGACCGCCCGAGGTTGGTGTAGTCCATGGATCAACCCAACACCGTGTGGGCCACGGGTCACAATGTCTGGATGGCCGAACCGCTCAAACCGGTGCTGGAACGCGTGCGAGCCGACCTGCTCGACGCCGACCGGCTGGTCCGCGCCGTGGCCGCCGGACGACGCAGGGGTGAGCGTCCGGCCTACCGTCGGGCGGAACTCCGCTGGGTGGATCTACGCCAGGGTCGTCGGCTGCAGGTGGTGACCTTCGATGATCGTCAGGCCTTCACCAGCAACGTCGCGGGTGCAGAAGCGGCCACCGCCGTCGAGGAGTTGATCCACGAGCCGTTCGGCAACTGGCACGTCGAGACCATCGACGGCACGGTGCAGGTACGGGTCACCAAGAAGGGCGACGCGCAGGTGCACGCGTCTCCTGCCGGCCCGGTACCGGCGGAGCCCGACCGTGCCCACGATCGGGTCAAGCCCCGGCTGCTGGACCCCGCCGACCCGTTCCTGCGCGCCGTGGGCATCAGCGACGCCAATGGGCGGATCCGACCGGCTCGGCGGGACAAGTATCGCCAGGTCGAGGAGTTCCTGCGGGCCCTCGAGCCGGTGCTCGAGCGCGCCCGCGCCGCCGCCGGCGACGGGCGACTGCGGATCGTCGACCTCGGCTGCGGGAACGCCTACCTGACCTTCGCCGCCTACCGGTGGCTCACCGACCGGCACGGTCTCGAGGTCGACCTGGTCGGCGTCGACGTCCGGTCCCAAGCGCGGCAGCGGAACACGGAGCTGGCCGGCGCGCTGGGCTGGGACGACGGCATCCGCTTCGTCGAGGGCACGATCGAAGACTTCGAGCCCTCGGTCGAGCCGCATGTCGTGCTCGCCCTGCACGCGTGCGACACCGCTTCGGATGACGCCCTTGCCCGGGCCGTCCGCTGGCGGGCGCCGGTCGTCCTG
>JBQGBY010000086.1:0-41424 GCA_052038195.1 Micromonosporaceae bacterium | reverse complement strand
GTCTCCTGGGGGCGGTCCAGCAACGTGTTCCTCCGCAACGGTGCCCGCCTCTACCTGGACGTGGGGTCGCACCCGGAGTACGCGACCCCTGAGTGCGACTCGGTGCCCGATGTCGTCATGCACGACCGCGCCGGTGAGCGGATCCTCGAGGGCCTCCTCGTCGACGCCGAGAAGCGGCTGCACGACGAGGGCATCGCCGGCGAGATCTACCTGTTCAAGAACAACACCGACTCGGCCGGCAACTCGTACGGCTGCCACGAGAACTACCTGGTCTCCCGGCACGGCGAGTTCGGCCGGCTGGCCGATGTCCTGATTCCCTTCCTGGTAACCCGCCAGCTCATCTGCGGCGCCGGCAAGGTGCTGCAGACGCCCCGCGGCGCGGTCTACTGCCTGTCCCAGCGCGCCGAGCACATCTGGGAAGGGGTCTCCTCGGCGACCACCCGGTCCCGCCCGATCATCAACACCCGCGACGAGCCGCACGCCGACGCGGAACGGTACCGGCGGCTGCACGTCATCGTGGGCGACTCCAACATGAACGAGGTCACCACGCTGCTGAAGGTCGGCGCCGCGGACATCGTGCTGCGGATGATCGAGGCCGGCGTGACGATGCGCGATCTCACGCTGGAGAACCCGATCCGGGCCATCCGCGAGGTGTCCCACGACATCACCGGCCGCAAGAAGGTACGGCTGGTGAGCGGCAAGGAGTGCAGCGCGCTGGAGATCCAGCAGGAGTACTTCGCCAAGGCGAGCGAGTTCATCGAGCGGCGTGGTTCCGACTCGACCACGAAGCGGGTGCTCGACCTGTGGGGCCGGGTGCTCGCCGGCGTCGAGTCGGGCGACCTGTCCGGGGTGGAGCGGGAGATCGACTGGGTGAGCAAGCTGCGCCTGATCGAGCGCTACCAGACCCGCAACGACATCGCGCTGTCGCATCCGCGGATCGCGCAGATGGACCTCGCCTATCACGACGTGCGCCGCAAGCGCGGCCTCTATGCGTTGCTGGAGCGCAAGGGCGCGGTCGACCGCGTCGGCACCGATCTGGAGATCTTCGAGGCGAAGGAGACGCCGCCTCAGACGACCCGGGCCCGGCTGCGGGGCGAGTTCATCCGCCACGCGCAGGAGAAGCGCCGCGACTTCACGGTCGACTGGGTGCACCTGAAGCTGAACGACCAGGCTCAGCGCACCGTGCTCTGCAAGGACCCGTTCCGCGCCTTCGATGAGCGGGTTGACCGCCTGATCGCGAGCATGTGAAACGGGCAGCGGCCCGGTGGCTCAGGTCTGCAGATTCGGATACATCGTTTATACGCCGGTCGCCACATCGGGCCGCGGGAGTCTGCCGACGTGGGCGCCAAGTTCCGAGCGTCGGCTAGTATCGGGATCCGAATGATCCTCCGTTTCACAGCATGGCAGGACTGTCAGCGACGATGACGACGGACCGCGACCCCCACCAGGCACCGGACGACCGGCCGCGCGTCGGCCCCCTGACGAGCGCGCTGGAGTTCATGGTGCAGCGGGGGCGGGCTCGGCGGGAGAAGATGATCGCCGAGATCGAGGCCAACCGCCGCGGGGAGTACACCGTCCCCACCTGGGTCCTGGTGCTGGCGCTGGTGGCAATGATCGCCGCGATCTGTGCGTTCGTGGCCTTCGCCTGACCGCGCCCCGCCGGCGCGCCAATCACGCCCGCGTGTCCGGCGACGCCGGCATGCCCGAGCGCACGGGCGCTGATAGTCTCGTACATGTGTCCCGATCCCGGACCGAGCGGCTGGTCAATCTGGTGATCTGCCTGCTCTCCACGCGCCGGTTCCTGACCGCCGCCCAGATCGCCGCGACCGTGCCCGGCTATGACCACGACCCGTCCGACTCGCGTGAGCACGAGGCGTTCCAGCGCAAGTTCGAGCGCGACAAGGCCGAGCTTCGCGACCTGGGTGTGCCGCTGGAGACCGGCACCACCAGCGTCTTCGACAGCGAGCCGGGCTACCGCATCGCGCGACGCGACTACGCGCTGCCCGACGTGCGCCTCGAGCCGGACGAGACGGCGGCGGTCGGCATCGCGGCGCGACTTTGGCAGCACGCCGGTATGGCCGCGGCCGCCTCGTCGGGCCTGCTCAAGCTGCGCGCGGCGGGGGTGGATGTCGACCTGTCGGCGACCCTCGGGGTCGAGCCGCTGGTCACCGCCGACCCGGCCTTCGAGCCGCTGCAGAGCGCGGCGCGGCGCCGCCAGGAGGTCCACTTCGACTACCGCACGCCCGAGGACGACGTCGCCCACAGCCGGCGCCTGCAGCCATGGGGCGTGGTCTCCTGGCGCGGGCGCTGGTACGTCGTCGGCCACGACCTGGATCGGGCGGCCACCCGCAGCTTCCGGATGTCCCGGGTGGTCGGCCGGGTCGTGCCGGTCGGCTCGCCGGGTGCGTTCACGCCGCCGCCTGACCTGGACCTGTTCGGCCACGTGTCACGGTGGTCGACGCCGATGGAGGAGCACACCAACCGGGCCATCGTCCTGCTCACGCCGGGTCGCGCGGCGGGCGTCCGGCGGCGCGCCGCGGCGGTGACGCCCGGTCCCGACGGGGACCGGGTGGAGCTGCGCTACTCCGACCCGGACTCGTTTGCCCGCTGGCTCGTCGGGTACGGCGCCGACGTGGTGGTGCTCGAACCCGACGACGTGCGCAAGGCGATCGTCGCCCGGCTCCGCGACCTCGCCGACACCCTGGCCGGGTCGGCGGGAGCGACGCCGTGACCACCGCCGCGGCCGACCGTCGCAGTGGCGAGCGGTTGGCCCGGCTGCTGAACCTGGTGCCCTACCTGCTGGCCCGGCCCGGCATCCCGGTCACCGACGCCGCGGCCGACCTGGGGGTGTCGGAGCGGCAGCTGCGAGAGGACCTGGAGCTGCTGTGGGTCTGCGGGCTGCCGGGGTACGGACCGGGTGACCTGATCGACATGGCCTTCGATGGCGACCGGGTGACGGTCACCTACGACGCGGGCATCGACCGGCCGCTCCGGCTCACCCACGACGAGGCGCTGGCGTTGATCGTGGCGCTGCGGATGCTCGCCCAGGTGCCGGGTGGGGGACACCGCCGGGAGGCCGTGGAGCGGGCGCTGGCGAAGATCGAGTCGGCGGCCGGTGACGCCGCGGCGGGGCTGCCGATCGCGGTGCGGCTGCCCGGCTCCGCGGGGGCCGAGCGCGTGGCCCAGTTGCAGGCGGCCGTGCAGCACCGCCGTGCCCTGCGCATGACCTACTACACCGCGACCCGCGACGAGCTGACCGAGCGGGTGGTTGATCCGATGCGGGTGCTGCTCGTCGGCGGCCACGCGTACCTGGAGGCGTGGTGCCGCCGGGCCGAGGCGGTCCGCATGTTCCGGGCCGACCGCATCGACGAATGCACCGAGCTGGACGAGCCGGCGGAGCCGCCGGCCGAGGCCCGGCCCTCCGAAGTGCGCGACAGCGTCTTCACCCCGAGCCCCGACCTGCCGTTGGTGACGCTGCGGGTCGGTCGGTGGGCGCGGTGGATCACGGAGTACTACCCGTGCGAGCAGGTCGTGGAGGAGTCGCCTGACCGGTGGCTGGTCTCGCTGCGCGCCTCGGATCTGGCCTGGGCCCGCCGGCTGGTGCTCGGTCTGGGCTCCGAGGTGGCGGTCGTCTCGCCGCCCGAGCTGGTCGAGGCCGTACGCCGGGAGGTCTACGCGGCGTTGGCCGCGTACGGCGTCGAGGCGGGTGACGACGGTCCGGCCGCCAGCGAGGCCCACCCGGTGCCACGGCGCCGGCCGGGTTCTGGGTAGGGTCAACGACCGTGGGCACGGCAGTGACCTGGGTCAGCGTGGGCCTGATCGGGCTCGGCGTGCTGGTGGTGCTCGTCGCCGTGCTGTCGATCTCCGGACGGGTGCGACCCCTACGCCGCTCGCTGCGCCGCCTGTCGTGGCGTCGCGACGAGCTCGAGCGGCTGCGCACGCGCGCGGAGGGGGTCAACGGGCTCGTCCAGGTGCTCGCCGCACAGGCCGCGGACCTGGCCGACCGCCGGCCGCGTACCGGCGCCGGCCAGCAGCCGTAACCGGATGGTCGCCCTCCAGCCGGGGTCGCTTTCCCGAAACCCCGCGTACGATGGTCGCGTCCCGCCGAGAACATGTGTGAGGTGGACCCATGGGTGGTCGAATTCAGCTGTGGCACATCCTCGTGGTTGTGCTGGTGTTCCTCCTGTTGTTCGGCGCCAAGCGCCTCCCCGACCTGGCCCGGGGGCTGGGCCGCTCGCTGCGGATCATCAAGGCAGAGACGCGCGGCCTCATGGAGGAGGATCTCTCCAGCAAGGCGGAGCCGAAGTCGGGTCGGGAGCCGCTGACGATCAGCGACGACGAGGCGTCGCCGATCGATCAGCCGACCCGAGTCCGCGACAAGTAGCCCCGGCGACGGCCAGGCCCTGCCGTGAGCCCCAGGTTGCGTCGGCGGCCGTCGAACTTCCAGCGCGCGGCCGACGGCTCGATGACGCTGGTCGAGCACATCCGCGAGCTGCGTAACCGCCTGCTGAAGGCGGTCCTCGCGATCATCGCTGGCGCGATCGCGATGTACTTCCTGGCGGAGCGGGTGCAGGACTTCGTGCTCGATCCGTACTGCGACTACGCCAAGACCCTGAACGCGACCAACGCCTGCGGCCTGAACCTGACGAGCATCCTCGACCCGTTCATGCTCAAGTTGAAGATCGCGCTCTACCTGGGTCTGGTCGTCTCCGCGCCGTTCTGGGCGTACCAGCTGTGGGCGTTCGTCGCGCCCGGGCTGCACCGGCGGGAGCGCCGTTATACCTATGCCTTCGTCGCTATCGCCACGCCGCTGTTCAGCCTCGGGATGGCCTTGGGCTTCTTCATGGTCACCAAGAGCATGCAGTTCTTCCTCGTGCTCTCGCCCAACCTCGAGTCGCTGAGCCTGAGCCTGAACATGGTCGAATACTTCGATTTCGTCACGATGGTCATGCTGATCTTCGGCTTCGGCTTCGAGTTCCCGCTGGCGGCGCTGGTGCTCAACGTGGCCGGCGTGGTGAGCGCCAAACGACTGCTGAGCTGGTGGCGGATCGCGGTCTTCCTCACGTTCGTCTTCGCGGCGATCGTCACGCCCAACCCCGAGCCGTTCAGCATGACGATCTTCGCCCTGTGCCTGTCGGCGCTCTACTTCATCGCGGTGGGGGTCGCCTTCCTCAACGACGGCCGCAAGGCCAGGCGGGCCGCGAGGGACTCGATCGGCGACGACGACGTATCGCCGATCGAGCCGGTGTCCCCTGTGGACGCTCCGACCTGGGGTGTGCACGGCGATGATGGCGAGCCACGATGAGGACGGCGACCCGATGACGGGCATCGTTGCGGTGCTGCAGAACCCGACCGCGGGGCGCGGCAAGAACCGGCACGGCGTCGCGGCCGCGCTGGCGGCGGTGGCCGGCGACGGCCGGACGGTGAAGATCCTCGAAGCCCGCAGTCGCGACGAGGCGGGGGTCGTGTGCCGGCAGGCGATCGAGGCGGGCGCTGATGCGCTCGTGGTCGTCGGCGGTGACGGGACCGTCCACCTTGGACTGCAGGCGGTCGCCGGCACGGCCGCGGGATTCGGCGTCATCCCGACCGGCACCGGCAACGACTTCGCGCGGGCGGTCGGCATACCGGTCGACCCGGCCGCGGCTGGTCGGGCCGTCGACGAGGCGCTGCGCCAGGGCCGGTCAACGACGGTCGACCTGGCCCGGATGAGCTCGCCCGACGGGTTCCGGCGATGGTTCGGGGCGGTGCTCGCCGCCGGCTTCGACGCGCTGGTCAACGAGCGGGCCAACGCCATGAGCTGGCCGAAGGGGCGGCGTCGCTACGACATCGCCACCTGCGCCGAGCTGGCCAGCCTGCGGGCCCGGCGGTACCGGGTGACCCTGGACGGGCGGGTCCTGGAGCAGGAGGCGAACCTGGTCGCGGTGGGCAACGCGCCGTCGTACGGCGGCGGGCTGCGCATGTGCCCCGACGCAGACCTCACCGATGGGCTACTCGACGTCGTCGTGGGCGGGCCGATCTCGCGCCGCACGCTGCTTCGCCTCTATCCGAAGGTCTTCAAGGGCACGCACACCCTGCATCCGAAGGTCGCCAGCTACCGGGCCACAACGGTCACCGTCGAGGCCGACGGCATCGTCGGCTACGCCGACGGCGAGCGGGTCCGGGCGCTGCCGCTCACGATCACCGCCGAGCCCGGTGCGCTGCGCGTGCTGGTGTGAGTGTCCTGTTGGTGTGAGTACGGCTGGGGTGTCGGCTGGGGTGCTTGTGAGGAACGTGCCCTTGCTGACACCTGGTGTACAGGAAGGTGCCCTTGCTGACACGCGAACGAATTGCTTGGCGATAGCCTTCCTCGTATGACCAGCCCCGCCGAGCGGTACGCGGCGGCTCGCCGGCGGGCAGACGTGGCCGCCCGCCTCCCGGCCCTCACCGAGTTCGCGGGCGCACTGCCATTCGAGCTCGACCCGTTCCAGTACGAGGCCTGCGAGGCGCTCGAGCAGGGCAGCGGGGTGCTCGTCTGCGCTCCGACCGGTGCCGGCAAGACCGTGGTGGGGGAGTTCGCCGTCCACCTCGCGCTCGCGCAGGGGCGCAAATGCTTCTACACCACACCGATCAAGGCGCTGTCCAACCAGAAGTTCAACGACCTGGTGCGCGCGCACGGCGCGGAGACCGTCGGCCTGCTCACCGGGGACAACTCGATCAACGGCGACGCCCCGGTGGTGGTCATGACCACCGAGGTGCTACGCAACATGCTCTATGTCGGGTCACCGGCCCTGCGCGACCTCGGGTACGTGGTGATGGACGAGGTGCACTACCTCGCCGACCGGTTCCGGGGCGCGGTCTGGGAAGAGGTGATCATCCACCTGCCGGAGAGCGTCACGCTGGTGTCCCTGTCGGCCACGGTCTCCAACGCCGAGGAGTTCGCCGAGTGGCTGGTGACCGTACGCGGCGAGACCCGGGTCGTGGTGACCGAGCACCGGCCGGTGCCGCTGTGGCAGCACATGCTCGTCGGCCGGCGCATGTTCGACCTGTTCCACGACAGTGAGGCGGCGAAGGCCCAGGAGGTGCATCCGGAGCTGTTGCGCTACACGCGGGAGCTGGCGCGGCGGGTCGGGTTCGGTCCGGCCGAGCCGCGCGGCTACCGGCCCCGCGCGCGCCGCCAGCTCGGTCCCGGCCGTCCGGAGATCGTGGAGCGGCTCGACCGTGAAGGCCTGTTGCCGGCGATCATGTTCATCTTCAGCCGGGCTGGCTGCGACGCGGCGGTGCAGCAGTGCCTGCATGCGGGGCTGCGGCTGACCGACCCGGTCGAACGCGGCGAGATCCGACGGATCGTGGAGAGCCGTACCTCGGCGATCCCGTCCGAGGACCTGACCGTGCTCGGTTACTGGGAGTGGCTGGAGGGCCTGGAGCGCGGCCTTGCCGCCCACCATGCCGGGCTGCTGCCCGCGTTCAAGGAGGTGGTCGAGGAGCTGTTCGTCCGGGGCCTCGTGAAAGCCGTCTTCGCCACCGAGACGCTGGCCCTGGGCATCAACATGCCGGCCCGGTGCGTGGTGCTCGAGCGGCTGGTCAAGTTCAACGGTGAGGCGCACGTCGACCTCACCCCGGGGGAGTACACCCAGCTCACCGGCCGCGCGGGCCGGCGTGGCATCGACATCGAGGGGCACGCGGTCGTCGTCTGGACGCCCGAGGTCGATCCCCGCCACGTCGCCGGGCTCGCCTCCACCCGTACCTACCCGCTGCGGTCGAGCTTCCAGCCCTCCTACAACATGGCCGTCAATCTGGTCGGCTCGGTCGGTGGCGCCGCGGCCCGCGAGCTGCTCGAGTCCTCGTTCGCCCAGTTCCAGGCGGACCGGTCGGTGGTCGGCATCGCCCGCCAGGTCAAGCGCAACGAGGAGACCATCGACGCGCACGGCGTGGAGATGGCCTGCGAGCTCGGCGACTTCGCGGAGTACTTCGCGATCCGCCAGCGCATCGCCGAGCGGGAGAAGGCGTTGGCCCGCCACTCGGCCACGGCCCGTCGCACGGCCGCCCTCGACTCGCTGGAGCGGCTGCGGGTTGGCGACGTGATCCGGGTGCCGTCGGGCCGTCGGGCCGGTCTCGCCGTGGTGCTGGACGTCGGGGTCGGCGGGTTGGGAGAGCCGCGGCCGCTGGTGCTGACCGAGGACCGCTGGGCCGGCCGCATTGCCGCGGGGGAGTTCCCCGCCCCTGTCGAACCGCTGGCCAGGGTCCGGGTGCCCAAGCACTTCAACCACCGCTCACCCCGGGAACGGCGTGACCTCGCCGCGACGGTGCGGCAGTTGGTGGCCGCCGGCGACGTCCCGCGCCGGGCCGGGCGCGCGGCTCGGGGCTCCGGCGAGGACGAGGAGCTGCTCGCCTTGCGACACGAGCTGCGCAAGCATCCCTGCCACGCCTGCCCCGATCGGGACGAGCACGCCCGGTGGGCCGAGCGGCGGGCGCGGATGGAGAAGGAGACGCGCGGCCTGCGTGCCAAGGTGGACAGCCGTACGGGCTCATTGACCCGCACCTTCGACCGGGTCTGCCAACTGCTGACGCACCAGGGCTACCTCACCGCGGATGTGGCCGAGCCGGCGGCGGTCGAGTCCCGCCTCGCCAGCTTCGCCGAGGCCGTCACCGACAGCGGCCGGCTGCTGGCCCGGATCTGGAGCGAGGCGGACCTGCTCGTCGCCGAGTGCCTGCGCCAGGGCGTGTGGGACAGCCTCAACCCGAGCGAGCTGGCGGCGGTCGCGTCGGTGGTGGTGTACGAGTCGCGCCGCGACACCGAGGAGACGGCCAGCGTTCCGCGTGGTCCGGTCGGGGACGCGGTCGAGGCGACGCTGGCCGTGTGGCGGGAGTTGGCGACGCTGGAGGGGGAGCACGGCCTGTCGCTGACCCGCGAGCCGGACATCGGCTTCGTCTGGCCGATCTACCGCTGGGCCCGCGGTGAGAGCCTGGCCAAGGTGCTGGCCAGCGGTGTCGAGGCCGAGATGCCGGCCGGCGACTTCGTCCGCTGGGCCCGGCAGGTCATCGACCTGCTCGGACAGGTCAATCAGGCGAGCGGAGACCCCGCTATGCGGGAGAGCGCGAAGGCAGCCATCGACACTCTGCAGCGCGGTGTGCTTGCCTACGCAATCACTGTGTAGGGGGTCCGTCACCCACCGCATGCGGGCGGGAGTTGCCTGCTGATTCCGCTCCGCAGGCGTCGCTGAGTTGGTGTTCCGACAGGCGGGTCGAGACTTGCGCAGTGGGGCACGGACCAGGCAATATCCCGCCCGTAACACACGAGGGATGTGTGTCGCAAGGGGCTGTGGTCACCACCGAGGCGCCATGCGAACTGGAAACTGGCCGCGCCCGGTGGGCGCGTGGGGGAGGAACCTTCATGGCGCCGATCGATCACTTCTCGTTCGGGGTCGTCACCCCGACCCTCTCCTACACGCTGTCGGTGCTCGGCTCGTTACTGGGCCTCGTCTGCACCGCCAGGGCACGGGCGATGCCGGACGGCGGTCGCCGGGCCCGCTGGCTCCTGCTCGCCGCCTGGGCGATCGGCGGCACCGGCATCTGGGTTATGCACTTCATGGCGATGCTCGGCTTCACCGTCGAGGGCATCAGCATCCGGTACGACCTCGCTACGACGGTCGCGAGCTGGATCACGGCCATCGTCGTCGTCGGCATCGGTCTGTTCATCGTGGGCTTCGGCCGGGCTCACCCCGTCAAGATCATCCTGGCCGGGATATTCACCGGGAGCGGCGTGGCGGCCATGCACTACACCGGCATGGCGGCGATGCGGATGCCCGCGATGGTCCACTGGGACCGAACGCTAGTGGGGCTGTCGGTCGCTATCGCGATCGTGGCGGCCACGGTCGCGCTCTGGTTCACCGTGACGCTGCGGAAGGGCGCCCTGATCTTCGTGGCCGCGCTGGTGATGGGCGTGGCCGTCAACGGCATGCACTTCACCGGCATGTACGCGATGGCGGTCGAGGCCGCTCCGGCCTTCGGCCCGCCCCAGGGCTTCATGCCGATCCTCTTCGTCGCGCCGATCGCCCTGTTCGTGATCGTCGTGTTCGTCGTGCTGTTGACCGCGCTGATCAACCGCACCGGGTCACCCGACGACCAGGGCACTGGCGGGCTCACCATGCGCCTGCTGAGCCCCGGCCTCGTGCCCGCTCCGACCGGGCAGAACGGGCCGGGGGGTGGCCGGATCGCCGGCGCGTTCGGCCCACGCCCGTCTACCCGTTGACGCTTCTGTTGATCTAGGGGTTTGCATCGTGAGTTGATCTCCAACCACCATGCGAAGCCCTAGATCAGCCGACGCCTAGGACGCGGCGGCGCCAGCGAGGGCCTCGGTCAGCCGACGCCTAGGACGGGGCGGCGCCGGCGAGGGCCTCGGTCAGCCGACGCACGGCACCGGCGAGGTTCCATCGTTGCGCCAGTTCGGCGACCCGGTCCGGGTTGCGGGGCGCGGCTGGCAGGTCGGCGTCGATGGGCGGCAGTGCGACATCCCGTGCCACTCGGACCACCTGGGGTGCCACGGCGAGGTACTCCGCGGCGCCGGCGAGCTTGAGCCGCAGCCCCGGTGCGAAGCCGGCCGCGGGGTCGTCGAGGGCGGCGAGTATCCCGTCCAGGCTGCCGTAGCGGGCCACGAGCCGGGCGGCCGTCTTCTCGCCCACCCCCGGAACCCCTGGCAGGCCGTCGCTGGGGTCGCCGCGCATCGCGGCGAAGTCGGCGTAGGCGGCCGCGGGCACGCCGTACCGTACCTGGATCTGCGCGTCGTCGAGCACCTCGAGCTTGCTCACCCCGCGACCGCAGTAGAGCACGGTGACAGAGCGAGAATCGTCGATTACCTGGAACAGGTCCCGGTCGCCGGTGGCCACCTCGACCGGACCGGGCTCGCGGGCCGCGAGCGTGCCGATGATGTCATCGGCCTCGTACTCCGGCGCCCCCGCGGTTGCCAGACCGTACGCCGCCAGGATCTCCAGCAGGATGGGCACCTGCTTGGCCAGCGGGTCGGGCACCACCTCGAGCCCCTCGCCCCCGGCCGCGAGCCGATGGGTCTTATATGTGTCGATGAGAGCGACGCGCCAGGCCGGGCGCCAGTCCTCGTCGAGAGCGCAGATCACCCGGCCCGGCCGCCGGGTCCGGATGAGCGTGGCGAGCATGTCCAGGAAGCCGCGTACGGCATTGACGGCCGTACCGTCGGGGGCCCGGGCCGCGGCCTCCGGGATGCCGAAGTACGCACGGAAGTACAGGCTCGCCGAGTCGACGAGAAGGAGCGGGGCATGACCGTGCACCCCCCGACCGTAGTGCAGGCGGCGCACTCAGCCTGCCCGCGAGCGCCCTGAGTTGGCGTCACCGGGCCGTCTGGCGGCGCGAAGGCTCCGGGCGCGCGGCCCTACGATGCCGGCAGGCTCGCCGACGTGGTCCCCCGTCGACGTCGCTGCGTGAGTCACGAACCATGGAGCATGCGCAATGGACTTCACCGTAGCCCGTACATTCAGTTCTCTCTATATTATTCTCGACATCGCCTGGCTGCTGATCCTGGCGGGAGTACTGCTGTACTTCAGGAAGCGGATCGCGGTCATCGTCGGCCTGGTCATGGGCGTCGTCTACTTCCTGGTGGACTACGGGGTCTTCTACCAGGCGCTGGGAACCCGCCAGATCACCGGGGCGGATCCGTTCTGGTTTCTGTTGTGGCTCAGCCTGAGCTACGGGTTCACCAATTTCGCGTGGATCTGGCTTCTGCTGGACCGGGACGGTCATGCCGTGGAGTGGTCACTGCTCCCGATTCTCGGCTGGGTGACAGTCGGGCAGCTGAGCAGCAGCTTCGGTACGGAGTTCGCGGAGATCTCGATTTCGCGCGGCGTGGGGTACCACGGGGCGATGGCCGTGATCCTGCTGGTCGGGTACCTGATCGTGGTCATCAGGAACCTGCGGGGGCCGGAGAAGGTCAACATCCTGTGGCTGATGGCCATCGGGATCGGTGTGCAGTTCGCCTGGGAGGCATCGCTGCTCATCAGCGGGATCCGGCCGGCGCAGTGGCAGCCAATCGTCATCAACTCGTTGATCGAGACGAATCTCGGAATTCCCTATGTCTACTACCTTCACCGGCTCGTGACCGGGACCACAGCGGGATCGAGGCCCGTCGAGCCCGTCGAGCCCGTCAGGCCAGGATGATCGGGTTACTGAGCGCGGCCATGGTCGCGTCGGTGTGGCGCACCTCGACCCGGACGAAGGCCGACTCCGCCGCGCTCGTATCCCACCGGATGTCAGCCGAACGTCCGAACGACTCGCGGTGCACCGTGCCGCGCTCGGTATGGAAGCTCAGCACGCCCCCGGGCACGCCACTGACCGCCACCGAGACCTGGACCGGTTCGCCGTCGGTCGATAACCGGTCCCCGACTCCGGCCGTACGGTCACCGCTGCGGGCCGTGACCGACAGCGCCATGGTCGACGACCCGGCGACCCAGCTTCGGCCCGCGCGCAGGCCGGCCAGCACCGCCTCGGTGGTCAACGCGTCGGCCAGCACGACGGTGTGCGTGCCGAACTGGCCCTCGAAGTGGAGGTCGCTGTTGCCCATGGCGGGTCGCCACCGTCCATCGTGGACTTCTGCGCCCAGGTTCCGCCCCCACTCCGCCACCGCCGCCTCATTGTCGGCCTGCCAGGGCTGGCCCGAGGTCCATGGCCCGTTCCACACCTCGACCAGGTCGAACCCGTCATAGGGGTACATGAATACCCCCGATGCGTACGGGGCATGCGGGTGCGCCGCCACACAGAGCGCGCCAGATTCGTGCACCCGCGCCTTCTGGGCGTCGATCACCCCGTCGCGCACGCCGTAGCGCCAGTCCACGGCCTGGCCCGCGGGCAGACCGAGCGCCAGCCAGTGCCCGGTCCGGGTGACGACCTCCTGGCCCAGGATCACCAGCAGGTCGGGGGCGGGGTCGGCGGCGTCGTGGGCGTACGCACGCCACGCACTGTGCTCGTCGGCCGTGTTGTGCCCGGTGGTCGCAACGAAGTCCAGCCCGGCCGCCCGGGCGGCGGTCGCCAGCTGCGCCGGGGTCAGGCCACCGTCGACCGTATGGGCTGAGTGCACGTGACAGTCGCCCCGGTACCAGCCGCGTCCTCGATCTCTCGCCACCGGGGCAGCGTACGCGCCCGACGAGAGTCGCTCGCGTTCCCAAACGAGCGTTAAGCTAACGCCGTGCCAGCGAGTCAGCTCCCACCCACGGCGCCGCCCAGTCGCATGCGCATGCTTCCCACGGAGGAGGCGGAGGCGCTGCTCGACCTGACGGCGCAGATCGCCGACGCGGAGCTCGCGCCCCGGGTCGACGAGTTCGAGGCCCGCGGCGAGTTCCCTCGCGAGGTCGTCCGTACGCTCGGGCGGGCCGGGCTGCTGGGGCTGCCGTACCCGGTCGAGTACGGCGGCGGCGGCATTCCGTACGAGGTCTACCTACAGGTCGTCGAGACCCTCGCCCAGCGGTGGCTCGCGGTGGCCGAGACGATCTCGGTCCACACGCTGGCCTGCTACCCGGTGGCGACCTACGGCACCGACGCGCAGCGCAAGCGGCACCTGCCCGACATGCTCGGCGGCGAACTGCTCGGTGGGTACTGCCTGTCCGAGCCGCAGGGCGGGTCGGACGCCGCCTCGCTGGCCACCCGGGGTGTCCGGGAGGGAGACGAGTACATCATCAGCGGGACCAAGGCGTGGATCACCCATGCCGGCGTCGCGGATTTCTATGCCGTCTTCTGCCGCACCGGCGCACCGGGCGCGGATGGCATCTCCTGCCTGCTCGCCGACGCCGCGACGGCCGGGATCCGGCCGCAGGCACGGGAACGGACGATGGGTGTGCGCTCCTCTCCGGTGGCGCAGATCGCGTTCGACGGAGCCCGCGTGAGCGCCGACCGGCTGATGGGCGAGGAGCACGCCGGGTTCCGGATCGCTATGTCCGCGCTGGATTCGGGTCGCCTGGGCATCGCCGCCTGCGCGGTCGGGCTGGCGCAGGCGGCGCTGGACTACGCGGCGGCGTACGCGCGCGACCGCGAGCAGTTCGGCCGGCCGATCGCCGCGTTCCAAGGGGTTGGCTTCATGCTCGCCGACATGGCCACGAAGGTCTCGGCCGCGCGGGCGCTCACGCTGCACGCGGCCCGGTTGCGCGACCGTGGGCTGCCGTTCGGCGCCGAGGCCGCGAAGGCCAAGCTCTTCGCCTCCGACGTCGCGATGGCGGTCACCATCGACGCCGTGCAGGTCCTCGGCGGGTACGGCTACGTGGCCGACTACCCGGTCGAGCGCTACCTGCGGGAGGCGAAGATGCTGCAGATCGTCGAGGGCACCAACCAGATCCAGCGTCTGGTGATCGCCCGCTCCCTCGCCTGACGCCATCGGGTGCGGCGAGCGGCGCGCGGGCGACACGGTAGCTTCTCAGGCGTGGAAGAGACGGACCGGGCGATCGTGGCGGCGCTGACGGCCGACGGCCGGATGTCCTACACCGACCTGGCCGAGAAGGTGGGCCTGTCGGTGTCGGCCGTGCACCAGCGGGTCCGGCGGCTCGAGCAGCGCGAGGTGCTGCGGGGCTACACCGCCCGGGTCGACTACACCGCGCTGGACCTGCCCCTGACCGCGTTCGTGGCGATCCGGCCGATCGACCCCAGTCAGACCGACGACGCGCCGGACCGCCTCGCGGCTCTGGCCGAGATCGAGGGCTGTTACTCGGTGGCGGGTGAGGACCACTACCTGCTACTCGTCCGGGTGGCCAGCCCCGCCGACCTGGAGCGGCTCCTGCACGACATCCGGGCCGCGGCGAACGTGACGACCCGCACCACGATCGTGCTCTCCACGCCGTACGAACACCGCCCGCCGAAGATCTCTTAGGTGTGAGCACGAGGAGCGAGCGCCAGCGAGCACGGCAGTTGCGAACGAACGGCGAGCGAGCGCCAGCGAGCTCTATTGGCCGTCGCGCTGGGCCCGCAACTCGGCGAGCTCGGCCCGCATGGAGGCGGTGTCGGCCCGCAGCGCACGGATCTCCGCTAGCAGCACCGGGACGGTGGCCTCCTCCTCCTCGCCCCCGGCCGGCTCCCGGGGTGCGGGCACCTTCTGACCCGCGTCCCCGCCCTCGTGCTCCCCGCCCTCGTGCTCCTCGCGCTCGGACTCGATCGCGTTGACCACGACCGCGGTGAACAGGTTGAGCACCACGAATGTCGAGACGAGGATGAAGAGCACGAAGAAGATCCAGGCCACGGGGTCCTTCGACATCACCCGGTCCGCGATCTCGGGCCACGCTTCGCCGGTCATGACCTGGAACAGCGTGAACAGCGAGTCGCCGAGGTGCCCGAAGTCCTGCGGCGAGTCCTGCCCGTACAGCTCGGTGGCGAGGACGGCGCCCACATAGAGGACCAGGCTGAGCAGGACGACGATGGCGGCCATGCCCGGCATGGCCCGGAGCAGCCCCCCGACGACGCGCTTCATGCCCCGGATGGCCGGGATCAGCCGCAGTGCCCGTAGGATCCGCGCCGACCGCAGCACCGACAGCGCACCCTGGGTCGGCACGAAAGCGACCAGGACGATGAGCAGGTCGAACAGGCTCCACGGATCCCGGAGGAACCGGGCCCGCTTGGCGTAGATGCGCAGGGCCATCTCGCCGGCGAAGATGCCGAGGACCACGGAGTCGATGACGTGCAGCACGCTGCCGGACGACCTCTCGATCGCCGCTGACGTCTCGAGCCCGAGGGTGATGGCGTTGAACGCGATCACGCCGACGACACTCCACTGGAAGGCCGGGCGGTCGACGAGCCTGTCCACCTTCTCTCGCATGGTCACGGCGGCAACCTCCCTTACCAGGTCTCGCGTACGTCGTGGTCCGGTATTGCCAGCTGATTCCGCTCCGCGGGCGTCGCCGGAAGTCGCTCCGGGGACCATACGTGATGAGGCGGGGCCGGCCACCGGAAGGTTCCAGGTGGAGCGGAAGAGCCGACCACATGTCGTTGCGGTGACGGCGACAATCCGCGACGATCTCACCTATGACGGGTCTGCTCCGATGCGGGACGCGCCTCTCGGCGAGCACACGCCGACCGTCGGGCAGGGTAACCGAGCAGTACGCGCTGGCCGTGTCGGGGCTGAACGACCACCGTCTCAGCCGCCGGGTGGGCGCGCTCCACACGTTGGCGCTGCTCGGTCACGAGTCGCCGGCCCACCGAAGCGCGATCATGGACGTCATCTGCGCCTACCTGCGGACGCCCGGCACGGACGCGGCCACCCAGGCCACCGCCACCCGCCTGCTGCGGGCCCGGCTGCACCCGGCCCGGCCCGAGTTCTGGCCCGGGATGAGTATCGATCTGTCGGGCGCGGTCCTGGCCGACCTCGACCTGAGCCAGGGCCGGATCGACGGCGACCTTCGACTCGACGGCTGCGTGCTCTTGGGGCAGACCCGACTGCGTGGCCTCGTCGTCGGCGGCCTCACGGTCATCCGCGGCGCCCAGTTCTGCGACCACGCCTGGCTGGAACGGGCCACGTTTCGTGGTCCCGTCTGGTTCGACGGCAGCTCCTTCGGGGGCGACGCGTGGTTCGGCGAGACGGCCTTCAACTCCAACGCCTCGTTCGCGGCGACGGACTTCAATGGCCACGCCTGGTTCGGCGCCGCCTCGTTTGGTGCCCCGGTCGACTTTGGACACGCCATCTTCCGACGCTCGGCCGGCTTCCGCGGTGCCGTGGCCCACTCCGTCGTGAGCCTGGCCAGCACCACCTTCCACGGTCCGGCCCGGGTGTCGCGGCGAGGTGAGGGATGGAACGTGATCGCGCCCGGGTGGGAGGTCGTGGTTGACGACGACAACCCCGCAGTCGGGCGCCTGTTCTGGGTCGGCGGACGCGACTTCATCGAGAAAGAGATCATCATCGTCAACGAGCCCACGCCGGTCTGACTCCACTGTGGAACGCCGCGGTCCGGCGCGGCGGAAACGATTTGGCGACAGCGGGACTAAATCCATTGCGACCGGTGTTGGGGTGGCCGTAACCTCGATCCCGTCAGTCACGCAAGCGGTTCGGGAGGAGTGAGTCAGATGTTGTGGTCGTCCTCGATCCAGTCGCGCAGTCCGCGCGACGAGGCGGCCATGCTCGTGGCCGCCTGCCCGAGCCGACTCATGGGCCGCGAAGCCCGCGACGGCCAGCTTCGGTGGCGCGCGTAGTCGATCGTTGACGCGACCGACACGCCGCCCGCCGAGAATTCGGTCCGGGCGGCTTTTTCGCACAGCAAAGCGTTGTGCCGTAACGATCCTCGCCATGCCCTAGGGATGAGGTGCACCAGGTCTGCACGCCGGTCTCCAAAACCGGAGGGAGTGGGTTCGAGTCCTACCATCCCTGCGCACCGACCGCGGTCGGGATCCGTACGTTGAGAACTCCACAGTGGACAGCGTTCGTCGTTCCGTCGCGCCCCACTGGGCGGCGCCGGAACGCGTCTGGAGCGAGGGAGACGGTAACCCGCCTGCCTTGGGTGCAGGAGAAACCGCGTTCGACTCGCGGGCTCCGGACTACGCGACCGCGAGGCCCGTCCTTGCGTTCGCGCGCGGACCGTTGGAGTAGCGGAAACTCACCAGATTCTCACCCTGGAGATCGCGGGTTCGAGTCCCGCACGGTCTACGCACAAGTTGCCGTACCGGCCCTCCACCCCCACCCAACCACCCGAAACGCGGCTGTAGCACAACGGCAGTGTGTCGCCCCGCCACGGCGACGGTCCGGGTTCGACTCCCGGTAGCCGCTCGAAACACCGAGGATCGGCCGCCGAGCCACAACCCGACGCAGCGGTCTTCACGGCGGAGACGGCCCGACCCAGGCGAGGGGGTGGGTCGGGCCGTCGCCGACAACCGGCCGCACGGCCAGTGGGAGCTGGTGTAACCAGGCAGCATGGCTGGCTCTGAACCAGTCGATGGAGGTTCGAATCCTTCGCTCCCAGCGATGCACAACCAAGGGCGGGGTGCTGGTGCACAGCGAGGTCCTGCAAACCTCGCGTCCAGGGTTCGACTCCCTGACTGTCCACGATGCCCGGGTAGCTCAACAGGCAGAGGCAACGCGCTCAGACCGCGGAGGTTGGGGGTTCGAATCCCTCCCTGGGTACGCAGGACACGTCCCGTTGGCCAAGTTGGTGAAGGCACCGCCTTGTCACGGCGGCGATCGCCGGTTCGAATCCGGTACGGGGCTCGATGGAGCGGAACCGGCATGCGCGGCCGGTTGGGCTCGATGGAGGGATGGCTGAGTGGTTGAAGGCAACGCCCTGCTAAGGCGCGACCGGTCCTGGTGCCGGCGTGGGTTCGAATCCCACTCCTTCCGCGCGTACGACATACCCCTGTAGCTCAACGGAGGAGCAGCGGTTCGCGAGGCCGTCGGTATGCAGGTTCGACTCCTGTCAGGGGTGCGAAGCACCACAATTCGGGTGGCTGGGTGGGGGCGGAGGGCCGGAACGACAATGGAGGGTGGCGCCCAGTGGTGGGCGACCAGTCTTGAAAACTGGGCCAGGGTGACACCTGAGGGTTCGACTCCTTCACCCTCCTCGGACGCCACATGCGCTGCTGGCTGGGTGGCTTAGCACGGGGCTGTTCAGGGCCCGATGTTCGGCTCGCAAGCTCGCCGAAGCCTAGGAGGAAGGTTCGATCCCTTCGCGGCGCACGCACCGCACGCACAGCGGGGTAGGGGAGTTCGGTTGTCCCCGCGGGCCTCATAAGCCCGAGACCGTGGGTTCGAATCCCACCCTCGCCACTCACACATCGAAGCCCGTGTAGCTTAATGGGAGAGCGACGGTCTTACAAACCGACGGCGGAGGTTCGATTCCTCCCATGGGTACGCAGCAGACCCTCGTAGCTCAGTGGATCAGAGCGCGACGTTCCGAGCGTCGGGGCCGGCGGTTCGAGTCCGCCCGGGGGTACCAGTCCTGCCCGCGTGACCGGCCACGCAACCCGCACGAAGCAACGACGGCCGTATGCCCGAGCGGTCAAGGGTTCCGTTTGCAGAACGGATGTCGGTCGGTTCGACTCCGACTGCGGCCTCCATCATTGCTGTCCACTGTGGAGTTCGTTCCCGAGGCGGAACCTCCTCGGCTTGGCCTGGAGCCATCGGGCGACAAGGGCGCCGAGGTGGGCTCACCACCGTAGGCCACCGACGACGGGGCGGTTTCGCTGGTCAGCCGACCGGTGCGACCGCCCCCGCGACAGAGTGTGCGCGCCACCAGTCCTGCCCCGACTCGGGCAAGGTGTCGATCGGGTCGTAGTAGGCGTACGTACGGTCGGTGTCCGCAGTGGACTCGATCGACGTACGGTAGTTCTTCGTCCAGTGGGAGATGCCGCGTTCTCGGTCGTAGTCGGCCACCATGTGCACCCACCGCTTGCCCACGAACGGCACGTCGCACACGATCCGGGGCGTGGCATAACCGGGCAGGTAGCCCATGATGTCGTGCTGCAGCGACTGCGCGTGCGCCACCGACACCCGCCAGTGCTCGGCGTTCGGGATCATGTCACACATGTAGAAGTAGTACGGCAGGATGCCGGCTTCGCCCTGCAGGGCGAAACACAGGTCGAGCAGGGCGTCCGACGTGGCGTTGACCCCGCGCAGGAGCACACCCTGGTTGCGCACGTCCCGCACGCCGACCTCGAGGGCGGTCTGCGCGGCGCGGGCGACCAGCGGGGTGACGGACTGCGCGTGGTTGACGTGGGTGTGGATCGCGAGGTTCACGCCCCGCCGCGCGGCCGTACGGGCGAGCCGCTCCCGGCCGTCGACGACGTCCGGGGCGAGCCAGTGCTGGGGCAGGGCCGCGAGCGCCTTGGTCGCGAGCCGGATGTCGCGGATCGTCTCGATGTCCAGCAGCCGCATGAGGTACGACTCGAGCGAGCGCCACGGCACGTTCGCCACGTCCCCACCGGAGACGACGATGTCGCGGACGCCGGGATGCTCACGCAGGTAGGCGACGTGGGCGTCGTACCGGTCGGCGGGCTTCAGCGCCAGCTTCAGCTTGGCGACGGTGGGAGTGGAGTTGCCCACAAGGTCCATGCGCGTGCAGTGTCCGCAGTACTGCGGGCAGGTGGCGAGCAGCTCGGCGAGCACCTTGGTCGGGTAGCGGTGGGTCAGGCCCTCGGCCACCCACATGTCGTGCTCGTGCAGCGAGTCGCGGGTGGCGTACGGATGGGACGGCCAGTCGGCGCGCCGGTCCGAGGCGACGGGGATCATGTACCGCCGGACCGGGTCGGCGTACATGGCGGCGGTCCAGTCCGGATCGCCCGCGGGGACCATCGTGTTGAGCATCTGCGGCGGCACCAGCATCGACATGGTGGAGAACCGCGCCTGATCGTCGGCGAGGTCGTCGTAGAACGCGTCGTCGACGAGGTCACCGAGCACGGCCCGCAGTTGGGCGAGGTTCTTCACGCAGTGCGCCCGCTGCCACTGCGCCGACTCCCACTGGGCCAGCGAGACGTCGCGCCAGCCGGGGAACCGGGTCCAGTCCGGCTCGACCAGTTCGCGCCGCCGGTACTCGTACGGCTGCCCCAGCACCTCGCCGGTCACAGAAGCTCCCTCATCCACAACAGGCCACGCTAGTGGAGATTCTTCGGTCAGCCAACTAGACTGCCGGATAATTTCCGGCCCGGCGGTTGTGGTGTGATGGCACCGCGTGTCAGCAAGGTCCCTTGCTGTACACCAGACATCAGGAAGTGCCTTTGCTCAACAAAGGGGTGGAAGTGGCAAAACGGACGTCCCCGGTAGGCCTGCACCGGGTGCTCGATCCGCCCGGAGTGCTCCCCCAAGCTGCCTGGCGCCTCGACGCCGACTCCGAGATCGGTCCCGACGAGGTCCGGATCGCCGTGGAGCGCCTCAACCTCGACGCGGCGAGCTTCCGCCAACTGTCGACCAAGCACGACGGTGACGGCGACGCCGTGCGGGCCGAGGTGATGGAGATCATCAATGCCCGCGGGAAGATGCACAATCCCGTGACCGGCTCGGGCGGGATGCTCATCGGCACGGTCGACGCGGTCGGGCCGGACTCACCCCTCGGCCTGGCACCGGGCGATCGCGTCGCGACGCTCGTGTCGCTCACCCTGACCCCGCTGGCGATCACCGACGCTCTGTCCACCTGGGACGGTCGCAGCGAACAGGTGCCGGCGGCCGGTCACGCCATCCTGTTCGCCCGCTCGATCGCGGCGAAGCTCCCCGACGATCTGGACGCCGGCCTGGCGCTGGCGGTGCTCGACGTCTGCGGCGCGCCCGCGCTGGTCGACCGCGTGGTCCGTGCGCGGTCCGCGCCGGAGACGAGCGTCGCGGTGCTGGGTGGCGCCGGCAAGTCGGGCTCGCTGGCGCTGGTCGCGGCGCGGCGGGCCGGAGCCCGTACGGTCGGCATCGTCCCCGGCGGCGAGGAGGAGCAGCTCCTGCGGGAGTCCGGTATCGCCGACCACGTGGCGGTCGCCGACGCCCGCGATCCGGTGGCGCTGGCCGAGGCGGTCACCGGAGCCCTCGGCGGGGCTGCGGACGTGACCGTGGTCTGCGTCGATGTGCCCGGCTGCGAGCACGGGGCGGTCCTGGCCACGGCGGAGGGCGGCACCGTGATCTTCTTCAGCATGGCCACGTCGTTTCAGGCCGCGGCGCTCGGCGCGGAGGGTCTCGCCGCCGATGTCACCATGCTCGTCGGCAACGGGTTCGTTCCCGGGCACGCGGACCTGGCCCTGGCCCTGGTCCGGGAAGACCAGGCCGTACGGGCCCTGATCGCCCGGCGTGTCCACCCACCCGAGCCGGTGCCGGCCGCCGGCACGCACCGGGCAGGATGAGCGCATGAACGACGACGCACTCGTTCCCGCGGAGGAGCCAGGATGAGCGACGACGCACTCGTTCCCGCGGAGGAGCCAGGATGAGCGACGACGCACTCGTTCCCGCGGAGGAGCCAGAATGAGTGACCTTTACCGGGGTGGGCATGTCTACAGCCCGGCCAACCCGCGCGCCACTGCTCTACTGGTGGAGGACGGGCGCGTCAGCTGGCTCGGCGACGACGGGGACGCGCCGTCGGCCGAGAGGGTCATCGATCTCGATGGGGCGCTGGTCACCCCAGCGTTCGTCGACGCCCATGTGCACGCCACGAACACGGGCCTGACGCTGTCGGGTCTGGACCTGCACCCGGCGCGGTCGGCAGGCGAGCTGCTCGACTCCGTGGCCGCGCACGCACGGGCCCTGCCCGACGCCGCCGTGCTGCTCGGGTTCGGCTGGGACGAGTCCACCTGGGACGACCGCCGGCTGCCCAGCACCGAGGAGATCGACCGGGCCGCGGGCGGGCGCATCGCCCTGCTGTCACAGGCGTCAATGCATTCGGCGCTGTGCTCGTCCGCCCTGCTGGACGCCGCGGGACCGGAGCTGCCGGCGGAGCCCGGGTACGATCCGTCCGGCTGGGTCCGGCGCGGGGCGCACCACAAGGTCCGCCTGATCGCCCTGGGTTCGCTGACCTCCGTCCAGCGGCGCGCGGCGCAGGAGACTGCGCTGCGCCATGCCGCCTCGCTGGGCATCGCCGCGGTCCATGAGTGCGCCGGCCCGGTGATCTCGGGCGAGACCGACCTCACCGACCTGCTCGCCCTCGGCGGCGTCCACAGCGCTCTGCCCGAGGTCTACGGCTACTGGGGCGAACTCATGGGCGCCGCCCGGGCCAAGGAGCTGGGAGCGGTCGGCGCGGGCGGCGACCTGTTCGCCGACGGCGCGCTCGGCGCGCGGACCGCCCACCTGCGTGAGCCCTATGTGGACGGTGACGAAGTTGGCGCCCTCGGCCACGGTTACCTCACCGCCGACCAGGTCGCCGAGCACATCATCGACTGTGTCCGCCAGGGTGTGCAGGGCGGTTTCCACGCGATCGGTGACCAGGCGCTGGCCACCGTCATCGGGGGCTACCGGCTCGCCGCGGCCGCGGTCGGCGTGGAGCGGCTGCGCGAGGGCCGGCATCGCATCGAGCATGTCGAGATCGCCGATCGGGCCGTCATCGCGGGCCTGGTGGAGCTGGGCCTGGTGGCGAGCATGCAACCGGCCTTCGACCGGCTCTGGGGCGGCGACCGGCAGATGTACGTGCGCCGGCTGGGACTGCACCGGTCGCTGGAGTCCAACCCGATGGGAGCGATGCACGGCGTGGGTGTGGCGCTGGCGTTCGGCTCCGACTCACCGGTCACGCCGCTGGACCCGTGGGGCAGCGTCCGGGCGGCGATGTGGCACCACAACCCGGTGCACCGAGTGAGCCGCCAGGCCGCGTTCGCCGCACACACCCGGGGCGGCTGGCGGGCCGTGCACCAGGACGACCACGGCATCCTCGCGCCGGGCGCATGGGCCACGTTCGCCGTGTGGACAGTGCCGGCCGGAGGCATGACGAAAGGACTGCCCACATTGGACCCTGGCGACGATCTGCCCGCTTGCCGGCGCACGGTCCTGCGCGGCACGACTGTCTACGAGGCGCCCTGATGGCTGCCCCGCCGACGAAGCTCGACCTCGACCCGGCCGTGGTCGCCCGCGCCCGTGCGCTCGCGGCGCGGGCCGGGGCGCCGGTCGTGGAGATGGCCCGCAGCCACACGACCGTCGCGGTCGAACGCGCCACCCTGCGACTGGCCGGCATCTCGGGCGCCGATCCGGACGGGATCCCGTGGGTCAACCGCCTCGTCGACGCGGTCGTGGCCGATGTCGGGCTGGGGCACGGCGTGGCGCTGCCGGTGTGGCACGCGATGGCGGCGAACGGCATCACCGACCTGACCCTGCTCGCCCAGAAGGCCGCCGCCGGATCCGTACGGTTCACCGTCCCCAGTGGACGCTCGGCCCGCCGCGCCGGCGCGGCCTCACGCCGCGCGGTGGCCGCCGGGTTGCGACGCATAGACCAACGTCGCCGGGAGCGGGTCCGCCTCGTGGCGCGGCATGGCGACCCGCAGCAACGGCCATGGATCTACCTGATCGTGGCGACCGGAGACATCTACGAGGACATCCCGCAGGCCCAGGCGGCCGCTCGGGCCGGCGCCGACGTCATCGCCGTGATCCGCTCGACGGGCCAGTCCCTGTTGGACTACGTGCCCGAGGGCGCCACCCGGGAGGGGTACGCCGGCACCTACGCGACGCAGGAGAACTTCCGGCTCATGCGGGCGGCGCTGGACGAGACGTCGCGGCAGCTGGGCCGCTACGTCCGGCTGACCAACTACGCGAGCGGGCTGTGCATGCCCGAGATGGCCGTGCTGGCCGGGCTCGAGCGGCTGGACATGATGCTCAACGACAGCATGTACGGCATCCTCTTCCGTGACATCAACCCGATCCGGACCTTCGTGGACCAGCGCTTCGCCCGTCAGGTGCACGCGCGCGCCGGCATCATCATCAACACCGGCGAGGACAACTACCTCACCACCGCCGACGCCGTCGAAGCGGCGCACACCGTGACGGTGTCCCAGCTCCTCAACGAGTTCTTCGCGCACGAGGCCGGGCTGGCCGACTGGCAGCTCGGGCTCGGTCACGCCTTCGAGATCAACCCCGACCTGCCCGAGTCGTTCCGGCTGGAGCTCGCCCACGCTCTGCTGGCCCGCGAGCTCTTCCCCGACGCGCCGTTGAAGTGGATGCCGCCGACCAAGCACATGACCGGCGACGTGTTCCGTGGCAACCTGCTCGACGGGTTCTTCAACCTCGCCGGTGTCATGACGGGGCAAGGGATCCTGCTCGTTGGCATGATGACCGAGGCGGTCGCCACGCCGTGGCTGTCCGACCGCGACATCGCGCTGCAGAACGTACGGTACGTGCTGGGCGCCGCCGCGAACCTGCATGAGGACTTCGCGCCCGCGCCGGGCGGCTTCATCCAGCGCCGCGCCCAGCAGGTCCTCGCTGAGGCCGTGGCGCTGCTGGTGAGCATCGTCGACGACGGCCTGCTGGAGGCCATCGGCGACGGCACCTTCGGCATCATGAAGCGCCCCGCCACCTCAGGTCGCGGCCTGGCCGGCGTCGCTGAACGTGCACCCGACTTCTACAACCCCGCCACCGAGCTGCTCGATTCGTCGGCGGCCGCCCTCAGCTCGCCCGATGATCGCGACGAGCCGTACAGAAGTGAAGCGGGGCTGCGTGTTCGTACGGCCAGTCGCGATCTTGGGGCAGCGGGATGAACGCCATCGTCAGGCCGTACGGGGACACCACCGGCGACGGGATGGTGCAGGTGAGCTTCACGCTGCCTGTGCCGCTGGGGAAGCTGGCCGAGGGGGCGGCGCTGCAGCTCGCCGCGAAGATGGGGCTGGACCCGGCGACGGTCGTGCACGCGGCGGCGATTGGTGACGGGTTTACCTTCTTCGTCGTCTACGGACGGGTGAACCATCTCGTCGACCTGACGCACGTGGAGGTGGTCGAGCGGGACTTCCCCCTGCTCATGCCGAAGGAGGTCAACGCGACCATCCGGTCCCGGATGCGCCGGCGGCTGTCGGTGGTCGGCGCCTGCATCGGCACCGACGCCCACACCGTGGGCATCGACGCGATCTGCAACCTCAAGGGCATCGCCGGCGAGAAGGGGCTGGAGTACTACCGCGAACTGGCCGTGGTGAACATGGGCGCGCAGGTCAGCATCCCCGACCTCGTCGAACGCGCCCGGGTCGCGAAGGCGGACGCGGTGCTCGTCAGCCAGGTGGTGACCCAGAAGGACGCCCACCTGCACAACACCCGGGCGATGTCGGCCGCGTTCCGGGAGGCGTTCCCGGCCCAGCGGAGGCCGCTGCTGCTCGTGGGGGGGCCGCGTTTCGACGAGCGCGCCGCGGTAGACCTCGGCGTGGACCGGGTCTTCGGGCGCGGCACCACCCCACGCGAGGTGGCCAGCTACCTGGTCCACGCGTTGACCCAGCGGAAGGCGGACCACTCATGACCTCAGCGGACGGCGTGGGCTTCACGGTCACGCACCGGCGGTACGTGCCGTACTCGCATGCCCACTACGCCGGCAGCCTCGTCGACGGGGCGTACGCGCTCGGGCTCTTCGGTGACGTCGCGACCGACCTGTGCATCCAGTGGGACGGCGACGAGGGCCTGTTCGCGTCCTATTCGGACGTTCAGTTCACCGCCCCGATCCGGGCCGGTGACGTCATCGAGGTGACCGGTACCTTCACCCGCCTGGGCAACCGCAGCCGTACGATCGAGTTCGTCTGTGCCGTCGTCTGCCGCGGCCGTCCGGACCTGGCCGACTCGGCCGCCGAGATCGTCGAACCGCCGATCGTGGCGGTCACCGCCACGGGAACCGTGGTCGTCCGGCCCCGGTGAGTCCCATGCCCTCCACCCCCACCCAGCCACCCGTGACGAATTCCATGCCCTCCACCCCCACCCACCGCCCGTGACGATCGCCGTCTGCGCCGACGTCGGGTCCACCTTCACCAAGGCGGCCGCGATCGACCTCGAGCGCGGGACCCTCCTCGGGACGGCCGAGCATCCCACCACAGTGGACTCCGACGTCCTGCACGGCCTCGACGCCGCGATCGCGGAACTCGACATCACACCGGACACAGTGGACGTCTGCTCCTCGGCCGGGGGCGGGCTGCGGCTCGCGGTGGTCGGCTACGAGAAGCTCGTCACCGTGGAGGCCGGGCACCGGGTGGCGCTGTCGGCCGGGGCGCGGGTGGTGCACGTCGCCGCCGGCCGCCTCGACCGTACGGCCCTGGCCACGCTGAAGCTGGACCGGCCCGACGTGATCCTGCTCGTCGGCGGCACCGACGGCGGTGATGAGGAGGTGCTGCGCCACAACGCCGCCGCGCTGGCGAAGGCCAGGCGGGTGCCGGTCGTCGTCGCCGGAAACGCCGACGTACGGCCGGAGGCGCTGGCCGTGCTGGGGGACCGAGCAGTGGGGGCCGACAACGTGCTGCCCCGGATCGGAGAGCTGAACCCCGGCCCGGCGCGGGCCGCGATCCGGGAGGTCTTCCTGCGCCATGTCATCGGGGGCAAGCACCTGTCGGCGGGCCGGCGGTTCGTGAGCCTGGTACGCGGCCCCACGCCGGACGTCGTGCTCACCGCCGTGGAACTGCTCGCCACCGTGGTCGGGGGCGACGTGCTCGTCGTCGATGTCGGCGGCGCAACCACGGACGTCTACTCCGTCGTCGAGCCGCCGGCCGGGGCGACGCGCTCGGTCGACGTCGCCGGCACGCTGTGGCACGGTCGTACCGTCGAGGGCGATCTTGGTGTCCGCTCCAGTGCGTCCGCCGTCCTCGACGCCGCGCAGCGGGAGCGGCTGCTGAGCGCTGCCGAGGCCGACGCGCTCGGGCCCCACGCGCGGACCCGTTCGGCGGATCCCGGCTACCTGCCGCGCGACGAGCGCAACCGCGCGGTGGACCTGCGCCTGGCCCAGCTCGCGGCGACGGTGGCCGTGCGCCGGCACGGGCGCGGCCGGGACCTGCGGCGGGTGCGTCTGGTCGTCGGGTCCGGGGGCGTGCTGCGGCACCAGGCCGCGGCTGGGCTCGAGGTGATGCGCACCGTGCTGGACGACCAGGCCGGTGGGTGGGCGTTGCCCGAGTCGTCGCGTGCCGCCGTCGACACGGCGTACGTGCTCGCCCCCGCCGGCCTGCTCGCGGGCGCACACCCCACGGTCGCCACGAATCTGCTGTCGTCACTGGTCCCCTAGCCGCCCCCAGCCGTGGTTGTCAGGAAGGGCACCTTGCTGACACCCGGCGTCAGCAGGGGCACCTTCCCGTACACCCGGCGTCAGGAGGGGCGCCCTGCTGTACACCAGACGTCAGCAAGGTGCCCTTGCTGACACAGACTCAGTCCGCGTGGTCCGTTGACACGGCCGGGGCACGAGGACGTACGGTCGGGGAGTCCTTCCCGTGGGGCCGCCGGCGGCGCCCTCGCGCAGCGACCACTGGCCACGTCCACCGGGTTCGCCCGGTTGGCCCGCCAGGACCAGTGGGCGAGTGCGGGCGACCGGCGACGAACCGGTGGCGGTCTCGCGGCGTGGACCTGCGACACGTCGCGCGGGTCCACGAGGTGGGGCGTGGTGCGGCCAGTAGACAACGACCCGCGGGTGGGCAGCCAGTTCGTCCCGGGCCGGAACGAAGGCCCTACCAGCGCACCCGCCACCGGCCAGGAGGGGCCTGGGGGAGCGGGGCGCGGCGGTGCAGCCGCGCCCCGTACGCATCTGTGACCCGCCTGAGAGCCCGGTCACGGCTTAGCTGAGAGTTCGGCAACCGGGCTCGTCGGGCGATCTCCGGTCGGGCACGATGGCGGGATGGACCTGCTCGCGCGGCCCAGCGCCGAGAGCCGCCGCCCCACGGCCGAACCCCCGGCTGGCGCCGTCGCGGCAACCCCCGTCGTCGGCGGGCGGGTGCGGCGGGTCGTCGGGCGGCTGTGGCCCCTCGCGGCGGCGATCGCGGCGGGTCTCGCGATGCTGGTGGCGTTCCCCCGGTACGACCTGTGGTTGATGGCGCCGGTGGGGGTGGCCCTGCTCGCGCTCGCCACCTACCGCCGTGGGTTCTGGGTCGGGGCCGGGCTCGGTTTCGTCAGTGGCCTGTGCCTGCTCATCCCCTTGCTGTCCTGGGCCGGTGGCGTCGTCGGGCCGGTCTGGCTGTTCCTACCGTTCGGCGAGTCCTTCCTCTTCGCCCTGCTCGGCGGTCTCTCCGCGCTCGCGACGCCGGTGCTGGCCCGGTGGCGGTGGAGCTGGCCGCTCGCCACGGCCACGCTGTGGGTCCTGCAGGAGGCGCTGCGCGACCGCGTGCCCTTCGGCGGCTTTCCGTGGGGGCGGCTCGCGTTCAGCCAGGCTGACTCGCCGTTACTCGGACTCGCCGCGGTGGGCGGCGCCCCACTGGTCACTGCGGCCGTCGCGCTGCTCGGCGGGCTGCTGGCGCTGGCCGTACGAACGCTCCTGACGGCTCCACGGCCGTACCGCTGGTCCGGGGTACGCCCGGCGGTCACCGCCCTGGTCCTGGCGATCGTGGCCAGCGTGGCCCCGGCGCCCCTGTTGTGGGGTGACCCCTCGTCGGGAGGCGAGCAGACCGTACGGGTGGCGGTCGTACAGGGCAACGTGCCCCGGCTCGGGCTGGACTTCAACGCGCAGCGCCGGGCGGTGCTGGACAACCACGTCAACGCCACCCTCGACCTCGCCGAGCGGGTCGCCGCGGGGCAGACGCCGCGGCCGGACCTGGTGGTGTGGCCCGAGAACTCCAGCGACATCGACCCGTTCCGGTACGCCGACGCCAGCGAGGCGATCACGCAGGCAGCGCGGGCGATCGGGGTGCCGATCCTCGTCGGCGGGCTGCAGGACGGGCCCACCGACCAGACGGTCCGCAATGTCGGCATCGTCTGGGATCCAGCGGACGGCCCGGTCCAGACCTACGTCAAGCGGCATCCCGTCCCGTTCGCGGAGTACATCCCGATCCGGTCGTTCATCCGGAAGGTCATCACCAAGAAGGTCGACCTGGTCCGGCGGGACTTCGTTGCCGGCGAGGTGCCCGGCGTCCTGACCATGGGTCCGGCCACGATCGGCGACGTGATCTGCTTCGAGGTCGCCTACGACGAGGTCGTGCGGGATACGGTCACCCACGGCGCGCAGCTCCTCGTGGTGCAGACGAACAATGCCACGTTCGACGAGGCCGAGGCGCGCCAGCAGTTGGCGATGGTCCGGCTGCGGGCGGTCGAGCATGGGCGAGAGGCGCTCATGGCGTCGACCGTGGGTATCTCGGCGTTTGTCGACCGGCACGGCACGGTGTACGAGGCGACCGACTTCTTCGCCGTGGCCGTGATCGAGCGGACCATGACCCTGTCCACCGGTCGTACGATGGCGACCAGACTCGGGGTCGGACCGGAGGCGTTGGTGGCCGCTGGCGGGGTACTCCTCGTCGTGGCCGCGTTCGTCCTGCGGCGCCGGGCTGCTCCGGCCAGCCTCGAGGCTGGACGAACGGGTCGAAACCGGACCAAACCGTCTGCGGTAGGCGCGGACGTGCGAACCTTGAACGATGCTCAGACCGTCGTCGTAGATGGGACGGCAGAGAGCGCGGACGTGGTGACGAGGCGAGAGGCTGACGGGTGAACGAGGGCTACCCCGGCGTCGGGCGCGTACTGGTGATCATCCCGACGTACAACGAGGCCGACAACATACGCATCATCGTCGGACGGGTGCGGCAGGCGGTGCCGGCGGCCGACGTCATCGTCGCCGACGACAAGAGCCCCGACGGCACCGGGGCCATCGCCGATGAGCTCGCCGCCGCGGACGAACAGGTCCACGTGCTGCACCGCGAGGGCAAGGAAGGCCTCGGTGCCGCCTACCTCGCGGGCTTCGCCTGGGCGCGCGACGCTGGCTACGACGTCGTGGTGGAGATGGATGCCGACGGCTCGCACGCCCCGGAGGAGCTGCCGCGGCTGCTCGACGCGCTGGCCGACGCGGACGCCGTCCTCGGCTCGCGCTGGGTGCCCGGCGGCAAGGTGCTGAACTGGCCGCTGTCCCGGCATCTGATCTCCCGCATGGGCAACCTGTACGTCAGGCTGGCCCTGCGCATGCCGTACAAGGACGCCACCGGCGGCTACCGGGCGTACCGGATGAAGGCCCTGGACGCGATGGGCCTGGACGGCGTCGCCTCGCAGGGATACTGCTTCCAGGTCGACCTCGCCTGGCGGGCGTACCGGCAGGGTCACCGCGTCGTCGAGGTGCCGATCACCTTTGCCGAACGCGAGCGTGGGGCGAGCAAGATGAGCTCGGCGATCGTGCGGGAGGCGCTGTGGCGGGTCACCGTCTGGGGCGCGCAGTCCTTGACCCCGGGCGGCCGGGACCATGCCCGGGGCGACCAGGACCGGGCCCGGCCACGAGCATGAGCACCGCGTCGTTCGCCGCACCGCCGCCCCCGGCGCGCCCACCGACCGACGGCCCCTTCGGCCCGTTCGGTACCGCCACGTTCGGCGGTCGCCGGCCGGCCCGGCGTTTCCTGGTGACGCTGGCCGCCTCGCTGCTAGTCGGGGTCGTCGAGGTGATGGTCCTGATCGCTATCGGTCGGTGGATCGGACCGGGATGGACGATCCTGTTCATGCTCGCCACCTCCGCGCTCGGCGTCTGGCTGCTGCGCCGAGAGGGTGCCCGGTCCTGGCGCGCTTTCCGGGCCGCCGTCGAGCAACGGCGGCCCCCCGGCCCAAGCGCGACCGAAGGGCTGTTGGTGCTGGTCGGTGGCATCTTGATGGTGGTGCCCGGGTTCATCACCGATCTGGTCGGCGGCCTGCTCGTCGCCCCACCCACGCGACGGCTCGCTGGTCGGTGGGCCCAGGCCCGACTCACCCGCCGGTTGACACCATCCGCCGCGACGTCCCTTTTCGGTCCGCGGACCGTACGGGTGCGCACCGGCCAACCCCAGTCACCGCCGTCGCAGCCGATGCCGACGGCGACCACGGAGGCCTCGGCCGGGCCCGCCGACGGGGGCGAGCCCATCGAAGGCGAGGTCATCGACCCTCGCTGACCGCGGGCTCCGGCGCCGCCGTTCCCTGGCGCCTCGCTCCTGCGCCTGCCGCTTCCCCTGGCTCCGGCGTCTGCGTTCTGGCGACGCAAACAGGCCCCCGCCGGGGCGACGGGGGCCGGTATGGGTGGGCAATCTCAGGAGGCGCGGCCGCGCCGGGCGCGGATCTCCTCGAGACGCTCGTTGAGGATGTCGTCGAGCTCGGCGAGCGTGCGCCGCTCGAGCAGCATGTCCCAGTGGGTGCGCGGTGGCTTGGCCTTCTTCTGCTCCGGCTCACTTCCGTCGACCAGACGCGCCACGGTGCCGTCGAACTTGCACTCCCAGGTGATCGGCACCTCGGCGTCGACGGCGAAGGGCACCTCGAACTGATGGCCCCGCGGGCACAGGTACTCGCGAGTCTGTCGGGGCGCCAGCTCGGTGTTGCGATCGGACTCGTAGCTCACGGCTCCGAGGCGACTTCCGCGCAGCATGCGCTCGGCCATGGTCGGCTGTTCCTCCAGGGTCGCGGTGGTGGGTCGGCTTATGTAACGAGCCGGAAGCGGGGCACGATTCCCCGCCCGGGCTACGAGGTGAACGTCTCTCCAAATGTAGCGAGCAGATGAACAAACCCAAGGAGATGTCCAAGATCGTCACGAGATCTTCGTCCCGGCGGCCACCGGGGGCGCCGGCCCGGACGTACTCGGCGCGTAGCGCGACGGCAGCGTGGGCCAGCCGGGTCGGACCACCACCGCCGGGGCTGCGCTTTGCCGACTCGGCGGACGTCGTCCTGGGCGCCGGCTACCCGCGGGCGGGGATCAGACGGTCATACAGCGAGCGCGGCGATGCGTTCCCCGTCGGGCTGGGGTGGCGCGCCACGAGGCCGCCGGGGCTGCCGTCGACGGTGATGGTGGCGGCCCGGTCCGCCCGCGGATGTCGGCCGGCGTCCTCATGGCCGGCCTCGCGCTGGTGCTCGGGCGACTCCGCATCGCACGCCGGACCCGGCAGCCGGGCGCGCCACGCTGATCCACTGTGGACCGCGCGAGCCACCCTCGCTGGTCAAGAGAGCGCTCTCACGCTACGGCTCGAGGTGCCCGTACGTCAATACTCACAAAGCGATGAGGATCAGGGCGTCGCCAAGATTCCTTGGCGCACATGGAGATTTCGCTTGATCTGCTCTTGACAGGTCCGCCGGAAAGGTGCCAACCTGTGCACCGCCGCGGAGAGAGCGCTCTCTCAGCGGTCCTCCGGCAGGGCGATGGCCGACTTCGCCACGTCCCGCTCACCTCCCCCGGAGTGCCGATCATTCGCTCCGCACGCTTCGCGAAAGGGAGACTCATGCGCACCAGAACATTGCTCCTGCTCGCGGTCGGCGCCACGGTGCTGGCGACCGCCGCGTGCTCCAACACCCCGGCCCAGAACGATCCCGACGCGCCGGTCACGCTCACCATCAATCTCTTCGGCGACTTCGGCTACACCGAGCTCTACGACGAGTACCGGGAAACGCACCCCAACGTGACCATCCAGGAGAACGTCACCGATTACGGAACCCACCACAACAACCTGCGCTCCCACCTCGTGGCCGGCGCCGGAACGGCCGACATCGAAGCCATCGAGATCGGTCAGGTTGCCGGGTTCCAACCACAGGCATCGCGGTTCGTGAACTTCCTCGACCACGGGGTGTCCACCTCCACCTGGACCGACTGGAAGTGGAAGGCGGCGGCCAACCCTGAGGGCACCCACCTCTTCGGGGTGGGCACGGACATCGGTGGCCTGGCCCTGTGCTACCGCCGCGACCTGTTCGCGGCGGCCGGCCTGCCGGCAGACCGGGACGAGGTCTCGGATCTGCTGACGTCCTGGGCGGACTACGTAGAGGTCGGAAACCAGTTCCTCGAAGCCACGCCCGACCCGAGCGTCAAGTGGTTCGATGCCGGCAGCAACATCTACAACGCGATCGTCGCGCAGGCGCCAGAGGCTGCTTACGATTCGGACGGCAACGTGGTGGTCGAGACGAACCCCGCGGTCAAGGACGCGTTCGACACGACGATCGCGGCGATCCAGGCCCGCCAGTCGGCGAGCCTCGCCGCCTTCAGCCCAGAGTGGAACACGGGGTTCAAGAACGGCCTGTTCGCCACGATCACCTGCCCGTCCTGGATGACCGCCTACATCCGGGGGCAGGCGCCGGATACCGCCGGCAACTGGGATGTGGCCCGGATCCCGGGCACCGGTGGTGGCAACTGGGGCGGTTCCTACCTGGCGGTACCCACGGAGAGCCCCAACCAGGCCGCCGCGATCGAACTGGCGAAGTGGCTGACCGCGCCGGAGCAGACGGCCTGGCTCTTCAAGAACAAGGGCAACTTCCCGTCGGCGCAGGAGCTGTGGGATCAGCCGGACGTCGCCGAGTTCACGGATGCGTTCTTCAACGACGCCCCAGTCGGCAAGATCTTCTCTGAGTCGGCGAAGGCGCTGCGACCGCAGCCACTCGGCCCCCGGGCCGGCGACATCGGCAACGCCATCGGCAACGCCCTGCTCTCCGTCGAGCAGGGGACGGCGACGCCCGAACAGGCCTGGGAACAGGCGCTCACGGACATCGAGAGCCTGACCAGCTAGCTCTGTCAGGAGGGGCACCTTCCTGTACACCACCTGTCAGCACGGTGCCCCTCCTGACACCGACACGCCACCGGACAGACACCGGACAAGGACCTGGCATGCTTTGGCACCGACTCGACATGCGGCTCTCGCCGTACCTGTACGTGGCACCGTTCTTCGCGGTCTTCGGACTCTTCGGGCTGTTCCCGCTCGCCTACACCGCCTACGTCTCGTTCACCGACTGGCGCTTCGACCGGCCGGGTACCGAGAACCACCTGGTCGGCTGGCAGAACTACGAGGCCCTGCTGCACGACCCGTTGTTCTGGAACGCGCTGAAGGTGACCGTCGGCATTGGACTGATCTCGACCATGCCCCAGCTCCTGCTCGCGCTCGGGCTCGCGCACCTGCTCAACTACCGGCTGCGCGGCCGGACGATGTTCCGGATGGGTGTGCTGCTGCCCAACCTCACCTCCGTGGCCGCGGTGACCATCATCTTCGTCCAGCTCTTCGGGCGCGACTTCGGCCTCATCAACTGGGTGCTGGGTCTGTTCGGGGTCGATCGGGTCGACTTCCAGGCCGGGACATGGAGCTCCTGGATCGCGATATCGGTCATCGTCACCTGGCGCTGGACCGGCTACAACGCCCTCATCTACCTCGCGGGGATGCAGGCCATCCCGTTCGAGATGTACGAGGCGGCCGCGATCGACGGCGCCAGCCGGTGGCGCCAGTTCTGGTCGATCACGGTCCCGATGCTGCGCCCGACCATCCTGTTCACGGTGATCGTCTCGACGATCGGGGCGCTGCAGCTGTTCGGCGAACCCTTGCTGTTCAACACCAGCCAGACGCCGACCACGGGTGGCTCGCAGCACCAGTTCCAGACGCTGGCGCTGTACATGTACGACCAGTTCTGGGCGAAGTTCAAGTACGGATACGGAGCCGCGATCGCCTTCGCGATGCTCACCGTGATCCTGCTCATCGTCGCGGTGAACCTGACCCTGGCCCGACGACTGCGAGGAGTTGACGCATCGTGACCACGACGCACCGCCGCTCGGCGCGGAGCGACGCCGCACCGGAACCCAGCCGGCCAGCGCCATCAGCGCGGGTGTGGCGTCGGCCGCGCGCCAACCGGCAGTTGCGCGCGGGGGCGGGGACCTACACGCTGCTCGCGGTCGTGGTACTGATCTCCGTCTTCCCCGTGTACTGGACGTTCGTCGCCGCGTCCAACGACAACTCCGAGATCAGCCGGATGCCGCCGACCCTCCTGCCGGGGCCGCATCTGCTCGACAACCTGGGCAAAGTGTTCAGCCAGACCCAGATGCTGCTGGCGCTGACGAACTCGTTGGTCGTGTCGGCCACGGTGACCGCCTCGGTCGTGTTCACCTCGACCCTGGCCGGGTTTGCCCTCGCGAAGCTGCGGTTCCGGGGCCGACAGGGCCTGCTCGCCCTCGTGGTCGCCACCCTGCTGGTGCCGCCGCAGCTCGGCATCATCCCGCTCTTCATCATGATGGCCAACTGGTTCGACCTGACGAACAACGTCCTGGCCCTGATCCTGCCGGCAGCGGCCAGCGCGTTCGGGGTCTTCTTCATGCGCCAGTACCTGCTGACCGCGCTGCCCATCGAGCTGCTCGAGGCGGGACGGATCGACGGCTGCTCCACCCTGCGGCTCTACTGGCACATGGTGCTGCCCGCCGCGCGTCCGGCGATGGCCGTGCTCGGCATGCTCACGTTCCTGGCCGTGTGGAACGACTTCTTCTGGCCGCTGGTCGTCATGACCCCCCAGAACCCGACCGTGCAGGTAGCACTGTCTAGTCTGGCCGGTGGCTACATCAGGGACTACTCGCTCGTGCTGGCCGGGGCGCTCGTCTCGACGCTGCCGGTGTTGTTGGTCTTCGTCCTGCTTGGCCGGCAGATCCTCCACGGGATCATGGAAGGGGCCGTGAAGGCATGACCGTACGGTCTGCGCATGCCGAGGACCGACCGACAGCACAGCCCGACCTGATCCAAGCGTTCCCCGCCGACTTCCTGTGGGGTACCGCGACGGCCGCATACCAGATCGAGGGCGCCACGGACGAGGACGGCCGCGGCGCCTCCATCTGGGACACCTTCAGCGCCACACCCGGCGCGGTCGCGAACGGGGACACCGGGGCGGTCGCGGCCGACCACTATCACCGGTATGCCGCCGACGTGGCGCTCATGCGCGAGCTCGGGCTGGGGGCGTACCGCTTCTCCGTGGCGTGGCCACGCGTACAGCCCACCGGCCGGGGTCCGGTGAACCGGGCCGGCCTGGACTTCTACGACCGGCTCGTCGATGAGCTGCTGCGCAACGGGATCCGGCCGCTGCTCACCCTCTACCACTGGGACCTTCCCCAGTCGCTGCAGGACACCGGCGGGTGGACCAGCCGCGAGACGGCACACCGGTTCGCCGACTACGCGGCCGTTGTCGGGCGGCGGCTCGGCGACCGCGTCCCGCTGTGGACGACCCTGAACGAACCGTGGTGCTCGGCGTTTCTCGGCTACGCCGCGGGGGTTCACGCGCCCGGCCGGACCGACCCAGCGGGTTCACTGGCCGCCGCGCACCACCTTCTGCTGGCCCACGGCCTTGCCACCCAGGCCCTGCGGGCGCAGCTGCCGGGCGGAACGCCGGTGGGCCTGGTGCTCAACCTGAGCCCGGTCCGGGGCGCGAGCGCTGCGGCGAGTGACATCGAGGCCGCTGGCCGTATCGATGGGATGCTGAACCGGCTGTTCCTCGACCCCGTACTGCGCGGTGCGTATCCGGCCGACGTGGTCGCCGGCACCGCCGCCCTGACCGACTGGCGCTTCGTCGAGCCGGGCGACCTCGCCGTCATCGGCACGCCGCTGGACCTGCTCGGCGTGAACTACTACCAGTCGACCGTGGTCACCGTGGCCGCGCCGGCGCCCGGACCTACCGCGTGGCCCGGCTGCGAGGACGTACGGTTCGAGAAGGCTCCCGGCCCGGTGACCGGCATGGGCTGGACGGTGGATGCCCGTGGCCTGACGGAGCTGTTGTGCCGGCTGACGGACGACTACCCGAGCCTGCCGCCGCTGATGGTGACCGAGAACGGCGCGGCGTACCCGGACGAGCTCGGCCCGGACGGCTCGATCGAGGATGCCGGGCGTACCGGGTACCTGCGCGCCCACCTCGCGGCCGTCCACGAGGCGCTGGCGCGCGGGGTCGACGTCCGGGGTTACTTCCTGTGGTCGCTGCTGGACAACTTCGAGTGGGCGTACGGCTACGCCCATCGGTTCGGGATCGTCCACGTCGACTACGCAACCCAACGCCGTACGCCCAAGGCGAGTGCCCGCTGGTACGCCGATGTGATCCGCCGCAACGGCCTTGGCGCCGGCTAGGAACGTGGGCACGGCCCGTGGGCGGCACCGGGCCCCGGGATGATCGCGCGCATAATGTCTGGCATGGCCTACCGCTGGCCCGAAGGCCAACCGCTGTCATGCTCCCTCCCACGGTTCCGCCCGGCCCGATGAGCGCTCGAGCGCCCGGCCGGGACCGACCCACGCTGGAGAAGGTCGCCCGCCTCGCCGGCGTGTCCCGCGCCACCGTCTCGCGGGTGGTCAACGGGGCACCGACCGTCGACGCCGACATCCGGGACCGGGTCCTGCGGGCCGTCCGCGAGCTGGACTACGTGCCCAACCCGGCGGCACGGAGCCTGGTCACCCACCGCACCGGGTCGTACGCGCTCGTGGTGCCCGAACCGTCCAGCCGGGTCTTCTCCGACGACCAGTTCTTCGCGACCATCATCCGCGGGGTGAGTGTCGAGCTGGAGGCGGCGGATCAGCAACTGGCGCTCATGCTGGCGAGCTCGGCGACCAGTCACACCCGCATCGAGCGGTACGCCCTGGGCGGACACGTCGATGGCGTCATCTTCGCGTCGGTGCACGGCGCCGACCCCATGCCGGCGACCCTGGCCCGGCACGGCGTACCCGTCATCACCTGTGGCCGACCGCTGAGTCAGTACCCGGTTCCGTTCGTGGACGTCGACCACGCGGGCGGGGTCGTCAAAGCAGTGCGGCATCTCCTCGACATCGGCCGGCGCCGCATCGCGACCATCGCCGGTCCGCAGGACATGGTGGCGGGCATCGAACGGCTCGCCGGCTACCGGGCCAGCCTGCGTGACTCGCGCCGTCGGTCCATCGTGGCCGTGGGCGACTTCACCCGCGAGTCGGGGGCAGTCGCGATGCGGCAACTGTTGGAGGACGATCCCAAGCTTGACGCGGTCTTCGTCGCGTCGGACCTGATGGCCGAGGGGGCCCTGCGGACGCTGCGCCAGGTCGGGCGCCGGGTGCCCGACGACGTCGCGGTGGTCGGCTTCGACGACGTCGACATGGCTCAGTACACCGCGCCGCCGCTGACCACGGTCAGGCAACCCATCGAGGAGATGGGACGCCACCTCGTCCGGCAGGTCCTGCGGTTGGCCCGGGGGGAGCAGATCGACACGGAGACGGTCCTGGCCACCACCCTGGTCCGGCGGGAGTCGGCCTGACGGGTATCGTGGCGCGCCATGTCCATGCATGAGTTCGAGGATGTGGTCGAGACCTCGGTCAACACCCTGGCCGCGACCGGCCGGCCGTGGTCCGAGCTTCGGGCGCGCTACTGGAACCTGTACGAGTTCGAGGCGGAGTTCGACACGGGCTTCACCCACTTCCGGAACATGGACGAGCTGGTCGCGGCGCACTTCGTCTACCGGATGCGCGTCTCCGACCATCCGGACTACGAGCAGCACCGGGAGTACTTCGACGGCCTTCCTGACGATGAGGTCACATTCATCGACGAGTCCGGTCCGGGGGCGGACGGCGGTTACGTCAAGCCGCCGTACCTCTACTGCGACGCCGGTTCGCCGCTGTGGGCCCGGCTCGTCGCCGCCAGCCGGTTCACCGGGGCCGACGCCGAGCCCCCGCAGACTATGTCGATCACCGACATCGCGCTCGACGTCGCCCACCTCGCCGAGGCCAACGGCGACCGGGAGCTGATCGCGATGTGGTACCGCCTGCTGCCGGTCTACCTCGTGGGCCTGGCGGACGAGCTCGCCGATCTACGCCGCGACCCGACCATCGAGCAGCTCCGCGAGATCGTACGGCGCACCGATGCCATGTCGATCCCGATGACGTACGGATTCCTGCGCGATCCGGAGCCCGAGCAGCTCGCCGGGTCCCCCGACCTCGCGTGGTGGTACAGCGTCTGAGGCTAGCGGCGCCGCTCCTGCCGCGGCGTGAGCTTGCCCAGGGCGGCGGCGAGCTGACCGACCTGTTCGGCGAGCTGCGCGGCGTGCGCCTGCGCGGCGGCCATGTCCTGGCGGGCCTCGGCCCGGGCCGCCTCGGCGTCCTGGCGGGCCGCTGCCGCTTCCCGGCGCGCCTGCTCGGCCTCGCGACGGACGGCGTCCCGCTCCACCTCGAGCGCACCGACCCGGGTGGCCGACTCACGCTCCACAGTGTCCAGTCGTTGCCGTAGCGCCGTCAGCTCCTCGCGCGTCGCGGTCAGGCTCGCCGCGTGCTCCGCCCGGGCCTGATCGAGGCTGGTGGCCAGGCCGCGCGTCCGCTCCGCCTCGGCCCGCGCCTCCGCGACCGCGGCATCCCGCTCCCGTACGGCCTGATCGGCCTCCGCCCGTACGGCGTCCCGCTCCCGTACGGTCCGGGCGAGCTCGGCCCGGGTGGCATCGCGTTCCCGTACCGCCGCGCCGTGCAGGGCCTGGGCGGCCGCCAGGTTGTGGCGCACCTCGTCCCGCTCGGCCGTGGCCGCCTCGGCCCGAGCGAGAGCCTCCACAGTGGACTCCTCCGCCGCCCGGGCGGCCGCTTCGGCGTGCTCAACGCGGGCGTCCGCGGCGGACAGGGCCTCCTCGGCCCACTGCCGGGCCTGCTCGACCTCATGGGCGGCGTCCGCGCGGACCCGCGACAGCTCGTCCCGCAGACGCGCCGCCTCATCGCGCCACCGGTCGGCATCGGTCCGGGCCTCGTCCCGCTCGACCTGAGCCGCCGCGGCTTCGGCGGCAGCCTGCGACCGGACGGACTCGATCTGGCGCTGCACACCGGCGGGGGAGAGCTCGGCGTGCAGCGCGTCGGAGAGGGTCTCCATCGCCCGGTCGAGCCGCTCCACCACCTCGAACGCCTGCGCCACCTGGCCGACGAGGCCCGGGTTGGTGCGCTGGCGCATGCGGGCGTTGCGCGCGGCCCGCAGGCACTCGTTGTCGTTGTCCCGGCAGTAGCGGAACGGCCGCCCGGCCGACGCCCGCTGGGGCACCGGCCGTCCACAGTAGGCACACGGCCGGATCGAGACCGGCTCCGCCTCGGCCTTCTCCTCGACCGGTTCCCCGCTCGGATCGAGCACGTCGTCGGTGAGATAGTCGTCCGGCCCCATGGGTTCGTCCACATTGGCGTGGATGATGACTGGCTTGGCCTGTGCGCCCTTCACATGCGGGATTCTAGTCCCGTCGGCAGCTCAGACCGGTTGCGACGCGTCCCAGACCGACCGTACGGCCTCCGCCACCACGGCGGCCTGGGCCAGTCCCGCGCGGGCCGCGGCTGCTCGGCGGGCGGGGTCGAGCACGTTGCGGCCGATGGCCCGTCGAGCGGCGGAGTCCGGCGTGATGACGACGCTTCGGGTGCCGGCGGGCAGCACCGCGACCTGAGCGAGGACCCGCTTGGAGCGGCGGAACGCCATGGTGATCGGGGCGAGCACTACGACGGTGTCGCAGCCGGCGGCGAGGTCCACATTGGCCGGTGCCCGGGTCCCGCCGTCGATATAGCGGCGTCCGTTGATGGTCACGGGTGGCCACACACCGGGCACGGCACAGCTGGAGGCGACGGCGTCCACAAGGGACACACCGCTGTCGCGGTCGAAGACCACGAACTCCCCGTCGTCGGCCGCGACCGCCGTGACGAGCAGGCGCTGCCCCGTCGGCCAGCCGGCGCCGCCGAGCCGAGCGGCGATGATCTCCCGACGTTCCTGCTCCGGCACGGTCGTCGCGCGCAGGGCCAGCGCGCCGACCCTCGCCCGAGCCCGCTGCTCGTCGCGGACGAACACGGTGCCGAGCAGGGGGACGATCGCGCCCATCGTCAGCTGCGCCTTCTTCTCCGTCGTGGTCGGCCGGAGCTGGCGCTCGTACGCTTCGCGGACCGGTTCGCCATTGGTGACGACGGCCCCCACGACCGACCCGGCCGAGGTCCCGACGACCAGGTCGGCGGTGGCCTGGTCGACGTCGGCGTCGGCGAGCCCGGCCAGGATCCCGAACTCCCACGCGACCCCGGTCACGCCGCCACCGCCGAGCACCAGGGCTCTGCCGCCCACCGCGTACCTCCCTAGCGCCGGTCCGGGATGCCTGCTGATTCCGCTCCGCAAGCGTCGCCGGAATGCCTGCTGATTCCGCTCCGCAAGCGTCGCCGGGATGCCTGCTGATTCCGCTCCGCAAGCGTCGCCGGGATGCCTGCTGATTCCGCTCCGCACGCGTC
>JBQGBY010000085.1:0-1960 GCA_052038195.1 Micromonosporaceae bacterium | reverse complement strand
GGCCGCCGGACCAAACAGGACCCGGCCGGGCGTAGGGCTCACCAGATCAAGCACGTGGCAACGATGCCGGTGGAAGCGACCCATAGCGTCGACCAGATCGGCGCACTTGAGTCGACGGAGCGCGTCTGCCCGATCTCCGGTCGAGCTCACCATCGAGTCCACATCAGCGATCTGCTTGTCGTCGAGCACCACGCGGTGTTCGTGCTCGCCACCGGCGCAGAGACATATCCGACACTAACCACCGAGCCAACGAGCCTGCCGTAACTCATCCCCGCCGCAGCGCCTGCGATCCAGCGCGCCCCGGGCCCCGGAGGCGCATGCGGTGTCTGGCGATGGTGTGGCCGGTGGCGGCGCGAAAGCGCCGGCTGAGCTGGGCCACGGACACGTTCAGGTGCCCGCTCGTGCAAAGCGTCCGCCGGCTCGGCCGGTGTGTCGCCCAGGCGTGAGTATGGTCGTAGCGCTGCTCCTGCCCGGGGTTTGATGCAGTAGGCCTGGGTCGGGTCGAGGAGGTTGCTCGTCCATCGGCGGTGCGGACGAATCAGCCGCTGCGCACGAAGACGATCGCAGGGTGACCGGCTTCGTGCGCGTGGCCACGGCCGGGCGGGAGGCGGCAGGTGACATCGGTGAGCGTCACATCGCCGCGGTCGAGTAGCTGACGGGTGCTCAGCATCGGGAAGGCCGCAAGGCGAGGCTGAGCTCGTCGCCAACCACCCGGCGATCGACGTGGAGGCGACGCCGCGACCGGTCGCGAGACCCACGAGCGTGTGCACCGACGCTTCGGCCCAACTGCTCAGGCGCATCCGACCCGCAGCGCTCATCGCTGGTCCACACCGTCGCCACCGGTCGTCATCGAAGGCGCCTGCAACCCGCACACAGAAGTCCCACCAACGTCCGGCCTCAGCGTGCGTGCCGGCGACGGGCGACGTTCTGTGCGTCGACCACCGCGATGGCGGCCACGTTCACGATGTCGGTGACCTCCGCACCCCTGCTCAGCACATGGACGGACCGGTCCATGCCCATGAGGATGGGTCCGATGACGACGGCGCGCCCGAGCTGCTGGAGGAGCTTGTAGGCGACGTTGGCAGCCTCGAGGCTGGGGAAGATCAGCACGTTGGCCTCGCCGACCAGGCTGGAGAAGGGGTAGTCGTCTCGACGCAGGGCCGGCAGGAGCGCAACGTCGGCCATCATCTCGCCGTCCACCATCAGGTCGGGGCGCCGCGACTTCACGATCCCCGTAGCCGCAGCCACCTTGGCCGACCGGGGGTGCCGGGTTGAACCGAAGTTCGAGAACGACAGGAGCGCCACCCGGGGCTGGATTTCGAACTCCGCCGCCCTGTCGGCGGACATGATGGCGATGTCGGCCAGCTCCTCCGCTGTGGGGTCGATGTTGACGGTGGGGTCAGCGAGGATCAGCGCCCTACCGTCGGCGGTGACGATCACGTACAGCCCGGCGACCCGCGAAACCCCCGGCATGGGCCCGATCACTTCGAGGGCAGGACGAATGACGTCCGGGTAGTGGTATGTGAGGCCGGCGACAAAGGCGTCGGCGTCGCCAGCGCGCACCATCATGGCCCCGAAGTAGTTGGGCTGATGAAGAAGTGTCCGCGCCTCCCGCAAGGTGATTCCCTTGCGCTGCCGGAGCTCGTACAAGCTATTGGAGTAGCGCTCCATGGTGTCGGACGACGCCGGCTCGATGACGTCGACGGGGCACGCGAGGTGCATGTCGATCATGGCGCTCCGCACGACCGCCTCCCTGCCGAGCAAGATGGGTCGACCGATCCCCTCCTGCTGGATGCGGACCGCCGCCCGGATGATCTTTGGTTCCTCACCCTCGGAGAACACCACACGCAACGGCTGGGCTTGCGCTTTGTGGATCACGACACCCATGACCTCGTGGCCTGGCGTCAGCCGGTCGGCCAGCTCGTCGGCGTAGGCATCGAGATCCACGCGGTGCCGTGCC
>JBQGBY010000084.1:0-28794 GCA_052038195.1 Micromonosporaceae bacterium | reverse complement strand
GAGCGCTACGCTGGTGACACCGCGTCCCGATGGATGTGGGAGGCGTTGTGACCGCTGAAGCAGTCAGGAGGCGCACGTGCGCAGCTCGAACCCGGTGCTCAACCGGCTGACACCGGAGACTCAGACCCCTCCGCCGCCCGGCTACGGGGCGCCGGCCGGCTACGGGTCTCCGTACCAGACCATGCCGCCGCCCATGGTGGCGCAGCAGGACCGGATGACCGTTGACGACGTGGTCGTGAAGACCGTCGGCTTGCTGGGCCTGGTCGCGCTCACCGGTGCCCTGACGGCGGCGCTCGTCCCCATTGGACCAACCCTGTTCATGCTGTGGATGGGTGCCATGATCGTCGGCCTGATCCTGGGCCTCGTCATCGCGTTCAAGCAGATCGCCAGCCCGCCCGTGCTCATGACGTACGCGGCTGTGGAGGGCGTCTTCCTCGGCGCCGTCTCCAAGTACTACGAGACGGCTTTCCAGGGCATCGTCGTGCAGGCAGTGGTCGCTACTTTTGCGATCTTCTTCGTGATGGCGGGCCTCTACAAGGCGAAGGTCATCCGGGCGACTCCGAAGTTCGTCCGCGTGGTCACCGGAGCGCTGATCGCGGCCGTGGTCGTCGTCCTGGCCCGGTTCGTCCTCGACCTCTTCGTTCCCGGCAACATGCTCTCCGACGGCGGGCCGATCGCCATCCTCATCAGCCTTGGGATCATCGTCATCGGTGCCCTGACGTTCATCCTCGACTTCGATCTCGTCGAGCGGAGCGTCGCGGCGGGTGCACCGAAGCAGATGGCGTGGGTCTGCGCCTTCGGCATCCTGGTGGGCCTGATCTGGGTCTACCTCGAGGTGCTGCGCCTGCTGAGCTACCTGCGGTCGGACTAGCCCCTCGGTGCCGAGCAGCAAGCCTGAACCAGCGGCCGCGCGGCTTCGCGCGGCCGCTGGTCGTCTGGCTGACCGGGTGGAGCACTGGACCGCGTCGCGATGGACGCAGCCCGCCGCTCCGGCCGTCGTTGACCGCAGCGAGGTGGCTGGAGATCGAACTACTCCGCCAAACCCTAGATCGACTGACGCCACCAGGGCGGATGTGGTCTACGGGCTGGTGCAGCGCCTCGCCGACCGCTGCGCCGGGCTTGAGGGCCGGGCAGCCCAGGCCGTACCCAGGTTGGAGAACGACCTCGCCCTGCCCGACCAACTGCGGGTGATGGTCACCGATCTCACGCTGGTGGGCGCGGCCGATGACCTCCTGCGGGACGCCGCCGCGGACGTCGATGCCACGGCCGCTCGCCTCTGACCGTCGGCGGGTCAGTCCGTGGTCGTCTGCGGTGATCGTCGTCCGTGGTCGTCTGCGGTGATCGTCAGTCGGTGATCGAGGAGGGCAGGTCCGCCGCGGCCGCCAGCGCCGGGTAGAGCGCGTAGGCGATGACCCGGTACCCGTCCGCCGACGGGTGGAAGCCGTCGTGGCAGAACATGCCGGCGTCGGCCCGGAACACCGGCCCGACCTGCCCGCCGAGGTCGATCACGGTGGCGCCGGCGGCCCGGGCGGCGCTCGCCTGGGCGCGGGCCACCCGGCGGCCGTACCAGCCGGCAAGCTGCCGCAGTGGCTGCGCGATCGCCCGGGCGGCGCCGAGGTCGGGGCAGGTGCCGACCACGACCGCGGTGCCGGCGTCGCGCAACCGGCGCACCGCGGTGGCCAGCGACGCGGCCGCCTCACCCGGTCGCACGAGGTGGGTGGCGTCGTTGGAGCCGACGAGGATCACGGCCAGGTCGGGCTTGGCCCCGAGCTGGGCGCGGGCGACCTGCGTGGCGAGGTCACCGCTGCGCGCACCGGCCACGGCGACGGTGGAGAGCGTGACGCTCGCGCCCGCGTCGGCCAGCATCCGGGCGAGTTGACCGCCGAGGGTGTGCTCCCACGTGTCCACGCCGACCCCGAGCGCCGTGGCATCCCCGAGCAGCATCAGCCGCAGTGGTGACTTGCCCTGGGCGCCCGATACCCCGCGGACGGTCAGCCCCAGGTCGGGCTTGGCGTAGGCGCGCGAACGGGCCGCCACGATCTCGGCTGCGAGCAGCGCCGCACCGCCGAGCGTGCCGGCGAGGAAGGCGATCCCCGCCCCTTTCGCGAGGCGGCGAACCACCCGACGAGCCTTCACGGCACCACCTCCCGTCCCCGACGCAAACGTTTCTTGACAGGCAGGGTACGGCCCCACGGGCTCATCGCACAGTCGCCGTACCCGTACTTTCGGTGCTCGTCCCTCGCATGACGGTACGGTCCTGCGCGCTGTCGTCGGTGGCCGGGCCCGGCTCCGCCAGCCCGAGCGACGACAGGGTCGTGTAGACCGTCGGCAGGACCACGTCCACCGCGGCCCGGTAGCCCGCCGCCGAGGGATGGTAACGGTCGGGCCCGAACATCGTCTGCGGGTCGGCGTCGAAGGCCGGGCCGAGCAGGTCGCCGAGGGATACCGCGGTCGCCCCCTCGCGTTCGACGGCGGCCCGCTGGGCGCGCGCCAACTGGCGGCTCCACCACCGCACGAGCCACCGCAGCGGGGGCAGGATCGGCCGGATCGTACCCAGATCGGGGCAGGTCGCCACGATCACCTCAGCTCCGGCGTCGCGCAGTGCCCGGACGGCCTCGGCCAGGAAGCCGACCGCCCGCTCCTCGCTGGCGCCGGTGGTCACGTCATTAGCCCCGATGAAGACGACGGCCAGCCCGCCCCGGATCCCGGCCTCGATCGCGGTCTCGGCCTGGGCCGCCAGCCACGCCGACGGGGAGCCGACGGCCGCGGGGCACGTGAGGTCCACCGGACGGCGCGTGGCGTCGGCGACGGCGCTGGCGAGCATGGCACCCGGCGTCTGCGCCCGGGTGTGCACGCCGTAACCGGCGGCCGTCGAGTCACCCAGGACCGCGAGCCGGATCGGCTCGGCGTCCGGTGCCTCGTACTGCCGGCCGTATCGGCCGCCACAGCGGGGCGGCGGTGCCTCGGCGCCCGGGATGGTCCGGCGGGCGATGAGCACCTGACCACCGAGCACGCCGGCGCCCAGGGCTCCCGCCGCCGTGAGGGCGCCACCGACGTACGCCGCGAGCGCGCCATACCCACCGCGCGGGCGGTTGCCGGGGCTCGACCGCTGCTCGGTCATCTGGTCCTCCCCCCATGGCGCGGAGACTGGCACCGGCGTACGCACGATCCGCGATCTTCGAGCCTACCCGCGCCTGTCACACCGAAGCCCCGGATGCGGGCGAACGTCCGGTTGCGCCCCCGGCGCGCGCATCCGCGCCGCTGGCGAGGTTTACGACCGCGACGGGATGGCTATCGTTGGCACATGTCCGCAGGTCTTCGCCGCCGAGCCGCCCTGATTGCCCTCGTCCGGGCGTTCAAGCCCGGCGCACCCGGCCTGGGCCTCCGGCTCAAGGCGGTGCCACGCATGATCAAGGCCTCGTTGAAGGGCGAGTACGACGGTGGCCAGCGGCTGCTGCTCATGGCGGCCGCGATCCTGTACATCCTGTCGCCGCTTGATGGCCTGCCCGAGCTTCTCTTGAGCATCTTCGGCTTGATCGACGACCTGTTCGTCGCCGGTTGGCTGGCCGGTGCCCTGATCTCCGAGACGGAGCGGTTCCTGGAGTGGGAGAAGGCCCAAGGTCGTGGGCCCTCTGTCGTCACCGCCGAGGTCATCAGGTAGTCGCCGGGCGTCGGCGCCGTCGCGGTACGTTCTGCGCATGAGCGAGCGTCAGCGAGCGAATCATCGTTACAGCGCCCCTGGTGCCTCATGCACGCGCGCAGCGAAGCGAGCACGGGCATGAGGTACGCCGACAACGTCGTCGAACTCATTGGTAACACACCGCTGGTTCGGCTCAACCGGGTCACTGATCAGATCGCGGCCACGGTGCTGGCCAAGGTCGAATACATCAACCCTGGCGGCAGCGTGAAGGACCGCATCGCGCTGCGCATGATCGAGGAGGCCGAGAAGGCCGGCCGGCTGCGGCCCGGCGGCACGATCGTCGAGCCGACCAGCGGTAACACGGGCGTGGGGCTGGCCCTCGTCGCCCAGCTCAAGGGATATAAATGCGTGTTCGTGTGTCCCGACAAGGTGAGCGAGGACAAGCGCAACGTATTGCGCGCCTATGGCGCCGAGGTCGTGGTCTGCCCGACCGCCGTCGCCCCGGAGGACCCCCGCTCCTACTACCAGGTCTCCGATCGGCTGGCCGCTGAGATCCCCGGCGCGTTCAAACCCGACCAGTACCGCAACCCGGCGAACCCGCTGTCCCACTACGAGACCACGGGTCCCGAGGTGTGGGAGCAGACGGCGGGCCGGGTCACCCACTTCGTCGCCGGCGTGGGCACCGGCGGCACCATCTCTGGGACCGGGCGCTACCTCAAGGAGGTCTCCGGCGGTCGGGTGCGGGTGATCGGTGCCGACCCCGAGGGTTCTGTCTACAGTGGAGGAACGGGTCGACCGTACCTTGTGGAGGGTGTCGGCGAGGACTTCTGGCCCGAGACGTACGACCGTACGCTCTGCGACGAGATCATCGAGGTCTCGGACAAGGACTCCTTCGAGGTGACCCGGCGCCTCGCGCGGGAGGAGGGCCTGCTCGTGGGCGGATCGTGCGGCATGGCCGTGGTGGCCGCGCTTGAGGTCGCCCGCCGGGCGGAACCGTCCGACGTGGTCGTGGTGCTGCTGCCCGACGGCGGACGCGGATACCTCTCTAAGATCTTCAATGACGAGTGGATGGCCCGGTACGGGTTCCTGCGGCCGTCGGCGGAGGAGGCGACCGTGGCCGACATCCTCGCGGGCAAGGACGGCGCCCTGCCTGTCTTCGTGCACGTCCACCCCACGGAGACCGTGCGGGAGGCGATCGACTACATGCGGGAGTTCGGCGTCTCCCAGCTACCGGTGCTGCGGGCCGAGCCACCCGTGGTGACGGGTGAGATCGCCGGATCGATCGCCGAGCGTGACCTGCTCGACGCGCTGTTCACCGGGCAGGCGCACCTGCACGACATCGTGGAGAAGCACATGGGCCCGCCACTGCCGATGGTCGGCGGCGGTCAGCCGGTGCGCGAGGCTGTGGCCGTGCTCGAGAAGTCCTCGGCTGCGATGGTGCTGATCGACGGCAAGCCGGCCGGCGTGATCACCCGCATGGACCTGCTCGCCCACCTCGGCACCGACCTCGCCCCCCCGCGCTGACGGCGCCGCCGCCCGCGCTGACCGGTCCCCCGCGCTGACCGGTCAGATTTCCGAGTTTCCTCGGAATCCTCACCGCGGAGTTGGATCTTGGTGCCTCAGGACAGGGCAGCGGGTACCGCGATCACGTCCACGTAGGCACCGCGGCGGAGCACGGTCAGCGGCAGCCGGGAGCCGATGGCCGAGCCGAGCATCAGGCGCTGTACGTCCTGCACGCCCTGGACGGGCTTGCCGCCCGCGGTCACGATCACGTCGCCGATGAACAGACCCGCCTTCCCGGCCGGGCTACCCGGTACGACCTCCACCAAGCGCAGGCCCCGGCGTTGCTTGAGGCTCTGGGCGACCGCGGGCGGCAGGGCGACCGGAACACCCGCGACACCGAGCCATGCCCGGCGGACCCGCCCGGTCGACATCAGCTCGGAGATGATCGACCTGGTGGTGGAGTTGATCGGCACGGCGAGCCCGAGCCCGATGCCGGCGACGGCGGTGTTGATCCCGACGACGCGGCCGGCCGAGTCTGCCAGGGCACCGCCGGAGTTGCCCGGGTTCAGCGCGGCGTCGGTTTGGATCACGTCGTCGATCATGCGTGCGCGCCGGCCGTCGCCCACGGGCAGCGACCGGCCGAGCGCGCTCACCACGCCCGCGGTCACCGACCCGGCGAGGCCCAGCGGGTTGCCGACCGCGATCACGAGCTGCCCGATGCGGAGGGCGTCGGCATCGCCGAGGGTCGCCGGTGGGGCGCCCCCGTCGCGCACCCGCAGCACTGCGAGATCCGACAGCGGGTCCGCTCCGACGACGTCGAACCGGCTCTGCGTCCCGTTGGTGAACTCGGCGAGGCCCGAGTGGGCGCCGGCGACGACGTGCGCGCTGGTGAGGATGAAGCCGTCCTTGGTGAAGGAGACGCCGGAGCCGGCGCCCTCGCCCCGCGGACTGCGGACCACGAGCGCGGCCACGCTCGGCAGGATCTTCGCGGCGACGGTCGAGACGACGCTCGAGTAGGCGTCGAGAGCTTCGGTCTCGGAAGGCATGGCGGCCTCCGGCATGCGGGGGGCTTCGCGGGGGGAGGGTTGAGCAGGCACGTGCGTCACAACGCCGGCCGTGGGCGGGGGATTGCCGTCGGGCGTTCGCCTACGGCGAAGCGGGTTCCACGCCACTACGCACCTCCCGCCCGGCAATGCCCACGACAGCAAGACAACCACGCCGCGGCAAGTGTGACCAGTTCTGGCCTCCGTGGCGGGCCGCGGATTCGACCTGACGCAGACCGCGGGTTGTCCGTGAGGCGGGCCGTGGGTCTACGCCGGTCTACGTGAGGCGGACGGCGGGTCTCCGTGAGGCGGGCCACACGTCTACGCGAGGCGTACGGACGGCGGGTCTATGTGAGGCGGACCACGGGTCTACGTGAGGCAGACCGCGGGTAGCTCGAACCAGCGGAGCTCCTCGAACTCGGGCGACAGGCGCGCGGGGACCGTGGCGCCCGCCGGCGGCCTCTCCGGCTCTGCGGCCAGCCGCGTAAACAGGTCGCGGGCCTGCGCGAGATGGTCGGCGAGGGCCGACTCGTCGGCGCGTTCGTGCCGGGACGGCCAGCACAGCGCGCCGTTGGCGTCGTAGCGCAGCTGGGTCAGCCGCAGCGGCGGCTCGACCACGCCGCCCCGGTGCCGCCACAGGCCGGTGGTGGGGTTGAACCGGTACTCGGGCAGCAGCAGCCAGCCGTACCGCGCGACCATGTCGACGGCGTCCACAATGTACTGGAACGTTGCCTCGGAGATGAAGTAGTTGAAGCTCACCCGGACCCACCCGGGCTTGATGCCCTCGCAGCCGTTGACGATCTCCCGCTCGAAGCGGTGCGAGTGCTCGAGATCGATGCCGAGCAGCCGGTGACCGTACGGGCCGGCACACGAGCAGCCGCCGCGCGACTGGATGCCGAACAGGTCGTTGAGCACCGCGACCACGAAGTTGTGGTGCAGGTACGGCCCCTGGGGTCGACGCACCACAAAGGACAGAATCGACAGCCGCTGCGCGTCGACGTTACCCAGGATGGTCACGTACGGGTTCTCGTGCCAGGCCTTCACCGCCCGGCGCAGGAAGCGCTCCTCGTGCGCGCGGATGACGTCGGTGCCGACCGCCCCCTTGAGCGCGAACACCAGCCCGGCCCGGATCGATTCCACAATGGCCGGTGTGCCGCCCTCCTCGCGGTGGGCGGGGTCGGTCAGGTAGTGGTGCTCGAGCTCGTTGACGTAGTCCACGGTGCCGCCACCGGGCACGGTGGGGACGCGGTTGCGCAGCAGCTCACGCCGGACGACCAGCACCCCCGGGGTGCCGGGACCGCCCACGAGCTTGTGGGGGGAGAGGAACACCGCGTCCTTGTACGCCTGCGGGTGCTGGGTACATCGCCCATACATCTCTATCTCGACATACGGCCCTGCGGCCGCGAAGTCCCAGAAGGACAGCGCGCCGTGCCGATGGAGGAGATCGGAGATTGCGTGGGTGTCCGTGACGATGCCGGTGACGTTGGAGGCGGCCGAGAACGAGCCGATCTTCAGCCGCCGGTCGGCGTAGCGGATGAGCTCCGCCTCCAGACGGGTCGTATCGATGTAGCCGTCCCGGTCCTCGGGGATGACGACGACGTCTGCTATCGACTCCCGCCAGGGCAGCTCGTTGGAGTGGTGCTCGAATGGCCCGATGAAGACGACCGGCCGCTCGTTCTCCGGGATCTGCTGCGTGAAGTGAAACCGGTCGTCGAGCTCGGCTGGAATCCGGATCCCGAGGATGCGGACCATCTTGTCGATGGCGCCCGTGGTGCCTGAGCCGGTGAAGATCACGATCGTCTCGTCATCGCCGCCGACGACGTCGCGGATGATGGCGCGGGCGTCCTCGCGCAGGCGCGTCGTCTGCAGCCCGGTACCCGACGACTCCGTGTGCGTGTTGGCGTACCGGGGCAGAACCTCAGTGCGGATGAAGTCCTCGATGAAGCTCAGCCCACGGCCCGAGGCCGTGTAGTCGGCGTAGGTCACGCGTCGCGGCCCGAACGGACCCCACATGAGCTGGTCATCGCCGATGACACTGTCGCGGATCTGCCGCAACAGAGGGGTGTCGAGCGCCGTGTCGAACATGGCCCATTATGCGTACGCCACGCCTGATCATGAAAGTTCCGGCCGGTGGCACAGAACGGACACGGTGTGCGTTCGCGGTGCTTGCCCCGCTCGTACGTTTTCTGCGGGAGGGTCGGACATCCGACATGGATTCCGGCTTGGCCGACAACGCTCCGGCTTGGGCCGACAAGGGCTACGGCCTGACCGACAGGGAGGCGATTTGACCACGATGGTGAGGCCACGGCCGAGCCCGTCGCGTCGCGGCGGTCTGAGCGAGCCCTCAGTCGACCTTCCCGAGGGGGACTGCCCGGCGGATGTCGTCGACCGGCTGCTGTGGCGCAGTGCCCAGCGGATCATGAGCCGGCATGCGGTACGACTCGACGGCAGCTGTCACTGGTGTGGCCAACGGGCGCCATGTGATGCCCGTAAGCTCGCCGAGCGGGCGGCCGAGGTCGCTCGCATGCCCTGGCGCGAGGCCTGGCACGCCCGGAACGAGATCACCGGCCTGTTGCCCGTTGTAACGGCCGAGTTGCGCCGGAGTCCGTCGACGCAGAACCCGCCGGAGACGGGCGCGTCATCGCCCGAGCGACCGCGCCCGGTCGCCCGCATCCGTACCCGTACCTGGGTCCGCGTCAACGTCGTTCGAGGAGCGTCCACCTAGCGCGTCGGCGGGGCGCTTCGACAAGTCCATCCTCTGCGGCTGTGCACCTAGCGCCCCCGCCAGCGCCCGCCAGCCGCGCCCGCCCGTCACGGACCGGCAATGCCTCCGCCGGTTGAGCACCTCCGGCCAGGTGCGATTCCGTGGCCGATGGGCGGGACCGGAGGGTGAGGGTGCGCGACCCTCGGTTCCCCCGCATAGATCGCGGTCGCGCACCCTCGCCCGCCGGCAACATCCCCCCGACGCCGCGCGCAGCGGTTAGGTTGGGCACATGGCACAGGTGCTCTCCACAGACGAGTTGACCACCCAGCTCGCCACGCTCGACGGGTGGTCAGGCGATGCGCAAGCCATCACGCGTACGGTCGAGCTGCCGACGTTCCTCGGCGCGATCGAGGTCGTCAGCCGGGTGGCGAAGGTGGCCGAGTCGATGGACCACCATCCGGACATCGACATTCGTTGGAGAACGGTGAAGTTCTCCTGCTCGACTCACACCGCGGGCGGGGTGACCGAGAAGGACTTCGAACTCGCTCACCGCATCAACGAGATCGCGGCGGCCGCCCTGGGATAGCCCGGGGCGTCACGCGGCGGGCGCGGCCAGCGCCCGCGCGGTGTTGACCAGGCTCGCCACGTGGGCCGTGCTCTCCGGCCCCGGCGGGAACTTCACGTTGTGGTAGAGGCCCTCGCCAACCACGGTCACCAGCACGAAACCGTCGTAGCGACGCTCCTTGATGAGAAGGAACAGCAGCCCGACGAGGAGCACGCCGAAGATGCTGGCCAGCACGCGCGCGTACCTGGGTCGGGTCGTGACGATGCGGGTCGAGTCCCGCACGGTCCAGGTCGTGCCGGCGAGCGGGAAGCGGCCCTTGGGCACGAGCACCGAGTCGGAGGTGACGAGGACATCGCCGATCGTCACCACCACGCCCTGATAGGGGCGCGCGCCATCGTGTGGTGCGGGGCTTTCGTGGCCGCCCCGCGCCTGCTGCGGGTTCACGTGGAGGTCGGTCACACATTCACGGTAAGCGGGCGCGTGCGTGAAGCCGTGGAGGCCGCGCGGTTCAGCCTTCGTGTCGCCGTTCCGACTCCGTCGTAACGCGGGCGTCAGTCCCTATTACAGCGACACCGGCGGAGCGGAATCAGCTGGCACTCCGGCTTGTGCGACCGTACGGGCGCGCCAGCCGTACCGCGACGCCCGCGGCTGTCGGGTCGGTCGGGCGGACCAAGGACTTCTGCACCGAGCCCGGCATGGTCTGGTCGTGCCCGCCGTCGTCACAGCGCATAGGTAGCGATCATCTGGCCAAGCGCTCGGATGTCGGCGCTGCCTTTGAACTCCAGGCGAACCTTGCCCAGCCCGCTGAACCACAGCTCGAGTTCTGTGTCGAGGTCGAACGTGCCGGCGGTTTCGACCGAGAAGGCTTGGATTTTGGCGTACGGCAGCGATGAGAAGTCGCGTTTCTTGCCGGTGATGCCCTGGACATTGACGGCAATCAAGCGCTTGTCCGTAAACACAACAAAGTCACGCACAGCCTTGAAGCTGGCAACCACTGTCTCGCCCGCGACGAGAAGCGGCTGGACCAACGGGACGATGTCGTTGGGGGAGCACGGGTTGAGCTTGAACACCGAACCGCTGGTGAAATCAATCATGCGGTCGGACGGTACACGCCGTTCCGGTCGGCCGGGCACGATTGCGCGACTGCCATCCGAGGCCCGGGTCGGCTCGCTCCTTCGGCGCGACCAGCCCGGGCCCAATCAGCAGTTCCAGCGACGCCTGCGGAGCGGAACCAGCAGGCAATTACATGGCGGCGGCGGCGAGGGCGCGGACCTGGTGCACCTGGTTCGCCGCCCAGGCGGCGCTCGCCGGGCCGGGCGCGAATTGCACGCTGTGATAGAGACCCTCGCCGTTCACTGTGACGGCGACGAATCCGTAGTACCGCTGTTCCTTGATCAGGAGAAACAGCAGACCGAGCAGACACAAGACCACGGAGAAGACGACGGCGAGGACAATCGCGTAGGTCGGGATGGCCTCGGTCACTTGGGTCGAGTCCTGCACTGTCCACGTCGTGCCGCGCAGCCGGAATGTCCCCTGGGGCACGCGTACCCAGTTCTGCGTGACGGTGATGTCCCCGATGGCGACCAGAGGGGTCTCAGCGTCCGGGCTCGGGACCGGCAGGTTCTGGGTCGGCGGATCAGGGTCGAGATCGTTGGGTTCCGCGCCGCTGCGGGGTTCGGGCGAGTCTTCGTACGGATCTTGCTGCGGTGGGTTAGCGGCGGTCACGTGTCCACGGTAGAGGTCACGATCCACTCTCGGGGAGGGCCGCTAGTACCGCCCCACCGCTCAAGATCCGCGTCGCCGGTCAGATTTCTGAGGTTCCTCGGAGTTCGCCGTTCCGGCCCTCCACCCCCGCCCAGCCGCCCGAAATCTGATCGGTCAGGCCTTCCACCCCCGCCCAGCCGGCCGAAATCTGACGGTCAGCCGTCGAGGGCGGCGGTGATCTTGGCGGCGTAGGAGGCGGCCTCGTCGGGGGAGCTGTACTTCGTCCGGGGCCAGAAGAACCCGCGCAGGCCGTCACCCTTCGTGCGCGGCACGACATGCGTGTGCAGATGGGGCACCGACTGGCTGACCTTGTTGTTGAGGGCTACGAACGAGCCACCGGCGCCGAGGGCGGTCTCGACGGCGATCGCCACCCGCCGTACATCGGTGAAGTAGGGACCGACGAGATCCTGAGGAAGATCCTCGATCGTCACGATGTGCGAGCGCGGGATCACGAGCACGTGTCCCTTGAAGACAGGGCGGTGGTCGAGGAACGCGACCACGGCGGGAGTCTCGAGCACCGTCTGCACCGAGAGCGCCGAGTCTGCGCCGGACCCGGCGACGATGGAGCAGAACAGACAGTCGGGCATGCGATGACCGTACCCGGAGCATCTGGCCGTCCATCGTTTCGTGTGTACCGCAATGGACTAGGGTTCGCGTGTGACTCTTCAGCACGACCCCGCCCACGCCCGCGGCTTCGAGACGATGGCGATCCACGCCGGGCAGGCCCCCGAGCCCCGGACGGGCGCCGTGGTACCGCCGATCTTCCAGACCTCCACGTACGCACAGGATGCGGTTGGCTCGCCCCGGTTGGGGTACGAGTACTCGCGTACGACGAACCCGACCCGCGACGCGCTGCAGGAGTGCCTCGCCGCGCTGGAGGGCGGGCGGCGTGGGCTGGCGTTCGCGAGCGGGCTGGCGGCCGAGGACACCCTCCTTCGTACGGTCGGCAAGCCGGGTGACCACGTGATCATTCCGGACGATGCCTACGGTGGCACCTACCGCCTGTTCGCCCGGGTGCTGCAGCGGTGGGGCCTGGAGTGGACGGCCGTGAATCTGTCCGATGTGGACGCTGTCCGGGCGGCGGTGCGTCCACAGACGACGGTCGTCTGGGTCGAGACGCCGACCAACCCGCTGCTGGGTATCGCCGACATCGGTGCGCTCGCGGGCGTTGCCCACGACAACGGTGCCCTGCTCGTGGTCGACAACACGTTCGCCAGTCCGTACCTCCAGCAGCCGCTGGCGCACGGTGCCGATGTCGTCGTGCACTCGACGACCAAGTACGTCGGTGGACACTCCGATGTGGTCGGTGGCGCGTTGGTGACCCGCGATGAGGCGCTCGGCGACACGCTCGCCTTCCACCAGAACGCGATGGGCGCGGTCGCGGGTCCGTTCGACGCGTGGCTGACGCTGCGCGGCGTCAAGACCCTGGGCGTGCGCATGGACCGGCACTGCGACAACGCCGAGCGGATCGTCGAGTTCCTCAGTGGACACCCGAAGGTGGTCAAGGTGCTCTACCCGGGTCTGCCCGAGCACCCCGGCCACGAGACGGCGGCGAAGCAGATGCGCCGGTTCGGCGGCATGGTCAGCTTCGTCGTCACGGGCGGGCCATCGGCTGCCGTTGAAGTCTGTAACCGCGCGGAGCTGTTCATCCTCGGCGAGTCGCTCGGTGGTGTCGAGTCGCTGATCGAACACCCGGCGACGATGACCCACGCCTCGGCCGCGGGCTCTCCGCTCGAGGTGCCGGGCGACCTGGTCCGGCTGTCGGTCGGCATCGAGACCGTGGCCGACCTCGTGGCCGACCTGGACCAGGCCCTGCGCTGACACCCCCGGAGTTGCTGACTGCCCCGATGTCAGGAAGGGCACCGTCCTGTACATCAGATGTCAGGAAGGTGCCCCTCCTTACACGGTGGGATGGGCGGTGGCACGATCAGGCTCATGGTGCAGCTGGTCACGCTGGAGGATGTCAAGGCGGCTCGTAAGACCCTTTCCGGGGTCGTCCGGATGACGCCACTGGAGCCGAGCCGCCCGCTGTCCACCGCGCTGCGGGGTCCCGCCTGGCTCAAGTGCGAGAACCTGCAGCGCGCCGGGTCGTTCAAGGTGCGGGGCGCGTATCTGCGCATCTCGCGGCTGACCCCCGAGGAGCGGGACCGCGGGGTGGTGGCCGCCAGCGCGGGCAACCACGCGCAGGGGGTCGCCCTCGCGGCCGGCGTGCTCGGCACACAGGCGACGATCTTCATGCCGGTCGGCGCCCCGCTGCCCAAGGCCGCCGCGACGAGGGCGTACGGCGCCGTGGTGCAGCTCGAGGGCACGACCCTGGACGACAGCCTGCTCGCCGCCCAGGAGTTCGCCCACCGTACTGGCGCGGTCTTCATCCATCCCTTCGACCACGCGGACGCGATCGCCGGACAGGGGACGGTGGGGCTGGAGATCCTCGAGCAGTGCCCGGACGTCCAGACCATCGTCGTGGGTGTCGGCGGGGGCGGGCTGATCTCCGGTATCGCGGTCGTGGCGAAGGCGATGAACCCCAGCATTCGGGTCGTCGGTGTGCAGGCCGAGGGCGCGTCCGCGGTGGCCGCCTCACTGCGCGCCGGCGCCCCCCAGCGCGCGCCCGGGCGGACGATCGCCGACGGCATCGCGGTCGGCCGGCCGGGTGACCTCACGTTCGCGCACATCAACGCGCTCGTCGACGACGTCGTGACGGTCACCGACGAAGACATCACCCGGGCGATGGTGATGCTGCTCGAGCGGGGCAAGCTCGTCGTCGAGGCGGCCGGTGCCGTCGGCGTCGCGGCGATGCTCTCCGGTGCCGCGACCGACCTCCCGACGCCGGTGGTCTCGGTGCTCTCCGGCGGCAACATCGACCCGTTGCTCATGGTGCGGGTGATCGAGCGAGGGCTCGTGGCGGCGGGCCGGTACCTGCGGTTCACTGTCCGCTGCCCCGACCGGCCCGGGCAGCTCGCCGCGCTGCTCACCCTGATCGGCAAGCAGGGTGCCAACGTGGACGACGTGGTCCACCGGCGACACGACGCCCGCCTGCGTCTGGGCGAGGTCGAGGTCGACCTGTCGGTGGAGATCCGCGGGGCGGAGCACTCCGACATCCTGGTCAGCGCCCTGCGCGAGGCGGGCTACGAGGTCACCTTCAGCGCCCGGTAGCCCGAGGCCGTACGACCGGAGCGTCCGCCGTCAGCCTGGGCCTCGGTGGCGTCCCGCGCGCCGGATGTCAGGCCAGCGCGTCGGGTGTCAGGAACGTGCCCCTCCTGTACACCAGATGCGGCCGGTGGCAGCCCGGGGGCGAGGTCAACCCGAGAAGGGCTCGAAGGAGACGACGGTGACCTTGATGTCCTTGCCGTTCGGGGCCGTGTAGGTGACCGCCTGGCCCGCGCGGGCGCCGAGGATGGCCCGGCCGAGTGCTGACTCGGGGCTGTAGACGGTCAGCGTGGTCGTCTGCGCGATCTCCCGCGACCCGAGCAGGAAGGTCTCCGTGTCCTCGGTGTCGTCGTCGAAGTAGATCGTGACCACCATGCCCGGCGCGACGGCGTCGGCGGCCGGGGCATCACCCACGTTGGCGGTGCGCAGCAGCTCCTGCAGGTAGCGGATGCGCGCTTCCGATTTGCCCTGCTCCTCGCGGGCGGCGTGGTAGCCGCCGTTCTCGCGCAGATCGCCCTCCTCACGGCGGGCGTTGATCTCGGCCGCGAGTACGGGCCGGTGCGCGATGAGGGCCTCGAGCTCGGCCTTCAGCCGGTCATGGGCCTCCTGAGACAGCCAGGTGGGCGTCGCGTCGGTGGACACGTCCAGTTCTCCTCGGTCGGTTGGCGATGCCGTCGATCGCTGAGCACTTCGGTGAGCTTGCGAACCGAGCAGCCGGCTCGGCGAGAGATGACCGGGGCGCGAGCACCCGGATCCTCCAAGGTACCAGCGCACCGCACTACGGCGGGTAACGCATTCGACGCAGCCTGCTCCGTTCAGCGCTCGGTACGGTCCTCCGAACGGGGCACGGCACGGATTCTCATGATCGTCTGGGCCCGCAGCCGGGCACCTCGCCGGTCATCGGTCGTGCGCTCGTGACCAGGGAGTATCTGACGTGGATCATGGTGGTGCCCGAGCCGCCCGGCGGTACGTCGACCTCGGCCCGACCGACGGGCATGCCGTCGCGGGTGTGGCCCTGGACCGTGCAGGTGGCGCCCTCGCCAGCGGGGACGCGGACATCGAAGTCCACCGTCACTCCGGCGTCGGAGATGTCCGTGACGTTGAGGTTGGTGACCTCGTACGGCGGTTCGGCGTACTGGCGGTACAGCTTCACGGCGATGGCGAGACCCGCCACCACGACCAGCGCTCCGGCCAGCCACGTCAGCCACCGTCGGCGGCGCTGACGCGCCGGGTCCCGCCGCCGGCCGTACCGGCCTTCGGGGAAGAAAACCGCGGGCTGTGCGGTCGGCGCCATGGCGGAGGCACCTCTCTGTGCTGTGCCGGAATCTTGATTCGACACGGGTGGTTGGGCGGGGGAGGCGGGCATGGAGTTCGACACGGGTGGTTGGGCGGGGTGGGCGGGCATGGAACCGATACGGGTCGTTGGTGGGCCATGGAAATTCGGTTCGGACGATGTACTGATGCCTATGTAATATTGCGCTGACGTTTGGCCCGGGCGGCGCGCATGATGGGGTGCGCTGTCGCTAGTCTGGCACCTTTCCGTCTGAGGGGGCGGCGCCCCCCGAGCATCTCCGGAGGCCCCGGCGTGACCGAGATGTCCGCGCACGCGTTGCGGCTCATGGCCGTCCATGCCCATCCCGACGACGAGTCGAGTAAGGGCGCGGCCACCATGTGTCGTTACCTGGCCGAGGGCGTCGACGTGATGGTGGTCACCTGCACGGGCGGTGAGCGGGGCAGCATCCTCAACCCCAAGATGGACGTGCCCGGCGTGCTGGAGAACATGCCCACGATCCGCCGCGAGGAGATGGAGCGGGCCCGCGCGATCCTGGGCGTACGCCAGGAGTGGCTGGGCTACGTCGACTCCGGCCTCCCGGAGGGCGACCCGCTGCCGCCGCTGCCCGAGGGGTGCTTCGGCCTGGTCGACCCCGACGTCGCGGCCGAGCCGCTCGTCCGGCTGATGCGGGACTTCCGCCCGCACGTGGTGCTCACGTACGACGAGGAGGGTGGCTATCCGCACCCCGACCACGTGATGTGCCACCGGGTGAGCGTGGCCGCCTTCGACGCGGCCGGAGACCCGGACCGGTTCCCGGACGCCGGTGACCCGTGGCAGCCGCTGAAGCTGTACTACCACATGGGCTGGCAGAAGGAACGACTTATCTCCATCCATGAGGCTATGGTCGCGGCCGGGCTGGAGTCGCCGTACGCGGAGTGGCTGGAGAAGTGGACCGATCGGGACGACAAGCGGGACAAGGGTCACCGGGTCACCACCCGCGTGCCCTGCGCGGACTGGTTCCCCCAGCGGGACGAGGCGCTGCGGGCGCATGCCACCCAGGTCGACCCGGACGGGTTCTGGTTCCGGGTACCGATGTCGATACAACAGTCCGTGTGGCCGACCGAGGACTACGAGCTCGTCCGGTCCCTCGTCGACACCACTGTCCCGGAGGACGACCTGTTCGCCGGCATCCGGGCGACGGCGGACGTGTGCCGCTAGCGGCGTAGCCTGGGTGTCGTCGCGAGGAGGCACACCATGATCGTCGAGTTCCTGGCCCAGGACAACTACTTCGGCGACACCCGTTCCGGGGGCCTGGCCGGTCCCACGGGGCTGGTGATCATCCTGCTGCTCGCGGTCGGCACGGTCCTGCTCATCTGGAACATGAACAGCCGGCTGCGCCGCCTCCCGGAGCGCTTCCCGAACCAGGAGGAGCGGACGCCCGAGGATGAGTCCAAGCCGGAGGACGAGCCGAAGTAGCGCCCGTACGGTCTGGCTGGCCCGCCTCAGCTCCCCGGCCCGATGACGAGCGGGCGGCTGCCGGCATCACCCCAGAGGGACTGCCCGCTGACGAACCCGGGCACCAGCGCGACGAGCTCCGGGTCGCCGAGCCCGCGCAGCTCGTTCTGGGCGATCTTGCGGATCGCGCCGCCCACGATGTCGGCGACCTGCACCCGCGCGTCCTCGAGCGAGTCGACCAGCCGTACCCGGGTGCCGGTCGTGGCGGCGAGGCGTTCGAGTCGCTCCGGGGTCAGTGTGTTGGTGCGGTCCTGGAGGAGTACCACCGGCCGGCCTGTCTGCGTCCGCCAGTGCTTCGCCGCCGTGCTGAGGGCGAGAGTCAGCGGGTCGAGGCGGTCGTCGGGCGGCTGGTGACTGAACCACTCCGCCCGGTCCTGCGTCCCTTCGAACCTGGTCAATGTAGCCGTCACTTCGACGGGCGCCTTGGGCCGCAGTGCGGCGAGAGCGTCGAAGAAGCGGGCAACAGCTCGGTCGGCGTCGATGCGTCCGCGACTGCGGAGGAGGACGTTGGCGGCGACGAGCAGGTCGTGCCACGCCGTGCCGTCGCGCCGGTGTGGGTACAGCGCGTCGGCCACGGTGGCATCGTCGAGCAGCGTCTCGCCGAGCGCGCGCAGCAGCCGGTACTCCTTGTCGACGAGGTACACCAGCACCTGACCGCGCACCAGCGATCCCGGGTGGAGGAACCACGTCAGGACATCCCGATGCTTCTGGCGCAGGAGGTGGCCCGCCTTGTACTCCTCGACGGGCGAGCGGATCCGGTCGCGGAGCTCGCGGATGCACTCGGCCGCCGTGTCGACGGGCAGGGCCACGCTCGCGTGGGCGAAGACGTCGCTGACCGTGGTCGGGTGGGCCGAGGCTGGCGCGTCGCGGACCAGCCGATCGCCCTCATACCCCGACTCGTCGCAGCCGATCTCCAGCTCATCGTCGATGGCCGAGGTCATCCGGTCACGCTACGCGTCGGTGTGCGCTGAGTTCACGCGGTTATCACGGGCGGATGTGACAGGGTGGGCGTATGAACCGGCTCGGCCGTGCGACGTCGCCGTACCTGCTCCAGCACGCCGACAACCCCGTGCACTGGTGGCCCTGGGAGGCCGAGGCGTTCGCCGAGGCCAAGCGTCGCGACGTGCCGGTGCTGATCTCGGTCGGCTACGCCGCCTGCCACTGGTGCCACGTGATGGCCCACGAGTCGTTCGAGAGCGAGACGATCGCGGCTCTGCTCAACGAGTCGGTGGTCTCGATCAAGGTCGACCGGGAGGAGCGCCCCGACGTCGACGCCGTATACATGGCGGCCACGCAGGCGATGACCGGCCAAGGTGGTTGGCCGATGACGGTCTTCGCCACCCCCGACGGCGAGCCGTTCTTCTGCGGCACGTACTTCCCGCCGCACGCCTTCGCGACGCTCGTCACGGCGGTGGCGCAGGCCTGGCGGGATCAGCGCGACGAGGTCCGCGCGCAGGGCGCGAACGTGGTCGAGGCGGTAGCCCGGGCGCAGGGTACGAGCCTGCAGCGGGCGGCGGGATCGCTGTCCGCCGATGTGCTCACCGCCGCGGCCACCGGCCATTCGGGGGCCCACGACCCGATGTACGGCGGCTTCGGCGGGGCGCCGAAGTTCCCGCCGCACATGGTGCTGCTCTTCCTCCTCCGCCACCACCAGCGCACCGCCGACGAGCGGGCTCTGGAGATTGCGCGACACACCTGCGAGGCGATGGCGCGGGGCGGGATCTACGACCAGCTCGCCGGTGGGTTCGCCCGGTACTCCGTCGACGAACGGTGGGTGGTACCCCACTTCGAGAAGATGCTCTACGACAATGCGTTGCTGCTGCGGGTGTACACCCTGCTGTGGCGGCTCACCGGCGACCGGTTGGCGCTGCGGATCGCCACTGAGACCGCGGAGTTCCTCATGCGGGACCTCTGGGATGGCCGCGCCTTCGTGTCCTCATTGGACGCTGACACCAAGGGACGCGAGGGACTGACCTACGTCTGGACACCGACGCAGCTGCGCGAGGTGCTCGGCGAGGAGGAGGGCCGGTTCGCCGCCGACCTCTTCGCCGTGACCGACGACGGTTCCTTCGAGCATGGCACGAGCGTGTTGCGCCTCGCTCGCGACATCGACACTGATCACACTCGCCTTCGGCCCGGACAGGACGAGGCCGGCGACGTGGTGCGGGTGAGGTGGGCCCGGGCGCGGCAGGCGCTGCTTGCGGCGCGGGCCGTACGGCCGCAGCCGGCCCGGGACGACAAAGTGGTCGCCGCCTGGTGTGGTCTGGCCATCACCGGTCTCGTCGAGTTCGCCCTCACCGCGGGCGAGGTCGAGGGCCATCCCGGGGAGGTCGCCGGGCAGGCCGCCGAGCACGCCACGACGGCGGCCTCGTTGCTCGCCGACGTCCACCTCCTGGACGGACGGCTCCGGCGCGCCTCCAGGGGCGGGTCCGTGGGTCGGCCGGATGGTGTGCTCGACGACTATGGATGCGTCGCCGAGGCGTTCTGCGCGGTCCACCAACTGACCGGTGAAGGCCGTTGGCTGGACCTCGCTGGCGTGCTGCTCGACGCCGCGGTCGAGCACTTCGGTGACGGCGGCGACGGATTCCACGACACCGCCGACGACGCGGAGCAACTCGTCGCGCGGCCGGCCGACCCGACCGACAACGCCACGCCGTCGGGGCTTTCGTCGCTGGCGGCGGCGCTGGTGGCCTACTCGGCCCTCACCGGCGAGTCCCGGTACCGCGGGATCGCCGAGGCAGCCCTGGAGACGGTGACCGCGGTGATGGTGCGGCACCCGCGGTACGCGGGCTACGCCTGTGCCGTCGCCGAAGCCCTGCTCTCCGGGCCGTACGAGATCGCCATCGTCGCCGACGGCCCGTCACCCGATGGCGCCGCCCCGCTCGTGCGCGCCGTCCGCCGGCACGCGCCGCCCGGGGCCGTGGTCGTGGTCGGGCGCCCCGATCAGGCCGGCGTGCCCCTGCTGGCCGGGCGGCCGCTGGTGGACGGGCTACCCGCGGCGTACGTGTGCCGCGGCTTTGTCTGCGACCGTCCGGTCACCACCGAGGCTGAACTCACCGCCCTCCTCACGCCGCCTCCCAGTTGATCTGGGACACCTCGTCGATCTAGGGGTTCGCATGGTGAGTCGATCTTCAAACACCATGCGAATCCCTAGATCAACTTAGTAGGAGGACACCCGTACCGGTGTCTCGCTCGTTGGTCACGGCGACCCGCACCCAGAACCGAGGGCAGAGGGGGAGCCATGGCTGGCCTCGCCGCAGCGCTCAACGCGCCGTCGTCGATCGATGCAATCGCCTGGGCACTCGCCGCGCGGGGCGCCGAGGGCGCCGTGTGCCGGCTGAACGGCTCCGGTGGCACGTGCCTGGACCTTGCCGTCCGGTCCGTCATGCCGGCGATAACCCGGGTCGTGGCGGCGGACGAGCCCGATGGCTCCGACGACGCTGGCGAGTCCGGCGATGGGCGCAAAGGTGGCGCGCCGGCACAGCAGCGGTCCATCGCTGCGCTCGTGATCGACGGGGTCGCGTCGGTGACCGCGCTCGACCGCGGCTATCTCGAGCGCGGGCCGGCCGGGCTCGTCGACGAGGGTGAACACCCGTACGCGGTCGTCCTCGCCGACGCCGAGCGGGGTGAGCTGGTGCTCGCCCGCAACGGTGCCGGACCGGGCCTGTACTACGCGAGGCTCGACAACGGCTGGGTCGTGGCCTCCGAGCCTGGTGCCCTGGTCCATGCCGGCATCGCACCCGAGCCCGACGTCGCCGTGGTCCGCCGGTTCATCCAGACGGGTACATGCGACGAGTCGGAGCGCACCTTCTTCGCCGGCATCCGACGCGTGCTGCCGGGTGAGGCGGTGGTGCTCGGCACCACGATGGCCGGGCCGGTACGGCACCCGGTCCGATGGACCCCGCCCGCTCCCGCCGATACCGAGGAGGCCATCTGGCAGGCCGGTGCCGGAGCCCAGGTCGGCGTGCTGGTGACGCCCGGGGTCGGCGGCGCGGCGGTCCTGGGGGCCGCTCTGCACCACCCGGAACGACAGCAGGCCCTGTCGGTCTTCACGGTCACGATCAACCGGCTCGACGGCCCGGCGGCACGCACACCGGACCTCCTTCTCTCGTGGCCCACCAAAGCGCTCCGGCCGACCAATCTGGGGGCCAGTCTGGATTTGTCCACACTGGACGTCTTCCTGGCTGAGATGGGCGAACCCGTGCCGGACCTGGGCGTCTATCTGCTGTGGACGGTGGCGCGCGAGCTCAGCGGCGATGTCGGGATGCTGGTCGACTCGACCACGGGCACCCTCGCCGCGCGCGAGCGGATCGCCGACCGGATGCTGGCGCACTACGGCGTGACCGTGCCGGCCCCGCTGCGGGGCACGCCGCCGGACGAGGCGATGCTCACGTCCGTGCTGCGCCGGGCCCTGCCGCCCCAGGTGGCCAGGCTGGCGGTGAACGACGCGGCCCGGTTGGCGACCAGCACCGCGGTGGTGCTGGCGTTACGGGACGAGGTCGCGGCGGCGCTCGTGCCACCCCGGCCCTGGTCGGACGCCTCCGCCAGTGTCACCGCCCTGCGGCGCCTGCAGGCCGGAGAACCGGCGGACGCCGACGCGCTGCTGCGGGCGTTCTTCGTGGAGCGATGGCTCGCCGGCCTCGGTCCACAGACGACGGTCCCGGCGATGGCAGAGCTCCGGCCGTCGGAGGAGCTGCCGGAGGTCCCGTTACGGGAACCGGACGACGTCGTGGTCGGCGGCGACATGTGGCGGCGGACGCCGGTCCGTACGGCGCCGATCGCCGCGGGTGACCAGCTGCTCGCCAACACCGCCTTCTACATCGCGAACGCCCTGAGCGCGCGGGGCGAGCAGCCGCACGGTCCGTGGTTCGTGGTGGTCTCCGGCAAAGTGGTGGCCGTGAGCCAGAAGCGGGTGAGCCCGGTCGTCGGTGTACGGCCCACCGCGACGGCGAAGGTACTGGCTCGGCTGGCCAGACGCCGCTGGCCCCACCTGGCACAGCCCTGGACGATGCAGGTCGCGATCGACCACAGTGGACTCTGGCCGGTGCTCGGTGCCGTCGTGTTCGGGTGGGCGATGCCGGCCGACGCGGCGGTCTACCCGCCCAGGGCCGGGGCGATGACGCCGGCGGACCGCGCCGTGGTCCGGCCGCCGTCGCAGCCGGACGAGGTGGCGTCAAGCCTGGTCGCGGCGGTACGGCTGGCGCTGGCCCGCGAGCACTGGCAGACGCTGGCCGGTGTCGCCGTCGTCTCCGCCGACGACGCCGGCTGCCGGGTGCTCGGCTTCGCGCCCGGTCCGGCGACCGACTCCGCACCGCGCCCGCGCACCCTGCTCTCCCTGGTCCTCGCCGACAACCCGGCCGGCCAGGGCGCCCAGCGGACCCCCGTGGTGATCGTCGCCCAGCACACTCCGGCGCCGGTGGAGCGCGTCGCCCGCCCCGCCGACCTCGCCGGCCGTGCCCGCTGACGCCTGGTCGTGTAACGCCGCGTCGGTGTCAGCACGGTGCCCTTACTGACACCTCATGTACAGCGCGCTGCCCCTCCTGACAAACGCCGGCGGGCCAACCCCTTGACACCCAGGCGTATGGTTGTTCTCAGATCGAGTTAATCTCAATCCGAGAGCAACTGGGAGAGCCCCGTGTCAGATCAGGCCGGACCGCTGGACGAGTACGACCCCCGGGTCTTCGAGCCGGTGGCGGTCACCGTCGACATCGTCGCGTTGACGATCCGTGGCGGCGATCTTCAGGTCCTGCTGGTCAAGCGCGGTGCCTCACCCTTCTTCGGGTGGCTCGCGCTGCCGGGCGGCTTCGTCCGGACACGGCGCGCCGAGTCCGGCCGGGTCCAGGGGGAGACGCTGGACCAGGCCGCGGCGCGGGAGCTCGCCGAGGAGACCGGGCTGCGCCCCGGGCACGCCCGGCTGCGCCGGGTCCACCTGGAGCAGCTCGCGACGTACGGAACGCCGGACCGGGATCCGCGGATGCGCGTCTTTTCGGTGGCGTACCTGGCCTTCGGCGCCGACATGCCCGACCCGATCGCCGGTGGGGACGCGGCGACCGCCGCCTGGGTGCCGGTCGTCGAGGCCGGTCGGCTCGCCTTCGACCACACCCGGATCCTCGGTGACGGTCTGGAGCGGGCGCGGGCGAAGCTCGAGTACACGCCGCTGGCCACCTCTTTCGTGGGACCGGAGTTCACGATCTCGGAGCTGCGCCGGGTGTATGCCGCCGTCTGGGGCGCCGACCCGCACCCGGCCAACTTCCATCGCAAGGTGCTCTCGGTGCCGGGCTTCGTGCAGGAGTGCGGGGCCGTCACCGAGCGCGGCGGAGCCAAGGGTGGTCGCCGGGCCCGCCTGTACCGGGCCGGCGACGCGACGCTGCTGCATCCCGCCCTGCTCCGGCCCACAGTGGACGGTGGCCCGGCCAGGGGCCGGCGAGGTCGACGATGACCACGATGATGGATCTCGACGAGGCCCTGGCCCGGGTACGGGCCGCCCGCAGCCCGGCCCAGCTGTTCGGGGCCGACGACGACGGCGCGCGGGTGTACCGGACACTGGCCCGGATCATCCATCCCGACCGGGTCCCGGCCGACCGCGTCGCCGAGGCGACCGCGGCGTTCGCCCGGCTGGCCACGCTGTGGTCGTCGGTGCGGCGCCGGGTGATCGTCAGCCCGACCGCCACCTACCAGGTGGGCGTCCGGGCCGGCCACGACGAGGTGGCCGACTATCTCGTCGGGCGACAGTCCGATATGGACGTCCTGCTGAAGGTGGCCCACCGCCCGATCGACAACGACCTGCTCGAGCGGGAGGCGGAGCTGCTGGGCCGCGTGTGGAGCGGGATCGAGCCGAAGCACCGGGCCTATCTGCCGGCGCTCCGCGAGTCGTTCACGTACCGGGACACCGCCAGCGGCGCCGACCGTACGGTCAATGTCTTCGACCACGCTCCCGGCCTGGTCAGCCTGGCCGCGGTCGGCGCGGCCTACCCGGTCGGGCTCGACGCCCGGGACGTGGCGTGGATGTGGCGGCGGCTGCTCGTCGCCCTCGGGCTCGCGCACCGGGCCGGTGTGGTGCACGGCGCGGTCCTGCCGGACCACGTTCTCATCGAGCCGGCGGAACACGGGCTGGTGCTGGCGAACTGGTGCTATGCGGCCGACGGACCGTGGCCCCTCGTGCCGGCCCTGGTTCGGCGCTATCGCGACTGGTACGCGCCCGAGATCGTCACGCGGCACCGCGCAACCGAAGGTAGCGACATCTACCTGGCCACCCGGTGCATGGTCGCGCTCATGGGCGACCGTGCCCCGGCACCGCTGGCGCGGTTCGCGCGCGGCTGCCTGCGACCCTCGCCGGCGGCGCGCCCGGACGACGCCTGGCTACTCCTGGCCGAACTCGACGACGTGCTCGGCCATCTCTACGGCCCACGCCGGTTCCGGACGTTCGCGGTGCCCGCGACGGTCCCGACGTGGCCACAACCGGTCCGGTGAGGACCACAACCAAGAGGGGGAAACAATGGGCAGCGGACGATGGTCCACCCACGTCTACGACGCCGCGGCACGGATGCGGCGGCGGACCGGAAAGAGCGCGTTCGCTTACAGCGACAGCGGCGCGCGGGTCGTGCACGACGCGCTCAACCCGTCGGGCGTGGGCGTACGGGAGAGCCGCGACAGCGACGAACATCCGCAGTCGCTGGCGATCGCGGTGCTCTTCGACGTGACCGGCTCGATGGGCAGCGTCCCGCGGGTGCTGCAGACCAAGCTGCCGGGCCTGCTGGGTTTGTTGCTGCGTAAGGGTTACGTCGAGCATCCGCAGATCATGTTCGGCGCGATCGGTGACGCCACCTGCGACCGTGTGCCGCTGCAGGTCGGCCAGTTCGAGTCCGACAACCGGATGGACGAGGACCTGGGCCGCATCATCCTCGAGGGCGGCGGCGGCGGCCAGATGACCGAGTCCTACGAGCTGGCCATGTATTTCATGGCTCGGCATACGTCGATCGACTGCTACGAGAAGCGGGGGCGGCGCGGGTATCTGTTCCTCATCGGTGACGAGATGCCCTACCCGCGGGTGAGCCGGAAGCAGGTGCGCCGGCTCATCGGGGACGACCTGGGCGAGGACATCCCCACCGAGGCCATCGTGGCGGAGCTGTCGCGCCGCTACCACGTCTACTACATCCTGCCGTCGGGTTCGTCCTATGTAGGCAACACCGACGTGCTCACGCGGTGGCGGGAGTTGCTCGGCCAGAACGTGATCGAGCTCGATGACCTGGATGCGGTCTGCGAGACGATCGGCCTCACGATCGGGCTCGAGGAGGGCGTCATCGACCTCGATGAGGGGCTCGATGACCTGGCAGACGTCGGCTCGACGGCCGGCGCGAGCGTCGGGCGTGCGCTGGTCCGCATCGGCGGCCCGCGTGGCGGGCGGGTGACCGGGTCGGGCGCACTCACCACCGGTCCCGATCGCCCCGACGACGGCCTGATCAGGCTCTGACGCCCGATGAACGCCGACCGTGGGTGGTTGGGCCGACACGTCGCCGTGGTCGACCTCGGCTACGGCGACGCCGGCAAGGGCACCGTGGTGGACTGGTTGTGCGCCACACAACCGGTCCACGCGGTGGTCCGCTTCAATGGCGGAGCGCAGGCCGGCCACAACGTGGTCACCGAGGACGGCCGCGCGCACACGTTCGCTCAGTTCGGCTCGGGCACGCTGCGGGGAGTGCCCACGGTGCTGTCCCGGTTCACGGTCGTCGACCCGCTGGCGCTCACCACTGAGGCGGACCATCTGTCCACATTGGGCATCCCTCAGCCGTACGGTCTGCTGAGCGTGGATCGGGACGCGCTGGTCGCCACGCCGTACCACCGGATCGTCAACCAGGCCCGCGAGCTCGCGCGGGGGGCGGGCCGGCACGGCTCGTGCGGCATGGGTGTGGGTGAGACCGTCGCGTACGCGCTGGAGCACCGGGAGGAGGCGGTCCGGTTCGGCGATCTGCACGCGCCGCGCGTGTTGCGACGCAAGCTCGCCCGGCTCCGGTCGTGGGCGGTCGACCTGGTTGCCGAGCTCGGGACTGTGCCGAGCCAGGACGGGCCGCCGGTCGACGATTGCGGGCAGGTCTTTGAGGCGGTCGCGGCCGCCGTACGGCTGGTCGATCAGTCCTCTGTGGAGGCACTGGTCGCGGCCGGTCCGTGTGTGTTCGAGGGCGCCCAAGGAGTGCTGCTGGACGAGTGGCGGGGGTTCCATCCGTTCACCACCTGGAGCACGACGACCTTCGACAACGCGTTGTCCCTGGCCGGCGACGTGATGCGGCTCGGGGTCCTGCGCTGCTTCACGACGCGGCACGGCACCGGTCCCATGGTCACCGAGGACGCGGGTCTGACCGCGCGGCTGGTCGACCCGCACAACGTGACCGGTCCCTGGCAGGGCGCGTTCCGGGTCGGGCACTTCGACGCGGTGGCGCACCGCTACGCGATCGAGGTATCCAATGACGTCGACGCACTGGCGCTCACCCACCTCGACGTGGCCGCCCGCTCCGCCGACGTGCGGATCTGCCGCGCATACCGGATCGGCGACCGGGTCGTTACCCGGCTCGAGCCCGGCCCGTTCCGGGATCTTGGCTACCAGACTGCGTTGACCGACCAGTTGAGCGCCGCGACCCCGGTGCTCGACCAGGAGGCCCCCGCCGACTGGGTCGCGGAGATCTCGGCCACGCTCGACGTACCGGTGGCCCTGACCTCCTTCGGCCCGACGGCCGCCGACAAGCGGAGCCTGCACCTGGCGGGCGCCGGCTGAGCCGGCGGCCGTTCGTGGCAACCTTCGGAGACCCTCGGGGCGTATCGTCAGCGGCCACGCGGAGTGCGGCCGGGCGATGGAGGAGTGACCGGTGGGGCAAGCCGACGACGAAGGCGACTACGACGGGTTCGTGGTGTCCGCATCGCAGCGGCTGCTGCGCTCGGCGTATCTGCTGACCCACGACTGGGCCGCGGCGGAGGACCTGCTCCAGACGGCCCTCGTCAAGGCGTGGTTCGTGTGGAACAGGATGCGCGGCAACCCGGAGCCGTACGTGCGGAAGGTCATGTACCACACGTACGTGTCCTGGTGGCGCCGCCGATCGTTCAGCGAGCATCCGTCGTCGGTACTGCCGGACCAGCCGCGGCCCGACAACGGCCCGGCCGAGGTGGACGCCCGGGACGAGGTGTGGCGCGCCCTTGGACGCCTGCCCCGCCGGCAGCGCGCGGTCCTGGTGCTGCGCTACTTCGAGGACCTCAGCGAGGCGGACATCGCCCAGGCTCTGGACATCAGCATCGGCACGGTGAAGAGCCAGGCGGCGAAGGGACTGGCCCGGCTGCGGCAGGACGAGTCGCTCCGCACCAACGAGGGGGTGTTGGCATGAACGTCGATCTGAGTGAGCTCATGCGCGAACGGTCCGCGGCGGGCGAGCCGACGGTCCGGGAGCAGCGCCTGGCCGAAGTGCGGCGGCGGATCGCACGGGTGCGGCGCCATCGCGCCATCGCGACCGCCGCCGCCGCATGCGCGGTCGTCGCCGCAGTCGTCGCGAACGCCAGCTTGCTGCCCGGTCACCAGGAGTCGGCGCCCTGGGTGGCCGACTCTCCGACCAGGATGATCGACGGCTTCCCCGAGTACGGCCTCGGGGCGCGGGTGGTGGCGACCGGGTCGGCCTCGCTGCCCGATGCGGACGTGTCGGTCACGGTCACGCCGCGGACGCTTGACATCGTCCTCTTGGGCCTGTGCTCCAGTCCGCTGACGACGACGTTGGCGGCCAATGGCCGCGAGCTGCCCAGTTTCGGTTACTGCGGTCCGAACCCATACCCGGGCACCCCGGTGCCGGGGCTGCTGGCCGACGATCTGGGATACCTGCTCGACGCGTACGGTGTCTCCGTCGGTGAACCGGTGACCTTCACCATGACGGCTGTCCACGAGCGTGGTGTCTCTGGAGGAGACACGCCGAGCGATCTGCCCCTCCCCTCGGTCGGCACGATCGCGCTCGCGGTGATGGAACGGGTGCCGTTCGGGGCGTACCCGTTGCCGCGGCGGCCGGACGAGCTGTTCCCGCTTCGCCCGCTCCCTGGCACGCAACGCCCCGTGCTGGACCTGAGGTCTGATCCGGACGACCCGCTGCGCCCGGTCTCCGGCAGTCTCGAGTGGATCGACCAAGCGGACCTGTTCGTCGCCATGCAGACGCCTGGATACCTTCACATATCGGTGAACGGGATCGTCGCGGCCAGCGTCGAGCGCTGGGACTACCACGGATTCTGGGAGCTGCCGGGCATGGTCGACGTTGGGGATCCCGAACGGCTGCCGCTGGACTTTCCCGAGGGGACGGTCGTGACGATCACCGTCGTGCCCGAGCACGTCACCGGCACCTGGCGCGTTGCGGTGGTGCCGTTGTCACCCGTTGGTGGGTGACACTCTGACGGCACCGTCGCTGGCGTGGGCCAGGAATGAGGCGGGCTCCGCGTAGCCGCCGGCGGCGAAGCCTTCGGCCACCGCCGACCGTACGGTCGCGGCCTTACCCTCGGGGACGAGCGCCAGCACGCAGCCGCCGAAGCCGCCACCCGTCATCCGCGCGCCGAGCGCGCCCTGGCGCAGCGCCACCTCGACCGCGAGGTCCACGGTCGGCACCGTGATCTCGTAGTCGTCCCTCA
>JBQGBY010000083.1:0-1999 GCA_052038195.1 Micromonosporaceae bacterium | reverse complement strand
TCAAGGCCGTGACGTTGTCATCGGTCAAGTGGCCGTGGCTGGGCGCCGCCGCCGGCGACCTGGTCGTGCTGCGGGCTTCGGTCGGCCGCCACGGGTCCGTCGCCGACCTCCAGCGGGCAGACGGTGAACTGGCCGACCTCGTGCTGGCCGAGTTGGCCGCGGCGCTGGGGGTGACGGGTCGGCCCGTGGACTGGACGGTCACGCGCTGGGGCGGCGCGCTGCCGCAGTACACCATTGGCCACCTGGAGCGGATGTCGCGGGTGGTCGCTGCGGCGGCCGCCGTGCCGGGCCTCGCCCTGTGCGGCGCCGCCTATGCGGGCATCGGGATCGCCGCATGCGTCGCGGCCGCGCAGCAGGCGGCGGCCGGGATCCTGGACGGGATCGGGCTCGTGCCAGTATCGGAGGCATGAACGATCCGGTCGTGCGCCCGAAGGCTCGTGACCTCAACGAGGTGGTCCGGTACACGATGTGGTCGGTGTTCCGGCTGCGCGATCCGCTGGGCGATGCCGAACGGGCGCCGCTGGCCGCCGAGGTGGCCGGGCTGTTCGAGGAGCTGGCGGGCAAGGACGTGGTCGTCCGGGGCACCTACGACCTCGGCGGGCTCCGGGCCGACGCCGACCTGATGATCTGGTGGCATGCGGCGTCCGCCGACGACCTGCAGGAGGCGTACCACCGGTTCCGCCGGACGAGCCTCGGCCGCCGGTTGGAGCCGGTGTGGTCGCAGGCGGCGCTGCACCGTCCGGCCGAGTTCAACAAGAGCCACGTCCCGGCGTTCCTTGCCGGCGAGGATCCGCGCGCCTACGTCTGCGTCTACCCGTTCGTGCGCTCCTACGAGTGGTACCTGCTGCCCGACACCGAGCGTCGCGCCATGCTGGCCGAGCACGGCATGATGGCGCGCGACTACCCCGACGTGCGGGCCAACACGGTGGCCTCGTTCGCGCTCGGCGACTACGAGTGGATCCTGGCCTTCGAGGCCGACGAACTGCACCGGATCGTCGATCTGATGCGGCACCTGCGCGGCTCGGCCGCGCGCCGCCACGTCCGCGAAGAGGTGCCGTTCTATACGGGCCGCCGCAAGCCCGTGCAGGAGATCGTCGCCGCCCTCCCCTAGCGCCACCCATCTGGTGGCGCACCGTCCGGGCTTCCATCTTGTGGTGGGCTGTCAACGTCTCGTGGACGTCCGAGACGTGTCCAACCCGCCACAAGTGGGGGATATGGCGCCGCCCGGAGGCTCAGCCGGCGACGCGCCGCATGGGCACGTGCGGGATCCCGTCCTCGAGGTACTCGGGGCCGGTGACGACGAACCCGTACTCGGCGTAGAAGTCCACCAGCCCGGCCTGTGCATCCAGCACGCACACCCGGTCACCGATGTGTTCGAGGCCCGCCTGCATGAGCCGCCGGGCGAGGCCCGTTCCGCGGGCCGAACGGGCCACCGCCACGCGCCCGATCCTGGCCGCCCCGTTCGGCTCGCGCAGGACCCGCAGGTACCCCAGCGGCTGCGTCGGCTCGTCGGCCAGCCAGACGTGCAGCGCGTCCGGCTCGGTGTCGCGTCCGTCGATCTCCGGATAGGCGCAGTGCTGTTCGACGACGAAGACGTCCACCCGCAGGCGCAGCAGGGCGTAGAGAGTGGCCGGGTCGAATTCGGCGAAGTTGGCCGTGTGCAAGGCGGCTGGGCCGGTCATGCGGTCATCATGGCTGGTTGCCGCACGAGGCCCGGCCGGTGTGGCCGTCACCGGCGAGCCTGAGATCAGGCGGCGTCGACCTCGCGCCTCAGTGCGATGCCGTTGATGCAGTAGCGCAGGTCGGTCGGCGTCCCGTAGCCCTCGCCGGAGAAGACGTGCCCCAGATGCGATCCGCAGCGCGCGCAGCGAACCTCGGTCCGTTCCGCGCCCAGCGACCGGTCGCTGACGTATTCGACCCGGTCCTCGGCCAGCGGTGCGTAGAACGACGGCCACCCGCAGTGCGAGTCGAACTTCGTCGCGCTGCGGAACAACTCGGC